>JAYOMZ010000007.1:0-37346 GCA_038121125.1 Alphaproteobacteria bacterium
TGATGATAGGGCTGTGGCAGAGCCTGGCCGGGGCTTATAGCGGTGCGTGGCGCGGCTATATTTTCTTTTTAATGGGATCGGGGCTCTGGTCTATCTATTCGGTGATTTACCGCCAGAGCGGGCTTACCCCCTTGCATGGACTGGTTATCGGGCTGTTCTGGGGGGCGGTACTGGTCGTGCCGGTTACCTTGCTGAGCGGGAATGTCACTTTTAGCGAGGTAACCTTGCTGGATATTGCTAGCATGATATTTTTGCAAAGCTTTGTGATAGCTATTCTGGCGATGATTTTATTCAGCTATGCGGTGAAACGCCTTGGCGCTGCCCAGACAGCTGCCTTCGGGGCGCTAACGCCTGTTCTTGCCCTGCTGGGCGGTTTGTTTTTTCTGGGCGAAGCCTTTTCCCTAACCAAGATAATCGGTGTTGGTCTGGTGGCAGGCGGGGTGCTGCTGGCCTCTGGTATCCTCTCGTCGGGCAAATCTGTCAAATAGCGGTTTTTCGGTCTGCAACGCGCTGGATAAAATTCCTTTTGTCCGGCGCAACAGATATGGTTGAATAAATAAAATTCGGTATGGGGAAAAGCGATATGGCCAGCGGCACTATGATCACCATTATAAACAGCTTGTCTGACAAGGACAGTTTTTCTGCCTATCATGTTCGCCCGGCAAAAAGCATGGCGAGGGGCGGGATTGTTATCCTGCAGGAAATTTTCGGTCTGAATGACTATATCCGCGAGGTGTGTGACAGCTTTGCCGATGACGGGTTTGAAGTGATTGCCCCGGCCCTGTTTGACCGGGCAGAAAAAAATATAGAGCTGGGCTATGATAGCGATGCGGTTGCCAGAGGTCTTGTTCTGAAAGAAGCGGTAGATGCCTATGCAGAAAGCGATATTCTGGCCTGTGCTGCCCATCTTTCAGATCAGCTGAAAATAGCGGTTATCGGCTATTGCTGGGGCGGGTCACTGGCCTGGCGGATGGCGTGTCGGCATAGCCGTTTTGATGCGGCTATCTGCTATTATGGCGGGCAATTACCCGGCCTGGCACAAGAAGTGCCAACCTGTCCGGTTCTGGCGCATTTTGGCCGAAAGGATGCGTCTATCCCGATGGAGGGGGTGGAAAAATTTATCGCTGCCAGAACCGAGGTGGAAAGCCATATTTATGAGGCTGATCATGGCTTTAGCTGTCATCATAGAAAGCAATATGATGCGACCAGTGCAATGCTGGCTCGCAGCCGTAGCACAGCGTTTCTTGACCGGCATTTAGCCGGTCTGCCCTAGGGCGCGTTTTTTTGGCATATCTGCCAGAAATCTTTTTGATAGAAATGGATAATCTATTGGTTGCCGACTGTCATTCTTTAGCGTTAGCCTTGCGGATTAGGGAAATGGTTTTGGGCGTATGAACGCAGATGATAAAACAGACAGCTCGGCAATAAGCGATATTAAAATTACGCTGATATTGCTGTTATGTGGCGGGATAAATGCGGTAAATATCGCAAAATTAGCCCCTACTATTCCTGTCTTGCAGGCACAATTTTCCCTCAGCCTTTCCCAGATAGGCTTGCTGGCATCGATGTTTAGCGTGCTGATATTGCTGACCGGGGTTTCCATTGCGGGCATGGTGCGCCTTATCGGGGCAAAGCGGATTATATTGCTGGCATTGATAGTGGCGGCTATTGGCAATGGGCTGTCTCTGGCTGGCCAGAATATTGAAAGCCTGTTTGCCGGCAGAATTATCGAAGGGGTCAGCCTTATTACTGTAATGCTTACCGCCCCGTCGCTTATCGCCCAGCATACCAGTATTCGTCGTCGCGGTATGGTGATGGGGATATGGGGCGGCTTTATGCCTTTTGGCAATGCTGCTGTTTTGATGTTTGCCCCGATATTGCTGGACAGGGGTAGCTGGCAGGCAGTGTGGATAGCCGGTCTTGGCGTTACGATACTGGTGTGGTTTTTAACCCTGTGGATTATCCCGGCTGACAGGCAGGCCTCGCAAAAAAGCTTTAATTATCCGGCTATTTTACAGGCGGTTCGACTGCCTGTTCTGGCTATATTGGGGCTTAGTTTTGGCGCGCATTCCCTGATTTATCAATCCTTGCTGCAATTTATGCCGCTCTTTAACCAGCAAATAGCCGGTCTGTCCTTGCAAATGGCCTCAGCCTTTGCGGCCTGTTTTTGTTTGCTGAATTTCGGGGGCAATGTTTTTTCCGGCCAGATGATCCAAAAAGGGATCGCGCCGGAAAAAATTGTTCTGGCAGCCGGGTTTTCAACCGCAGGCTTTATCGCCTTGCTTAGTCTTTTGACCCAATTGCCCGTGCTGTTTATCACGATTTTGATGGTTATAGGATTTTTAACCGGCTGGTTGCCGCCTGTATGTTTTTATCTGGTCGGCCAGCAAACAGATATGGCAGAAAATATCCCTGTCTATAATGCCTGGATGTTCCAGATTCAGGCAACCGGTATGTTATGCGGGCCGGTTCTGATATCCTGGGTCGTGGAAACCACCCATAACTGGACATTCGGGCTGGCAGGATTAGTACCTTTTTGTCTGTTTATCGCGTTACTGGCTCTGGCATTGAAACGCTGGCGGAAAAACTAGAAGCTGTTATTTTCTATATCTTGCTCTTCTGCCTGGTTGATGTAAAAATACGCTATTGGTTTTTTTGTTTTCCCCTCTATTTTAACCGATTAAACAGATAGAAATTTTATCCCTATTTCAGGTCAGGAGAAATGGTTATGAGCCTTGAGAAATTTATGCCGCGTGCCGATCATGTTGGCAGCCTTTTGCGTCCGCAAAATGTGGTAGATGCCAGAAAGAAATTTTATGAAGAAAAATCGATTACAGCAGATGCGCTAAAGGCTGAAGAAGATAAAGCCATCATTGAACTGGTAAAAATGCAGGAAGAGATCGGCCTGAGCGTTGCAACAGATGGCGAGGCGCGGCGCTCTTTCTGGCATTATGACTTTATGGGCGCCCTGACAGGCCTGGATTTGGAAGAGCGCGATGAGGGGGTACAATTTGCCGGCGTAAAATTGCGGCCAATTTTCCCGACCATTAATGGCCCGCTTGATTTTCCCTCAGACCATCCGATGCTGGATCATTTCCGCTATCTGGCCTCGCAGACAAATATCATTCCAAAAATTTCAATTCCGGGGCCCAGCTGCTGTCATTTCAGAACCGATGTCGCAGATATTCGCTACGCCCCCTATCAGGATGTTGAATTGCTGTTGGATGATTTGATCAAAACCTATAAAAAGGCGGTGCAGGCCTTTTATGATGCGGGCTGCCGCTATTTGCAGATGGATGATATTTTCTTTGCCTATCTGTGCGATCCCAAACATAGAGCGGCCAAAGCGGCCACCGGGCAAGACCCGGACTGGCTCATCACCCAATATGCCCGCATGATGCGCGAGAGCATCAAAGACCGTCCAGGCGATATGACTATCGGTATGCATATGTGCCGCGGTAATTTCCGTTCCACCCATGCCGCAGAAGGCAGCTATGATGCGGTTGCCGATGCGGTGTTTAACCAGACAGGGGTGGATGTATTTTTTATGGAATATGATACCGACCGGGCAGGGGATCTTAATCCGCTTGGCCAGCTCAGCAAGGGCGACCAGCGGGTGATGCTGGGCTTTATCACCACCAAGACCGGGGAACTGGAAAGCCTGGATGATATGAAGCGCAAATATGAACAGGCTGGAAAATTTGCTGATTACAGTCAGATGGGCGTCGCCCCGCAATGCGGTTTTGCATCTACCGAAGAAGGCAATAATATCACCGCAAGTGACCAAAAGCGCAAATTACAGTTTGTTCTGGAATGTGCCGAGACCTTTTGGTCATAAAACTATCTGGCTAAATCCGTTTCAGGAAGGCTGGCCTGTAATTATTTTGGCTGGCCTTCCCAGAATGCCGGGGCTGCCTGGCGCGCCCTTATCAGGCCATTTATCAGCTGACATTTCGGAACAGCTAGCCCAAGGCGGGCGGCTTCTGCTACCACATAGCCATTTAGCGATGCAATCTCTGTTTGCCGATTGGCGCGAATATCCTGCAACATAGATGGCAGGTGATAGCGATGTTCCCGGCAGGCAAAATCGATCATCTTATGTACCTGATCTGCCTCTAGTGTGATATCCAGTGCTGCTGCCAGCTGCAGAGCCTCGTCTGCCAGCGCGTGGGCTTCTGCTTTTAATTCTGGGATATCGCCAATGAGGCCAGGCGAGGCATCTGCCAGTGCCGATGCCCCGTTCATCGCCACATTAAAACAGGCTTTCTGCCAGATAGAGGGCAGAACATTTTCAGGAGTTTCGGTTTCAAGCTGGCTGTTATTCAGCATTTCAGCTAACTGGTCACAAGCCGTCCTTTGACGGGCATTTTGCAGCTCAAGCGGGCCCAGCCAGCTTTTATGCGAGCCTATAGAGCGGATATGTGCAGGGCCAAGGACAGTCGCAGGCAGCAAGGTTACCCCATGTAAAACATCGCGCGCTGTCATTTCTGATAAAAGCTGGCCATTGCCCAGCCCGTTTTGCATACTCACCAAAATAGTCTCTTCTGTCAGAACGCCCGCGATAGAGCGAACCGCATCGCCTGTCTGATGGGTTTTGGTAAAACACATTACAAAGCGGGCAGAGCCGGCATCTGAGCTGGTCACCGCATCGGGACGGGTGACTTTCAGCCCGTCATTCAGCTCTAGGCGTAATCCATTTTTTGCGATGGCATTGGCGGTATCGGGGCTGCGATTAACCAGCTGAACCTTGTACCCTGCGGCACAAAGCTGGCCGCCCACCACACAGCCGACACCGCCAGCCCCCAAAATCATTACATCAAAATCCGGCATCTTTTGTCCTGACTAAATTTTTTGAATAATCTCTTTTAATCCTCAGAAATTTTTATACGGCTTTCAACTAAAAACAGGGCATATTTTTGCCTTTTATCGTCGGCTGGCACTTACTTGCCAGCGCATGATTTGACCGCTAGGATTTATCTGGTTTTTTGAAAAAATGTGATAAAGAATTTTTGCTTGATGACATATTCCCTGCCCCTTAATCCAGACTGGGTCGCTGCCTTTGCCGATCTCTTTGAAAAATGCGCGATACGAAAAGACGAAGATATTGTGCTGTTATCCGAGCGGGCAAGCCGGCCGGTAAATATTGAAATTGCCAAGCTGGCTCTGGGGCAGATGGGGCTGGATTTTTTGCATATAGAAGTGCCAACGCCGCCTGAACCCGCAGGGCCTATTGTAAAATCTTCCGGGGCATCTGTTGCCTTGCAGGGGCAAAAACTGGCAATTGATGCCCTAAAGGCAGCCGATATTGTCATTGATATGAGCGTGGAAGGCCTTATGCACGCCCCGCAAACCCCGGAAATTCTAGCCTCTGGAACACGGGTAATGAATATTAGTCAGGAACATCCCGATTGCTTGGCACGTTTGCGCCCGCAAGCGGAAATGAAGGATATTGTTCGCGAAGCGGTTGCGCGTTGCCGCGGGGCAAAGACCATGCAAGTGACTTCTGCACACGGCACGGATCTAAGCGTGAATATGCAGGATGCTGCCACGGTCGGGGTATGGGGCTGGACAGACAGGCCGGGCACGCTGGCCCATTGGCCAGGCGGTATTGTGGTGTCTTTCCCGGCGGCCGGGTCGGTAAATGGCCGTCTGGTAATGGGCGCAGGCGACATTAATCTGTCTTTTAAACGCTATCTGGAACAGCCTGTAGAGCTGGTGATTGAAAATGATTATATCACCTCAGTTTCTGGTACGGGCAGCGATGCCCGGCTGATGGCCGATTATTTGGCCAGCTTTGATAGCCCGGAAGCCTATGCTACCAGCCATGTGGGCTGGGGGCTGAACAAAGCGGCGCGTTATGAGGCGCTGACCATTTATGACAAGGCCGATAGTAATGGCACAGAGCTGCGCGCGCTGGCGGGCAATTTTTTATATTCCACAGGGGCGAATGAATTTGCCGGGCGTTTCACGCGCGGGCATTTTGATTTGCCGATCCTGGGATGCGATATTCGCCTGGATGGCCAGTTGGTGGTAGAGGCCGGAAAGTTAGTTTAGATGACAGATAATATTGATATTCTGCAAACTGGCAGGGCAGGGCCTTATGTGCTGTTTTTACATGGCATTGGCGGCAATCATGGTAATTTTCAGACGCTGATGTCGGGGATGGAAGGGGTACGCGCGATTGCCCTTAACCTGCCGGGATATGGTGATAGCCTTCCTCTGGAGGGCGGGCTCAGCTTTCCGGCATTGGCAACATGGCTGTCCAGGTTTATTGAAACTCTGGGTGAACCTGTTCATCTGGTCGGGCATTCTATTGGCGGTATGGTGGCACTGGAACATACTGCCAGCTTTCCAGAACAGGTAGCCAGCCTTTCTATGCTGGGGGCAACAGCCGCATTTGGCGGGCGCGATGACAGCTTTAAAGAGGCGTTTTTAAAATTGCGGCTTGCCCCTCTGGATGCGGGGCAAACAATGGCTGAAATTGCCCGATCGGCTGTACCAACAACTGTCGGGGCAAATGCATCACAGGCGGTAAAACAGGCAGCAATCCATTCTATGTCCAGCATTTCAGAACAGGTTTGGCGCGATATTCTGAATTGTCTTGTAACCTTTAACCGGCGTGAGGATATTGCCAGCATCCCCCAGCGCGTTTGTGTTATTTCCGGCAGTGAAGATACTAACGCCCCGGCAAAAACAATGGCAAAAATGGCAGAAAAATTCCAGCAGGCAGAATATCACTGCCTGGAGGGGGTTGGCCATCTTCTTCCCCTTGAAGCCCCGCGTGAAATTAGCCAAATTCTAGATAAGTTTATTGCCCGATAAAGACAGGTTTGCCCGATAATGACGCAAGATATTGAACCTATTTTCCACCCGCATTTATGGGGGCTAACAGACAAGCAAGCCCGGCTTTGCGATATGGCACGTGATCTGGCAGCAGAAAAATTTGCCTCGCGAGCGGCCGGATATGATCGCAATGCCAGCTTTCCATCTGAAAATTATGTGGATTTGGCAAAATCCGGCTTGCTGGGTATCTGTATTCCTGAAACAGAAGGCGGGCTTGGGGCAGATTTGAAAAGCTATATGCTAGCAGCGGCCGAAATTGGCCGTTTTTGCGGGGCAACTGCCCTGACCTTTAATATGCATGTCTCTTCATGTTTGTGGACAGGTGATCTGCTGGACCAGCTGGCATTTGATGCAGAACTTTATCAGTCCCATCAGCAAATGCGCCGTTTGCATTATCAGCGTATTTTAAATGAGGGGAAAATTTATTCCCAGCCTTTTTCCGAAGGCAGCGCGGCCGCCGCCGGCTTCAAGGCTTTTGGCACGACCGCCCTGAAAACCGAAAATGGCTGGGTGATTAACGGGAAAAAAATCTTTGCCTCTCTTTCAGGGCATGCCGATTATTATGGCGCGCTATGTACCGAACTGGATAGCCCGGATGCCCCGCATAGCCGGCGCAATACCATGTATATTGCCATACCAGCCGATGCAAAGGGCGTGCGGGTAGAGGGCGAGTGGGATCCGCTTGGTATGCGCGGAACCGTCTCGCGCACATTGATTTTTGAAAATGTAGAGGTGGACAAACAAGCCCAGCTGATGCCGGCAGGGATTTATCCGCAGGCCGCCAGCCGCTGGCCGCATATGTTTATGACCCTGACCCCCAGCTATATGGGCATTGCCCAGGCCTGTTATGATTTTACTATTGCCTATCTGCGCGGGGAAATCCCGGGTATGCCGCCGGTTAAAAGGCGGATGTTCCCGACCAAACAGCTGGCGGTGGCACAAATGCGGCTGATGCTGGATCAAACAAAGTCCCTCTGGTTCCAGGCTATTTCCGAAGCCCGGCCTGACCCGTGCCAGGAAAGTTTGATGCGCGCCTGGTCTGCCCAGCATACGGTAATGGAAAATGCCAATGCGCTGGCCCAATTGGCTATCCGTACCTGTGGCGGCCAGTCCATGTTGCGTTCCCTGCCGCTGGAACGGCTATATCGTGATAGTCGGTGCGGGTCTTTAATGCTGCCCTGGACGGCTGAATTATGCCTGGATATGCTGGGCAAGGCTGCACTCTACAAGCCTGGTGAAAGTGATGACGATTGATAGCTGGATTGCCGATGCGGCCGCCTCAACCCCGGACAAGCCAGCAATTATTTTTAACGATGAACCTCTTGGCTATCAGCAAATGGCGGCCAGAATTGATAAGGCAGCTGAACTTTTGCGCAGCCAAAAGATAAGCACATCAGACAGGCTCGCCTATCTGGGATTTAACCATCCCGATATTTTTATTCTGTTATTTGCCTGTGCCAAAATCGGGGCGGTATTTGTGCCGCTTAACTGGCGATTGTCGAAACAGGAATTAATCGATATTCTGGCTGATTGCCAGCCAAAGATATTGCTGTTTGATAAAAAATTTGCCGAGCTGGGAAGGAATATCTGCCCCTCTGCTTCGATGCTGGCTTCTGAATTTTTTGCCCAGAATCGGGCAGAAAATACTGGCCTTGAAGGGGGGGCGGTGTCAGAGGATGGCGCATTATTGCTGGTCTATACTTCCGGGTCAACCGGCCGGCCAAAAGGGGTGCTGCTTAGTCAAAAAGCGGTGCGTGCCAATGCGGTGATGAGCCTTGATGCCCATCAGATGCGCGCAGATGATCATATTTTATGTGTCTTGCCGCTTTTTCATGTCGGGGGCTTGAATATTCTGGCAACCCCTGCCTTTTTTATCGGGGCAACTGTGCGCCTGCATAGCGTCTTTGACCCTGAAGCCTGTTTGCACGATTGTGCCAAATCGGATTTGGTGATTGTTGTGCCCACCATATTAAAACGTCTTATTGAACAGCCAGGCTGGGCAGATACCGATATTTCTGGATTGCGAGCCATCTCTATCGGCTCAACAGATGTGCCGATTGAGCTGATCGAGGCAGTTCATGCCCGCTCTGTGCCGGTTATTCAAATCTATGGGGCAACAGAAACAAGCCCAATGGCGATTTATCAGCATATTGCAGAAGCCTTCGAGAGCGTGGGGTCTATCGGGCGTCAGGGATGTGGCTGTGAGGTGGAAATTCGTGATCATAACGCCAGACCCGTCAGGACAGGCGAGCCAGGCGAAATATGCGTACGCGGTGACAATGTCCTGATGGGCTATTGGCAGGATGAGGCACAAACAAAAAAAGGCCTGCAAGAGGGGTGGTTTTATTCAGGGGATGTTGCCTATAAGGATGCCGCCGGGCTGTTCTGGTTTGTCGATCGCATAAAGCACGTCATTATTTCCGGCGGCGAAAATATCTATCCTGCCGAAATAGAGCGGGTCTTGCTCCGCCATCGCGATATTGAAGAGGTGGCGGTGGTCGGCCAGCCAGATGGTGAATGGGGTGAGGTACCAGTTGCAGTGATAGGGGCAAGCCCGAATGCAGATGAAGAACAGCTAAAATCCTATTTGCATGGCCGGCTGGCCAGATATAAGCATCCGCGCCAATTTTACTTTATCGACGCGCTGCCCCGTAACGCGATGGGCAAGATTGTAGCAGAGGAGGTGAAAAAGGAAATCACCCGCCCGGCTACATCATCGAGGGCAGAATAAGCGCAATGGACGGAATAAGTGCCAGAATAATCAGACGGATAATATCTGCACACCAAAAGGGGGTAACCCCCTTAAAAATGGTTTGAATAGAGACATCCTTTAACACGCCTTTCAGGACAAATACATTCAGCCCGATAGGCGGGGTAATAAGGCTGATTTCAGTAACCACCACAACCAAAATTCCGAACCAGATCAGATCAAAGCCCAGACTTTCTACCAGTGGGGCAAAAATCGGGACGGTCAGCAAAATCATGGAAAGGGATTCAAACACACATCCCAATGCCAGATAAATCAGCAAGATAATAAAGATAACCCCGATAGGGGCAACATCAAAAGAGGTTACAATGGAAATCAGTGCATCTGGCAAGCCGGCACGATTAACAAAATTGGAAAAAATCAGCGCACCGAACAGAACGGTGAATAATTTTGCTGTAGTGGCAGCCGCTTCATATAACACATCCATCAGCGCCTTTAGCGATAGATTGCCGCGCAACCAGGTCAGCAGCATCGCCCCGCCAGCCCCTGTACCGGCTGCCTCGGTCGGGGTGAACAGGCCGGTATAAATACCGCCAATCACAAAGATAAATAAACCCAGTGTTGCCCATACATCCTTTAGCGCGATAAGCCTGTCTGCCCAGCCGGTTTTATCGCCTGCGGGCCCGGCTGCCGGGTTCCGGGTTACCACAAACATCACGGCCCCGATATATAGCAATACGCCCAAAATGCCTGGCAGAATACCAGCGACAAATAGCTGGCCAACAGATTCTTCTGTCATCAGACCGTAAATGACCAGGATCACGCTTGGCGGTATTAAAATCCCCAGCGTACCCCCTGCGGCGATAGAGGCAGTTGCCAGACTGTCATGATATTTATAGCGGCGCATTTCCGGCATGGATACTTTTGACATGGTCGCTGCGGTGGCAAGAGACGAGCCGCATATCGCAGAAAAAAGGCCGCAAGCCACAATAGTGGACATGGCAAGGCCGCCGCGCCGATGCCCTAAAAACACATAAGCAGCACGATAAAGCTCTTTAGCCATGCCGCCGCGTTCGACCAGCAGACCCATTAAAATAAACATGGGCAAAACAGACAGGCCATAATTTTGCCCAGCATCAATTACCAGCCGGCCGGCATTTGAAATGGCCGCACGATAGCTGGATAATTCTGCAAACCCGACCGCGCCAACCAGACCCAGTGCAAAGCCCAAAGGCATCCGCATAAAGGCCAATACAAGAATAGCTGCAAATCCAATAAGCGAGGCAATCACTTTTCAGTCTCCGAGAAGTTTGGGTTATTCATCAAGCTGTGCAGCTTCTTGATATTTTCCCGGACGCAAGAGCATTTGCACGGCACGCAAACATAAAAACGCCCCTGACAGGTAAATCGAGCTGGTGACCAGCCCAACCGTTAAATATCTTGGAATATGTAAATAGATGGTTTGATCGCCATCATCATAGGCGCGTAAAGCATAAGCCCATACCCGGTCGGCCAGAATAAAAATAGCAAAAATCATCACAAAGGTAAGAGCAAGTGTGATCAGCCAGGACAGCCAGCTATCTGTTTTAAAGCGAATAAGATCAACAATGACATGATCGTTTTTTAAAAACATCAGAGGCAGGGATAAAAAGATAATGCCGGCCATCGATAATTGAACCAGCTCAACCGCCCCGACAACAGGTGCGCGGAAAAAATAGCGTCCGACAACATCAACACAAGTCAGACCCACCAGCCATAATAAAACCAAAGCGGCTAAAAAAGAGGTAAACTGGCTGACCTTTACGGCCAGCCAGTCGAGTTTGTTTAAAAGGAAAGTCAAGAACCTGCCTCAATTAAAGCTGGGATTTGAAGTAATCAAGCGCAGCTTTTGCATCAACCCCGCGAGAGGATACTTCGTCCAGCACTTTGGCTGTGACAGGGGCTGTCTTTTGCTTGAAGTAATCCCGCTCGGATTGTGGCCATTCCATAATGTTCAGACCCATCTTCTTGGCTTCGCGCAGACCGATAGCATCTGCCTCGTCCCACATACCGCCCAGTATTTTGGTCAGCTCTACACCGCGATTGCCATCAATACAGCCACGCTGCTTGTCAGACAGGCTTTCATAGGTGTCCTGGTTCATCAGCAGCCCGAAGGAAGTAGTGTACATACCATCGGGATTTACATAGGTGTTTTTTGCGTGTTCTGCCACCTTAAAGGCATACATGGTTTCCATCGGGAAAAACACGCCTTCTGCCACGCCGGACGCCAGTGTTTCATACACAGCCGGTGCCGGTACATTCACCCCGGCAACGCCCAGAGCTGTGCCAATATCATTGGCCACACCGCCGCCAACGCGCAGCTTCATACCTTCCAGATCCTTCATGGATTTAATTGCCGGAATAGTATGGATCATGCCAGGGCCATGAACAAATACAGACAAGGTCTGTACACCCTTTGTTTCACCGGCAGCTGCCAGATATTTATCCCATGTCTTTTGATAGGCCACAGAGATAGATTGGGAATTGCCAGCAATGCCAGGCAGTTCTGCCAGCTTGGTGGTCAGGAATTTGCCGGGTGTATAGCCATGTACCACCCATGTCAAATCGGCAACGCCATCGCGTACTGTATCATATAAAGCTGGTGGTGGTGCCAGACCATATTCCACCTTCAGGCTCAGCTCGCCACCAGAGCATTTTTCCAATGCTTCCTGATAATATGGGAAAAAGGATGCATTCATCACGTGCTTTGGCCCTGCCCAGCTGGCAACGGTCAGCGTTTTTGTTGCGGCTTGCGCAGTTGTTGCGGCGATTGCTGCGCTTACAGCAACGGCCATACATGTTACAAATTTTTTCATAAGTTCCTCCAAAAACTTTTCACAGCTGATTATGTATCAGCTTGTTCTTTCATCAAACCATAAGAAAACAGACATGGTCAACGCCAATTTATGCGCGGAAAAATATCTGTTTTTGGCTATTTGCTTCCGATAGATACAGCTATCGAAAACGCTTGCAAAATAGATACTGGCTTCCTCCTTTTTTCTTTTTTGGTTATGCGTCCATGACATTCAGACAAACTGTCTGAACCGGCCATGCTAAATGACAGGCAAACTCTGCTAGTGATGGGGTAAACATCGTCTTGCCCTCTGATTTTTTGGCTAAATCCTGCCAGATTGAGCGGAACAGAAGATGGGCAGATAATTGGGTGAAATCCTGGGCATAGGCTTCCGGGTCATTGGATTGTTCAATGATTTGGCGCAGTTTTTCCCATCTGGCTATCGCGCTATCCAAACGGCTATGACCATCATTCAGCTTTTTTATCAGCCCCAGAAAATCATCTGCTGCCTTGCCCCTGGCCAGCCGCAGATTGCGTGTCACCATTGCCCGGGCATGGATACCATTTGTGCCTTCATAAATAGAGGTGATTCTGGCATCGCGCCAGATTTGTTCCACCTGATATTCGCGCAGATAGCCATAGCCGCCCAAAATCTGGATGGCCAAATCAGCAGAACGAATACCGGCCTCTGAACAAAAGAATTTGCATAAAGGGGTTAAAAATTCTACCAGTTCCGGCTGGTTGCCAGCTTCCAGATAATGCAAGGTGGTATAGCACATCGCCCGGCTGCCCAGCGCTAGAACGCGCTGTTCTGATAACATACGCTGAATATCGCTGTGGTCGCTCAGCCGGGCAGGGCTTTTATCTTTTTTGCGCCCCTGAATACGTTCCATCGCATAGGCATTGGCCAGCTGATAGCTTTGCTGGGCATGGGCAACCCCTTGCAAGGCCACATCAATCCGGGCATGGTTCATCAGCGTGAACATGGATCGTAACCCTGCCCCTTCATCGCCTATCAGCTCGGCTCTGGCCTTGTCAAAACGCATATGACAGGTTGGCGAGGCATGAATGCCCAGCTTTTCCTCGACACGCAGAATTTTTACCCCATTTGCCGCACCGTCATGTAATTTCTGGCAGGCAAATAAAGATAAAGCGGCCAGCCCCTTTTCAGCCGGTCCGGTTCTGGCCAGCACAAAATGCAGGATATTTTCGCTTAAATTCTGATCCCCGCCAGAGATAAAGATTTTCTCGCCGGTGATGTGCCAGCCCATACCATCTGTTTGTGCCATACAGCGAATACGCGCTAAGTCCGAGCCTGCCTCGGGCTCGCTCAGACACATGGTGGATAGCCATTCGCCGCGTGCCAATGGCGGAATAAAACGCTTTTGCTGATCAGGGCTGGCAAAATTTTCCAAAATAGCGATAGCCCCCGGTACCAGATTGCATACCATCTGCAGGGCATGACACGCCCCTGAAAAAATTTCAGACACGCCGGCAGCGGTAAATTTATCCAGCCCCATACCATCAAATTCTTCGGGTGCGCTCAGCCCTTGCCAGCCATCCGCGATTAACTGGTTGTAAACAGGTTTGAACGCCTCTGGCATCACTACCCCTGCGGGCGTTAATTTGCAGCCCTCCGCATCGCCAATCCCGTTTACCGGGGCGATTTGCTCTTCGGCAAACCGGGCGAACTGGGTAATCACACTGGCAGAGATATCGCTATCATAATCTGTCATATTCTGCTGGCCAGCGATCAGTTGCCGGGTGGTCAGAATATCCTCTAATGGGGCGTGAAAGGCAGACATCTTTTTTAAACGCTTTTCCTATCTAATCACATATAGCTGGATATGCACTGCATTTGCCAGGCGAATGCCCGTGCCGATAAAAAGCAAATTATTCACCCAGCGATATCTGTCATCGCCTGTTTCCAGCCTTGCATGGGTACGCATATAATAGCTATCAGGGTCAACCGCTTCGCCCGCCGCAATTTTTGCCAGTACCTCTTTCGGGCCATGCCGCAAACCATAATTGATGATTTCAATGACGGCTCCATCTTCTGTGGCAAAGGCATAGCGGGTATCCAGTTCAGCCAGACCATCTTCAAAAACCGTTTGCCAGTCCGCCCCGATATTCAGCACCTTGCCGGAAAAATGCGGGCCAGAAACATGGCCGCCAATAATCGGGATAATGCGCCGCTTGCCGCCTCTGCCATGTCCCATCTCTATGATATCGCCCAGCGCAACCTCTATTGTGGCAAAGGGTTCCAATGCGGGTTCGGGCGGGGTCATCAAAGCGGTCATGTTCGCGCGTCTCTTTCTATTTTGCCAGCCCCAACAGGCGGGCTGCATTATGTTTTAGAATATCCGGGCGGATTTCATCCTTAATGGCGATCTTTTCAAAATCCGCCAGCCATCTATCGGGGGTAATCATTGGCCAGTCTGAGCCAAATAGCACTTTTTTCTTCAGGATAGAGTTACAATAGCGCACCAGAATTTCCGGGAAATATTTCGGGCTCCATCCTGATAAATCAATATAGACATTAGGCTTGTGCTGGGCGACCGATAGCGCTTCTTCCTGCCAGGGAAAAGACGGGTGCGCCATAATGATTTGCATCTCCGGAAAATCCACTGCAACATCATCCAGATACATGGGATTGGAATATTTCAGCCGCATCCCATTGCCGCCCTTCATCCCCGATCCGACCCCTGTCTGGCCAGTATGAAACAGCCCGATAAGCCCTTCTTCAGCAATCGCTTCATATAAAGGATAGGCGATAGGGTCATTTGGATAAAAGCCTTGCAAGGTCGGGTGAAATTTAAATCCCCTAATGCCAAAATCACGGATCAGGCGGCGGGCTTCGCGTACCCCCATTTTGCCTTTCCAAGGGTCGATAGAGGCAAAAGGTATCAGAATATCATTATGTTCTGCTGCCAGCTCTGCCACCTCTTCATTCTTATAGCGGCGATAGCCTGTCTCTCTTTCAGAATCGACCGGGAAAATAACGGCCGCGATTTGCTGTTCACGAAAATAGGCAGCTGTTTCGGGGATGGTTGGCGGGTGCGACCAGGGGGCTTTGAAATATTTAGCCATAGCCGATTGCAAATCATCATAGCCATCATCGGTATGCATTCCGCAGGGCTCTTCTGCATGGGTGTGAATATCAATGGCTCTGATTTTATTCAGATCAATCATTTTTATATCCTCTTGGCTTTTACCCGGCCTTCAATTTTCTGTAACAGGGTGATGAGGCTATCGATTTCCTGTGCAGAACAATCTTGTAAAAAATCGGCTTCCAGGTCGCTGCATATCTGTTGTGCCTCAAGGCAGAGCTTTTTGCCTTTTTCGGTAATGAACAGGGCATAGGCGCGTCTGTCCCCGCTTGCCCGCTCGCGTTTTACCAGCCCTTTTTTTTCCAAATCATCCAGCATTTGAACCAGATTGGCCTGTTCAATAGCCAGATTTTCTGCCAGTGCAGATTGTTTCAGGCCGGGATATTCCAGTATCGCACAAAGCACCGCAAACGAGCCGATTTTCAGCCCGATTTGTTTAAAGGCCTGGGTTAATTCTGCCTGTATCTCATGATAGGCACGCTTCATGTTATAGCCGATAAATTGCCGCAACAGACTATCTGCCTGATCTTTGATGGTAAGGGGGTGTTGGGGCAATATCGACATTTTAAAAAGCTGCTTTATTTTTAGTATCTGGCGGTGTGTATCTCTAATAGATGTTATCGGAATTTCGGGGCACGTTTTTCCAAAAAGGCACGTAACCCCTCTTCGGCATCCGGGGTGGTTTGTGACAGGGCGGCTGCCAGCGATTCTGTAAATAGCCCTTCCTGAAAAGGCATATTTTGAATCCGGCTTACCGCCTGGATCATCATGTAATTTGACATAGGCGCATTACGAGCAATTTTACCGGCCAGCTTCATGGCCAGCTCCATACCTTCTGTTTCTTCGACGGCATAATGGGCAAGACCCAGCTGCTGGCCTTGCGGGGCATCATATATGCGCCCGGTTAACATCATTTCGGTCATTCTGTCCGGGCCTATAATTTTGCCAACCCGAACCGTTGCCCCGCCACCCACAAAAATGCCGCGTCGGCCTTCTGGTAACTGGAATTGCACCTCGCCTGCGGCAATGCGAACATGGGTAGAGGTTGCCAGCTCCAGCCCGCCACCAATTACCGCCCCTTGCATCACCGATATTACTGGCAGGCCGCCCAACTGGATTTGATCCATAATGCCATGCCATTTGCGCGAATGATGCAGATTGCCTTCGGCTGTGCGCGATATATGCTCGCTTAAATCCAGGCCGGAACAATAATGTCCGCCCTTGCCAGACAGGATAACCACCTTGACCTGTTCCGGCGGCGCGAAGAAAAACTCGCCAATCGCGGTAAGCAATGCATCATTCATCGCATTGCGCTTGTCTGGCCGGTTAATTGTCAGATAGGCGATTTCTTCTTCGATATGGATATCTAGAACAGGCTGGGTCATAAAAATCTCTGGCGTTTATCTGTTTTTGTTCTCTGGTAAAGGATTGGCTCTATTGTTATTTCGGGGGCAGGCGCATCGCCCCATCCAGGCGAATAGTCGTCCCGTTCAAATAGGGGTTGGTGATAATATTTTCTGCCAGCCGGGCATATTCATCGGCCAGCCCCAAACGCTGGGGATAGGGGATTTGTGCAGAAATGGTCGCCCGAACATCATCTGGCAGGGTTTCCGTCATCGCGGTTTCAAACAGACCAGGCGCAATCGCCATTACCCGAACACCAAATCTGGAAAATTCCCGTGCAGCCGGCAGGCTAAGCGAGGCAATCCCGCCCTTGGACGCGGCATAGGCCGCCTGACCAAGCTGGCCATCCTGATAGGCTACCGAAGCGGTATTGATGATAACGCCATGTTCCTGGCCAGGTGTTTCTGCTGCTGCTGCTATCATTTCGCGTGCTACATGGCTCATCATAATATAGGTGCCGATAAGGTTTACCTGTATGGTTTGCTGAAACATCTCTATCGACAGATTGCCCTCACGCCCGACAATTCTGGCCGCCTTGCCAATGCCGGCACAATTTACCAGAACCCGGGGGACGCCCGCCTTTTTTGTCAGCGCGGCTATGGTCTGTTCAACCTGACCAGTATCGCATACATCCAGCCCGTAAGCATCGCCGCCCAGTTCTTGCGCGATTTGTGTTGCCGCTTCCAGATTGCGATCCAGAACAGAAATATGCGCCCCGGCGATATACAGGCGGCGTGCAGTAGCAGCCCCTAATCCGCTGGCAGCCCCTGTAATAACACAATGGCTGTTTTTTATGTCCACTTTAGCGCCCCTCTACCAATACCGGGCTGGCACATCAAACGATTAGGAGAGTCAGCTTGCCAGCCACAGTTATTTTTTATAATAATTATATTAAATAAGTATTTTTTGTTGTCAAAGTCTTGTTAAAAATTATTGAGAAACAAGGGCTGTTGCCTATCAATAAGGGGGCAGGCACGAGGTGATAAGGAAGGGTAAAATGAGCGATTCTGTAACCGATTATCCCAAACATACCCTGAATATAGACAGACAAGGCGATGGCACGCTCATCCTGAATTCGAAATTGCCGCTGGGCCCGGTTGCACGCAATACAGGGGAATGGCTGCATCACTGGGCAGAAAAGACACCCGATCAGGTTTTTATTGCAGAACGTTCAGGGGCGGGATGGTATGCGCTTGGCTATCGCGAGGCACTTGAACAGGTTCGCGCAACAGCAGGCGGGCTGTTATCGCATGGTTTTAAAAAGGGCGATGTTATTCTGGTGCTGTCCGGGGCAAGCGTCCAGCATGGTATTTTAAAACTGGCCGCACAATATATCGGGGCGGTCACTGTGCCTCTGGCAGAGCAATATGCGCTGATTGAACAGGCCTCGGACAGGCTGGATTATATCGCCGGCAAGGTTTCACCGGCGCTGGTCTATGCCGAAGATGGGGTGCGTTTTCGGGCAGCCCTTAGCCGCCCTGTTTTTGAAGGGGTGCAAATTCTAGTTGGCCGCCAGCCAGCAAAGGGCGAGCTTACCATGTATGGCTTGCAAAATCAGCCGGCAGATAGTGCGCAAATTGATGCTGCCTATGATCAGGTTGATCCAGATTGTCTGGCAAAGGTATTATTTACCTCCGGCTCAACCTCCCTGCCTAAGGGCGTGCCGCAAACCCACCATATGATGTGTATTAATCAGGCGCAATATCTGGCCTGCTTGCCCTTTTTGGGAACGCGCCCGCCGGTTATTCTGGACTGGCTGCCCTGGAACCATGTTTTTGCCGGAAATTCGGATTTCAATCTTGTTCTGTCCAATGGCGGCTCTTTATATCTGGATGAAGGCAAGCCGGTAAAAGGGCTGTTTGAAAAGACGATTGAAAATCTGCGCCTGATGCCCGGTACATTGAGCATGAATGTACCTGCCGGCTATGGGATGCTGGTAGATGCGATGCAAAAGGATAACGCGCTGCAAAAGGCGTTTTTCCGCGATCTGGATATGATTTTTTATGCAGGCGCGTCTTTGCCAAAGGCGGTCTGGGACGCGCTGGAGGCGATGGCCATTGCCCAGACAGGCCGTATCCCGATGATGACCTCCAGCTGGGGGATGACAGAGACCGCGCCCATGTGCCTTATTCACCATCAGGGCGGGGCGCGTTCCGGCATGATAGGTGTGCCTGCCCCAAAGCTGGAGGCTAAACTTATTCCGGTAGAAGCCGATCGTTTCGAGCTGCGGGTGCGCGGGCCAAATGTCATGTCCGGCTATCTGGATGACCCGAAGAAGACAGCCCAAACATTTGATGAAGACGGCTTTATGATTACCCAGGATGCGGTGCGCTTTGCAGACCCGGATAATATGGAAGACGGGGTGCTGTTTGACGGGCGGCTAAGTGAAGATTTCAAATTGCTGACCGGCACCTGGGTGCATGCCGGCAATTTGCGGCTGGCCGCTTTAACCGCGCTGTCAGGGCTGGTACAGGATGTGGTGGTCACAGGGGCAGATAAGGCCGATATCGGCTTGCTGATCTTCCCGGATCCGCAATTACAGCTTAGCGAACAAAGCCAAGGGGCGATAAATGATAAAAGCTATCTTGAGCAGGTGAAAGAGCGGCTGGAAGGGCTGTTTGCCGCGGCAACCGGTTCATCAAACCGTATTCGCCGTGCCCTTGTGCTGGCAGAGCCGCCTTCGGTAAAACACGCTGAAATTACCGCAAAGGGCAGTTTGAATGTGAATGTCATTTTGCGAGAGCGCGCACCGTTACTGGAAAGATTATATAATAATAGCGATCCGGCTATTATTTTCTTTGGCAAGACAACATCCTGAAGGCGATAAAAAGGGGCATTTAGATGCAGTTTTTTGAAAATGGATTCAGAGCCGGAAATCCCGAATTATCCGATGCCGCAAAGAAAAAAACATCCTGGCCAGAAAAATTGCCGGAAAAAGCAGATGTGGTGATTGTCGGATGCGGGCCTGCTGGCCTGACACTGGCTGCCCAGCTCAGCGCCTTTGCCGATATCCGAACCGTTATTATTGACCAAAAGGACGGGCCGATGACGCATGGTCAGGCAGATGGTATCGCCTGTCGGACAATGGAAATGTTTGAAGCTTTTAATTTCAGCGAAAAGGTGCTGAAAGAGAGCTATTGGGTAAATGAAACCACATTCTGGCGGCCGGATCCCGATAAACCGGCAACCATCAAACGTTCAGACAGGATGCAGGATACCGAAGACGGGTTATCGGAAATGCCGCACGTTATTTTGAACCAGGCACGTATCCATGACCGCTATTTAGAGGTGATGGAAGCAGGCAATTATCCGATGCGCCCTTTTTATAGCCGCAAGCTGGCCAGCCTGGAGATTGATAAGGATAACGCTGATGACATGGATGCCTATCCGGTCGGGCTAACACTCGGCTATACCGATAGCAAGGGGGCAGTTCACACCGAGACCATCAGAACAAAATTTCTGGTAGGCTGTGACGGCGCACATTCAGCGGTTCGCCAGCAATTGGGCTTTCAGCTGGAAGGCGATTCTGTCAATAGCGCATGGGGCGTGATGGATGTTCTGGCGGTAACAGATTTTCCCGATATCCGTATGAAATCAGCCATTCATTCGGCTGAAGAGGGCAGTATGCTGATCATTCCGCGTGAAGGCGGCTATATGGTCAGGCTGTATATCGAGGTTGCAAAATTAAAACAGAATGAACGTCTGGCCCGTGAAGAGATAACGCTGGATCAGCTCATTGCCGCTGCCAAGCGGATTATGCACCCCTATAAGATTGAGGTGAAAGATACAGTATGGTGGTCGGTTTATCAAATTGGCCAGCGTGTCTGTACATCCTTTGATGATGTGGCTGGAAGCCCGGCTATGCCGCGCGCCTTTATCGCCGGGGATGCGTGTCATACCCACAGTCCGAAAGCCGGGCAGGGGATGAATGTTTCCATGGCGGACAGCTTTAATCTGGGTTGGAAACTGGCAGCTGTCCTGCGCGGCCAAAGCCAGCCGCATTTGTTGCATAGCTATTCAGATGAACGCCGCGCGGTCGCAAAAGAGCTGATAGAGTTTGACAAGGAAATTGCCCGTCTGTTCAGCTCTCGCCAAAATCAGGAAGAGACAAAAACCAGTGCGGATGAATCCCGTGCCTTCCAGGCCTATTTCCAAAAACACGCCCGCTATACCGCCGGGGTGGAAACCCGTTATGATGCAGGTCTTTTGACGTGCGATGATACCCATCAAGGGCTTGCACCTGGTTTTGTCATGGGTATGCGCTTTCATTCTGCCCCGGCTATCAGGCTGGCAGATGCCAAGCCTGTTCATCTGGGGCATTGTGTAAAGGCAGATGGGCGGTGGCGTATTTTTGCCTTTGCCCGGCCGCTCTCCTCTGGCAGGGTTGAACTGGGCGGAATAAAGTCTTTATGTGATTTTCTGCAAAATGACAGGCGCTCGCCGCTTTTGTGCTATCAGCCAAAGACAGCCGAAACGGATTATATTTTTGATTTGCGAATTGTCTTGCAAGAGGGCTTTCGCGAGGTCGAATTAAGCGCAATGCCGGATTTTCTGTTCCCGAAAAAAGGAACGCTTGGGCTGAAAGATTATGAAAAAATCTTTTGTGCTGATGGAAAATCTGGTCAGGATGTTTTTGATATGCGCGGCATTGACCGGCAAAAAGGGGCGCTGGTTGTGGTGCGTCCCGATCAGTATGTAGGCGGCATTTTCAGCCTGGATGACCATCAGGGTCTGGCCAGCTATTTTGATAAATTTATGACCCCTGCCTGAGGGGTTTGGCAGGCCAGCCTAGCTTTTCCAGCTGGGGTCAATACTGTCTAAAAGGCGCAGGAAAGCCGGCCATTCAGGATGGCGTACCGCTGCCCCGCCTTGGGCATCCCCGCCTTCAAACTGGTGGCGGGTATGGCGCATGACTTCGGGCGATAATTTGCTGATTTCCCCGCCGGAGGCCATAGCCCGTAATTGAATTTCTGCATTGCGGATAAAATGCTGATGGCGGATAAAGGCCCATGCCGCGCTTGGCCCTGCGGTTAACAGGCCATGATTTTTCAAGACCAGCGTGTGTTTATCTGTCCCTAATGCAGCGACCAGCCTTTCCTGTTCGCTGGCATCCAGAACAATCCCTTCAAATTCGTGATAGCCAATGCGTTCATATAGCTGGCAGGCTTCCTGAACCATCGGGACAACTTCAACATTCAGGGCGGCTATCGTCTGGCTGCAGGTTTCATGGGTATGCATTACGCAATGCAAATCATTCGGCCGCGCACGATGCACCGCAGAATGGATAAGATAGCCTGCTTTATTGACCGGCCATCCACTTTTCTGATCAATCTGATTGCCATCCAAATCGATCAGCAGCAAATTGGAGGCGGTAATCTCGTCATAGCGTACCCCAAAGGCATTGATCAAAAAGGTATCAGTGCCGGGAACCCGCAAGGTGATATGGTTATAAACAACACTTGTCCAGCCATAAAAATGAGTCAGCCGATAGGTGGCCGCCAGATCAATTCGGGCGTGCCATTCCGCATCGCTCATCCCTTTCGGGGTGTCCGGGTAATGGGCTTGCAAATCATCCAGAGTTAATGTCATTGCAGTTCTATCCTTAGTTTAATTTGGTACCGCTATCCTGTCTTATGCCGGGGTTTCACCTTTGACAGTGGTACGCAGCATCTCGCGCCGAAACCCGTCATAATCATTAAAGGCACGATGCAATACCAGCCGGTTATCCCACAGGCACAGGGTTTTTTCCGACCATCTAAGACGGCAGGAAAACACCTCTTGCGTGATATGGCTGACCAGAAAATCTATCAGCGGGGCGGATTCATACGCGCTCATCCCCTCAAAGCCCTTGGCATAAACCTTGTCGATAAACAGGGCTTTTTCCCCTGTTTCAGGGTGGGTACGCACAAGCGGGTGAAAATTCCCGTCTATCATCGCCTGTTCGTCAATATTGTCCCACATATTGCCGATTTGCTTGTCTTCGGAACGCTGGCGCAACCCGTTCAGGCTGGCAACCACCTTTTCACCGGACATATGCACTTTCAACGGGGCTATCATCTTTTTCATCACATCGGATAAATTATCATAGGCCATTGCCGAATTATACCAGATGGTGTCGCCGCCATAGGGCGGGATTTGCACTGAATATAAAAGGCTGACCGAAGGGGGCTGGGCAAGGAAAGGCGAGTCTGTATGCCAGCCGCCGCCAAATACCATTTTCGATTTTGCATCAGCTTCTTTGATAACCGGCTGGATATTGGGATGCCCCTCCAGGCCTTTTGTATAGGCATCTGTTCCAAACTCGCCAAAGCGCAAGGTCAAATTTTCCTGCATTTCATAGGTAAGTTCCTGATCCCGCAAATAAATCATTTTATGGTGGTAAAGCGCTGCGGCCAGCGCATCGAAAGAGGCATCACTAATATCGGCAATATTCAGCCCGACAATTTCTGCCCCCATTGCCGAGGCTAGCGGAAACGTATGGAAAAAGCTGTTTTCCATCGGGGTGTTTTGAAAATTCTTTTGCTCATCATACAGCAGCATATTATTCATCATGCCCTCCGTTATGGTTTTTAAAAAAGCAGATACGCGTCCGGCTGTCTGGCGTCGGGAAAACAACCCTCTTATAGCCTATCGCATTACATTACCAGCATGACAGAATGGCTCTGGCAGTCAATCTTGAAATACAGGCTGTTATATGGGGCGGTCTGTTTTATTTCTGCCTATCCAGCTGGCGCGCACGGATAAGGGCGGACAGAACCAGATGATCCTGCGGTACACCCTCATCAAAGGCCTCGCCAATGTTCATATCCGCGATACGTCCCTGATGGGTTGCACATCCCGCTGCCATATCATTGGACAGCCCAAGCTCTTGCAAGGTTTTGGCAACTTCTGCCATTTCAGCCGAGCGCCGCCGGCCATGAACCGCTACCCGTTCCATCACATAATCTGCCAGCCCGACCATATTATCAATGCCCAGCGTTTTGCCAGCAGAGGTTAAAATGCGCTGGCTCAGCCCCAGCCCTTCGGCAGCGGCCATACTCTCGCAAATAAGGGATTCAACGCCCTTTATCAGGACAGAACGCAGCATCTTTACCACCGAGGCGGATCCGATTTCCTCGCCCTCCCAGTCATGGTTGAAGCCCAGCTCGCTGAAAAAGCCGCGAATAGCCTCTGATTGCGCGCCTGCCAGCAAAATAGCGGTTTGATGTCCGGCTGGCAAAATAGGCGCCATAATCGCCATATCAATATAAATCGCCCCGGCTTTATGGATGATATCGGCTGTGGCCCGTTTCGTGCCGGGGGAAACCGAATTGCCATCGATAAAATACTGGCCTTTTGACAGGAAGGGGGCGATGGATTCAGCTGCCCTTATGGATTGATCAGCGGTCACCACGCTGATAATCACGTCAACAGAACAGGTAAATTCCTTTGCCTCCTTGATAGCTGTTACTGCTGAATGGTTTGCTGCCTTTTGTGCATCCCATGCAATATCAAAGGCAAAAATGCCAAGACCTTCTGTTTTTTCCAGCAAGCTCTTTGCCATTGCCTGGCCGGCTTCGCCATATCCTAAAAAGCCTATTTTTTTCATCTATTTTTCCTGTTTTAAAAAGGCATACCGACATAATTTTCCGCGATCATTTGCCGTCCGGCAACGGAATGGCGAATATAATCCAACTCGGCTTCCTTTACACGCTGGTCAAAGGGAGCATCGCTAAAACGATGGGTAAGATTGGTCAGATACCAGCTAAAGCGCTGGGCTTTCCACACCCGTTTCAATGCTTTTTGTGAATACTGATCCAGCGCAGCTTCATCTTTTTCATCAAAAAAGGCCTTTACCGCCTCGCTCAGATAGAAAATATCGGAAAAGGCAAGGTTCAGCCCTTTTGCCCCTGTTGGCGGAACGATATGGGCAGCATCGCCTGCCAGCAGCAACCGGCCAAAGCGCATAGGCTCGGAAATAAAACTGCGAATGGGGGCAATGGATTTTTCAATAGAAGGGCCTGTTTCCATGGCTTCACCCAGCGCATCTGGCAAGCGGCGGCGCAGCTCATCCCAAAAACGATCATCTGACCAGTTATCAATATGGTCATCCGGCGTGCATTGAATATAATAGCGCGAACGGCTCCAAGAACGCATGGAACAGAGCGCAAAGCCCCTGGGCGTATTGGCATAGACAACTTCAGCCGATACAGGCGGTACATCCGATAAAACGCCCAGCCAGCCAAAAGGATAGGTTTTTTCAAAAATATTTAAGGCAGCCTTGGGAACAGAAGCGCGGCTTACCCCGTGAAAGCCGTCACAACCTGCAATTATCTGGCAGTTAATTTGATGGTTTGTTCCGTCTGTGCGATAGGTGACATAAGGGGCATCTGTATCGAAATCATGCAAGCTGACATCTTCTGCCTGATAGATGACAGATCTGCCGGATTTCTCGCGGATATCGCATAAATCTTTTGTCACTTCTGTCTGGCCATAGGCGGTAACCACTTTGCCGCCTGTATTTTCCCCCAGCCCGATTTGCATAAGCTGGTTATCATAGGCCAATTGCACCCCGTGATGGGGAATGCCTTCTTCTTTCAAACGATCACTGGCATCAATATTGGATAAAAAATCAACAGTGGTTTGTTCCAAAATACCGGCACGAATTCTGGCCAGCACATATTCTTTTGTCTGTTTTTCCAGAATAATATTATCAATACCCAGCTTGTTCAGCTTCGCCCCGAGCGCCAGCCCGGATGGCCCTGCCCCGATAATGACAATTTGCGTGGTTTGCTGGGTCATCTCTGAACTCTCTATTATCTAGATTTTTAAGCGCGGAAAGACTTTTTTCGCATTGCCGCTGAAAATCGCTGTTTTTTCTTCGGCATTTAATGCGGTATTGCCATCAATATAACGCTTGGTATCGTCATAATAATGGCCGGTTCTGGGATCAATCCCTCTGACCGCGCCGATCATTTCAGACGCAAACAGGATATTTTTCGTTGGAATAACATCCAGCAATAAATCAATGCCATCCTGGTGATAGACGCAAGTATCAAAATAGATATTGTTCAACACCCGCTCATCCAGATCGCCCAGACCCTTATCCTGGGCAATGCCGCGAAACCGTCCCCAATGATAGGGTACAGCCCCGCCACCATGCGGAATAATGATCTTTAGCGTGGGAAAGTCGGCAAAAACCTCGGAAAACATCAAATGCACAAAGGCGGTTGTATCTGCCCCCAAATAATAGCTGGAGGTAGTATCAAGGGAATGATGGCACGCCCCGGATACATGGATCATGGCCGGGACATCCAGCTCTACCATTTTTTCATAAAACGGATACCAGTATTTATCGCCCAGCCGGGCATCTTTCCAAAAGCCTCCCGACGGGTCAGGGTTAAGATTACAGCCGATAAAGCCCATCTGACTAACGCATCGTTCCAGCTCGTTAATGCTGGCATCGATACCGGTTTCCGGGCTTTGCGGCAATTGACAGACAGGGGCAAAATTATCCGGAAACAGCGTACAGACCCGCTTGATCAGGTCATTTTGCTGTTCTGTCCAGGCTTGCGATGTACTGGCATTGCCAACATGATGTCCCATCCAGCTGGCACGTGGTGAAAAGATGGTTAAATCCGTGCCGCGCTCTTGTTGTAATTTCAGCTGGTTGGTAGCGATGCTTTCACGGATTTCATCATCTGAAACATCTATCTGTCCTTTTTCGAAAATATGATCCGGGTTGGTTTTCAATATTTCCTTTTGGGCATTGCGATAGCTTTCCACCGCAGGCGGGGTCGTGGTGTAATGACCGTGACAGTCAATAATCATGGCTTATCCTCTGTTCTTGCAATTAATGCCGTTAAAGCTGCCAAGCGTGTCCAGATCCTCGACATATTCCAGCCCTTCTTTGGCCAGGCGTTCGCGCATATTATATAAATCCAGCCCCATTTCGCCCTTGGCCAGCAACTGGCGTTTTTCCTCTTCATTGGCCAGCCTGTCTTCGGCTTTCTGGCACACTTCTTTGGCTTCCAGACGCGGAACAATCACCACCCCGTCATCATCAGCGACCACCACGTCGCCCGGAAAAACCAGCTGTCCGGCACATACCACCGGTACATTTACAGCCCCAAGCGTGTTTTTCACCGTCCCTTTGGAAGAAATGGCACGTGACCATACCGGAAAGCCCATTTCATGCAAGTCGGCAACATCGCGCACCCCTGCATCAATGACCAGCCCCTTTACCCCGCGAGCCTGGCATGAAGTGGCCAGCAAATCGCCAAAAAACCCGTCTGTATTATCGGTGGTACAGGCCGCAACCAGCACATCGCCCGGCTGGCAGAGCTCTATGGCCACATGCACCATCCAGTTATCGCCTGGCTGAACCAGCACGGTCAGCGCTGTGCCGCCCAGCTTTGCACGCGGATAAATCGGCCGCATATAGGGCTTTAACAGCCCTGTCCTGCCCTGGGCTTCATGTACGGTGGATGCGCCGATTTCTCCCAGCCGTGAGGCGATAGCGGCATCTGCACGTTCGATATTTTTCACTGCAACAGTTTTCATCTTTCAACACTCCTTTTGACGCTTTTTCAGGGCGTGATTATTTAAATCCGTAAAGACGGGCCGGATTATCGACCAGAATTTTTTTCTGCAAGGCCGGATCGCGTGCCAGCAAGGGCACCAGATCTAGCAAATCGCCATCATTCGGCATGAATTTTTTGATATTCGGATGTGGCCAGTCGGTTCCCCATAATGTTCTGTCCGGGGCAATTTCCACCAGCTCTTGGGCATAGGGAATAGCATCATAAAAAGGCGGGCCTGCAACAGATATTCGCTCGGAGCCACAGATTTTCACCCACCAGTTCTCGCGCTGCAAAAAGCGTTTTAAAATCTGAAAGGCCTGTTGATGCACCCCGTTTGATGTCGGCACTCTGCCCATATGATCGACAATGATATCCATATCAAATTGCAGGAAAAATTCTTCGAACTGGACAATATCCTCGGCATTGACATGAATAACCAGATGCCAGCCCAGCGGCTTGATACGGGTCAGGACGCGTTTCATCATATCCAGATCAGGCGTCCCGCCCAGATGGGTAACAAAATTAAAGCGAATACCGCGCACACCGCTTGCATCCAGATCTGCAAATTCTTCATCGCTGAAACTGTCATTGGCGATACAGACACCGCGATATTTATCCGGGCTAGAGGCTATGGCATCCATCATCGCCCGATTATCCGGGCCGTGACAGCTGGCCTGAACAATCACCGCCCGTTCAATGCCAAGCTTGGCATGAAGTTCGGCCAGCTTTTCTTTTGGGCCATCTGGCGGATGATAGGTTGATTTCGGATGATAGGGAAAAATTTCATGCGGGCCAAATACATGACAATGGGCATCGCACGCCCCGGCAGGGGCTGTGAAAATAGGGGTGCGGGTATCTGGGTCAGGCGGCATACAGCTTTTCATGCCTGTTACAGGATGGGTATATTCTGTCAATTTTTCTTTCCTTTCCAGACAGAGCGGGGGACATAAACTTCCCCCCGGCTTATCAGGCGGGCGGTGCGTACCAGCCCTGCACGCAATACATCAATGCCGGGTCGCTCGGGGTTTAGCTCCAGCTGGACATCAAAATGGCCAGACGGGTGTTCGATACGCATCTGCTTATCCAGCCCTTCGGGAATTTCAGCCAGATCATGAATAGCCCCTCTTTCAAACAGGGCAGCGGTAGCAACCGAAACCGCCCCCAATACCCCGATGGCCTTGTGACACACTTTTGGAATAAAGGTACGGGTATTGAGATGCCCGCCATTGACCGCTTTTGACACCAGACACATTTTTGGCACAGCCTTGTCGCTAACATCTGCCAGACCCATAGCCAGCCCGGCTTGCAGGCGGATTTTTTCCAGCTTTTCCTTTAGCGCGCTATTGGCGTTAAGTGTTTCCGGGCTTTCCTGACCGCTCAGGCCAAAATCTTCAGCGCGCAAACATACCACCGGCATCCCGTTATCGATACAGGTAGCGCGCACCCCCTCAAAGGTATTGCACATATAGCCTGTCGGGATAAGGCCGCCACACATCGATCCGGCCAAACCGCTATAATGACACATCACCTCGGCTGCCTTGCCAAACACCCCGTTAATTTCGGTATCGCCATCATAAAGCGGCATATTATTTTCCAGAGGAAATGATACATCACAGACCTTGCCGCTATTTTCCATGAAAACGCGGATTTCAGCTTTATCGCCGGACGCCTGAACAAGGCCTGATTCAAGTGCAAATGCCCCCACCCCTGCCAGAATATTTCCGCAATTGGGACTGTCATCCAGCTTGTCCTCGCCGACCAGTGCCTGAACAAACAGATAATCAATATCACAATCCGGGCGTTCGGATTTGCTGACAATCGCTATTTTCGAGGTGAGCGGGTCTGCTCCGCCTAGCCCGTCAATCTGGCGCGGATCGCCATGAGCGCCCATCACCCATTTCAGGACATTATCACGCTGTTCCTGGTTATCTGGCAAATCATCACGGCGGAAATAAACCCCTTTTGAGCTGCCCCCGCGCAGCTGCATAAAAGGGATGGCGGTCTGGTTGGTTGTCATTTTTTAACTGCCAGATCTAGGCTGTCATTTTCTGCTCTATTTCATGCAGAACTTTCATTGTGGGCAAACATTGGCGAAGGCTGGAATTTGGCTCTTCTCCGGTTTGAATGGCGCGAATAAATTCACGGTCAATCAGCTCAATCCCGTTCATGGAGACATCGACATCCGATACATCGATCTGATTTTCCCGGCCATCAAACAAATCATCATAACGCGCAATATAGGTGCCATTATCGCAAATATAGCGGAAGAAGGTACCTAACGGCCCGTCATTATTAAAAGAAAGGGACAGGGTGCAGAGCTTGCCACTTTGGGTTTTCATCAGGATGGACATATCCATCGCAATGCCCAGATCGGGGTGTTTTGGCCCCTGTACCGCATAGGTTTCAACAACCGGCTCACCTGCCTGATACATAAATAAATCAACCGTATGACAGGCATGATGCCAGAGCAGGTGATCTGTCCATGAGCGCGGCTCGCCCTTGGCATTCATATTTGTCCGGCGGAAAAAGTAGGTTTGCACATCCAGCTGCTGAATAGATAAATCGCCTGCGGTGATTTTATTATGCATCCATTGATGGGACGGGTTAAAACGGCGCACATGACCTGCCATTCCGACCAGACCGGTTTGCTGCTGCTTTTCGACCAGCTTTTCTGAATCTGCCAGCGTATCGGCCATGGGAATTTCGACCAGCACATGCTTGCCAGCTTCCATTGCAGCAATGCCCTGATCTGCGTGCATTTGGGTCGGGGTGGCCAGAATAACCGCATCCACCGCATCACAATTTATCAATGCCTCAAAATTGTCAAAACAGTGCGGTACGGAAAACCGCCCGCCAACATCCCTGGCCTTTTCCATGCTGGTGGCCATGACGGCTGTTATCTCAGCGTCCTGAATGGCCGACAGGGCTTCCAGATGCTTGGTACCAAATGCCCCGTTTGCACCGGCGACACCGATTTTAATTTTTGTCATTTTTTTTCCTAACGCTCTTTTTTACCTTGCCGGAAACATATCAGGCATTTTCCAGAATAATTGCCCCATAGGCAGTGGCCGATACAGGGATATGATAGAAGCGGTAAATTTCCTTCACCTGTTTATTTAATGCCCCGCGCATAACATTCCACATGATCATTTCAACGCCCTCACAGCCTGCTTCGCGGATAAAATCTGTATGGCTCAACCGGCTATTGGCTTCCGGGTCAGACACCAGATTATCCAGAAAGGCTTTATCAAATTCGGCATTAATCACACCGGCACGCTCGCCGCCCAGCTGATGCGACAACCCGCCTGTACCCCATATGCCAACGCTGATATCTTCTGGAAAGCTGGCCACTGCCCGGCCAATAGCCTGACCCAGCTTGTAACAACGCAAGGCCGTTGGCAGAGGGTGTTGAATAACATTCACGCATAACGGAACAACGGCAGTTGGCCATTCTTGCGGCTGGTCATAGGCGATGGAAAGCGGCACGGTCAGCCCGTGATCCACATCCAGCGATCCGGCCACCGACATATCAAATTCTTCGGCCATTAATTGTTCAACCAGATGCCAGGCCAGTTCAGGATGCCCTTTGACAACCGGTACTTTGCGTGGCCCCCAGCCTTCATCGGCTGGCTGAAATTCTTCTGCAACCCCGATGGTAAAGGTAGAATAGCTATCCAGCGAGTAATAGGTCGCGTGATCATTATAGACGATGATATTTACATCCGGCACATTTTGTTTATGCCAGTCACGCAAGGGCGCAAAGCCGGCAAACAGCTCTTTCCAATAGGCTTCATCGGTTTTGCCATTATCCATCGCCGCCCCGACGCCCGGTACATGGGACGTGCCCATTCCTGCTATTATTTTTGCCATTAGCCCTGTTCCTTCTTGCTGCGATTACCCTCGATTGGGCGCCCGCCCGCCATCATCATTGCCTGAAATTCATCAAAGCTTAATTCGGGATTGCTCATCTTGCCATACATTACCTGTGGTGGCTGCTTGTCATGGCTGACCAGCTTGAAGGTGTAATAGACATTTGCCCCCAATTTCAGAAGTTCCAGATAGTCCCGGCTCAGGACAGCGTCCATTTGTGCGTCTGTGACCTTGAATTTTGACATATAGGCTTTTTCATCTTTGGCAAATTCATCTCTGCCTTCTGCCTTGTTCAGGCTCATCAAAAACATATTCAACGCATAACCGCGACGATATTGCCGGCTATCCAGCACATAGGTTCCTGGCACATCATCATAATCTCTGGCAGTCATTTTATTTTCCCCTAAGAGCAGATAATTCCAATTTTTTGCGATATGCCAAACATCATAGGATAAGAAGCTGTATTCAACAATAAGTTAATCACATTATTGACCATTGGAAATAGCCGGGGTGCGTGCAACCGCAAAGGGCTATTTTCTGCTGTCTGGCAATCTTTTGGCAATAAAGGACATGGCAAAAAATAGCGGGATAATCCGCACCGTATGATGAAAGGCCACAAAGGCCACATCAAAGCCAAAGATAAGAGCAAGCAAGGTTACCTCATATAACCCGCCCGGCACAAATGCCAGCCAGACTTCAAGAAAGCTGAACCCGTCCAGCCTGGCCATCAGCAGAGTGGCGACCAGATACAGGCCCATGATAAGCAAGGCATTGACAAAGCCATCTTTGAGATAACCCAGAACTTCCTGAAACGGCACTACTGCCAGCCTTGCCCCTATCGCGCCGCCAATGGCCAATTGGGCTAGGATAACAAATTCATTCACGCGCGGCAGATCCGCCCATCCCATTAAATGAAATAAAATGGACAGGCACATAGGCCCAAGCAGATAAGGCAGGGGAAAACGCAAAATCAAAGCCAGGCTGAGGCCGGCCAACGCCAGAAATATAAATAACCCCATCTGGTGAAGCGACAGATCAAACATTCCGGGCATATCAGCCAGACGCAAATTGGATAGCGCGACCGCATCGCCGCCCTGAATAAATGCCAGCATCAAAGGGGTAGAGACAAAAACAATTGTCACCCGCACCAAATGAAAAAGCGCGACCACATAATCTTTATCGACAAGCTGGCGTGCCAGAATAAGGGCTTCTGCCTGTCCGCCCGGCAGCGAGCAGAAAAAGGCCAATCTCTTTTCATAGCCGCGCCATCTGGTCAGTAACTGATAGCCGGCCATACAGACAATAAAAGTCGTGACCATCATCACACAAAGGCTTTTCCACCAAAGGACAGCTTCATGGAACAGATCCTGGCCAAAGGTTGCCCCGATCATGACAGATAGTCCCAATATTACCGGAACATGAAACCATCTTGCTACCCCCAAATAGGGCTGTATCGGGCGAACCAGCCCGCCTGCAAGCCAGACCCCGAACAAGCTGCCCATTAAATAGGGAGCGGGCATATTCACTTGAAAAAACAGCCAGCCACTGGAAAGCGCCAATGCAAAGGTAATGCCCATCTTTACAGCGTCTTTTCGAATGTCATTTAAGCGTGGCAGGAAAGGCATTCTGGCATTAATCCACTAAAGAGGCATTCTGTGTGAGGGTACAGATAAAAAAGGGAAACCGATTTAAGTTGTTATAAAATATATAAAGACGGCCTGGCTGGAAGAATATTTTATTTTTATATGGCAAAGAGATAATAAAGCAATGGCTCTTTTCCTCTCCTGCCGGATTTGCCAGCTAGACAAAATCTGTCCAGATATCTTTATCATTGACCGGCAAGCGAGCCTTGAGGCAGGTTGAGCATAGAGCCTTTTTATTTTCTGCTCCCTTTCCTTTCTGGCGGCGTTTTATGCTTACCATCCTTGTACAAAATATTTTGCCGGTATTTTCGGTGTTATTTCTGGGATTTATTTTAGGCAAATATCAGATGTTTTCGCGCGCAGAAGCGGCCACCCTTAACCGTTTTGCCTTTATGGTATTGCAGCCGACCCTGATATTTTCCCTGCTCAGTCAGGCAGATTTATCGGCTTTTCACTATCTGGCGGTATTCAGCTATGGGGCAGGGCAGGCGATTATTTTTACCCTGTCCTATCTGTTGTGCCGATTTGTGCTGCGCCATGATGTCATGGAAAGCTGGCTTTTGGCGATGGCGATGATTTTTGTCAATTCCTTGCTCTATATCTGGCCGATTTCAACGCTGATTTATGGCGAGGCAGGCAATATTCCAATTGTGGCGATTGTGGCCTGGGATGCGTCGATTGTCTTTGCCTTTTTTGTCATTTCATCTGACTTGCTGGCGCATAAAAAGGCAACGATAGGGGCATCGGTTAAGCGGCTTGCCAAAAACCCTGTTCTGCTGACCATTATCTTTGCGATAGGGTTTAATCTGGCTGGTCTGTCTGTTATCGCACCTGTCAAAACCGCGCTTGGCTTTATCAGCGTATCTACCGCACCTATTACCCTGTTTGCGATGGGGGTCATATTATCCGGAACAGCCCTGATGCCCTCGCGCACGGTGTTTGTGCTGTCGGGGGTAAAATTATTTGCCCTGCCCATTCTGGTGGCCGGGCTGTTATTGTTGGGCGACTGGCCGGCAGACTGGCAGCAATTAATGGTGCTCAACGCGGCTGGCCCGGCAGGGGCGATGCCTTTTGCGATAGCCATGCTATATGGCATCAGCACCGACCGGATCGCCCCGATTATTATCTGGACATCCTTTTTATCGCTGTTCACGCTGGCCTGGCTGGCCAGAACATTTTAGTCAGGCAAATTTTAGTCAGGCTTATATTTCGATCCCTTTGCCAGGCGAGGCGGTTTTAGCTGGTTTAAATCGCATTGCACATCCAGCATGGCCGAAAAATCATCCCCGCCAAAGCCGCGCGAACGTGCCAGGCTGAACGCCTCTCTGGCAGCGGCTGCCATCGGCATGGAAACGCGCTGGCTATTGGCGGCCTCTACCACCAGGCTAAGGTCTTTATGGGCAAGATCAATGGTAAATCCCGGGGCTTTGTCATCGCTTAGTATTTTTGCTGGCCAGGCGATTTTCAACTGGCCATTTACGGCTGTTGTGCCATAGAGAACATCAAGCGTGCTATCCAGATCAAGGCCAAATCCGCTGGCCAGAGACAGGGCTTCGGCATTCATCTGACAATAGGAAATCGCCAGGAAATTATTTACCAGCTTGGTGCGCGTACCCGCCCCTTGTGCCCCGCAATGATAAATATCGCTGCCCATTAATTCCAGCAAAGGCAGGACGCGCTGATAGCCATCCTTGCTGCCCCCGACCATAAACAGGGACTGGCCATTATCGGCGTGCGAGGCAAGTCGGCCGACCGGGGCATCGACAAACTCCACGCCCTTTTCTGTACAGCTTGCAGCAATGAAATCTGTGGTTTCCGGGCTAACCGTACTCATATCCATAATCAGCTGGCCTGATTTTGCAGTAGATAAAAGCGCATCTGTGCCTGTAGCTATTACCTCGCGCACAATGGCGGAATTCGGCAACATGGTAATGATAATATCAGATTGTGCGACTATTTCGGCAATAGAGCTGCATTTATGTCCGCCATTGGCGATAGCGGCCTCTAATTGGCTGGCAACGACATCATAGCAAAAGACGTTATAGCCTTCTTTGATGATGTTGCTGGCCATTGGCAGCCCCATACGTCCAAGGCCGATAAATCCGATTTTTTCCATTATTTTTCCCCCAGCTTTTTCGATATTCGGCAGTTATGCCTATCATGCTATGGGCAGAGGCCAGAGGAAAGAGGATTTTTTTGTTGACTTATCGGCCATAGGGTCAAATCATTTTAGCCTCGGATAATCGGGCAAAAAATACGGAGATGGGAATGCTGGATCTGGCAGGGCGCGTATCAATTTATCAGCCGGAACAAGACGGGCTGATTTTTCCGGAAATTCCGGAAAACCAGACCATAGAGGAAGAAAGACAATATCGAAAAGAACGGCTGGTTGCCGCGTGCCGTGCCTTTGCCTTGCAGAAATTCGATTATGGCTTTGCCGGCCATTTGACCGTGCGCGATCCCGAACATCCGGAATTATACTGGACCAATCCGATGTGTGTGCATTTTGACAAGGTTAAAATGTCCAATCTGATACTGGTCGACCATGATGGCAAGGTTATCAAGGGGGATTATGCGGTTAATCGTGCGGGCTTTGTATTACACGCCAATGTCCATGAAGCCCATCCCGATATCATTGCCATGTGCCATGCCCACACCACCTATGGTACCGCCTGGGCGGCTACTGGCCGGCCGATTGAGCCGATCACACAAGATGCCTGTGCCTTTTATGAAGATCATGTCGTCATTGGCGATGAAGCCGGGGCGGTAGCGGTGGAAAATCATGCCGGCTCGAATGTCGCGCAGGCCTTTAAAGGGGTAAAGGCTGCCTTGCATCAAAATCACGGCCTGTTAACCGCCAGCCGTCATAGTATTGATTCAGCTGCCTTTTGGTTTATCGCGCTGGAGCGGTGTTGCCAGCAGCAGCTGGATATTGCCGCCAGTGGCATTGACCCGATACATATTCCGCCTGAACGTGCCCGTTATAGCCGCGAACATGTGGGCAGTGACTATATTGGCTGGCTGCATTTTCAGACCATCTGGAATCAGCTGGTTGAAGATGCCCCCGATATGTTTGACTAGACGGTTTTTGCCGGCTAGCGAAACACTAAAATACCGGGTGCTTAACGGAGGGGGTTTTGTCTGAAACAGGTAAAAAAAACATCCTGTTTTTGATGTTTGATCAGCTGCGTTTTGACTATTTAAGCTGTTATGGCCATCCGCATTTGCACACGCCCAATCTGGATTGGCTGGCCTCGTGCGGGGTGCGTTTTACCAATTGCTATGTGCAATCGCCTATCTGCGGGGCATCACGCATGAGCTTTTATACCGGCCGCTATGTCAGCTCGCACGGGGCGGCATGGAATGGTTTTCCGCTAAGGGTTGGCGAGATGACGCTAGGCGATCATTTGCGCGCTGTCGGGACAAATGCCTATCTGATTGGCAAAACCCATATGCGTGCGGATGCGCGCGGCATGGCCCGTTTAGGCCTAGCCCCGGATAGCATTATTGGTGCACGTGTTGCTGAATGCGGTTTTGATATTTTTACCCGTGATGATGGCTTGTGGGGGCAAGGGCCAGATGGCGCTTATGATGAATTGCCATCTGCCTATAATCGATATTTGCAAAATAAAGGCTATGGCGGGGATAATCCCTGGCATGATTTTGCCAATGCGGGTCTGGATGAAGAGGGGGATATGGCTTCGGGCTGGCTCTATGCCAACAGCCATTTGCCAGCGAATATCCGTGAGGAGGATTCAGAAACTCCATGGCTGACCCGCGAGACGCTTAAATTTCTAAAGCAGCATGAAAATAGCACGCGGCCATGGATGTGCCATGTCAGCTATATCAAACCGCATTGGCCGTATATTGTGCCAGCCCCCTATCATAATATGTATGGAAAAGACAGTTTTTTACCGCCTGTTTGCAGCCTGTCCGAGCTGGAGGATCCCAACCCTGTCTATGCCGCCTTTACCCAAAATGCGATTGGCAAAGCCTTTCAGGATGAGGATGTTCGAAATAATGTCCTGGGCGCTTATATGGGGCTGATTAAACAGATAGACGACCAGATGGGCGTGTTGTTTGAATATCTGAAAACCAGCGGTCAGATGGAAAATACCATGATTGTGGTAACCTCGGATCATGGCGATTATCTGGGCGATCATTGGCTGGGCGAGAAAGATTTGTTTCATGACCCATCGGTAAAAGTCCCCCTGATTATATATGATCCCAGCCCGCAGGCCGATAATAGCCGTGCTACTGTTTGCGATGCCTTGACAGAATCCATTGATTTGGCGGCAACTTTTATGGATTTTCTCTCAGGCGATGTGCCTGATGAATGGCTGGAAGGGCGCTCTTTATTGCCTTTCATCTATG
>JAYOMZ010000007.1:37446-63238 GCA_038121125.1 Alphaproteobacteria bacterium
CGCACCACCCTGACAACAGATGAAATCATCGCCAATCGCGGCAAATCACGGCGCAGAGGTATCATATTGGGCGTCAGGGATGAAAAACAGGCAGAAGACGATATTCTGGTCAAATATCAGGGCAAGCCGCCGCCGCGCCCCTGAGGATTAAAATAGTGCTGCCTACCAGCTGAGCAAGCCAAGCGTGATAACAGGAAAGATAAGGATAAGCACAACCCGGCTCATATCCGAGGCGACAAAGAACAGCACCGCTTTATAGGTTTCCTGAATGGGGGTGTCCTTATCCATCGCATTCAGAATAAATAAATTCATGCCCACAGGCGGGGTGATTAGCCCGACTTCCACCACAATCAGCACCAGAACACCAAACCAGATGGCCAGCTGTTCTGTATTTAGCCTGGCCAGTGCCCCCTTGCTTACCCCCCTCAGCTCAAGGGCTTTGATTTGCTCGCGGGTTAATTCCATGCCGGCGGCAAGGCTGGTTTGAACGCTTTCCAGCATATCAGGGGCAAGCTGAATACCTGCTGCCAGCGCATCGGCCGCGCGGTGGGCGTGCAATTCTGCCATTGTAACAAAGGTGAAATCCAGTTCCATCACCACTGGCCAGAAAATCGGAATGGTTAATAAAATCATCGACAGGCTATCCATAAAACAGCCTAAAACCAGATAAAAACAAATGATGAAAATCACAATCACAATGGGGCTGAACCCTTGTGTGCTGACCCATAGGCCAATTTCCTGAGGCACCTGGGTAAGCGCCAGAAAACCATTATAAAAGGCTGCCCCCAGAATGATAAAGAAAATCATGGCCGTAGATTGACCGGTCGCATAAAAACTCTCGGCCAGTGATTTCCAGTTCAAGCCCCCGGATACATAGGCAATCAGGCCAGTGCCAAAGGCGCCGATGGCGGCCGCTTCGGTCGGGGTGAACCAGCCAAGATAAATGCCGCCAACAACCAGTAAAAACAGCAATAAAACCGGCCAGACATCCAGCATCGCACGCAGACGTGCGCCATAGGGGCGGCGCGCACGCACCCCGGCCGATTGCGGATATAGCCGGACATAAATAGCAATCACCAGCATATAGCCAGCCGCCGCCATCACGCCCGGAATAAAGGCCGCCAGAAATAATTTGGCAATATTCTGTTCGGTTAAAATGGCATAAATCACCAATATCACAGAAGGGGGAATAAGAATGCCCAATGTCCCGCCGGCGGCCAGCGTTGCGGTGGAAAGCCCGCCTGTATAGCCCAGCCTTTTCATTTCCGGCAGCGCAACCTTGCTCATCGTGGCAGCGGTGGCCAGTGACGAGCCGCAAATTGCCCCAAACCCGGCACAGGCGCCCACCGATGCCATTGCCAGCCCGCCTTTTCGATGTCCCAGCCAGCTCTCTGCGGCATTGAACAGGGATTTGCTGATGCCACCCAGCGTGGCAAAATGCCCCATCAGTAAAAACATCGGCACAATCGACAGCGAATAGTTGGAAAAGGTGCTGAAACTTTCATGGCGCAATCGGCCAAAGGCGATAGCGGTATCGCCGCTGACCCATATCATGCCGACAAGGCCGGTGACAAACATCGAAAGGCCAATGGGTACGCGCAAAAAAATCAGCAGCAGCAAGACAGGAAAGGACAGGATGCCAAGAAAGATATCTGTCATGATAGAGGCTTTTCATCGCGCAATTTATGCGGCTGGTCAAAAAATATTTCCATTGCCCGAAAACAGGCCATCGCAAGCGCAACAAAGCTGGCAAAAATCGCCATCACAAGCGAGACAGCATAGCCATACCAGACCGGAAATTCCAAAAGGGCAGTGGTTTCATGGCTGCGATATTTATCGCCCAGCCCGTTTGCCAGTTGCCAGGCAATTAATATCAGGCTGAGAGCAAAGGCGATTTCAGCGATAAAGATAAGGATTTTACGAATTTTTTTCGGCATTTTATCGGTAAAGATATCTACCGAAGCATGGCCGGCTTTCAACTGGCACAAAGGCAGAAAGGCAAATATGACACAAGCCATGCCAGCCTGAACAATCTCGTAATCGCCGGTAATCGGGCCAATGCCGGCCGCGATGAGGGTGTTGGCAAGACCCGGCATAAAGGCCTGTACCCCGTCATGATGCAACAGGCTGTTCAAGAGGCGTCCGGCAACAGACAGGACGGTCAGAAGGATAAGACCTGCCAGCAACAAGCCGCCAAACAGGCTGGAAAGGCGGGCAATCTGTTGAATAAAACGGGTCATAGGAAGAATAAATCTATCTGGAGAAACAAAGGCCAATATCGCTATGGAAAAAGCGGCTATCCGGCCTTTATTTTACTGGCTCAACTGTGCAAGACAGCTATCCTGGCCAGCGTGCGCTTCGGCAACCAGCGCTGCCCCGTCCAGGCCTTTTGCGTTCATATCCTCTATCCAGCGTTGATAGATAGGCTGAACCGTTTGCTGCCATTCGGCCACCTCATCCTTGCCAAGCGTGATGATATTATTGCCATTATCGACGGCCAATTGACGGGCAGGGCCATCCTGACCTGCCTGGGTACGGCCGGCAAAAACAGAAAATTCCAGCCCGGAATGTCTGTCGATTATGGCCTGTAAATCTGCTGGGAGGCTGTTATATTTTTCCTTGTTCATCGCCATGATAAAAGTCAGGGTATACAGGGCAGAGCCTTCAAATTCTGTGTGATTTTCTACCAGATCCGGCACTTTCAACGAGGTGGTAACTTCCCACGGGATAGTCGTGCCATTGATAACGCCCTTTGACAGGCTTTCCGGTACAGCCGGGACAGGCATCCCTACAGGGGTTGCACCAACCTGTTCCAGCAATTGATTGACCACCCGCGATCCGCCGCGAATTTTCATCCCCTTTAAATCGGCTATTTCCTCTACCGGGTCTTCGGTGTGAAAAACGCCCGGCCCATGTACCCAGGTGCCCAGAATATGCATATCGGCAAATTCTGTATCCTTCATATGTTTTTCAAACATATTCCAGAACGCACAGGAAAGCGCGCCCACATCTTTCATCATAAAGGGCAGTTCAAACACTTCGGTTGAGGGGAAGCGCCCGGGCGTATAGCCCACCACTGTCCAGATAATATCCGCGACCCCGTTTATGACCTGATCAACCAGCTCGGGCGGGCGACCACCAAGCTGCATGGACGGATAATGGTCAATTTTAATCCTGCCGCCTGACTCTTTTTCCACCTGCTCTGCCCAGACATCGAGAACCAGTTTCGGGGCATTGGCATTTGCCGGCAGGAATTGATGCATCTTCAAGGTGACTTCCTGTGCCGATGCCCAGCTGGCACAGCCCATCAGCAAGGCACTGGCCAGTAAAAGAGGACGCAGCAAGTTTGAAAAAATATGTCTATCAAAGGTCATTTTTTCCTCGGCTCTCAATTTAAGGAAAATTCATGTAAGCGATAAAAAAAAGTGCTACCTGAAAAAAGCAAAATTAGCAATGATGAACTGCCGCAAAACACTTGCCAGTGCACAAGCGACAAGCAGATATCCAGGCCAGAGTCATGGCGGATACAGCCTAGTTTAAAACGGCAGAAGAAAAAGAAGAAAGCGTTAAATAGATGAATTATCATCTGAAAAATAATAAAGCTATGCTGAACCAGACATTTATCAAAGGATAAGGGCGTTGCGAAAATTTCCGCCTGAGCGAATTATCTGCCTGACAGAGGAAACAGTGGAAACCCTGTATTTGCTGGGAGAAGAAGCGCGCATTGTCGGCGTATCCGGCTATGCGGTGCGCCCGCCCGAAGTCCGCCAGCAAAAGCCGCGCGTGGCCGCTTTTACCTCGGCCGATATTCCAAAAATCCTCGCCTTGGAGCCGGATATGGTGCTGAGCTTTTCTGATTTGCAAGCCCCGATAGTTGCAGAGCTTATCAAATTGGGCGTGACAGTTATGGCCTATAATCAGCGCGATATCGCCGGCATTCTGGCGATGATACGCCATCTGGGCGCGATGGTGGGCGCAGGCGATCGCAGCGAAAAGCTTGCCCAAAGCTATGAGCAGAGGCTGGCAGAAATTGCCGAGCGTGCCGCCCGCCCTGCTGCCCCTCTGGTCTATTTTGAAGAATGGGACGCCCCGATGATAAGCGGCATTAAATGGGTTTCAGAATTAGTTGAAATTGCAGGCGGCCGGGATGTGTTTGCCCGGCTGGCAGAACAAAAATCTGCCAGCGACAGAATTGTCACCTCTGACCAGGTAATAGCGGCTGCCCCGGATATTATTCTGGCTTCCTGGTGCGGGAAAAAAGTGCGGGTGGAAAAAATCGCTGCCCGCCCCGGATGGCAGGATATTCCGGCGGTGAAAAATAATCAGATTGCCGAAATAAAATCAGCTATTATCCTGCAGCCGGGCCCGGCCGCCCTCAGCGATGGGCTGGAGGCGATAAGAAAGGTGTTGTCATGAAAAAAACAACCGGCAGGAATAAAAAAACCGGCATTAAGCCAAAACCGGCTGTCATGTCCTGGTCATCTGGCAAGGATAGTGCCTTTGCCCTTCATGCGGCGCGGCAAACCCCCGATATAGAGGTGGTAGGGCTTGTCTCTACCTTTAACGAGCTGTTTGACAGGGTCGCTATTCATGGCACACAAAGACAGATTGCCGCTGCCCAGGCTGCTATGCTTGGTCTGCCGCTGATAGAGGTGAATTTGCCCTATCCCTGTTCCAATGAAGCATATGATGAACGGATCGGCGCCTGTGTGGCAGAGCTGAAAAATCGGAATATCCATGACTGGATATTTGGCGATTTGTTTTTAGAAGATGTCCGCGCCTATCGCGAAGAGCGGATGCTGGCCGCTGGCCTGACCCCCCATTTCCCCTTATGGGGCGCAGATACGCGCCAGCTGGCGGAAGAAATGCTGGCCGCAGATTTAATCGCAAATATAGTCACCCTGAACCCGGAAAAAATGCCCAAATCCCTGTGCGGTCACAGATTTGATCAGGCATTTATGGATCAGCTGCCAGAGGGCGTTGACCCGTGCGGCGAAAATGGCGAGTTTCATACGGTTGTTTCCTATGCGCCGGGTTTTGCCCGGCCGCTGCATCTGGTACAGGGGCAGACAATAGAGCGTGAAGGGTTTGTCTATACCGATTTCAGCCTGCCCGCCGACGGGGAGTGATTTTTTTGCCTCAGCCAGAGGAGGGGTCAGGCGGTGGCAGATCTGTCTTTGGCTGTTTTTTCAGCTTTAATTCGCGCAAGGTGATAAAGCTGGTCGCCCCGACAATCAGCGCCCCGCCAATATACAGATTAAGGCCGGGTATATCGGCAAAAATGAAAATGCCGATAGTGGTCGACCAGATAATCCGCAAATAATCCAGCGGCAAAATAAAGGAAACGCTGCCACGTTGCAGGGCGGCATACATCAATAAATGGCCAAATGTCCCCAGGCCCGCTATGCCAAACAGGAACAGCAACTGGCGCATATCCGGCCATTGCCAGACATACAGGCATAAAATAAAGCCGATAGGCGCACTGCCTACCGCCTGCCAGAAAGTGATCGACAGTACATTGTCACTTTTGGTCAGCTTTTTGGCGATCAATACACATACCGACCAGGCAAAGGCAGCATATAACAGCATCAAATGGCCAGCCGATAGCGCAATATCCGGGCGCATCACCACAATGGTTCCGGCAAAGCCGAATAAAATCGCTGTCCAGCGGCGAATACCGACCGATTCCCTGAAAAACAGGATAGAGAGCAGGGTTGCAAAAATCGGCACGGTAAATAACAGGGTGGTCGCCTCGGCCAGCGGTACCAGGCTGAGGCCGGTAAACACACATACCATGCCCGACCCGCCAAACAGGCCGCGCGTTATTTGCAAAGGGTAGGAGGAAGTGGCTAGCACCCCGACCCCCTTGTAGAAAATCGCCGGCGATAAAATAAACAGCACCAGAAAGGCACGGAAAAAAACAATGGCAAAAGGATGCAAATCGCCACTGAGCAGCTTTACCCCTGTCTGCATAAAGGTCACCAGCACCCCGGCGGTCACCATAAAGGCGATGGCCAGAACTGTATGGGGAATTTTTTCAAGAAAAAGCCGGACTGCCTGTTGCATGAATAAAGTAAGCGCCCTTTTTCCCCCTGCGGCAATAAAAAACAGTTTTTGCTGAAATAAAGAGGGGGGGATATTTGTTTGAATATTTGGCCGGAAAGAGCATTTTGATAGATGAAAGCTCAGCCTTTCTATGCTTGACATCGGCCGTCAGTCTTTTTTTAGTTTCAGAAGCAGGTGAAAAAACAATAACTGTAAAAAAGGGGGGCGATATGAATTCCCATTACCGTGTTGTGGTCATTGGCGGGGGCGTGGTTGGCGCATCGGTGCTTTACCATCTGGCCAGGATGGGCTGGCGCGATGTGTGCTTGCTGGAACGGTCGGTTCTGACTGCCGGGTCTTCCTGGCATGCAGCAGGCGGTATTCATGCGCTGAATGCCGACCCCAATATCGCAGGCTTGCAAGCCTATACCATTGACCTGTTGCAAGAGATTGAGAAAGAAAGCGGCCAGAATATCGGCCTGCATATGACCGGCGGGCTGACAATGGCTGGCACGCCTGACAGGTGGGAATGGCTGCAATCTGCCTACCGCGTCTTTCAGTCTATCGGTATTGATGATTGCCATCTGGTCACCCCGCAAGAGGCTGCCAAACTGAACCCGATTATGTCTACCGACGGGCTGCTGGGCGGTATGTGGGCAGACAGGGAAGGCTATCTGGACACTACCGGCACGGTTCATGCCTATGCGATGGCCGCACGCAAACGCGGGGCACAATATTTTGAACATACAAAGGTTGAAGCGCTGGAACAGACAAGCGAGGGCTGGCGGGTGATCACCGATAAGGGGGTTATCAGTTGCGAGCACGTAGTCAATGCCGCTGGGTTGTGGGCAAAACAGGTTGGCCGAATGGCCGGGATAGAGCTGCCTGTATCGCCGCTGAAACATCATTATCTGATTTCGGATTCTATTCCGATGCTGGAAGAGATTGATTTTGAAGTGCCGATGACAGTGGATTTGGAAGGCTTTACCTATTTGCGGCAGGATCAAAATGGTGTGCTGCTGGGCATTTATGAAATTGATTATGAACATTGGGCGATGGATGGCGCGCCATGGGATTACGGGATGGAGCTGTTTCAGGAACAGACAGACCGCATTGAACATGAATTGACCATGGGGTTTGAACGCTATCCTGTCCTCCAGGAGGTGGGCGTCAAAACCTGGGTTAATGGCGCTTTTACCTTTTCACCGGATGGCAACCCTCTGGTCGGGCCTGTGCCGGGCAAGCCTGGCTATTGGTGTGCCTGTGCGGTGATGGCGGGTTTCTTGCAAGGGGGCGGGGTCGGTAAATCGCTGGCCGAATGGATGATATATGGCGAGGCAGAGGCAGATGTCTATGGTATGGATGTTGCCCGCTATGGCCGCTTTGCCGAAAACAGGGAATATATCAGCCAGACAACCGGCCAGTTTTATTCGCGCCGCTTTGTGATGACCTATCCGAATGAACAATTGCCAGCAGGCAGGCCGCTGAAAATGGCGCCTGCCCATGACGCGATGACAGCGGCCGGATGCCAATGGGGGCAAAGCTGGGATTTGGAAGTCCCGCTATATTTCGCCCCTGAAGGGTTTAAAGAAACCCCGTCCCTGAAGCGCTCAAATGCCTTTGAGATTGTTGCACAGGAATGCCAGGCCGTGCGGCAAGGTGTGGGCTTGCTGGATATTACCGGCTTTTCCCGCTTTGAGGTGACAGGGCCGAATGCGGCCAAATGGCTGGACAATATCATGGCATCAAAACTGCCAAAGCCGGGACGTGCCGGCCTTGCACCCATGCTGGGCAAGGATGGGCGGATGAAGGGCGATCTTACTCTGTTTAACTGGGGCGATGGCAGCTGGTGGATTATGGGTTCCTATTATTTAAGAGCCTGGCATATGCGCTGGTTTAATGACCATCTGGTTGACGGGGTGCATATCCGTGATTTGGGCGAGGAATGGGCAGGCTTTTCCCTGTCCGGGCCAAAATCGAAAGAGGTTTTGGAAGGGCTGAGCGAGGGGAAGCCGGAAGCCCTGTCCTTTATGGGATGCGGGGATTTTGATATCGGCTTGCTGCGGACAAAAATCGGGCGGCTTTCTGTGGCAGGTGAATTGGGGTATGAAATACATTGCCGGATGGGCGATCATATTGCCTTGCGCCGATTATTGCTGGAAGCCGGGCAGGGATGTGATATCCGCGAATATGGCTTTAATGCGCTATTATCCTTGCGGCTGGAAAAAAGTTTCGGAATTTGGTCTGCAGAATTTACCCAAGGCTATAGTGCCGGGGCAACCGGCATGGATAGATGGATTGACTGGGACAAGCCCGATTTTATCGGCCGCGAAGCTGCGAGTGCTGAACGCGATGGCAATGGCCCGGCACAAAAACTGGTCACGCTGGAGATAGAGGCAGGGGATGCAGATGCGTCCGGCTATGAGCCGGTATGGGATGGCGAGCAGCTGGTAGGGTTTGTCACATCGGGCGGCTATGGCCATAGCGTGAAAAAATCGCTGGCAATGGCAATGGTCAACCGCGATAAAACCGCAGAAGGCACAGAGCTGGAGGTGCATATAGTCGGGGTGAAAAGAAAGGCAAAAATCATCGCTGCCTCGCCTTATGATCCAGCTGGTGCGGTCATGCGCGCATAAAATTATCAGCTATAAGAGGCAGATATGGTACAAAATGCAGATGTTATTATTATCGGGACAGGCGTTATTGGCAGTGCCACCGCCTTTGAGCTGGCCAAGCGCGGCTATAAAACCCTGTCTGTAGATCGCAATCGCCAGATAGGGCATGGCTCGACAGCTGGTTCCTGTGCGATTATCCGTATGCATTATTCGACCTTTGACGGGACAGCCTTTGCGTGGGAAGGCTATCATTACTGGCGCGACTGGGAAGAATATCTGGGGCTGGATAAGAGCCATGAACTGGCCAAATTTAAACAATGCGGCTGTCTGGCGATGAAAACCCCTGAAAATGATTTTATGCAAAAACATATTGAAAATAGCCATGCGCTCAATATCCCGATTGAAGAATGGGATGCTGACAGGATTACAGAAAAACTGCCCATTTATGATCTGCAAAGCTATGCCCCGCCCAAGCGCATGGAAGATGAAGGCTTTGCCCGGCCAAATGGCGGCCATATCCATGGCGGGGTCTATTGGCCATTGGCAGGCTATGTTACAGACCCCGCATTGTCAGCCCAGAATCTGGCCGCAGCAGCTGGCCAGCATGGGGCAGAGGTCATGCTGGGCGCAGAGGTAACAGAAATATTGCAAGAGGGCGGCAAGGTAACAGGGGTCAGGCTAGGGGATGGTCGCACCCTTAATGCCCCGATAGTGTTGAATATTGCAGGGCCGGGTTCTGCCCATATCAACCAGCTGGCCGGGGTGATAGAGGAGATGACCATCACCACCCGTCCCTTGCGCCAGGAGGTTGTGCATATTCCATCGCCTGCCGGATTTGATTTTGAAAAAAACGGGACAATTATTTCAGATAGCGATATCGCCCTTTATTGCCGCCCTGAACATGGCAATCATATCCTTATCGGCAGTGAAGACCCGCCATGTGATCCCCATTACTGGACATCGGATGATATAGATTATGACCGGAATTTTTCAGATCAATGGAAAACACAAGCCCTGCGCTATGCCCAGCGCGTGCCAGCGCTTGGCATCGGCTCGCAAATGCGCGGGGTGGTTGATTTATATGACGCCTCTACCGACTGGATACCGATTTATGACAAGACCAGCCTGAACGGCTATTATATGGCGTGCGGGACAAGCGGCAACCAGTATAAAAACGCCCCCATTGCCGGAAAATTGATGGCGGCTCTTATCGATTATTGCGAGGGCGGAACGGATCATGATGCGGTGCCCATGCGCTTTACCCTGCCTTATATAGACAAAGACATTAATGCCGGGTTCTATTCACGAAAACGCCCCATCAATAGCGAGTCCAGCTTTTCTGTTTTGGGCTAGGGCGCTGATAAAGCCGGTTATCCTGCCATCGATTTGGCACGTGCCCGCAACTCGGTTTTCAGGATTTTGCCGGTAGTGGTTTTCGGCAATTCGCTAAAGACCACTTTTTTCGGGCGCATGAACCCTGCCAGATGCTCGCGGCAATGCTCTATCAATTCTGCCTCGCTCGGGCTATGGCCATCTGCCAGCTCGATAAAGGCACAGGGCACTTCGCCCCATTTTTCATCCGGCATGGCCACGACCGCTGCCAGTGCGACAGCCGGATGGGTATAAAGGGCTTTTTCCACCTCGATAGAGCTGATATTCTCGCCCCCTGAAATAATGATATCCTTGGCACGGTCGCGAATTTCGATATAGCCATCTTCATGCATCACCGCAATATCACCTGACCAGAACCAGCCATCGCGAAAGGCTTCATCTGTGGCCTCTTCCTGTTTGAAATAGCCCTTCATCACGATGTTGCCGCGAAAGGCAATCTCGCCTTGTGTTTGCCCATCGCGGGGGACAGGCTGGCCTGTTTGCGGGTCAAGTACCAGCACATCTTCTTCCAGCTCGTAAGCAACCCCCTGCCGGGCTTTCAGCCGGGCTTTTTCTGCGGCTGGCAAATCCTGCCATTCCGGCTGCCAGGCACAGACCACCGCAGGGCCATAGACCTCTGTCAGCCCGTATACATGAGTAATATTAATGCCAAGCGCCTCAATTTCTGCAATGACGGAGGCTGGCGGCGGCGCGGCGGCTGTCATCATCTCTATTTTATGATCAAATGGGCGGCGTTCTTTTTGCGGGGCGGTGGCGATCATCGACATAATGATGGGTGCGCCGCAAAGATGGGTAACCTTATGTTCGGCAAAGGCGGCAAAGATATCTACAGCCCGCGGGCTGCGCATAAACACATTCACCCCGCCCAGCAAGGTGATTGTCCATGGAAAACACCAGCCATTACAATGAAATAGCGGCAATGTCCATAAATAGACCGGATGGTGCGGCATTGTCCATGTCACCACATTATTCACCGCATTGGTATAGGCGCCGCGATGCGAATAGACCACGCCCTTGGGCTTGCCCGTTGTCCCGGAGGTGTAATTAAGGGCAAGCGCGTCCCATTCATCTTCTGGCAGGTGACAGGCGAAATCAGGGTCGCCCTCTGCCAGTAAATCCTCATAGCTCTGCCCGATTTCTGTGCCGGCATTCGGGTTTTGTGTATCGCAAATATCAATGATGGGGATATCCAGGCCAGACAGAAAAACGGCTTGCCGGGCTACTTCTGCAAATTCGGTATCTACCAGAAAAATCTTTGCCTCGCCATGCGCCAGGATATAGCCAAGCGTTGCCGCATCCAGACGGGTATTATTGGCATTCAGCACCGCCCCCAGCATTGGCACTCCAAAGGCGCATTCAAAGGCTTCGGGAACATTCGGGGCAAGCAAGGCTACCACATCGCCCTTGCCAATACCGCGTTTTTGCAAGGCGCTGGCCAGACGCCGGCATCTAATCGCTACCTCTGACCAGCTGCGGCGAATATCGCCATGAATATGGGCCAGCCGATGGCCATAAACCCGCTCGGTTCTCTTTAGCATGGATAAAGGGGAAAGCGGGGTAAAATTGGCTTGCCGCCGAACCAGTTCAGAGCCTTCAAAGATAGTGGATGGCGCCATGTTCCTGCCTCATTATTTCCTGTCTAATAGATTGCACCTGGTCTTTATATCTGCTTACTATGATGAAAAATAGATATTTTCCACAAATAAGAGATGTGATATGGGCGGGCTAGTAGATAAATTCCTTATCGATAAAAACAGATTTGACGGCACGGTAATGGTTACCGGGGCAGGGGGCTGTATCGGGGCATGGGTGGTCGCTATTCTGCACGCTTCGGGCGTGAAGGTTGTGGCGATGGATCTCTCCGAAGACCGGCGCCGGGCTGGCCTGATTATGGGCGAGGAAGGGGCAGCACAGCTGGCCTGGGAGGTCAGCGATGTGACCGATTTTGCCGCGCTGAAGGCTCAGGCCGAGGTGCATAAGGCGAGTGCCATTATTCATCTGGCAGGGCTGCAAGTACCCTTTTGCGCGGCTAACCCCGCCCTTGGGGCACGGGTAAATGTCGAGGGGACAATTAACATTCTGCAAACCGCGCGCGAGCTGGGTATCAAGCGGACAGTCTATGCCTCTTCTATAGCTGCGCTGGCATTGCCGCCAGGCGGGCCTTACAAGGAAACCTTGTATGGGGCATATAAAATGGCCAATGAACATAGCGCGTTTGTCTATTGGTCTGACTGGCAGGTGCCATCTATCGGTTTGCGCCCAAATGTGGTGTACGGGCTGGGGCGCGATCAGGGGATGAGCTCTAAAAACACCGCCGCTATCCATGCTGCTGTTGCAGGCAGTGAATATAAAGTGCCCTATAGCGGGGCGTATAGCTGGCTTTATGCAGGCGAGGCGGCCGCCGCCTTTATCGCCTGTGCCAGCTTTGAGCCGGAAGGCGCGCCGGTCTTTGATTTAAATGGCCGGTGCGAGAAGCTGGAAGATGGGCTGGCCATTGTAAAGGAAATGGCACCAGAGGCGAAAATCAGCTGTGAGGGGCCAGAATTTCCCTTCCCGGCCGATCTGGATGAAAGCGATTTGCGTGCCTTTGTGCCGGACTATCCTGCTATCTCACTGCGCGAGGGGGTAATCGATACCTATAACGGATTTGCCGCGCTGAAAGCAGAAGGCCGATTACCCAAATTGCCGGATTAATCAGCAAAAAATCAGCCCGGTCAGAATCTTTTTTCCCTGACCGATAGTTGGCATGAAATTTGGATCAGGAAGGAGAAGAATTACCCTATTGCCGAGGCCAGATGCATCATGAATAAAAAAGACCAGAAAGAGATTCTAGAAATTTGGCAGGTACTTGGTCTTTCCTTGATGTATATCACAGGCGATAAGGAAGAATTCTTCCGCACTGTTAAAGAAGAGCTGGGCTATCAATGGGATGGGGAAGGCTGGCGCAAGGTTGTGCAGCTGCATTAATCGCAACGCCCTGCTTTTATCAGGGCTGATAGGCGACCAGCGGCTTGCCGGATTTCTGCCAGCCATAAATGCCGTCTTCCAGATAGGATACATATTCAAAGCCAAGCTGCTTGACCATTGCCTCCCCCAGATAGGCGGCTGCTTCGCCATCTTCATCATATAAAATAAAAGGCGTGTTCAGGGATTTGATCAAAGCGGCAAATTTACGCTGAAAATCGGGGTGCAGCTGGCCTGTCCCTGAAAAGCCGGTGATCATTTCTGCCCCCTCAATAACCCCTGTTTTTTTGCGGGCTTCGGCACTGCGAATATCAATGATGATCTGATTTTCATTCAGAGCTGTGACAAGGCCGTCGGGATCAATCTTTGCCAATTTTGGCGGCCAGCGTATCGCGATTAATTCAATATCAAAAATCAGGGTCGCACCTGGCGGGATAATATTGCCTGCCCCGCTTAAGCCATAGCCCAGCTCGGGCGGAATGGTCAGTTGACGTCTCTCGCCAACTTTCATCCCGACAATGCCTTTTTCCCAGCCTTCTATAACCTGTCCATCGCCAAGGGTGAAGGTAAAGGGATTGCCGCGCTGACGGGAATCATCAAAGATTTTGCCATCTGCCAGACGCCCCTGATAATGGACTTTTGCGCGCATACCTGTCTCTACCGCCAGGCCATCGCCCGGTGTTAACACCTCAATCTCAAGCTCTGTGGCAAAGCCGGTTGTCGGCAGGGTATTGAGCAAGAAAAAACTGGCAAAAAGAAAAAGCGCCAAATAGCGAAAAGGTGCAAGCATGATAAAATCCTGTTGTATAAGACCCCTGATAAAACGCCTGTTTATTCAGGGGCAGTAAAATTTATTCCAGCGATATATTAGCCCCCTTTAACACCTTGTGTATTCACATAAAGTGCATAAACAGACTGGCTGGCCGCCATAAAAAGCCGATTTCGCCGCAAACCGCCAAAACAGACATTGGCACAGCGTTCCGGCAGGGCAATCCGGCCTATCGCCTTGCCGGCCGGGTTAAACACCATTACCCCGTCCAGCTCCTCACTGCCCATACCCCAGCCGCACCATAAATTACCATGAATATCGCACCGCATCCCGTCCGGTGTACCGTCCTTGCCTGCATCAATATGAACACGCCGGCTTTCAGCGATTACCCGGCTTCCATCTGCGGACATATCATAGGCAAGGATTGTACGGTGCGGGGCAGATCGGCTGGCCACAACATACAAGATGCGCTCATCAGGGGAAAAGCACAAGCCATTTGGCCCATCTATGTCATCTGCGATGGCTGTCAGGCTGTTTGTTTCCGGGTCAAGGCGATAAAGGGCAGGGGTGTTTTCGCTTGTCTGCTCTATGCCTTCATAATTGCCCAAAATGCCAAAAAGCGGATCGGTAAACCAGATAGTGCCATCTGATTTTACCACCACATCATTGGGTGAATTAAGCGGCCGGTTCTGATAGCTGTCTGCCAGTATGGTTATTTGGCCATCATATTCTGTACGGGTTAAACGGCGGCCATGCTCGCAACTGATCAGCCGGCCCTGACGGTCGCGCGTATGGCCATTGGCAAAATTCGACGGCTTGCGATAGACCGAAACAATGCCGGTTTCCTCTTCCCATTTCAAAATACGCTGATTAGGAATATCGCTCCACAATAAATAGCGGCCATCGCCAAAATATACAGGCCCTTCTGCCCAGCGGCAGCCGGTATATAGCCGCTCTATCGCAGCAGAAAAAATCGTCAGCTTGTCAAAGTCGGGATCAAGGCTGATAACAGCCGGATCGGGATAGCGCGGATGGGGGCGCCACCCTGCGGTTTTAGGGGTTTCTTCGGACATCTTCTCAATCCTTTGCTTTGTTAATAACCTTACCGTGATTTATCCCTGTCTATCGGGCACGCTGATTAAAGCGCCGCCCTACCAGCGCAGAGGCGATATTGGTTTTTTGGACATCTATCGCCCCGCCGGCAATGCCCCAGCCCCAGGCATCGCGCATTTTCTGTTCCATCGGATAGGCTGTTGAATAGCCATAGCCGCCCATTAATTGCAAGGCAGCCCCTGTCACATCTCTGGTAATTTCATTGGCATAGCATTTCGCAATAGAGCTGTCGGCAATGCTGGGCAGACCATTTTGGGCGCCAACCACCGCCCGATATAGCAGCAATCTTGCGGCATCCAGCTTCATCTTCATTTCAGCGATGCTGAGTTGTACTGCCTGAAAATCAACCAGTGGCTTGCCAAATTGATGGCGTTCCTGAACATAGGCCAGCGCGATATCAAAGGCAGACTGGGCACAAGCTAGGCTCATGGTGGTATTGCCGCAACGCTCCAGGTCAAAGGCTTCCATTAATTGTTTAAACCCGCCTGCTGGAACAACAATATTGCTGGCCGGAATTTCCACCGCATCAAAATACATATCGGCACTGGGGATGCCGTGAAATCCCATATGGTGTTCGGCTGCCCCAAAGCTAAAGCCATCAGTATCTTTTTCGATCAGCACCGCGCCAATGCCTTTTGCGCCCGGATCATCTGATAGCCGGCAATATACCAGATAGGCATCGGCATGACTTGCCCCTGAACACCAGCGTTTCGTGCCATTGACAATCACCTTGTCACCTTTGATGGTGGCGGTTGTTTTTAAATCTGTCAGGGCTGTGCCGGCTTGCGGCTCGGACATGGAAACAGCAATGATCATCTCGCCGCTACAGACCTTTGGCAGCACACGCTGGCGCATTTCTTCCGGGGCAAAATGGGCAATGGCAAGGGCAGGGCCAAAACTGCTCTCAAAAACAGGAAAGGCAATGGCACAGGAAATTTTGGCCAGCTCTTCCAGAACCAGAACCGCATCCAGATGGCTCATCCCGCCACCACCATATTCTACCGGCAAATTCACCCCCAAAAGGCCCAGCTCGGCATAGCGTTTCAACAGGCTTTTCGGGGGCGGGGTGCTGGATTCTTCTATCTTCCTGGCCATATCCGGCAATTCGGCTGCGGCAAATTTAACGGTGGTATCGATAAGTGCCTGTTGTTCAGTAGACAAAGAAAAATCCATAATAGCTACACTCCTTTTTTGCTCTTAAAAGCCTATCCAGCTTTATGCAGATTTAGCAAGTCTTTGCGGTTGCTAAAATACTGTCAGACACTAATCTAGTGAACATCCAGTATTATATTTTAAAGGCACTGACATGGCGCACTCCCCTTCTAACCCTTCTGCCCTGGAGGGCGTAAAAGTTCTTGATTTAAGCCGTATTCTGGCAGGGCCTTCCGCTACCCAGATGCTGGCCGATTTAGGGGCGGATGTGGTGAAGATAGAAAATCCCGATGGCGGGGATGATACACGTGGCTGGGGCCCGCCCTTTATCGAGGATGAAACAGGCAAGCGCAGCGAGGCGGCCTATTTTGCCTGTTGTAATCGCAATAAACGTTCTGTCAGCCTGGATTTCACGCGCACAGAAGATGTTCAGATAGTGCGCGATCTGGCCAAAAAGGCGGATATTCTGGTGGAAAATTTTAAATTGGACGGTCTGAAAAAATACGGTCTGGATTATGACGCACTAAAGGAAATTAATCCGCGCCTGATTTATTGCTCGATTACCGGATTTGGCCAGTCAGGGCCTTATGCCCATCGCCCGGGCTATGATTTTCTGATCCAGGGAATGGGCGGCTTGATGAGCATCACAGGCCAGCCAGATGGTACGCCGGGCGCAGAGCCGGTCAAGGTAGGGGTGGCGATTTGCGATCTGTTTACCGGCCTTAATGCGGTCAGCGCAATTCTGGCTGCCTTGCATTACCGCAACCGATCAGGCGAGGGCCAGCATATTGACTGTGCCTTGCTGGATTGTCAGGTAGCGATGCTGGCCAATCAGTCCTCTAACTGGCTGAATTGCGGGATAACACCGCAACGCATGGGCAATAATCACCCCAGTATCGTGCCTTACCGCGTATTTGCGGTTGCAGATGGGTATGTCATTATCAATTGCGGAAATGATGGCCAGTTTGCCCGTCTGGCAGAGGTGCTGGGCATGGCAGAAATGGCAGAAGATGAACGTTTTAAAACCAATGAAGCGCGCTGTCAAAACAGGGAATTAACCGATCAGAGGCTGGCAGAGCGAATAGTTTCTTTTGAAAAAGACAGGCTGATAGCCTTGCTGGAGGCTGCAAATGTTCCCTGCGGGCCTATTAATGATATCCCGGCTATATTTGGCGATCCGCATCTGCAGCACCGGCAAATGGAGGTAAGCCTGTCGCGCGAGGATGGTGCCAGTTTCAAAGGGGTGGCCTATCCGCCCAAATTGTCAAAAACGCCTGCCAGCTATCATGCCGCACCGCCGCAGCTGGGCGCGCATAATCGCGATGTTTTAAAAGAATGGGGCGTTATCTAGGCGTTTTGTCCAGGTGTTTGGTTTAGGCGCTTTGCTGTCGGCTGGCCTTGACATCTTCCTTGGCACTATCGAAATCTGCCCGCCTTTTGGCAATTTCTGCAGCGGAGAGTTTTTCGATATTTGAGTAATCCTCTTTCCAGTTTTCCTCCCCGTGCCATTTCAGGGGCGAGTGCCAGCTGGTACGCGGCCTGTCGGCCTGGACAAGCAGATCAAGCGCCCCTTTGAGCGTTGCATCCTGAGAGGCCGGATCGTTCGGGCGGCCGCAGCTATTGCCAAGTGGAAAATCGGAAAAATAAAAGCGTGGTACGCCTGCATATTCAACAATATCCAGCGCACATCCCATAATGACAGATGCGATGCCGGCATCTTCGGCTGCACGCGCAGCAATCGAAACCGATTGATGGCATACCGGGCAATTGGGAATGGCTATAATCGCATCCACCTTGTCCGCTTGCAGCATTTTGACCAGTTGCGGGGCATCATTATCGATATTGGCACGCTGCGAGCGGTTAGTTGGAAATCCATAGATATGGGGGGCGATACTGCCAATAATGCCGGACTTTTCTGCCCGTTTCAGGGCGGCAAGTGGCAGATAGGTTCCGCTATCCTCTGCGGTGGTATGGGTGCGATCAATGGCGATATGAGAGATTCGTAAATCCGGTTCAGGGTCAATGGGTAACTGATAGGCTGAAAAGAATTTAGCCGATGCATTATAGGCTGCCCCCGGCCCCTGATCGCCCTTGTCCGGCTGATAGGGGGCAGCGGTTGTGACAATCGCAACACGCATTTTAGCAAGCGCTTTGACAGGCTGAACAAACGGCACATCTGTAAAATTGGCCCATTGATAGGGATTATCATATCCCAGTCCCAGATAATACTCTCTGGTGCGCTGCATATAGCCAATTGGTGCGTTTTTATCCAAACCCATCTATTTTGCCTCTATTGCTCTAGCTTTTTGATGAGGGAGGCCAGGCATCTCGACAGGGCCTTCTGCTTCCAGCCAGCCGGAAAACCCGTCCGATATATGTTCAGCATCAAAGCCCATTTCATTTAGCGTTGCCGCACTAAGTGCCGAGCGCCAGCCAGAAGCACAATGCAGAATAAAACGCTTGTCCTGGCCAAAAATTTCCTTGAAATACGGGCTTTGCGGATCGACCCAAAATTCCAGCATTCCGCGCGGGGCATGATAGCTGCCCGGAATAAATCCCAGCTTTTGACGCTCTCTTATATCGCGAATATCCACGATCACGATATTCTCGTCCTGATAGAGTTCCAGTGCCTTTTTGGCAGTGACTTCGCTGATATTGGTTTTAGCGGCTTTAACCATTTCTGCGACTGATATTTTTAAGGGCTTTATCATGATAAAACTTCTTTTCATCCAAGTTTTGACCCCATAACAGCATTAATAATATCCTAATTCAAGGCTATAAGACTTATAAAATAGGTCGTTATATCTACGATGGCGTCGTTTATTAAAATTTTTGGTCAATAGCTTTAAACGTTGCTATGGGTTTGCTATTTTTGATGCCCAATATTTACTTAATAATTCAAAATTTGGACAACTCTGTGAAAAAACACAAAATAACAAGCAAAAATGAAAAAATATCTTTTGCAAGGAGCCTCCTGGCCAAGGGGATGTTTTTAAATTTATTAATTGGTTTTTGTGTTTCATTTGTATTTATTTCATCTTCATTTGCAAGCTCACAGCAGCCAAGTCCAAGCGAAATAGTTCCAGAAAAATATCAAGAAGTTCTCAACAAGGCTAAAACTGGTGATGTGAATGCTCAAATGAAACTCGGGCTTTTGTATTATAGCGGTGTTGGCCTAGAGAAAAATTATCAATCAGCTTTGCATTGGTTTAAAATTGCTGCCGAAAAAGGACATCCAGGTGCCAACTATATGTTGGGAAAAATTTTCCTCAGTGGAATTGGGGTGAAGACTGACATCCCTTTAGCTGTTCAATACCTAGAAAAAGCCAGTGAAAACGGAGATTCTTCTGCACAGGCGATTTTAGGGCAATTATATTATGAAGGAACAGGAATAGAAAAAGACTATGAGAAAGCAGCATTCTTTTTTCGCAAATCTGCAGAAAACAAGAATGCAAACGGCCAATTTGGACTTGCTAACCTATATAAACAGGGTTTAGGGGTGGCTCAAGATTATGGAGAAGCTAAACGTTATTTTGAGTTTGCTGCTGCAATGGGCCACGAAAACGCACAATATAACCTTGGTTTAATGCTAGAATATGGGGATGGCGTCCAAAAAAATCTTAAAGAAGCTTTGAAGCTTTACGAAAAAGCAGCAAAAAATGGGGACGCTGAAGCTGCATTTAGGTTAGCATTACGCCTTAGAGATGAGCCTAAGTTTGACGCAACTCAGGAACAAATTAGGCAATGGTTTCAAATCGCCGCTAAGGGCGGTCTTCCAAGCGCAAGATTGGCGTTAGCCCATTATGTTTCTAACCCAGAAAATTCTGACGTATATAACCTAGAGGAAGCATTTCAATTCTATGTCCAAGCTGCTGATGCCGGAAAATCAGAAGCACAAATGATCGTTGGTCGTTGGTTAGACGAAGGAAGGGCTGTCGATAAGGATCATTTTGGCGCATTCCGATTTTTTAAAATGGCTGCTGATGCAGGTCTTCCAGAGGCTCAATATGAGGTTGGAATTCGCCTGATGGCTGGTAATGTCGTAGCCAAAAATGAAATCGAAGCAGTCAATTATTTCAAAGAGGCTTCAGCAGGAGGTAATTTACAGGCTCTTGCAGAGCTAGGAAAGGCAGTTTACCAAGGTCACGGAACTGAAAAGGATATCACAGCTGGCATAAAATTATTGCTTAGGTCAGCAGAGGGTGGCGTGGCTGAAGCAAATTTCTTTTTGGGTCAATTATATGAAACTGGACAAATCGGTTTTATAGATTCTGAAAAAGCAATAAAATTCTACCTTGAAGCAGATTTCGAAGAAAATCCTGTTGCAGCCCTGAAACTTGGAATGTTGCTTTTAGCTCGTGAAGAAGAAAGAGATGTAAAACAGGCAATTAATCTTATCAGATATGCAGCAGATAATGGGATATCGGATGCAAAATTAAATTACGCTAAATTGTTAGATGAAGGAAAATATACAAAAAAAAATCTACCTTTAGCGGCCTTCTATTATAAATCAACTGCCGAAAATGGTGATTTATTATCCCAGTTGCGGTTGGCAGAGCTCTATGAAGGGGTTGATGACTTTAATAAAGACTTAGAATTAAGGTTTTTTTGGTTGTTTAAAGCAGCTGAACAAGGAGATTTAGAAGCGAGCTATAAGCTCGCTTTAGCTTATTTATCCGGGCAAGGTGTTGAGGTTGACCGCAACCAAGCGATTAAGTGGTTTGAAAAAGCTGCAGCTAAGGATTATGAGGACGCAGCTTGGCGCCTCGTGCAACTTATTAATCTTGAGAAAAACCCTGAGAGTTTTGAAGCATATGGAAAATATTTAAAGCTTGCAGCAGATAAAGATAATCCTGATGCGGCAGTTTTATATGCTGAATTTATTATGAAAAATGGGCTAGATGATACAAGCTTTTTTATTGTTGTTGAGTATTTAGAAAAGGCGATTGAGAGAGAGAATCCAGAAGCTATGTTTCAGATGGCAGCGTTGTTGTCGAATAAGGATCTCGATATTTTTGAGCCAAATAAAAGTCTTTATTTATACACTCAAGCAGCACGTTTAGGCTATTTGGATGCTCAATTATTACTTGGCTCAATTTATAGTGACTCTGATGTTTCAATTTATAATCCACAAAAAGCATTCGAGTTTTATAGAGCAGCAGCAAAACAAGGAAATCCAGAAGGATTATATTTTTATGCAGAAATGTTATTAAGTGGCCGTGGAACGGGTGCAAATTTTAAAGCTGCAGCTGAATCACTTATAATTGCCGCTGAGAAAGGATATGCCCCAGCTCAGTTTTTATTGGGCGATCTGTATGGAAAAGGAAAGGGAGTTGCACAATCAAATAGTTTGGCTTTGAAATGGCTGAAAGCATCTGCAATTCAAAAATATCAAAGAGCCTATTACTTGCTTGGGGAAAATATGAAAAAAGGGGCTAGTTCTTCTGAGGAGCTTCAGGAAGCTATATATTGGCTTGAATTGGCTGCTGCAAATAATGAACCACAAGCCCAATATCTATTGAGCAAAATCTATTTTGCAGGAGAAGGTGTCAGCCCAGATAAAGCCATTGCAGACAGTTATTTGATGAGTTCAGCTGAAAATGGTTTCCCAGACGCACAATTTGAATATTCAAAAAGATTGGAAGAAAAAAGTGGGAAGAATGAAAAAACCGCCTTTCTAATGATCTCCGCCGCAGAGAACGGATTTGCAGGTGCGTTCAAACAAGCTGGTCTTTATTTACGCGATAGCGCAGAGAATTCAGATAAAGAAAGAGCAGCCTTCTTTTTTAAGCAAGCTGCGGACGCTGGTGATGGATTATCGCAATTGGAAACTGCGTACAATTTCGACGATGGCATAGGCTTTCCAAAAGATCGAAAGGAGGCACTTCGTTATTATAAGTTGAGTGCTGAACAAGGGTTTGTCGAAGCAGAAATGAAGCTTGCAGAAGCCTATAATCATGGAGAGGGTGTGAAAACAAACTTCGAACTTGCCTTTGAGTATTACCAAAGAGCAGCCAACAAAGAAAATATAGAAGCGGCATTTAATTTAGGAAAAATGTACGAAGCGGGAATAGGGGTAACTGAGAATACCGAAGAAGCAATTAAGTGGTATGAAAAAGCCGCAACGAATGGTCATTTGGAATCGCAGGTGAACTTGGGAATGATTTACATTGTTGGTCAGCAAACATTACAAGATTTTGAGCGTGCCCATATGTGGTTTAATATTGCGGCGTCGAGGGGGAATCAAAGGGCAACAGACTATAGAAATCGATTAACAGCAAAACTTCCAAACGAAACCCTTTTGATTGCGCAGAAGAAAGCAAGGATCTGCCTTGAGACTAATTTTGTTCAATGTAAATGAAACCTAATAGGGAATGCCCCAAAGTAAGTTATCAAAAACTAAATTTATCACGTTTTTGTCTACAGCTTGGGTAGCAAAAATTATGCGAAACTTCAAATTTGTTTATATCTGTAGTTGCATGCTTTTGTTTGCTTCACCAGTTCTCGCAAAAGGCAACATATCCTGCAAAGCGCCTCCTAAATATGTTCAACTTCATTATGATTTTAATTGGTCAATAAGTGAACGAAAGGCTATCGCTAATTCGCTAGAACTGCAATGCGGAGAATATGAAAACATCGATTTTCTTCGTCAAAAAATTGAAAAATCTATTGGTCCAATCGGAAAAGTAAATTTTAGAGCCAATACTCATGAAACAAAAAGTTCAAATAATATTGAGTTCGATATAGTTACCGAACAATTTAACTTAGATAAGAGGGCATCGCTTTTTGAAATACATCACAGCGTCAACGAAAGTGAATTAATTCCATATCTAAATATTACTGGTCAGCCAGTCGAAGGAGAGGTGCTGAAAGCTAATTTTGCATATGATATTGATTTTATTCTAAACCATAATGCTGAAATGACAGTTCAATGGTTTAGAAATGGGAAACCAATAAGTGGTGCAACTAAATCATCTTATGAAATAAAAGAAGAAGATGTAGATAAAAAAATCGCGATTGTAGCAAAAATAGAAAAAAATCAGAAAGTTATAGCCTTTAAGGAAATAGATTTTAAAAAGGTTATAAAACTCGGTCCCCAGTTGCCTACCGCCAAAAATATCAACATTTTAGGTGAACCCATAATCGGGGCTCAATTACTCCTTTCCTACCAGTATGAAGATTTAAACCCGGGTGATACTGAGGGAAAGAGTAAAATAAAATGGTTGAGAGGTGAGGAAATCATCACTGGTGAAAACGGTGTTGCCTATACAGTTACTCGAAAGGATAAGGGCCATATTATTTCTGCTGAAATTGAGCCATCTACAATAAAAGGGGAAATGGGAAAGTTATCAAGGATATCGATGAATGATAAAGTCGTTGATCCAATCGAAAAAGCATCAAATGCAATTGATAAATTGTTTCCAAATAATGATTTAAAAACAGAATTTTTGTCAGAGAATATAGATAAAGCTCAAGAGAATAAGATAGAGAAAATTTTATATAGAACAAAAATTGAAGATAGGATTTCAATTTCTAAAGATATAAAAATCGAACATAATTCTCCAAAACAATTTGTTGGTTTTCATGCCAATATATTTTTTAAAAATCATGAACAGGTTATTGAGCAGCTGGAGTGGGAATTTTTAGGAAAAGAGATTAGTTTGGAGAATATTGAAAAATTATCTCAGCGGGCACAAAGTTTGGCTAGCCTTAGTTCCTCGGCAAAATTTTCTGTATCTATTCCAGCCCAAGTAATCAAAAATGGAATTGTGAACCTAGACTTTTCTGTAATTCCAAGCTCTCAATCACCCGACCGTCGAGGCAAGTCTAACAAAGAAGAAAATAAATATATCCAGGAATTCTGGCTGTGGGGTTTTGTCGCTCATTATTTACGACTTTTATTATGATTAAAATTTACTCTAGCAAAGCCAAAAGGTTTTGTTTTGCAGTGTTTGCTTGTGCAATTATCTCTTGAGAACTTTGTAAAATAAGTTGTTTGCTTGCTAATATTGTTGTTTCTTGAGCGAAGTCACTATCAACTATTCTACCCCTAGAAATTTTTGCTGTTGATAATTTTTCATAGGTTAATTCTAGACTGTGGTTCAGTCTATTTTGGCTTGAACCGGCGTATGCGCTAAAACTGCTCACTTGTTCTAGTGCCTTATTGGCAATTAAAACCGCCTGTTTTGCCCCTTTTGCACTAGAAATATTCACATTTTCAAGATGTAAGGTGTTGTCTGTGAAATCATCGATAATTTCGATAAGAACATTATTTTGAAAATTATTTTCTCCTTGCTGATATTTTATTCTGAAGTCATATGATGCTTTCTTTTCAAAATCTGCAATGCCATTCAACTTAATATCACCGAGTTGATTGATGCTGAACATACTTGCATCCGGACCCTCAAGTGTAAGGACACCATCCGGATTGGCTGTTAAAAAAGCAACTAATTCCTCACTTGTAACTGAAGGGTTGTCAAAAATTGAAAAGGATAATTTTTTTGCTTCCGTTGCCTCGAAAATACTAGAAGTTTTTGCGAGATAACTCTCTACAAAATTACCATTATGTTCTCTAAATAAATTAGTTGGTATACCTTGTGCTGACGGAGCAAGCTTTGATGCGTTATTAATACACGGCCTTGGTGGTTTTCCCACAATCGAAAAATTTACGGAAGTGTTAACAGAATTAGCACCCACAGAATATGTTACGTCTGCAGTATATTGGCCAGTCACAATATCATTAGAAATCACAATTTGATTATTTTGAATTCTAAGGTGATTAGCATCGCCTCCGGCAGGGACTGTTATATTGTTTAAATTTAAAGTTCCCCCGGGTGCGAAATTTGCAATTTGATTGATCAAGGAAAATCGGGTTGCTGGGTTTTCAAGAATTGAAAAAGTTAAGTCATTATTGCCGATAGTAATATTTTGAAATGATGAAACAGATTTTGATGGCATAGTATCAGATGAAAAGATACTAACAGAAGGCCCATTTCCTGGGTCTGCAAATAATTGCAAGTCATAAACAAATTCCTCTCCACCTGATGAATATACTAATTCCCCAAAATAATCACCAAATGGAATTGCATCAGATAAATTTGGACCTCCAAGGGTTAAAATATTACCAGCTTCAATTGAAATGTTGTGAATAAGCGGGTCAAAAACATTAGGCCCGTTATATGAAATGTTTCTAATCGAAAAGTTGCCGCCCGCGCCGTAAACAGTCGAGAAATTTTGAAAGAAAGCTCCGAAAGTTAAGCTGCCATTATCAAGATCAATCGTTGTCATTTGCGGATCAAAAATACCAGGGAGGTTTTCTTTTGTAACTATCGCATTTAGGTCTAAATTACTCCCTGTAATTATTTCCTCTGTCAAAACATTGTGAGCTCCGAGACTGCTGGGTGGCACGGAACTCTGAATTGTTAGACTTATATTTTCTAAAAAACTATCACCGTTCGGTCTTTGATATTTAAGGCTTAAATCATAGATATTATTTTGGTCGCTATCTTGAGGTGCATTATAGTTTAGATTACCTATAATTTCGCCTTGGGCATTTAATGAAAAATTTGCCGCATCATCTCCCTCTAAAGAAAACGTTCCATCTGAATGTGCTCCAATATAATTCCTGAGGGCTGCACTCAAAACAGAATTGTTTGAATTAGTTGGAAAATCTAAAGCTTGAATTTTTACATTTTCAGCTTCTTGGCTAGACAAATCGGTTTGAGCTGTTTTTATTTCCAGT
>JAYOMZ010000008.1:0-6032 GCA_038121125.1 Alphaproteobacteria bacterium
CCGCCATATCATCTCCCGTTTTTGAAGCTATGTCTGGATTACAGTCGAACGCTGATTTTCCAATGATCACTTTGATATTCTGTTTGCGGGCAAAAAACAGAAATCATTTTGCTGATGGCGGCATTATGCTAATAAATATCTAATCTTTTATTATTACCGCACTTTATCCCCTGGCGTGGGAAAAGAATGACCTGCCAATGAAATTCATCAAAAGCACCCTGCCCGATAATGAAACCATCGAGATGGAAATCGCCTTTCACTGGACGCATAGTCTTATCGCCTGGCTGGCGCTTTTCTTTCTGGGCTGGCTGATTGTGGGCATTTTTATCTTTATTTCCATGTATATCGAAAAATGGACAACCGAAAGAGCCTTGACCAACAAAAGACTGGTAATAAAGCGCGGCCTGATAAGTCGGCAGACCGAAGAGATGAGCTTTAACCGCATTGAAGAGGTAAATCTTAACCAGTCTATCCTGCAACGCCTGCTGGGGTCAGGAAATATCAGGGTAACCGGCACCGGTTCAGGCGAAGTTGTGATGAAAAATATTGACGACCCTCTGGCGGTACAAAAAAAACTTAATGAAGTGCGCCAATATCTCTAGCCTGAATAAGGCCAAAAAGAATAATACCGGAATAAATGGAATTTTAAGCAAGGGTTAACAGGGATGCTGGACAGGATATTGGAGATGCTCTTGCTGCCGGGGGTGAGCATTGAATTAACCGTGCTGATTTTGCTGGTCTTTTTTGTTGCCGGCATTGTCAAAGGCTTTTTGGGGATTGGATTACCAGCGGCCGCAATGGCATTTTTAACGCTGATTATCGCGCCAAAAACCGCTATTTCCCTGATGTTGTTGCCAATTATTTTTACCAATCTGATGCAATATCTTCGCGCGCCCGAACCGCGCCGTACAGCGATGGAATATCGCTATTTTGCGCTGGCGATCATGATCAGTATTTTTGTTACTTCTTTATTTATCAACAGCTATCCAGCCGGTTTGCTGACCGCCTCTATCGGGGCGGCTATGGTGGCGTTTTCGGTTAATCTGCTTTTCGGTATTACCCTGCCGGTAAGCGGCCATATTGGCTGGCAGGTCGGGGTGGGGCTATTTTCCGGCATATTGGGCGGCCTCAGCTCTATCTGGTCACCGCCTGTTGCCATGTATCTATTGGCTCGCAATGTATCCAGGGAAAAATTTATCAGCGCGACCGGTTTTCTGTTTCTGGCGGGCTGTTTTCCGCTGGCAGCCGGACTGGTGATTTCCGGCGTGGTAACCACCGAAACGCTGATACATTCACTTCTTGGCCTTGTCGCTGTTTTGGCTGGCTTTCGCGTCGGTGAAATGCTGCGGGGTTTCGTCTCGCAAGCCCTGTTTCGAAAGCTGGTACTGATAGCCTTTTTGATAATGGGATTACGCCTTATCGCCACCGGAATTTTATAAAACAGGTGCCTGCTGGCCAGCCACCACCCGCCTAGCCGACACCCCTTTTTACCGCTGGAGAAAACCGCACCTTACTGGTGGGTCGGTGTCCATTTATCCAGAGCTTCCAGAAACTTGTCCTTTTCCCCGTCATGCATGGCGATATTGTTTTTCTGATAGGGAAAATTACCGGCTACTACCTCTTTATGGAATTGGCCCAGAGCTGCAACACGCTCTTCATGGATTTGTTTGTGCAAACGCCCGACATTGCCAAAGGCATGGGCGTGTTTGGGCGGCCTGTCCTCTTCGCTTGCCTCGCCGCACACATCTGCCACAAAGGACATTATCACATCCCCTGCCATGCCCGATCCCAGAGAAAAAGTGACAATAGATGTTTTTTTATTCACCGCTTCCAGCACTTCTTCAGCAATACATTCTGCCTCAACCGCTATCACGCCCGCATCTTCCATTCTTTTCAGTGTTTGAAAGATTTTCATCGCTTCATCCGCATCACGCCCCCATCCGCGCAAGCCACCGCAATAATGGCTAAAGGTCGGTATCAATCCGACATGGCTCTGTACGGGTATGCCCTCGCGTGTCATTTTTTCAACCGCATCCAGCGAGCGCAAGGTATAATACATATCCGCCCCGCGGCGCATCGCCTCAAAGGCATCTGCCATCAGCTCTTCATTTGAGCCGAATTGCGCCCATTTTGACCCCACCCGGCAAAAATGGGTCGGGGCAATCGCCCGCACATCATCTATTTGATCCATTCCGCACACAAATAAATCGATTCCGGCTTCCTTACAGGCACGAATTTCATCGGCCGTATGCGGATTGGCCATAGACAGCTTTTGACCGGTTACTTTCAGATTTTGAAGGTCGGCAATGGTATAATTGCGAAGAGCCGGTTTGCGGGCAAATTCATAAATGCGTTTCATGGCATTTGTTCCTCTCTTTTTTTTATCTGGGCACACTTCCATTATTAATCTTTATTTTCTGGCATAGAACAAGAAAAATGCAGAATAAACGCCCCCATCCCCGCCCATTATCGGAGGGAAAAAATTTTTCAGGGGGTTTTTAATTTCTGGCGCAACTGTGCGGGCGTGCCAATATGATAATTTTCCTGTTGCACCCGCGCGGCCATCTTTTCAACCAGCCCCGCATTGCCGATATCAGAATAAAATATCGCATCTTCCAGACCCGTGCGCAGATGGCCGCCCATTGACAGGCATATGGGGATAATCCTGTCCAGATTAACCTGCAAGCCGGCCGCCATCCACAAGGCGTTTGGCACAACCCCGTCCAGCAGCGATTTATAGGCGCGCAAATAGGCTTCCTCAGCCGGAAATCCAAAGGAAAATCTATCCGAAAACATCAAGCGGTAAACCGGCCTCGGGCAGCCCTTTATGGCACTGGACAGCATTGCGCCCAGACGCAAAAAACCCGGCTCGTAAATCGCAAAGCTTGGCACAAAATCATACCTGGCGGCCAGTTCCAGCCCGTATCTGATTTCCGGCGTGCTATTGATATATAGAAAATCAACGCCGCCGTCGGCATCCTCGCCCCTGCCCCCGTCCAGCGCGGTAATCTGGGTCGTGCCAGGGTCAATAACAGACCATTCCAGCAGCCCGGCTTTTGCCAGTGCTGCCACCGCCGCAAAGCGCGTTTCAGGCAAAAAATGCTGGCCAGTATCGCCAAAGCCCGATAGGGGCAAGGTCGGATAGACAATTACATCCTGCACCTGCCTTATCCCCTCAATGACGCGGCGATAGGCATCGACATCTTCAAATTGTGTACCTGTATCGGGGTTATAGACATGAATATGGATGACCGCTGCCCCGGCTCTGGCACAGTCAATGCCTTCGGCTATCAGCGCATCAACGCTTACCGGCATCAAGGGCTGGCGCGATTTTGACCAGGGGCCGTTCAAGGCCGCCTCGATAAAAACAGGGTCTGTCATACCCCCATCAAACCATGAAGTTTTCTTCCTGCCAAGCAGGCAAGTTAGGGCTTGGCAAAATCTCTCTGCTCTGGAAAACTGGACAGATAAAATAAATGCACACCCCTTTTTAAAAAGCTGAAGAGATAATAAAAATGTTAGTGGATATTCGTACCTATCGCTGCCGGCCTGGCACGCTTAACGCCCATCTTGCCTTGTATGAAGAATTCGGCAAATCCCCGCAATATCGCTGTCTGGGCGAGCCTTTGGCGTTTTTGCAGGGCGAAACAGGCGATCCCAATGAATTTGTGCATATCTGGGTCTATGAAAATGCCGGCGACAGAGAAGCCAAAAGAGCGGTTTTATGGTCTGATGCGGAATGGCTGGCCTATACAAAAAAAAGTGCCGAGCTGGGCGCGCTGGAAAGCCAGAAAAACAAGCTGATGGTTTCGACAAAATTTTGCCCGCTTCTGGAAAAAGGCTAGCTCTGGCCCAGCCTTTCAGAGGCCGGAAATAATAGCCAGAAGATAAAAAATTGAACGTAAAGGTGATAAAAATGCTGCATACCATTATCAAGATTTTAATTATCGCTTTGCTGGCTCTATTTGCCTATGTAGGCATTACTACCCTGTCCGGGGCACAGGCGATAGAATTATTCCCCCTCGCCCAGGCGATAAGATGATTTTTTATTTAAGCAAATTATTGCTGACATCGGCTGTTATTGTGCTGGTCACCGAAGTGGTGAAACGCAGCGATAAATTCGGGGCGTTAATCGCTGCCCTGCCCCTGACCACATTGTTGATAATTTGCTGGATGTATGCTGAAAATCAACCGGACAAGAAGATAGCCGACCATATGGTGCTGACTTTTTATTTTGTATTGCCGACCTTGCCGATGTTTTTGCTTTTTCCCTATCTGATCAGCAAATTCGGATTTTTAGGGGCATTGGCAGCCGGTATTTTGTTATCCATTGCCCTTATTTATCTGTTTAATCTGGGATATCAAAAATTCGGGTTTCATATTCTGTAGTGCCATAATATAGGAGATGAAAAATGCGGATATGTGTGGTTTTTTTCCTGTTTACCAGCCTGTCTTTTAGCGCCATGGCCCAGCAATGGAGCGTGGGTCTGTTTTGCGAATCTGTTTCCCCTGACAAAAGGCTGAATAATTTTTTCCTGATCGATAGTGAAAAGGAACAAATGCGGGTCGCCTCTTTTAACGAAGACAAGGTCAGCTTTGTGATGCCAGCTATCCGTCTGGAAAAAACACCCGATGAGCTGGTAAACCGAAAATCCGGCCTGACCCTGAACCGCAAAACGCTGGAAATGAAATGGCGCAATCGCAAAAGCGCCTGCCAGATCAAGACAGTCGCAGAATTGGAACAGCTGGCACAAGAGCATTTAAATTACCTGCTCAAAGATAACCAGCTATAGCCGCCTATCCCTCTTTTTTTTGAGAGCGCGTTACAATCCCGGGCTTTATATCCCCCGGGCGGTGTATTCGCTAAAGCGGTTGCAGACCCAATGTGCGCCGGAAACGGTTTTTAATTTCCACCCCATCAACAATAGGCAAGCTGCGCTCCGGGCTTTCAGGCGCAACTTTGACAGAGGCAAATATTGCCCCGCCTTTGCCTTGCTGCTGGGCAGTTATTGCCTCTATTAGCTTGTCCAGCTCTGCCTCATTCGTGACCGACATGGTAACGGGCAGACCAGAGGCGCTGGCAATACCAGGTAAATCCACACCAAATTGTGTATGGCTGGCCTGCATACCTGTTTCGCCATAATGGCCGTTATCCAGCACAATGATGGACAGATTTTTCGGCTGCTGCACGCCGATAGTGGCCAGCGCGCCAATGCCCATTAACATCTCGCCATCGCCTGTCAGAACAATTATATGCTTGTCCGGCTGTGCCATGGCAACGCCCAGCCCGGTCATTGCCGCACCGCCCATTGCCCCCCAGAGATAGAAATTACGGTCATCATCGCCGGCGGCGTGTAAATCATAGCTGGACGAGCCCAGCCCGGTGACCATCAGCGCATCGCCGCGACCCTGGTTTATCTTTGATACAACTTCACGTCTTTGCAACATTACCATTCCTTTCTGCCAACCAGCTGTTGCGATAGCAGAACAGCTACCTGCTGATCACTGGAATAGGCGGCATATAGTGCGGCATCAATTGTTTTTACCAGCTTGTCTTCTTCGGTAACAATATGCACCGACAGCCCCATCGCACGCAAAACATCGGCCGTAGCGCGTCCCATCGGCACTTGCCAGGAATTAAATTCGCCAAACTCGCCGCGCATGGTCACCAATGTTACAAAGGGAAAACGGCAATTGGACAGCATGGACAGCATATTTATCGTATTGCCAACCCCGCTGGATTGCATCAGCAGGACAGATTTTTTTCCCCCCAGCCAATGGCCGGAAGCAAGCGCAACCCCTTCTTCTTCGGTGGTCAGAACCACCGGCTGCATATCATTATCTGCCTGGGCAAGGGCTATCAGATCAGCATGACCCGCATCCGGAACAAAAGGCAGAAAACTGACCTCATGGCGTTTTAAAAGGGCAAATAAATCTGCCCCCCAGCTGTTTTTAGGGTTATTTTTTGGGGCGGTTACCTGTGACATAAATTTATTCCCCCTCCTTTGATATACTCTCAGCAAAGCATAATC
>JAYOMZ010000008.1:6132-24997 GCA_038121125.1 Alphaproteobacteria bacterium
ACATTTCCGCCTGAACCTGTATATTCTGCGCGCATTTGCCTATCAGCGCCGGTTACCCTGCCCGACACGGGATGCTTGGACAAATCCAAATCTCGCCAAATATCGGATACCGCCTTGCCCATCATAAATTTATAGCCGCAAGCATTATCAGCGATTAGCTGGCCTTCACCTGCGGCTGCAAAATCGGCAAAACGCGAATCCGGAAATTCCAGCCCCAAATGCAGGCTGGCTACCCCTGCCATCACCTCTGCTGTTTCATAAAGGTTGGGACAAGGCAATAAATCTGTTTTCATGCAAAAAACAAATTCAGCTTCGGCAACGCGCATCCTATTTGCCCCGAAAGGGACAGGCTGGCCGGTTTTTACCATCATATTTGCCATTATGCGCCCGGCAATCGGCCCGTTAAGGCCGATATGTTTCTGGCCAGCGATACTGGTGGCGGCAATTTTCCACCCCTTCCTCTGGCTATCCATCGCCTCTTCCAGCCTGGCCTGTATCTGATAGCCTTCTGTTCGGCTTTGCGGGCGCAGATTGTCTTGCAACCCCTCCAGCACACTGCCCTGATGCAAATGCTGATACATAATCGCGGCTGCCGTAGTGGCTGTTTTATCATCCATCTGATTTTATCCCGTTGCCTGTCCTTGCCCGAAATTGTTTAAAAGTGTGAAACAGGCCTTATTCCGGTGCAAGCGTTAAAACAAAACAAGACAGGGTTATCTCGGATTTGCTAGCATAACCCATAAAATAATTATCCCGCTGGCAAGTGACGATGCGAAAAAAAAGATGCCGATAATTTATATTGATGCAGATGCCTGTCCGGTAAAGGGCGAGGCAGAACAGGTGGCCAGCCGCCATCAATGCCCGCTTGTTATGGTCAGTAATGGCGGTATTCGGCCGTCACAAAATCCGCTGGTGCGGCTGGTAGTGGTGGCCAGCGGGCCGGATGAAGCCGATAAATATATCGCCGATCAGGTAGAAAAGAGCGATATTGTGGTAACCAATGATATCGTGCTGGCCGCAAAGGTTCTGGATAAGGACGCCTCGTGCCTGCGCCATAATGGTGATATTTTTACCAAACAAAATATAGGATTACAGCTGGCCAAGCGCGATTTGATGGCAGACAGGCGCGCTGCTGACCCTTTTTTTATCGAAAAAAATCGGGGCGGGCATAAAAGTTTTTCCAAACGTGATCGCTCGGAATTTCTGAATAAGCTGGAACTTCTGATCCGAAAATCTCGGCATGGAAAAGAAAATGGAGAAAGATAGATGGAAAATTTTGGCGATATTCTTGTATGGCTGGGGCTTGGCGGGGTGATTCTGGGTTTGGTGTTAAAGGCTGTTCTCAAGAAAAAGCCGCCAAAAGCCGAGTAAGGCAACAGCTTTTTCCCAATTGCCAGGCAGGTCTATTTTTGCCGGTGATAGGCCATAGCTATTTCTGCTGCTAGCCGGGCATTGTTTAAAACCAGCGCTTTATTGGCAGCCAGAGAGCGCCCGGATGTATGTGTGCGGATATAGTCCAGCAAAAAAGGCGTCACAGCTTTTCCCCTTACGCCCTTCTGTTCAGCCTGTTGCAAGGCAGCATCAATAGCCGTTTTCAATTCGGCGGCCGGAATTTCTGCCGAGGCGGGTACAGGGTTAGCGACCAGCACGCCGCCATCCAGCCCGGATTGCCATTTTTGATGCAGCAGGCTGGCAATATCGCTTGGACTGTCCAGACGCAAAGGCACCTCCACCCCGGATCCATTTCGTGACCAAAAGGCAGGAATTTCATCACATTGATAGCCTATCACCGGCACGCCAGAGGTTTCTAGCACCTCCATCGTTAACCCGATATCCAGAATAGCCTTTGGCCCGGCACACACCACACACATATCGGTGCGCGCCAGCTCCGGCAAATCGGCTGATATATCAAAGCTGGTTTCTGCTCCGCGATGCACCCCGCCTATACCGCCTGTCGCAAAAACAGATATGCCCGCTTTTTGTGCCAGCAACATGGTCGCTGCAACAGTGGTTGCCCCATTTCCGCAACTGGCCAGAAGATGGGGAATATCGCGGCGGCTGGCCTTTTCAATCTGGCTATTCGGGTCAGCGAGCATGGCCAGTGCCTCATCCGTCAGCCCGATATGCACCCCCCCGCCCAAAATGGCGATGGTAGCGGGTATCGCGCCTTTTTCACGTACCGCCTCTTGCAGAGATTTTGCAACCTCCAGATTATCGGGATAGGGCAGACCATGCGATATAATCGTGCTTTCCAGCGCAACAATCGGCTGGTTGTTTTTGGCCGCGCCCTTAACTTCACTATTAAATTTAAGTTTCATTATTATTTATCTGTTTTATATATCTAATAATTTTTTAATATCCGGGTTTACTGCTCCTTCACTGACCAGGGACAGCGCGGCCAGATCGCGGGCAAAATATCCTGCGTTGCAGCTATCCATGCCTGTTTCTATCCCATAGATATATCCGGCAAGCAACCCGTCCCCTGCCCCGGAGCTGTTAGATATTTCACCTGTTTGGGCAGGTTTAATCCAGAGCCTGTCTTGTGCCCTATTAGCCAGTATAAACCCTTCTGCCCCCAGCGATAGCAATATTGTGCCTATCCCCTTATCCTGCAAGGCATCACATAAGGCATCGGGGGGCGCATCCTCTGGAAGATCTGTCAGGCTGGCGGCTTCTGCGGCTGTGCATTTCACTATATCTATGGCGGGCAAAATCCCGGCAAAGCGGATTGCCTTTGATGTTGAAACCATATCGGCTGCCAGCAGGGCATTACCTTTATGTTCGGCGATATAATAAAGGGCTTTTGTGTCAAGATTACCATCCACTACAAGGGTCTTTGCCTGTTGCAAGACAGCCAGATGGCGCGAGAGAAAGGCAATATCGATTTCTGTAACACAGCGCATCTGATTAACCGCATATATCATCTGGCCATCTGCGGCAAACAGGCCAAGATAGATATCATTTGCAATAGCCGACTGTTTAGAGAGGCTGATATCCACATTCGCATCCTGCAAAGAGGCGGTAAGAAGGCCGGTATATTCATCCTGCCCGAAACAGCCAATAAAGCCCGCTTTCAGGCCAAGCCGGCCCAGATTTTCAGCAATATTTCGCGCCACCCCGCCGGCATGGATATGCACAGCTCCAGGATAGGAATCAGCCAGAGAAAAGGTAGCCCGTTCAGCATCATCTGCACGGCCGTAGATATCAATATTTACCCCGCCAATCACCAGAATGGATGCCGGGCCAGATATGCCTTTATTGCTGTCAGACAAGGCCACGTGCCGATAAATTGCGCATTAAATCGGCCAGACCAAATGTCCATGGCTGGCAATCGGCCGATAGCTTCATCTGATTATGTAACAGGCCGATATCGGCACTGGAAATACTTACCCTGTCGCCTGTTTTATGGGTAAAGCCCTCGCCCTTGACACCTCTATCCTTGGTAGGGGCAAACATTGTGCCTAAAAACAGCATAAAACCATCCGGATATTGATGGTTAGCGCCGATGGTTTGAGCCACCAGATCGGTAGGATCGCGGCTGATTTCGCGCATCAGGCTTTCGCCTTCCAGCTCAAACCCGTCCTCGCCTGTAATCTCCAGCCGCAATTCTGCCCCTCTTACTCTGTCCAGATCAAAATCTGCATCAAACAGCCGAATAAAAGGCCCTATAACACAAGAAGCGTTATTATCCTTGGCCTTGCCCAGCAACAAGGCAGAACGCCCCTCTATATCGCGCAAATTCACATCATTGCCGAGGGTTACCCCTTTAATTTGTCCCCGGCTATTCACTGCCAGCACAATCTCCGGCTCGGGGTTATTCCAGCTGGAAGCAGGATGCAGCCCCGCACAGGCGCCCCACCCTATCGCTGACAAAGGCTGGGCTTTGGTGAAAACCTCTGCATCAGGGCCGATACCCACTTCCAGATATTGTGACCACATATTTTCAGCTATCAGCGCCTCTTTTACCTTCTGGGCGGCTGCTGAGCCAGCTTCCAGATCAGATAGCCTTGTGCCAATAATTGCCTGACAGCGTTTTCTGATAGCTTCTGCTCTGGCCGGATCGCCTGCGGCCTGCTCTTCAATAACCCGCTCTATCATCGAGCTGGCAAAGGTGACCCCGCAAGCCTTGACAGCTTGCAGATCGCACGGCGCAAGAAAATGTATCTGCTGTTTGTCCGCATCGCCTTTCAGGCTATTGGCCATCAGCGCATCGACAGAAATCAGCTTTTCTGCCTTGCCCAGCCTTGCCGCGACATATCCGGTGCAATCTTCCAGCTCCAGCAAATCGCGCATGGTCGGAATATCGATGCAGGTCAGATCATAAATATCGCCATCCTGAACGGCAACCAGACAAGGGCCTTGATGTTGCGGATGCCAAATACGCCCGACCAGCATCGCTTTTTGTGCATCTTTGGGTAGAATTTGCATGGATTTGCCCCTCATCTATTTACAGACCTGAAAACAGTATAATCTTCCCTGCCAAGCATAACCGAAGCATGGAAATAACAGCAATTTTTTTCTCATAGACCCGTTAGCGGGTAAGACCATCCATCTCATCACGCAATCGAAACAGGGTTGAATCTGTCGGAGCAATAATCATCTCGCGCGTAATCAGCTTGCCAGCTGGCACATCACAGGCCAGCTGCTGGCCGGCCGCCATATAATAGGGCAATGGCGCATCCATGCTGGCACGGGTTGCTGACCGCAAAAGCGGCTCCAGCCCGTCTACCTCGTGATGATGATGGTCGGTAATCGCCAGAACCTCGCCTTTTTTCCAGGCTCTGGTTGTTCGGGCTTGCAGATCAACATGATGGGCAAGTTCGGTCACGCCAGATGGCTTGCCCAGCAAAACAGTGGATAACAGGGAAACAGGCGCTTCCACTCCCAGCAAATGAGACGGATTATATAATAGGGCGGCCTTGCCATTCCGGCTCATCGGTATCCCCTTCTCGCCCAGGATCTTCCAGCTTTCTGTGCCAACACAATCCACCACCACATATACCCCGCCAGCAAAGCTCTGCTCATCTGCCCGGCGCAGACAGTTAAAGACATCGACCTTTCCTTTGGCGCTCAAAATGCCGCCTCTGTCTTGCGGGATAAACAGATCAGCCACTTCACCCACCCGCGCATGAGGCGCATGAAAAGTTTCGGCATCTGGCAACAACCCTGTATGGTTACACACAATGCCCATTTCACATAAATCAGGTACAGTGCGTTGCGGAAAACCTGCCAGCATTTCTGCACGGGCGGCCAGACAGGCTTGCATATCGCCGCCCATTGCCCAGATATCCCGAAAGCCGGGCAGATGTTTTTCGTGTCCGCGCCAGCTCACCACATCTCTATCCAGGTGATAGATGAAATCATATTCACTGGATTTGCCAGCTGCCAGAATATCCAGCCCCAGTAATTTTGCCCAGGACATTAATCCGATAAGCAGGCTTGGCTGATCCCCGTCCACAGGGGTGATAAACCGTCCGGCTTGCGCGGCAATCCGGCTAAGATAGGGCCCAACAACAATATCGGCTTCCTTGGTGACCATCGCGACATGATAGCCATTAGTCAATGCCAGATAAGCGATAGAGGCAGCCGCTTCCGGCTGGCCGGTGGCCTCAACAATAATATCGGCTGGCAATTCACATATCAGGCGATAATCTTCTGTAATAATTTTTTTGCCCTGTTCTGCGGCACGCCTGGCCTCTGATGCACTTTCAGCAATGAAAATATCTTCTTCTGCTACCCCGGCATCCAGAAAGGCCTGTTTGGCAAGCACCAGATCCAGATCACATAAAAAAGGCACATTCAGCAAGGGCATATGCTGAGCCTGATTAATCAGCGATGCACCAAATTGGCCAGCACCAACCAGTCCTGCAGTTACGATTTTATCACGGGAGGCAGCAAAAAAATGGTCAAAATTCATTATGATTCTCTTGAAGGGGTTTTATAAAAGATGATGATATTAGCCCGGGCATATTTTTAAAAACACGCCCCGGCCGGTAAAATAGTGACAGAAAATCAGGTAAAGAAAAGAAAAAATCCGCCTTAAAAGGCGGATTTTAAAATGGATACCCTATTTTTTTAAAAAACGTCTGTTGCGTTTTATTCCCTCCCTAAACCTGGCAGATAAAACATACCAAGATTAAGTGATCCTCAGGAAAACATCATAAAAAAACTTTGTAAAGATGTTTTTTACATAGCTGGACAATCACAAGCAGGCTATTTTCAAGGGGTAAAACCAGCACAATTATTCAGATAATCAGGAAATACCTAGCCGATGACTGACTTTACACTGCATCCGCAATTGGAAAAAGACAGCCTGTTTGTTGCAATCACCGACAATATACAAATCCGATTGCTAAGAGATAGCCGCTATTTCTGGCTGTTACTTATCCCCCAGCGCAAGGACATCACGGAATGGCATGAGCTGGATATAAAAGAGCAAAATACTATCAGCCATTTTACAAACATATTTAGCAAAGCATTAAAAGATATTGAAAAAGCAGATAAAATAAATATTGGCGCATTAGGAAATGTTGTTAGCCAATTTCATTTCCATATCCTGGCCCGCCATCAAAATGATGAAAATTGGCCAGGCCCTGTTTGGGGCAATGCGCCAACCGGTCAGGATAATATCGCCCTGTTTGAAGAGCGTATTCAAAAGCTTGCACCGATAATTGACAGGCTATCGGCTGATAGCTAGACATTCAAACGCCCCCTATTGCCTGATACCAGCGATCCGCCCGGGCAGTTTTTACGAATAAACAATAAGAGAGGCTTGTTTGGCGTCTGCATGGCCGAACAGGCTATTTTTTTACCCTTTTAGCGGATTGATTTTATGACTGTTTTGCACTGGTTTCGCGATGATTTGCGCCTGATAGACAACCCCGCCCTTTATCATGCCAGCCAGCAGGGGTCATGCCTTTATCTGTATATTCTGGATGAAGCAGAACATCCCGGCGGGGCGGCCAAAGCCTGGCTCTATCACGCGCTGGCAGATTTGGATGCCCAGCTGGAGGGGCGTTTGCTGTTCTTCAGAGGCAGGCCTGAAGAAATTCTGCCTGAATTAATGCAGGAAACAGATGCAGATTTGCTGACCATGACCCGGCGCTATCATGCCTCTGGCGCTCGCACAGATGCAAATATTTCGTCCCTGCTGGCCAGCCAGAACATAAAAACCGCCATCATAAGCGGCAATCTGTTATGGGAGCCAGAAGAGATAAGCAAGCCCGATGGCACGCCCTATAAGGTCTTTACCCCTTTTTACAGAAGGGGGTGTTTAAATGCTGCCCCGCCGCGCCAGCCTCTTGGCAAGCCAGCGCTAAACCATGCGCGCATACTGGCAAATGGGGCGATATCACTTGACGAGCTTGGCTTGTTAAGCGGCCGCGCATGGGAAAATACCATCACCCAAAAATGGGATATCAGTGCCAAAGGGGCAAAAGACAGGCTGGATGCCTTTACAAATGCCGGGGATAGAACAGGGCTGAATGATTATGTTGAGGGGCGCAATTTTCCGGCCAAACCCACTGTATCTCGCCTGTCGCCCTATCTGCGTTTCGGACAAATCTCTGCCCATCAGGCATGGCATCAGGCAGCTGAAAACAGGAATAGCCAGGACAAACAGCTTGATATCTTCCGCTCGGAGCTGGGCTGGCGCGAATTTTCCTATAGCCTGCTGCATTTTAATCCGGAATTAAAAACCACCCCCCTGCAACCGCGTTTTGCCCATTTTGGCTGGATAGAAAATGCGGCACATCTGGAAGCATGGCAGCGTGGCCAGACAGGCTATCCTATCATTGATGCCGGCATGAGAGAGCTGTATCAAACAGGCTATATGCATAACAGGGTACGGATGATTGTTGGCTCATTTCTGGTAAAGAACCTGTTATTGCACTGGCATCATGGCGAGGCCTGGTTCTGGGACTGCCTGTTTGATGCAGACCCGGCCAATAACAGTGCCAGCTGGCAATGGATTGCGGGCTGCGGGGCAGATGCCGCCCCCTATTTCCGTGTCTTTAACCCGGTCACACAAGGCCAGAAATTTGATGCTGAAGGGCGCTATACTCGCCATTTTGTACCGGAAGTAGCGGATATGCCGGATAAATATCTGTTTAATCCATGGGAAGCCCCGGCAGATGTGCGGGCCGCTGCCAATCTGCGGCTTGGCCAGAATTACCCTGAACCCATTGTCGATGTTAAAGCCTCGCGCCAGCGCGCCCTGGATAGCTTTGCCCAGATGCCAAAGGCCAGCCAATGAGCGCGCTTATTCTGGTGATGGGCGATCAGCTCAGCTTTGATATTCCAGCTCTGAAAGCTGGCAATAAACAAAACGATATCGTCCTGCTGGCAGAATTGCGCGAAGAGGCCAGCTATGTACGTCATCATAAAAAGAAAATTGCCTTTTTATTTTCAGCCATGCGCCATTTTGCCGAAGCCCTGCGCGCAGAAGGCTGGCAGGTCGATTATATAAAACTGACCGACAAGGATAACACCCACAGCTTTGCCAGCGAGGCAGAACGCGCTTTGCACCGCCACCAGCTGGATAAGATCCTTGTCACCCACCCATCTGAATATCGGGTCTTGCAAAATATTACCCAGTGGCGCGAACAGGCTGATTTTCCGTTAGAAATTCTGGAAGATGACCGTTTTTACTGCTCTATTGATGCCTTTGCCAGCTGGGCAGAGGGGCGCAAGCAATTGCGGATGGAGTTTTTCTATCGCGAATTGCGCCGCCAGACAGGCATTCTGATGCAAGAGGGCGCGCCCATAGGCGGGCAATGGAATTATGATAGCGACAACCGCAAGCCACCAGATAAAAACGTGCCTGTCCCTGCCCCCACCCGTTTTGCACCAGATGCGATAACAGAAGAAGTCTGCCAGCTGGTCGAGACAGAATTTGCCGATCATTATGGCGATTTACACCCCTTTTCCTTTGCGACCACCCATGCCCAGGCCGAAGAGGTGTTGCAGCAATTCATCGCTCAGAGGCTAGTGAATTTTGGCAACTATCAGGATGCGATGCGCACGGGCGAGCCTTTTATGTTTCATTCCCATATCGGCTTTTATCTGAATTGCGGCCTGTTAAGCCCCATGCAAGCGGTTGAGGCGGCGCATTCGGCCTATCATAAGGGCGATGCCCCTTTACATTCTGTAGAAGGCTTTATCCGGCAAATATTGGGATGGCGGGAGTTTGTGCGCGGCCTGTATTGGCTGAAAATGCCCGAATACAGGGAAATGAATTTTCTGGAGGCAGACCGCCCCTTGCCCGATTTTTTCTGGGATTGCCAGACAGAAATGAATTGCCTGCAACAATGTTTTAGCGAAACCCGAAAATATGCCTATGCCCACCATATTCAGCGTTTGATGGTGATTGGCAATTTCTCGCTTCTGGCTGGCCTGTCCCCTGCGGCTGTGAATGACTGGTATTTATCGGTATATGCCGATGCCTATGAATGGGTAGAACTGCCCAATGTCACCGGCATGGTATTATTTGCAGATGGCGGCATACTGGCCAGCAAGCCCTATGCAGCGGGCAGTGCCTATATTGAGCGTATGTCTGATTATTGTGCAGACTGCCGCTATAGCCCGAAAGAAAAAAAAGGTGACCGTGCTTGTCCGTTCGGCTATCTATATTGGGATTTTCTTGGCCGGCATGAAGAAAAGCTGCGAGGCAATCCTCGTCTGGGGATGATTTATCGAAGCCGGGATAAAATGTCGGATGAGAAAAAACAACAAATATCCATGCAAAGCAAGGCCTTTCTGGATAGTATCACCCCTTCGTGACCTGATTAAAATAGTAATAACCATCCATTAAAAAACAAAAGGCTATCCATGATACCTGAGTTGAAAAACAGCCGCTATGGATTGCTTCTTGCCCTGTTTGGCGCGCTGATGATAACGCCTGATACGCTATTTATGCGCCTGTCTGAAATGCCCGCATGGGTGATGATGGCCTGGCGCGGTCTGGAGATGGGCTGTTTGTTATTGCTGCTATGGGCGTTGCGGCTTTTGCTGGCCAGAGACGGGCATAAAATAAAGGCTGAATTCACGGCTCTATTTAGCCGCCAAGGCATAGGGGCGGTATTATGCACCCTTCTTGGCGGCACATCCTTTACCTATGGGATCGCGGAATCATCGGTAGCCATTGTGCTGATCACCATTGCCTGTGCGCCTGTATTTGCGGCCATTTTTTCCCTGATTTTTCTATCCGAGGCGTTAAGCCGTGCCAGCTGGATAGCTATTTTTTGCTGTTTTTGCGGCATTGTTCTTGCGGTATCGGACGGCGATAATGTGGTCGCTGCCCCGGATGGCACGGCTCTTATCGGAGCAATATGCGGGCTAACCGCTGCGGCATCGCTGGGGCTGAGCTTTGTTTTATTACGCAGTAATGAGGCTGTCCCGTTATTGGCCATGAACGGGCTGGGATCATTTCTGGCGGGCTGTGTTGGTCTGGCTGTCGCTACCAGCATAGCAGATGGGCCAAGCCTGTTTTCCGGCAATATTCTGATTATATCGGTGAGCGGTTTAATTATTCTGCCAATATCCTTTATTGCCCTGACCAGCGCAACCCGCCATACCAATGCAGCCAATGTCAGCCTGTTTATGTTTCTGGAAACAATTCTGGGCTCTTTCTGGGTATGGCTGGGTGTGGGCGAACGCCCGGGCATTTGGATGATAATGGGCGGGGCAATTGTTTTGGGATCGCTTAGTATCTATATTCTTTCGAGTATGCGCACCCCCCCTGCCAGCTAGAACCGCAAGACAGCTTGTCCGGCCTGCCAGGGCGGATATTTTTCCATAATCCGGGTAAATCGGTCACTGACCAGAAAATGCGAGAGCCAGGGATGCAAATATGGCCAGTCCTGGCTATCAAACCAGTGCATATCGGCCAGCCGGAACTGGCGAATAAAGGGCAGAGAGGCAAAATCCAATAGCCCCATCTTCGCACCGGACAGGCCGGGTTGTCGGCGTAAAATATCATTTAACTCGTCCAGGAAGACCGCCCCTTCTGCGCGATGGGTCATTTGTGTTTCAGCAATCTTCTGTTTGGTTGTGGCAAAGCGGGTAGCATATTTATATCTGTCCAAATCTGTCTTGAACGGGCCATCCAGACGGTCAAGAAAGGCAAGCGTTCCCGCCCTGTCGGCATGATAGGGCGCTAGCCAATTTTCCGGATCGCCGGAATGGTTAAGCGCCCAGAACATAATATCGCGGCTTTCCTCGATAACCTCGCCATCTGCCAGCACCAGAACCGGCACGGTTTGCGTCTTTGATATGTCCAGAAAGGCCGCAGGTTTGTCGCGAAGCAGAATTTCGCGCAAATCCACCTCTATCCCGGCCGAGCGAAGCGCGAGCCGTGCCCGCATCGCATAGGGACAGCGCCGAAAGCTCCATAATATGGGCAAATCCTCTTTCAAAATTTTTATCCCTGACGCAAATGTTCGGTGATGGCAAACTCACCCCCCTCTATGGCAAAGGCAGCGGCAAAACCTGTTACCAGACTGCCTTTGATCGGGGTGATTCTAAATAAATGAAAATCTGTAAATTCACGAATAAGTCCCATCACCGGGCCATGGGCCTTGCCTATCTTATCCAGAATTGGATGAAATTCGGGGGCATTGCGGTCAAGCTCTATGACATCTGCGGTAAATTTCATCCGAACCCGCGCCCAGATATTTGGCGAGCGCCCCTCATCGGCGATAAGGAAAAATTGCACAGCCTGCCCGGCAATAAGGCTGCGAATATGCGGGGAAAGATCGCTTGAATAAATATAAAAACACCCCTTATGGCGAATAAATGGCGCAAAGCCAATATCCGGCAAAATGCTTCCCTCTCTTGACGGGCTGAGAATAGTGATGCCAAGTGTTTGGGCGCTGGCCAGTAATTCATCGCGCAGCCTTTCAGCTTTTTTAAACAGCTTTTCATCCATGCCTTTTATCCATTAGCAATAAATTGTTAAAAAAAACAGTCAAACCCCGGCAAGATTTATGTCAGACTATCGTAAAAACAACCCTGATTATAGATATAGAACGGTGCCAGATGAACACAATTATCGATATTGATATCTTTGCAGATATTATCTGTCCCTGGTGTTATATCGGCAAAAAACGTCTGGAGGCGGCCTTTGCCCAGCGTCCCCATATAAAGGCGCGCTATCGCTGGCGGACATTTTTGCTTAACCCTACCATGCCGCAACAGGGGATGAACAGACAGGCCTATCTGCACGCCAAATTTGGCCCGGCCGCCTCGGCTGTTTATGCACGCATTTCTCAGGCCGGAGCAGAAAGCGGCATTGATTTCAATTTCCTGGATATTGAAAAAACCCCGGATACCCGCCCTATTCATAAATTGCTTATCGCCGCCGGCACAAAAGCAGAACCGCTATCCGAGGCATTTTATCAGGCCTATTTTCTGAACGGGCTAGATATTTCTGATACAGGCGTGCAGGCAGAACTTGCCAGCAAGGCCGGGCTGGATTTTACAGAACTTGCCGCTCAGGATGAAGAGGCAGAAAGCCAGCTGGCAGAAGATCTGGATGAAGGCAGAATGGCTGGCATTGAAGGCGTACCCTTAATGATTTTTGCTGGTCGCTATTCTGTGGCAGGGGCGTATCCGCCTGATGTTCTGGTCAGCGCGATTGATGCCTGTGTGCGCCCTGGCTCTGACCGTTAAAAATCTGGCAAAACGCGCTATTACGCTTTGCTGGCTGCCTGTGCAAAAGCCTTGTGCATCGCCCGCAGCCAGTTTTTGGCCTGCCCGCTTCGCTCTGAAATCCGCGCCAATTCCCCCTTGATAACCAGGCGGTGATCGGCTTTTAGCAAAACCTTGCCTTTTTGGGCGGCTATCCAGCCAATAAGCGCATCTGGATCGCTCACCTTGTTATTGCGGAAACTTAGCGCAAATCCCTTATCCCCTGCGTCAAATTTCTGGATATTAAGCTGGCGGCATAATTGTTTTAATTCAACAATTTCCAGTAAATTTTTCATTGTTTCCGGCAAGGCACCAAATCGGTCGACACATTCCGCCCTGATATCGAAAATATCTTCTTCGCTCTTTAATGCACCAATTCGCCGATACAAAGACAGGCGCACCGACAAGTCGGGAACATAGGCCTCGGGTATAAGCACATTTGTCCCAAGCGAGATTTGCGGCGACCAGTCCTGTTCCTCGCTCTGACTTTCTGCGGCTTCTTCCTCCCGGCTCTTTTTGGCAATTTCCACAGCCTGTTTCAGCATATCCTGATACAGCTCTATGCCGACCTCGCGTACATGACCCGATTGTTCATCCCCCAGCAAATTTCCTGCGCCTCTTATATCCATATCATAGGAAGCCAGCGAAAACCCTGCCCCCAGCGTATCCAGTGTTTGCATCACATCCAGACGGCGCTTGGCTTGTGCGGTCAGGATAATATCCGGGTCGGTGGTAAGATAGGCGTACGCACGCTCTTTACTGCGCCCCACCCGCCCGCGAAGCTGGTAAAGCTGGGACAGGCCAAACATATCTGCACGATGGATGATAATGGTATTGGCCGTTGGAATATCAATGCCGGATTCGATGATATTGGTCGATAGCAGCAGGTCGGCCTTGCCTTCGCCAAAATCGGTCATCACCTCATCCAGCTCTGCAGCAGGCATTTTGCCATGTGCGGTAAAAATCTTTAAATCCGGTACCATCTTGACCAGCTTGTCATAGACCCGGTTAAGATCGGCAATGCGCGGGCAAACGACAAAGCTCTGCCCGCCTCTGAACCGCTCTCTTATCAGCGCTTCTTTCAGGACAACCGCATCCCAGCCGCCAACAAAGGTACGCACTGCCAGCCTGTCTACAGGCGGGGTAGCGATAAGCGACATATCGCGCACACCTGATAACGCCAGTTGCAATGTGCGCGGTATTGGCGTGGCTGAAAGTGTCAGAACATGGACATCCCCGCGCAATTCTTTTAACCGTTCTTTTTGTGCGACCCCGAAATTCTGTTCCTCATCAATAATCAGCAAGCCCAAATGGTTAAAATCAATCGATTTGGCCAGTAATGCGTGCGTGCCGATAACCATCTGGACAGCACCATCTCTCAAGCCTTCCCTGACCTTTTGTGCCTGTTTGGGGGTCACCATGCGTGACAGGCTGGCCACCTTTACCGGAAAGCCCCTGAAGCGCTCTTCAAATAATTTTGCGTGCTGACGCGCCAGCAAGGTGGTCGGCGTGACCAGCGCCACCTGATAGCCGGACATTGCCGCCACAAAGGCCGCGCGCAAGGCCACTTCTGTCTTGCCAAAACCGACATCGCCGCAAATCAGCCTGTCTGTTGCCTGGCCGGAAGCCAGATCGGTTAGCACATCATGGATAGCCTCTAGCTGATCTTCTGTTTCATTATGGCCAAAACGGGCGCAAAACTCGGCAAACACCCCTTCTGGCGGACAAAGTGGCTCGGCTTTGGCAACCGCACGGCTGGCCGCAATTTTAATCAGCTGATCCGCCATTTCCTTAATGCGACCCTTGATACGGGCCTTGCGGCTCTGCCAGCCTACCCCGCCCAGCCTGTCCATCACCACATCACTGCTTTCCTGGCCATAGCGGCTAAGCAGTTCTATATTTTCAACAGGCAGATATAGCCGGTCACCGCCCGCATAGCGCAGATGCAAACAATCATGTTGTGTGCCGTCCGAAGTGATGGTCTCCAGCCCTTCATACCGGCCAATGCCATGTTCGACATGCACCACCAGATCCCCTACCTCCAGCGAGGATACCTCGCGCAGAAAATTATCTGCCCGGCGCCGCCTTCCGGCAGGACGGCTCATTTTTGCCCCGAAAATATCCTGCTCGCTTAACACCAGCGTATCGGGCGTTTCAAACCCCGTTTCCAACGGCCATACCATCAGATAATGGCCGGGTTTATTGATTTCGGTTACGCTGTCAACCTGTTGCAATGGCCTGCCCGTTTCAGCAGCAAATAATTCTGCCAGGCGCGCCATTGCTGTATCATTACTGGCACATATCACCACAATTTTTTGCACCGATTCTGTAGTGATATGACGGGCGGCGGCTGCAATTGGCCGGGCATCTGTTCCTGCTGTTTTATGAAAATGCGGGGCAAGACGTGCCATTGTATCGGGCATATCCTCGCCATCCGGGGCAGCAAAATTATATAAAAAGCTGGCATTTTTCAGCTCATTCAAGCCGGAAATATCCTCTGCTGCCAAATAGAGCTCACCCGGCGGTACAGGGCGATAGACAGTCTCGTCCTTATCCGACATCGCCTCGCATCTGGCAGTATAGAAATCTGATATTTGCTCGGCTCGCGCTGTTGCGGCTGGCAGGCAATCCACATCAAACAGACAAGGCCAGTCAGAAAAACAGCCAGATAACGGGACAAGCTTGTCATGCAGCAGGCTCAGCCAATGTTCAATCCCTGGCGGCGTTTGCCCGGCCGATACCGCCTCATAAAGCGGATCTCGAGCCGATTTACCCCCGAACAGGGCAAGATATCTCTGCCGAAACTGGCTAATCACCGCCTCATCCAGGCAATATTCCGAAGCCGGATGAATAGTCAGCTTGCCCACATCGCCTTCCGAGCGCTGGCTAAGCGGATCAAACACGCGGATGCTTTCAATCTCATCACCAAAGAAATCCAGCCGGACAGGCGGGGCAAGCGTGCTGGCAAAAATATCCAGAATACCGCCGCGCAGGGAAAATTCGCCAAATTCCCGTACCGTCTGGGTACGCATAAAGCCATTTCTGGACAGAAAATCGCTAATATCATTCTGGGCGATTTCCTGCCCTGCCTCTATCGACAGGCAATTTTCAGCAAAAAAAGACAAAGGCGGCAATTTTTGCAACCAGCTATTCATGGTGGTCAATACCACTCTTTTTGATACGGCCGCCGCGCCCTTCTCTGCTATCCGGTGCAAGGCAGAGAGGGTTTCAATCCGTTGCGAGATAATGCCTGGATGCGGCGATACCCGGTCATAGGGCAGGCAATCCCAGGCCGGCAGCAGATAAATTTCCAATGCCGGGTCAAGGGCGGCCAATGCGCGTTGCATCTGTGCCATACGGGCATCATCCCGCGCGATATAAACCAGCTGTCCCAGCCTGGCGGCCTGCTGGGCAGCCAGCAAGTGAACCGCCCCGTCTATCCCGCCATAGACCTTTTTCTTTAATTCTATATTTTTTATTAAATTCATTATGTTAAATCAGCAGTTTAAAGTTCTGACTGAAATTTTTTAATCTGTGCCAGAACCACCCCGTCCAGATTGGCTGGCGGCTGGCTATCCCCGCGCACCCAGGCAAAAATATTTGGATCGCCCGCATCCAGCAAGGCTTGAAATTCATCCAGTTCTGCATCGGATGAATCCGGCAAATAGCGTTTGGCAAACTGGCCAAGCAATAAATCTGTTTCTTTCATACCTGTATAGCTGGCACGATAGATGAGGCGTTTGATGCGGTGGTTACGGGCGTCCTTGTCCGGGGTGTTTTCAGCGGTCATTATGCTCATCTCTTTTGTTTTTAACGGTTTTTTATCTGCCACCCCGATGATAGTAAAACTTTATGGACAGCCCGGCTGGCTCTGTCCAGTCTCTTTTGTCCGGCGGTGGCAGAAAACTTTATTTTATGGCACAATTTAAACTGGCCTGTTTTGGAAACAAGTCACATTCTAACAGTTTATAGATGCCCATAGCTGGCAATATCGTAATAAAAGAGCCCTGATGCATATTCCGCGCCCGACCAGCCTGTATCGTTTGTTTGCCAGCATTTCCAGCTTGCCTGGCATTGGCCCCAAATTAGCGGCCATTATCGAAAAACGGATTGGCGGGCATTTGATTGATATTTTACGCCATTTGCCGGTTAGCCTGAATGACCGGCGCGCGCGCCCTTCTGTTGATACAGCAGAGGACGGCCAATTAGCCACTTTTGACGTGCTTGTTCTTTCAGCCGATATTCCGCCCGGCAAAACCGGCCGGCCGGCGCGTATTACCACTGAAACGAAGGGTGGCCGCCTGGAGCTGGTCTTTTTCCGTGCACGTGCCGATTGGCTGAGGCAAAGCCTGCCCATTGGCGAAAGGCGGGTGGTCAGCGGGCGTGCAGAGCGCTTTCAGGGGCGGTTGCAAATGGCCCATCCCGATTTTATCACCCCTCTGGAAAAAGCAGGTGATATCCCGGAAATTGAGCCCATATATCCCCTTAGCGCCGGTTTAAGCGGACGGATTTTACGAAAAGCTGTACTGGCAAGCCTCAAGGCACTGCCCGATTTGGAGGAATGGATAGAGCCGTCCTTGCTGCACCGTCATCATTGGCCAACCCATAAGGCCGCCTTGGAAGCCGCCCACCATCCAAAGGCAGTATCTGATCTGGCAGCAGACAATCTGGCACGCAGCCGCCTTGCCTATGACGAGCTGCTGGCCAATCAATTTGCCCTTGGCCTGTTGCGCCGGCAAACTCGCAATCTGGAAACCGGGCACGGGATAAAGGGGACAGGCACACTTACCCGAACATTGCTGGAAAATTTGCCCTTTACCCCGACGGCGGCACAAACCCGTGTTATCGCAGAGATTAAAGCCGATCAAAGCGCGGATATGCGAATGTTGCGCCTGTTACAGGGCGATGTGGGCAGCGGTAAAACCTTTGTTGCCTTAATGGCGATGCTGCATACGCTGGAAGACGGCTATCAGGCCGCCCTGCTCGCCCCGACCGAGATTCTGGCACGCCAGCATCATGCCAGCCTGACAGCCTTGCTACAGCATATGCAAATTAAACCCGGCCTGTTGCTGGGCGGGATGAAGATAAAAGAGCGCAAACAGATTATCGAAAATTTACAAAATGGGGATTGCCAGATCATTATTGGCACGCACGCCCTGCTTTCAGAAGATATTGCATTTGCCCGTCTTGGCCTTGCGGTAGTGGATGAACAGCATCGTTTCGGGGTGCGCCAGCGTCTGGTGCTGGGGCAAAAGGGCGATGGCTGTGATGTACTGGTTATGACCGCAACCCCTATTCCGCGCACCCTTGCCATGACCGCCTATGGCGATTTACAGGTATCGCGGCTGGATGAAAAACCCGAAGGCAGACAGGAGATTAGCACGGCTGTCATATCGGGCGAGCGCATAGCCGAGATAGTGGAGCGTTTGCGCCGCGCCGCCGCCAACCAGCAACGCGCCTACTGGATTTGCCCGTTGGTAGAAGAAACAGACAAGCTGGATGTGGCCGCCGCAGAAGACAGGCATCGCCAATTACAAGCTGTCCTGCCAGAATGCAAAATCGGCCTGGTGCATGGGCGGATGAAAACAGATGAACGCGAAGCCGCCATGTCTGCCTTTAAAGAAGGACATAGCCAGATTTTGGTCGCCACTACGGTAATAGAGGTCGGGGTGGATGTCCCGGAAGCCAGCATCATTATCATTGAACATTCAGAACGCTTTGGCCTGGCCCAATTGCATCAATTGCGCGGCCGGGTAGGCAGAGGGGCAGAAAAATCTGCCTGTATCCTGATGTATCAGCCGCCCCTGAGTGAAGCGGCGCAAGCCCGGCTGAAAATTATGCGCGCGACCAATGACGGCTTTATCATTGCCGAAGAGGATTTGCGATTGCGAGGGCCAGGCGAGGTATTAGGCCAGCGCCAGTCCGGCCTGCCGGAATTTTGTCTGGCAGATTTGGCTCTGCATGCCGATTTACTGCCGATTGCGCGCGCGCAAGCCGAGCGCATACTGGAAAAAAACCTGCCGCTGGAAGCCGCAGAAATGCAGCCCTATCTGACCCTGCTCAGCCTGTTTGAACGCGATAATGCGGTGCGTTTCCTTGCCTCGGGCTAGAAGCTGGCCATATTTTTTATGATTTCTTTTTAGCTGCCTTCTTTTTCAGGGCAGTCTTTTTCTTTGCC
>JAYOMZ010000008.1:25097-59720 GCA_038121125.1 Alphaproteobacteria bacterium
GCGGAATTTTTGCCAGACGCCGTTTTTTTCGCCTCTGTCTTGGCAGAGGCCGTCGGGGCGGGCGGGGTCACAATACCGCCAGACACCACCAGCTTGACCGCTTCTTCAACACTCATTTCCAGATAGACCAAATCCCCTTCCGGACAGAATAGCAAAAAGCCTGAAGTAGGGTTCGGGGTTGTAGGAATAAAGACATTCATGGTTCGCGCGCTTATGCTTGTCTGAACCTCGCCCTTGGTAACGCCGGTAACAAAGCCAATGACCCACAGCCCCTTGCGCGGATATTCCACCAGTACCACTTCGCGAAACGCATCTGATTGTGCCGATAAAACCGTTTCCAGAATCTGTTTTGACGCGCCATAGATAGAGCGGACAACCGGCATCCGGTTCAGCAAATTCTCGCCAATACGGATAAGCCAGCGCCCTAAAAACCCTGCAGCTACCGCCCCGATAAGGGTGATGGTTACCGCCCCTACCAGCAATCCGACACCGGGCAATTGCCCTACAATCGGGGCTTTCAGGCTGATATAATCACGCAAGCCGGACGGGATAAGGCTAACGACCTGGGCATCGATAATATCAATGAATAACCAAGTAATATAAATGGTCAGCATCACCGGGGCGGTTACCAGCAGCCCGGTAAAAAACCAGCCACGCAATCTGGCCATAAAACTTATTTTTACAGGTTTTGGCGGTGTATCAAAGCCGGGTAAATTATCCATTTTCAGATCCATTTTAAACGCATCGTTCGGGTCATGATATTGACCATCTTCATATAATAATGCAAGCAGAAGAGATAGTCCGCAAAAAGGCTAATAGTAAAAAATAACTAAATGAGTTTGGCATGACATCTTCTCTTTCTTCTATGGAACAGCTTTTATCGATTATGCAGGCCTTGCGCGACCCTGAAACTGGCTGTCCCTGGGATATCAAACAGGATTTTTCCACTATTGCCCCCTACACTATCGAGGAAGCCTATGAGGTAAATGAAGCCATCGCGACAGGCGATATGGATAAAATCTGTGATGAGCTGGGCGATTTACTGTTGCAAGTTGTCTTTCATGCCCAAATCGCCGCAGAGCAGAACAGCTTTACCTTTGCCGATGTCGCACAAGGCATTTCCGATAAGATGATACGCCGCCATCCTCATGTTTTTTCAGATGGCACTGCCAGGACTGATGGGGAAGTGCGCAAAAACTGGGAGCAAATCAAAAAAGAGGAACGTGCAAAAGAGGGTGAAGGGGCTGCCAGCCTGTTATCCGGTATTGCGGTTACATTGCCAGCGATGGTGCGTGCTTCAAAGCTGCAAAAACGGGCGGCCAATGTTGGTTTTGACTGGCCAGAGTTAGAGGCTGTTGTGGAAAAACTGCATGAAGAAACAGGTGAGCTGCTAGCCCAGTGGCAAGAGGATAAAACAGATAAAAACAGGCTGAAAGAAGAGATAGGTGATATTTTATTTGTGGCGGCCAATCTGGCGCGCAAGGTTGGCGTTGACCCGGAAACCGCCCTGATTGAAACCAACCGCAAATTTGAACGCCGCTTTCATTATATCGAAAACGCGCTGGCAGAACAAAATATCCCTATCGAGGAATCTGGTCTGGAAAAAATGGACAGCCTGTGGGATGCCGCCAAAAAAGAGGAAAAAAAATAGAAGCCTTTTTCAAACAGACCAGACAAAATCGGCTAATTCCTGCCAGATAACAGCAGAAGGTGCGGCCAGTAACACCCCTTTATCGCCTGGCTGATAGGGCAAGCCGCCGGGGGCCAGACGCACATGATGGCCTAATGCCTGCATCACCATCACCACCGGCACACTATCCCAATAGGTCAGCTTGCTATGCATCAGATAGTCAGATGTAGAACAGGCAATATTCATGGCTTCCACCCCGGCAGAGCCGATATGAAAGCGGCCTTTCAGCGTCTTTAATTTCTCGCGCACCCTGTCGCGAATATCGCTAGGAAAGCCCATCGCATTCATATTGCCGCGCATTTCATCCAGCCTTTTATCCTGACCGGAATATGAACATTCCCTCCCCTCTCCATTTCCTGTTATATAGCGCGGCCTTTGGCCATGATGGGCGATAACCGCCTCGCCGCTGAGAGGTTTATAAATCCAAGCAGCCACAGGCTGGCCATCATATAACAGGCCAAGCATGGAACAGAACTGTTCATCCCCCTTGACAAAATTTCGGGTGCCATCCAGCGGGTCAATTGTCCAGACATAGCCGCTTTCCAGCGCCTCTGGCAAGCCATGCAGGGCGGTATTTTCCTCGGCAACAAAGCGCGCTTCGGGAAGTAGATGTTTTAAACCGGCAATCAGGTGTTTTTCTGCCTGTCTATCGGCAATGGTTACAAAATCTGTGTCAGAAGCCTTGGTATCGACATCCTTTTTGTCCAGATTCCGGAAATGCGGTAAAATATCTTCCCGCCCGACCCTGTTCAGCAGTGCCAGAATATCCTGGTCAAAATGGGCGGTATTTACCGGGCTATGGCTAGCTGTCATCACCATCCAGCCCTTGCAGGTCAACTGTACCTGCCGGCATGATGGTAGAAACAGCGTGTTTATAGACAAGCTGAATATGGCCTTCGCGTTTCAGCAGGATGGAATAGCTGTCAAACCAGGTAATCACCCCTTGTAATTTCACGCCATTCACCAGGAAAATAGTGACAGAAATATGCTGCTTTCTGATCTGATTCAGAAAAATATCCTGTAAATTCTGCCCTTTATCCATCTTTTGCCTCCACTTTTTATTATTTTTATTCTTTTAGTCTGATGGGGTTTTAAGCGATATCCCCTGTTGCATAGCGCAAATAATCCTCGCGTAATGCCGCGCTTATCCTGCCTATTTTTCCATCGGCAATTTTCCGGTCATCAATCTGTGTAACAGCCGTAACAATAGAAGTGGCACTGGTGATAAAAACTTCCCGTGCGGCCAGCATTTCTGCCACATCAAAATTTCGTTCCACCATCTTTAGCTGATGCGCCTGGGCAATTTTCTGTACCGATTGGCGCGTGATGCCATTTAAAATATTTTCATTGGCCGTGCGGGTAACCAGCTCTCCTGCTGTATTGACTATCCACACATTGCTGGAAGACCCCTCGGAAACACTGCCATCAGGCATCACTAAAATCGCTTCAAATGCCCCTGCCTCGGCAGCGCGCTGTTTGGCCAGGCAATTTGGCAATAGCTGAATGGTTTTTATATCACGCCGTGCCCATCTTTCATCTGCCAGCGTAATGGCAGCCACGCCTTTTTGGCCGGGCATAGGCGGGCTGGCAAGATGTTTGGCGGTCATCACCATTGCAGGCCAGCTAGCTGCCGGGAATTTATGATCGCGTCTGGCTACCCCGCGCGTTATTTGTAGGTAAATAGAGCCATGTTGCAGATGATTTAACCGGATCATCCGGGTCATCACCACCCGCAATGCCGATTCCGATATCGGAATATCAATCTGTATGGATTTCAGTGAGTTATAAAGTCTTTTTATATGGCCATCATAATCTACAAACTGGCCATTTAGCACCATCACCACCTCATAAACGCCATCGCCGAACTGATAGCCTCTATCCTCGATATGAACAGCTGCCTGATGATGGGCAAGATATCGGCCATTTACATAAGCAACCCGTGCCATGATGTGCAACACCCCTTTTTATTGGCTATATTATCTATGATTTAGTCAGACAGGATAGATTCTGCACGGCTGGCCTTGCCCGGTGCAGCAAATAGCACCACCCTGTCCCCGGCTTCGATTACTGTATCCCCTCTGGCAGCGATAACCACATCATCGCGCAAAATGGCGCCGATAGCGACCCCTTTTGGAATACGTGATTTACGCAGCGGCTGTCCGACCAGAGGCGAGGTAGGCAGGGCTTCTGCTTCCAACACCTCTCCCAAGCCCTCTACCACAGAATGCACATCCAGAATGCGCCCGCGCCGGATATGTTCCAGAATAGAGGAAACCGTAATTTGCGGCGGGTTAATCACCGCATCCACGCCAAGGGCGCTTATCAATGGCACGAAGCCGGGCATATTCACCAGGGCTACGGTATGTAATGCGCCCATTCTTTTGGCCAGCAAGGCAGACAGAATATTTACCTCATCATCATTGGAAACCGCGACAAAGGTGCCAGCTGAATTCGCCCCGGCTTCCTTTAGAATATCGGCTTCCAGCGTATTGCCCCAGATAACGCTGGTTTTTTGCAATTGTTCAGCAATTTTTCGGGCGCGGGCACGGTCGCGCTCAATAATATGCACCTGGGCATCATCACTACTCATTTCCATATTTTGTGCCAGCAAAGTGCCAATATTGCCGCCGCCGGAAATCACAATCGAATGGGATTGTTCTTCTGTATGACCAAAGCTGGCCATCGCCCTTGCGGCGTGTTTTTCATCACAGACAAAATACACCCTGTCTTCGGGTTGCATCATATCTGTTCCGTCACGCGGTACAATCACCTGATTATCGCGAATGATCGCCACAATAGTCATGCCAAGGCCTGGAAAAAGATTGGTCAGATGCCTGATCGGGGTCGCCAGAATAGGGCAGTTTTCCTTGCATAACACGCCTATCAGCTTGATTTTGTTTTCCGCCATATCCTTAACATCAAACGCGCCTGGCAATTGCAATTGGCGCCCTACAGCTGCCGAAACCTCGCGTTCGGGCGAGATGATATAATCAATGGGCAAATTCTCGCGGCTATAAAGCTGGCCAACCTTCGGGTCGAGATAGGCACGCGAGCGAATACGCGCGATACGGGTCGGGGTTTCAAAAATCGTATGGGCAACCTGACAGGCGACCATATTTATTTCATCTGATTCCGTCACCGCGATCAGCAATTCTGCGTCTTTCAGCCCGGCTTGTGCCAGAATATCGGGATAGGAGGACATCCCTTCAACCGCCCCGACATCGGCCTGTTCGGTCAGCCTTTGCAGCTTGTCCGGGTCAATATCAATGACCGTTACATCATTTTGTTCTGCCGACAAATGGCGGGCAATCGCGCTGCCAACAATCCCCGCACCACAAATAACGATTTTCATGAAAAACCTGCCCTTTTAAAGAATAGTTTTATTCTGCCAGCATATATGGGGCTGCCCAGATATATAAAAAGGCAGCGATCTTATTCCACTCTTTGAGGAAAGTTTGATATTCCCTCTGTTTTGTTATGCCGTAATCTGAATATTTTCGCAAATCCTTGCGTACAGCCTGTTATCCTTTTGGCCGCCTTTGCCTGGCCAGCCCTAATTGTCTGCCTCGACTTTCAAGGATTTTAACTTACGATGCAGGGCAGAGCGTTCCATGCCAACAAATTTTGCCATTTGCGAGATATTGCCTTCAAATTTCTGCAGCTGGGAGTGCATATATTCACGCTCGAACAGCTCGCGTGCCTCTCGAAGCGGCAAGGACAGGCTATGCTGCAATATCTGACTAGCCCCGCCTTCTGAAGAGCCCGATAACAGCTCGGCTGGCAAGCCATCCAGCCCAACCACCCCGTTTTCCGGCTTTTCATTCAAAATCAGGATGGTTTCAATAACATTGCGCAGCTGGCGCACTGAACCCGGCCAGTCATAAGAGCGCATCGCATTGACCAAATCATCGCCCAGCGCAATTGGTGGCCGGCCTAATTTGCGCGCACATTCCTCGACAAAATGGCGGGCAAGCTGGCTGATATCCTCGCGCCGTTCTGCCAAACCGGGTACCGTCATGGAAACAACCCCCAACCGGTAATATAAATCCTCTTTCAAATTCCCGTTTTCTATGGCAGTGGCCAAATCCTGAGAGGAGGCAGAGATAATGCGTACATCTGTTGTTACCGGGTCTGTGCCGCCTACCCGGCGAAAGGTTTGCTCGGCAACCGCGCGCACCAGACGGCTTTGTGTTTCCAGCGGCAAATCGCATAGCTCGTCAAAATAGAGCGTGCCGCGATGGGCTTGTTCAAACAGGCCAACAATACGCCGCCCGGAAGCCAGCATTTCCGAGCCAAAAAGCTCGGTATCGGCATTTTCCGCACTAATTCTGGCACAATGGGCGACCACAAACGGGCCGTCCTTGCGGGCAGACTGGGTATGTATCAGACGGGCGACCACTTCCTTGCCCGACCCGCCAGGCCCGGTAATCAAAATACGGCTGGCGGTATTTGCGACCTTTTCTATGGTGGTGCGCAGCTGTTTTATCTGCGCGGATTGCCCCACCAGACTAAGCTGTTCACTTGCCCCGCTTTGCTCGCGCAATTCAGCATTTTCGCGTGCCAGCCGGCTTTGTTGCAAGGCGCGGCGTACAGTCAGCAATAACCTTTCTGCTTTAAAGGGTTTTTCAATAAAATCATGGGCACCATTTTGAATAGCCTGAACAGCTGTTTCAACATTGCCATGCCCGGAAATCATCAAAATCGGCACTTCGGGATAGAGGTTCTGACACCAGTTCAGGACTTCCAGACCATCCATATCCGAATCCCGCATCCAGATATCAAGAATGATACAAGATGGCGGACGCGAGGTGATAACCGCCCGCGCTTCTTCGGCATTGGCGGCCTGAACCGTCAGATATCCTTCATCTTCCAGCGTAAGGCTGATAAGAGAGCGGATATCTGGCTCATCATCGACGATAAGAATTTCTTCATTCATGTCCAAACCCTCTATGCATCATTATTTTCGGGATTACATGGCAATGTCAGCTTAACAATCGCCCCCTGCTCATGGTGATTGGACAGGAAAATCTGCCCGTCATGATCTGAAATAATTTTTTGCGCTATCGCAAGGCCAAGCCCGGTACCCTTGTTGCGGGTGGTAACATAGGGCTCCAGATAGCGCTCCACATCCTCGCCGACAAAGCCGCTGCCATAATCGCGGATGGTGATAATGGCATTTTCCGCCTCCTGTGCCACCGCTACCTCTATACGCAGATTTTGCGCCCCGTCTTTGGACTGACCGGTTTGGGTTTCCTGCATATTTTCAATCGCATTTTTCATCAAATTGGTCAGCATCTGGCGCATCAGGCCAGCATCAGCCTGAACCCATATTGGTGCGGCGTCTTCTGGCAGGTCAAAGACCAGATCCAGATTGGTATAGGTTTGCAGCAGGGTTTGCTGTTCTTGTACCAGCCGGCATAAATCTGTCTTTTTCAGAACAGGGGCAGGCATTCTGGCAAATTTTGAGAATTCCTCTACCATACGGCCAATATCGCCAACCTGACGGCTGATAATGGTCATATATTCATCAAATTTTTTGCCCTCTTCTGTATCTTCGGGGCGATATTTTTTCATCAGCCTGTCTGTGGCAAGGGCAATCGGCGTTAGAGGGTTTTTAATTTCATGGGCAATACGCCGGGCGACATCTGCCCATGCCGCTTTACGCTGGGCAGCCAGAAAATCGGTAATATCATCAAAGGTCAGCACATAGCCAACCAGCCGCCCCTCGACCCGTTCAGATACCAGCCTGACGCGCAATGTTTGTGTACGCCCGCGCCCGCGCAATATTATTTGCTGCTCACATTGGGCGCGCCTTTGTATCGATAGCTGGTCAAATATTGGCTTGAACTCTAGCTGAATATCGATCAGCTTCTGGCCTATCAGCCCTTCCAGATCCCTGTCCAGCAAGGTGCAAGCTGCCTGATTGGGCAAGGTTATAATCCCTTTTTTATCCAGCCCTATTACCCCGGACGTCACCCCGCCCAGAACCGCTTCGGTAAATTCGCGCCGGGCATCCAGCTGTTTATTGGCTTCGACCAATTGCTCGCGGCTGTTGGACACCTCATCCAGCATCCCGTTAAAGCTGATACCCAGACGGGCTATCTCGTCCATATTATCAATTTCGGGCACACGTTGTTTTAAATTGCCAGAGCGCACCTGTTCTGCCACCCCGATAATACTGACCAATGGCTCGACAATAGAATTGGCCAGCGTCAGCCCTATCCAGAGCGCGGATAAAACCAGCAACAGCGCCACAACAAAAAACATCACCGCAAAGGAAATTTGCAAATCAAATTGCCGCAAGCCAAGCGATTGATATTCATTAACCGCCAGCTGGGTTCTGTCCAGCGCAGACAGCACATTCGCATCGACAAACCGCCCGACCATCAAATAGGCATCAACAAAACTATTCAATTTTACAATAGCTTGTATCTTGTTGTTATCTTCCGGGGTTATGATAATAACATCCCCCTCGCGCGCCTGATCCAGCAGCACACCGTCAATTTTGGAAAAGCTGATAGCAAAGGCAAATTGGGATTTTGCCTTGATGCGCCCTGCCCCATCGACGATCACGCTTTCGGATAAATTACGCAAGACAGTTTGATTGGACAGATATTCATTTAATAATTTCTGATTATTTACCAGCCGCGGGGCTTCACGGTTAATATCATTGGCCATTGTCAATATCTGGCCGCGTACCGAGCGGGCGTGTTCTTCAAAATAGGCACTTGCGACTTCAACTGATTCATTGACGGCTGTTGAAATCCTGTCGGCAAACCAGCCACGAAGCGAGTAATCGATAAGCGAGACCGCAAATAATGCTACCAATATAGAGGGAATAGCTGTAATAAGGCCAAACAGCATCACCAGCCGTAAATGCAATTGTGCGCCGGCCAGGCGTTGCTTTCGTTCATGCCAGAGACGCAATAATTGCCTGCCGACAAAAAAGGCCAGCGTCAATAATAATAAAATAGCGACAAAAATAACCGCAGATAGCCGATTGGACTGGGTGCTGATATCGCTTACCTTGCCAAGCGATAAAAAGACCGTCAGGCCAATCACAAAGGCCAGCACCAGCATAATATAGCCAATATGGTCGCGCGACAGACGATTGCGCAGCCGTTGTCTCAGGCTGTTTTCTGTTTGCGCCCTGGCTGGCGGATATGGGGTTTTGGCCTCTGCCATAGCGGGATTACTGCCCTTTCTGGCCGCGATTGCGGTATGGTTCACGCTTGCCTGGAATATTCAACTCTTTGATTTTTTTGCGCAAGGTATTTCGGTTCAGCCCCAAAATATGCGCTGCCTTTATCTGATTGCCAGCCGTGTGATACAGGGTTTCCATAATAAGCGGCTTTTCGATTTCCGCCAATATCCGGCCATGCAATCCCGGGACAGGGCTGGCATCCCCGGTGGCGGCAAAATAGCGTTCAATATGCTGGCTGAACATATCGGTTAAATTGCTTTCGCCCTCTGGCTGGCTGGCAGGTTCTGCCTTGCAAGTTTGGCTGATTTCCTGTGATATCATAGCAGCAGAAAGGCTTGCTTGCGGGGCGCTTAGGAACAGCCTTTTCAGGATAAGCTCCAATTCCCTGATATTGCCTGGCCATTCATACCCCTGCAAGGCAATAACAGCCTCTTCATCTAGCGTTTTTTCTGCGCCCAGCTCTTCGGTAAGGCGCGCACATAATAAATGGGCAATTTGCGGGATATCTTCTGCCCGGTCGCGCAAGGGCGGCACGGATAATACCGCTACAGAAAGCTCAAAAAACAAATCTTCGCGAAACAGCCCCTGCTCGACCAGAGCCTGAAGATTGATGGCTGTTCCAGCCACAATCCGTAACTGATTTCCGGGCAGGGACAGCGCGGCCTGGTCGCTATTTTCGATAAAGCGGGCCAGCTGCATCTGGGCAGAGGCAGAAAGCAATTCGATATGATTTATAAATACCATGCCGGCACTGCGCCGGGTCAGCAGACCGGATAGGGCAAATAACGCCTCTTCATGGCGGGCTTCTTCCAGCTGCGAGAGATTTATCGCCTCAAAGCTGTCTTGTGCATGGGGACCCATTTCATGCAGGGTTTTGGCAATGGTCTGTTTGCCTGAGCCAATATCCGCCTTTATCAATACCGGCATATTCTGGCCAGACAGGCGGGTCAGCAGCTTAAAGCTCATCTGCATGGCAGGGGATTTTCCCAACAGGGCAATCGGCAATTGTCGGGGCAGACTCAATGCCGGTTTTTGCAGCGCCTGGCCAGGCGGCTCTGCTGTCACGGCACGGGCGACTACATCTATCAGCTGTTTCAGCTCAAATGGCTTGGGCAGATAGTCAAATACACCGCTTTGCCGCGTCTTTATCGCGGTCAGCAAATTGGCACGCGCGCTCATCACAATGATCGTCAGATCGGGGCGTTTTTCCTGTAATCTGGGTAATAGTTCCAGCACATCTCCATCGGGAAAGCCGACATCGGTTATCAATATATTTCCCCGCCCGGAGGTCGTCATATCCCATAAACCGGCAATGGTGGTTGCAGCGCCTACCTGATAACCCTGACGCGATAATGCCTGAACAATGACCGTACGAACGGTTTTATCATCATCTGCGACAATTATTTGTGCCGGACGCGATTTCATCTCTTTCCCTCACCTGCTGCATTGGCTTCGATATAGGATTGCGTAATCGGCAAATTCAGCGTGAAAACCGAGCCTTGCGGCGTGGATTGCATGGCAATTGCCCCGCCATGATCGGCAATTACCGATGCCACCATCGCCAGCCCCAATCCAGAGCCGTTGGATTTACCGGACACAAAGGGTTCAAAAATATGGGCCTGCAAATCATCCGGCACACCCTTGCCACTATCGGTGATCGCAATTTGCAAGGGCAGATGTATCAGCTTGCGGCTATTTTCTGTGGTCACATAGCGGGTCAGCGAATAGCTGGTTTGCACGCTTAAATGATCGCCTTCTGCGGTAGCTTCCGAGGCATTTTTAAACAGATTGATAAAACATTGAACCAGCAATTCCCTGTCGGCCTGAATATCGGGCAAGGAGGGATCATAGGAACGTTTTATCTCCAGATGCCGGCCAAAGGATGCGGCGGTAATTTTCAGGCAATGATCCAGAACTTCATGGATATTGACTGTTTCAAAACGTACAGGCGCATCAGAAGAGAGATTTTCAATGCGTTGTAATAGCGAGGTTATTCGGTCAGCTTCGGAAACAATCATGTGGCTAAGCTCTTGCTGGGTTTCCGGTAATTCCATTTCCAGAAGCTGGGCCGCCCCTTTAATGCCGGCCAGAGGGTTTTTAATTTCATGTGCCAGCAAGGCTGACATACGCGACATGGACAAAGCCGCCCCTTTGAAATTTTGCTGGGTGGCCAGCTGTTCTGCGGCTGTACGCTCTTGCAGGGTCATCAAAATCACCGGTGCGGCATAATGGGGCAAGGAAAATGGCACAAGCTGAATACTTGCCCCCTTTAACCCGATGCGCGGCCCGATAAAGGTCACGGATTTATCTTCTACCGAACTGCCGGATTGGCGTGCCCGGCGGATAAGGGAAAAAACCTGGCTATCCGGGGCAATAAGCCTGTCCAGCGATGTCCCGGCCAAAATCGACAGGCTGCTTTTGAAAAAATGCTCGCCGGCATGGTTCAGCCAGATAAATTTATCTTCGGCCTCCAGCAGGACAACCGGAAAAGGCAGAACATCCATCACCTCTGCCAGCGGAAAGGCGGCATTATCGCTTTGGATAGGCAAATAGCCTGTCATTTCAGAGGCCATCTTTATTATCCGCTCTTTTATCTGTTCTATGCCGCATCACAGGCCACCTGCTCAAAATAGCGAGAAAGGCCGGCAAATACCGGCTCTGCTGTTTCGGATTGGGTAACAATCGCTCTTAAATCATCTGATGCGGGCAGATAATCGCAATAGGCGGCCAGATGCTTGCGGGCCAGGCGTAGCCCTTTAATGCCATAATCGCCAAGAAGCATTTCCAGATGCTGACAGATGAGCAAATAGCGCGCAGCCATATCCGGGCAATCGCGAACCGGCCTGTCAGCCAGAAAATCGGCAATTTGTGCCAGTAGCCAGGGCTGGCCTTGCGCGGCTCTGCCCACCATCACCCCATGCGCCCTGGAGTGAGAAATTGCTGTTTTGGCTGTTTGCGGCGAGCTTATATCGCCATTAGCCAGAACAGGAATGGAAACAGCCTCGACCACCCGGGAAATTTCTGGCCAGTTAGCCGCCCCTTTATACATCTGGGTACGGGTACGGCCATGGATAGTGACCAGACAAATACCGCTTTCCTGAGCGATATAGGCAATTTCCGGGGCATTGCGATGGGTATCATCCCAGCCAAGCCGGGTTTTCAGGCTAACAGGCAGGCTAACCGCATTTACAACCGCTGAACAAATCTCGCCAGCCAGCACCGGCTCTTTCATCAGGGCAGAACCGGACGCACGGCCGGTAACTTTCTTGGCCGGACAGCCCATATTGATATCGATCAGGCACGCGCCCATCTGCTCGGCCATTTTTGCAGCCTCAGCCATCATTTCAGGTTCCCAGCCAGCGATTTGTATCGCCACCGGGGCTTCGGCACGGGCATCAAATTGCAATTTTTTCATCTCGGCACGGACATCTGTCAGCATCGCGTGGCTGGCCACCATTTCCGAGACAACCAAACCGCCCCCGCAGCGCCGAACGACCGTGCGAAAAGCGCGATCGGTAATGCCGGACATAGGCGCCAGCACCACATCGGCCAGACTATCCTGTTCGTGCCGGTTTAAAATCTGATCCAGACAACCCATCGCGTAAAATGCCTAAAATATATAATAATTCCCAAAAACGCCTAAATTATAGGCATTTCCGGACTGGATGACCAGCTTTTAATCTCTTTCATGTTCAGATAGACATATCTTGCGCTTGGCGCCGGCTATAGGCACACTTTAAGCATTATGCGGCCAATTTTGCCTATGCCAGTTTAACGGATATGAATTTTAGTCTTTGAAAGCCTTTCGGATATGCCATCTGCCCCCTCCTCCAACGATAGACTGGATATTATTTTACTGGCAGCCGGTACCGGGCAACGCTTTTCGCCAGAGGCATCCGGCCTGCCAAAGCAATTCCAGAAATTGCAGCAGAAATCTCTGATATCCCATTGCCTGGATCAGTTTTTATCCTGGCCAAAATGCGGGAAAGTTATTCTGGTTTTGCCGCCGGATATGGCAAATGATTTGCCCCCGGCGATTAAGGATACGCTTGCTGCTTACACACATAGGATAACCATCATAGCTGGCGGGGAAAGCCGGGCTGATTCTGCCCTGAACGGCCTGATAGAGCTGGACAGGGCAGAAGAAAAAAGCAGATATGTTGCTATTCATGATGCGGCGCGCCCGCGCCTGTCGCACCGCTTGCTGGACGCGCTGAAATCGGCACTGGATGACGGGGCAGAAGGCGTTATCCCTGTTCTGCCTGTCAGCGATACTATCCGCCAGAAAATATCCGACAACCCGATGGCCGGCAGCGAGGTCATTGACAGAAACAGCCTGATGCGGGTGCAAACCCCGCAAGCCTTTCAAACCGGGCGTATCCTGGCTGCCCATCAAAAGCTGGCTAATGCAGAAAACAAGGCCAGCTTTACAGATGATGCGATGATAGCCGAAGCCGATGGCGCAAAAATAACGCTGATAACCGGCGATGAAGCATTGAAAAAAATCACCTATGCCGAAGATTTAACCGCGATGAGACAGGAAATGAGCCAAATGGAAACCCGCACTGGCAGCGGCTATGATGTGCATAAATTCAGCGTTGAAAAAACAGGCCCAATTATGATTTGCGGCATAGCGATACCTCATCCAAAAGGGTTGCTGGCCCATTCAGACGGGGATGTTGGCCTGCACGCGCTATGTGATGCAATATTTGGCGCATTGGGGACAGGCGATATTGGTCATTTTTTCCCGCCCTCCGAGGCAAGATGGAAAAAGGCAGCATCGGATCAGTTTTTAAAATTTGCCAGCGATAGCGTAAAAGAAGCAGGCGGGCACATTATCCATCTGGATGTTACACTGATTTGCGAGCGGCCGAAAATAGGCCCCTATCGCGAACAGATGAAAGACAGGCTGGCCGAAATTACCGGCCTTGCCAGCAGCCGGATATCGGTAAAAGCGACCACCAGCGAAGGGCTGGGTTTTACCGGCAGACAAGAAGGTATTGCTGCGATGGCACAAGCCACCCTCAGCCTGCCTGCAACAGAATAAGCCAGAGATAGATTAAAAGAGTATATATGCCGCTATTTTTGAAAAAAATATTATGTTTTATTGCCACGCTGGGGCCGATAGGTTTTCTGCCTGCCCCGGGAACAGCCGGGTCACTGGCCGCACTGATTGCCGGATGGTTTATCGCCTCTCATGGTTTTGCTGCCCTTGCACTGGCCACACTTGCCGCCCTAGTGGTCGGTATTTTGGCCAGCCAGATATATAGCCAGATGACCAATAGCAAGGATGCCTCGGAGGTAATAATTGACGAGGTAGCCGGGCAATGGGCTGTCCTGCTGGCTATACCGCCCATGATTGACGGGGCGATTTACTGGTATGGCGCTGCCTTTATCCTGTTTCGTTTTTTTGATATCACCAAGATTGGCCCTGTGGGGATGGCAGAAAGGCTGGAAGGCGGTATCGGCATTATGGCTGATGATATTGTCGCAGGCGGGCTGGCAGGGATGTGTTTGCTGGCCATGCAATTTGCCCTTTATGCGATGTAGGTATTTCCTTTTTAAAACGGAGGGGATGGATGACACAAATACTTGCCCGGCAAATCATTGAAACAGCAATAGATGCGGGCTGGATGATATGCACGATAGAAAGCTGTACAGGCGGGATGGTCTTTGCAGCCCTGACCGATATAGCCGGCTCTTCTGCGGTAATGGATAGAGGGTTTGTGACCTATAGCAATCAGGCCAAACAGGAAATGGTCGGCGTTTCAGGCAAAACGCTGGAGGCCTTTGGTGCGGTATCCGAACAAACCGCCACAGAAATGGCACAAGGCGGCATTGCGCATAGCCGGGCAGATATCAGCCTGTCCATCACCGGCATTGCAGGGCCAGGCGGGGGAAGCGCGGGAAAGCCTGTTGGCCTGGTCTGGATGGCGGTTGTTACCAGACAGGGGGTACAACAGGTCAAACGCTTTGATTTTTCAGGGGATAGAATTGCCATTCGCCAACAGGCACTCTTAGCAGGCCTTGAGCTTATCCATGCCGGTTTGCCGAAGAGCCAGGCGCGGTAATCTGAGCGCGATACAGGCTATCTGCCCGCAGCTCAAACGCCCGAACCATGCGTCTTACCGCTTCGGTAAACAGGCTTTCAATAACGGTTTGCAGTAGCCGGGACTTAAATTCAAAATCGACATAAAAATCGATAACACAGCCCTCTTCATGCTCGATAAATTGCCATTTATTGGTCAGATATTTAAACGGGCCTTCTGCATATTCCACCTCAATCAACAGCGCCTCTCTATCCATTTTGACATAGGAGGTGAAGCTTTCGCGAAACATCTGAAAGCCGATAATAAGGTCTGCAACAAGCATATCCGGTGTTTTTGAGCGGATACGGGCAGCCACGCACCAGGGCAGAAACTCCGGATAGCGCTGAACATCTGCAACCAGATCAAAAAGCTGTTCCGGTTTATGTGCCAGCACCCGTTTTTCGCTATGCGTTGTCATGGGCGCTTTTTTGACTGTGCGGGGTTGAGGAAAGCTGGCTGAGACGCTGGGCTTTAAGCTGGGCAAAATCTGCATCCGCATGATAAGAGGAGCGGGTCAGAGGCGTGGAAGCCATCATTAAAAAGCCCTTTTTTGTCCCTGTCTCGGCATAGGCGGTAAATTGTTCGGGGGTTACGAACCTGTCAACAGCGGCGTGCTTGGGTGTGGGCTGCAGATATTGACCAATGGTCATGAAATCCACATCTGCTGCGCGCAAGTGATCCATCATCTGATAGACCTCCTCATCGCGTTCTCCCAGCCCGACCATAATACCGGATTTGGTAAAGATAGTCGGGTCAAGCGCCTTGACCTGGCGCAACACCTCCAGCGAATGGGCATAGCGCGCCCCTGGCCGGATAGGCTTATATAAACGCTCTACTGTTTCCATATTATGGTTAAACACATCCGGCCGGGCAGCCACCACCACCTCTACTGCCCCCGGCTTGCGCAAAAAATCGGGGGTAAGAATCTCAATGGTGGTGGCAGGCGATGCGATGCGAATAGCCATTATGGTGCGGGCAAAATGTTCTGCCCCGCCATCGCTTAAATCATCTCTGTCCACAGAGGTAATCACCACGTGCTGCAAGCCAAGACGGGCAACCGCCAGCGCGACATTATCCGGCTCATGAGGATCCAGCTTATCCGGCTTGCCAGTGGCGACATTGCAAAAAGCACAGGCGCGGGTGCAAATAGAGCCCAAAATCATCATGGTGGCGTGCTTTTGTGACCAGCATTCGCCAATATTCGGGCAAGCAGCCTCTTCACATACAGTGACCAAATCCAGCTCGCGCATTAATTTTTTGGTTTCGGTAAAGGCGCCTGCCTGCGGGGCTTTTACCCGCAACCAGTCAGGCCGGCGCGGCTGCGGCCGGTCTTCATTGCGACGTTTTTCCGGATGACGCTCTGCGCCTTTGGTCAAATTTGGTGACGGCATAAGTGTTTCTTATTCCCTCAAGCATCAAAGCAGATAAGTTGGGTATTTCCTAAGCCTGACAGCCAGTCCCGAATTACGGTCATAGCATAGCCGGCCCATCAGGGCTATCTTTGCCTTTATTAAAAATGAATAGCCCGTCCATAGGCATCCAGAACCGATTCATGCATCGCCTCTGACAAGGTCGGGTGCGGGAAGATAGTCTGCATCAATTCTGCTTCGGTTGTTTCCAGGCTTTGGGCGATAACATAGCCCTGAATAAGCTCGGTCACTTCCGGGCCTATCATATGCGCCCCCAGCAATGCCCCGGTCTTTTCATCAAAGATGGTTTTAATCATCCCCTCATCATCGCCAAGGGCAATCGCCTTGCCATTTCCAAGAAAGGGGAATTTACCAACCTTGGTCTTGTAGCCTTTGGCACGGGCAGCCGCTTCGGACAGGCCAACCGATGCAATTTGCGGGCGGCAATAGGTACAGCCCGGCACCATATCTGCTTGCATGGTATGCAGATGTTTTTGCCCGGCAATGGCTTCTACACACAAAATACCTTCATGGCTGGCTTTATGGGCAAGCCATGGCGCACCTGTAATATCACCAATAGCATATAAGCCAGGCTCGGCGGTACGCATCATCGCATCTGTTTTGATATGGCCGCGATCCAGCTCAACCTTTGTGCCTTCCAGACCCAGCCCTTCGCTATTGCCGGTAATCCCGACCGCCATAATCACCTTGTCTGCGGCAAGTTTCTGCAGCTTGCCGCCTATTTCCACCTCGGCTGTTACCGTATCTTTGGCAGAGGTTAATTTTTGCAATTTAGCCGAAGTATGGATAGCGATCCCTCTGGCGGTAAAGGCTTTATGGGCCAGGGCAGAAATCTCTTCATCCTCGGCATTCAAAATACGATCAAGGGCTTCTATAATCGTCACTTCCACGCCCATATCGGCATAAAAGCTGGCAAATTCCACCCCGATGGCACCAGAACCCACCACAATCAGGGATTTTGGCATTTGCGATGGCACCATCGCCTCTTTATAGGACAGGATATTTTTGCCATCTGTTTCCAGACCCGGAATTTGCCGGGCGCGCGCGCCTGTCGCCAAAATCACATGAGCAGCCTGTATTTTCTGGCTATCTGTTTTCTGGCTGTCCTTGCCAGATATTTCCACCACCCAGTTTGCACCGGACTTGCCGCCCAGCCTGGCGCTGCCCTCTATGACAGTGACCTTGTTTTTTTTCAGCAAATGCGCCACCCCCGAAGAAAGGCGTGCTGCAACTTTACGCGAACGGCTGACCACCTTTTCCAGATTGACCTTTACCTCGCCTGTCACCTCAATCCCGAAATCAGACATATGTGCCAGATTATGGCGCATTTCTGCGGCACGGAGCAGGGCTTTGGTCGGGATACAGCCCCAATTCAGGCAGATACCGCCCAGATGCTCACGCTCGATAACCGCTACAGATTTTCCCAGCTGGCTGGCCCGAATAGCCGCCACATAGCCACCTGGCCCGCCGCCGATCACCACAATATCAAAAGATTTCATTTGCATAGGTTTACGCCTTTTTCCCTTATTAAGGTTTGCCTGAGCCGTGCTTGCCTACAACAGCATTGTCACCGGGTTTTCAATTGCCCCTTTAAAGGCTTGCAACCATTTTGCCCCAACTGCGCCATCCACAATACGGTGATCAGCTGACAGGGTGACGCTCATCACAGTGGCAATTGCCAGCGCATCCCCGCGCACAACCGGCCGCTTTTCACCTGCCCCCACAGCCAGTATGGCGGCTTGCGGCGGATTGATGACAGCGGCAAACTCCTTGATCCCGAACATACCAAGATTGGAGATGGTAAAAGTCCCCCCGCTATATTCAGACGGGTCAAGCTGGTTATCCCGGGCACGTTTGGCCAAATCAGCAGATGCGCTGGCAATAGCTGACAGGCCAAGATGGTTGGCAGAGCGAATAACAGGGGTGACCAGACCGCCATCAACCGCAACCGCGATACAGATATCGGCATCACTGAAATAGCGGCATCCTTCTGCTTCAAAATAGCCATTTACCTCTGGCACAGCGATAAGAGCGGCAGCGGCTGCCTTAACCACCATATCATTGACAGAAATTTTCACCCCTTCAGGAGCGGCCTCATTTAACGCCTTTCTGGCTTGCAGCAATGTATCGATTTCACATTCCACTGTCAGATAGAAATGCGGGGCGGTCTGTTTGGATTGCTGCAGGCGTTCTGCAATGACCCGGCGCATCGCATTATGCGGCTCAAACCGTTCAGATTGCGCGGATGTACCAGCCGGTGTGACAGCCGCAACAGGCGCCGTAACGCCTTTGGCCAGGGCGTCTTCCACATCGGCGCGGATAATCCGGCCATGCGGGCCTGTCCCCTTGACAGCCGCGATATCCAGACCGGCATCCCCGGCAATACGCCGTGCCAGAGGGCTGGCAAAAACCCGTGCCCTGCCCTCTGATGCCGCCGATGCGGGCGCAGAAGCCGGTGCGGGTGCGGCAGCAGCGGCCGGGGCTGGTGCAGCAACCTGCTCTGCTTCATCCTTTGGTGCAGGCGCTGGTGCAGGGGTAACTGGTGCAGCTTTAGCCGGTACAGGAGCAGCTTCTGCGCCCTCGGCTATCTTTGTAGCTTCAGATAGATCCTCGCCCTCTTCGGCCAGAACCGCTATCAGCGCATTTACCGCGACATTCTTGCTGCCTTCTGCGACAATTATTTTAGCTATTACCCCGTCATCCAGGGCTTCCACTTCCATGGTGGCCTTATCGGTTTCGATTTCAGCGATCACATCGCCTGAACGCACCTTATCGCCTTCGCCGACAAGCCAGCGTGCCAGCGTGCCATCTGTCATGGTTGGCGATAGAGCCGGCATGAGGATTTTTACCGCCATTTTACTGCCCTCCTGAACGATAGCATACCGCTTTGCCTGCTTCGACAATATCGGTGATTTGTGGCAAGGCCAATGCTTCCAGATTAGCGGCATAGGGCATTGGCACATCCTTGCCGGTTACCCGCATTACCGGGGCATCCAGATAGTCAAATGCCCCTTCCATTACCTGCATGGCCAGCTCTGCACCAATACCGGCAAACGGGAAGCCTTCTTCACAGGAAATCATCCGCCCGGTCTTTTTAACAGAGGCCAGAATGGTTTCACTATCCAGCGGGCGCAAGCTGCGCAAATCAATTACTTCGGCATCAATCCCGACAGACGCCAGCGCTTCGGCTGCTTCCAGTGCCTTGCCAACCATGATAGAAAAAGCGATAATGGTAACATCGCTACCCGTGCGCACAATATTTGCCCGGCCAATTGGCACGACCCAGTCTTCGGCTTCCGGCACCTCAAAGTTTTGCCCATACATCACCTCATTTTCCAGGAAAATTACCGGGTTCGGGTCACGGATGGCTGCCTTTAACAGGCCTTTTGCATCCGCTGCAGACCAGGGCGATACCACCTTTAGACCCGGGCAATGGGCATACCAGCTGGCATAGCATTGCGAATGCTGGGCCGCCACGCGGCTGGCCGCGCCATTTGGCCCTCTAAACACAATCGGACAGCCCATCTGTCCGCCGGACATATACAGGGTTTTTGCTGCAGAATTGATAATATGGTCAATCGCCTGCATCGAAAAATTAAAGGTCATAAACTCTATAACAGGCCGCAAATCCCCAAAGGCAGCCCCGACACCCAAACCGGCAAAACCATGTTCGGTGATGGGGGTATCAATAACCCTTTTTGCTGAAAATTCTTCCAGCAGCCCTTGTGTTACCTTGTACGCGCCCTGATATTCTGCAACCTCTTCCCCCATCACAAAAATCCGCTCATCCCGGCGCATTTCCTCGGCCATCGCATCGCGCAAGGCTTCTCTGACTGTCATGGTGCGTGTTGGCCCCTGCCAGTCGGGATTTGCACCCACCGGGGCAGCAGCAGGGGCAGCCACAGTGGCTGGCAGACTTTCAGAAACAGGCTCTGATACAGCTTCTGTTGCGGCTTCTGCTGCCGGGGCAGAGGTCGTTTCGATTGCCGCCTCGCCAGCAACAGCTGCCGCAGACGGTACGGGCACTTCTGTTTCGCCCTCTTCGAGCAATGTTGCGATAACCGCGCCAACTGCCACGCCATCTGTGCCTTCCTGGACATGGATAGCCCCGATTGTGCCTTCATCAATGGCTTCGACTTCCATCGTGGCCTTATCGGTTTCAATTTCTGCAATCACATCGCCCGATGCGACCTTATCGCCTGTCCCCACCAGCCAGCGCGACAAACGGCCTTCGGTCATGGTAGGCGATAAAGCGGGCATTTTAATTTCAATAGCCATATTCTAGTTTCTCCTGCTGTCCGCTTTTTCAGGCGACAATAATATCTGTATAAAGTTCGCTGGCATCCGGCTCGGGGCTGGCCAGCGCAAAATCGGCTGCATCCCCGACAATCTTCTTTACCTGTTGATCCAGCTCTTTTAATTGTGCCTCTTCTGCGCCTTCGCGCAGCAGCACATCGCGCAATTGTTCAATCGGGTCATGTTGCTTGCGCATTGCATCCACTTCTTCACGGGTACGATATTTGGCCGGGTCAGACATGGAGTGTCCGCGATATCGATAGGTTTTCATTTCCAGAATATAAGGCCCTTTGCCAGCACGGCAGTGGGCAAGGGCTTCTTCAGCAGCCGAGCGCACCGCCAAAACATCCATCCCGTCTACCTGCATACCCGGAATACCATAGGCTTTGCCCCGGTCAGCCAGCTCCTGGCCGGCGGCGGCGCGGGAAACAGATGTCCCCATACCATATTGATTATTTTCAATCACAAAGATAACAGGCAAGCTCCACAAGGCGGCCATATTAAAGGTTTCATAGACCTGTCCCTGATTGGCGGCACCATCGCCCAGATAGGCCATATTCACCCCGCCATCGCCCTTGAATTTATGGGCAAAGGCCAGACCAGCCCCAATCGGGACTTGTGCGGCCACAATTCCGTGTCCACCAAAGAAATTTTTCTCACGGCTAAACATATGCATCGAGCCGCCCTTGCCGCGCGAATAGCCATCCTTGCGGCCTGTCAGCTCGGCCATCACGCCGCCGGCATCCATATCACAGGCCAGCATATGACCATGATCGCGATAAGAGGTGACAACCGAATCTTCCGGCCGGGCAACTGATTGCATCCCGACCACGACCGCTTCCTGGCCAATATAGAGATGGCAAAAACCGCCAATTTGCCCCATACCATAAAGCTGGCCTGCCTTTTCTTCAAAGCGGCGGATCAGTACCATCTGGCGATACATTTCCAGCATCGCTTCGGCAGAGGGTTTGTCATTGATAATGGATTTCGGGGGGCGTCCGCGTTTGCGTTCGGACTTTTTGCTTTCAGCTACTTTGCCAGCCATCTTGCCTTCCTCTATCTGAACATACGGGGCTTTTCCCCATTTGACAGATAGGATGGCACAAGATTTTTTATTTTTGCAACAATTTTATTATATTGTTTTTATTTGATATTTTTTGAATAAACTGAAATATGGTTAACAAGTGCTTTATATTAAAATTTCAATTTATCCATATCAATTGAAATTATGACATCATTTTCCGAATAAAGCCCCAATTGGGCACGTGCTGTTTCGGCCAGCATATCGGCATCTATCGCCCCTGCCCGAAGCAGCCGAATGCGGCTTTCCATCAGATTATTTTGCTTGTTCAGCAAGGCCAGCTCTTCTTGTGCCATCAATATTTCACGGTCAAGGCCACTTCGTGCCAGCAATCCGCGCTCTCCGGCAATGGTATGAAAGCCGAAAAATACGATGAGAGTCCCGATCAGCAAAAAACTGCCCGCATAGGAAAAAGGGCGACGCATAAATGCTTGCATATCCAGCCTACCTTAAAGCGTGTTGCCGGCCAAAATTAACCGCTAATAAGATCAGTGAATCAAATCCGAATCACCAGGTCAAGTAAAAAGCGAATCGCCGGATTCATTAAGATTTTTTTTAATATATTTTATTTAGCCAAAGCTGGCTGGCTACCCTCAGGCAAACAGATTACCGGCATAAACAGCCATTGGCCCCAGCTCTTCTTCGATACGCAAGAGCTGGTTATATTTGGCCAGCCTGTCAGAGCGGGAAAGCGAGCCGGTTTTAATCTGGCCAGCATTGGTCGCTACAGACAAATCAGCGATAAAGCTGTCTTCTGTCTCGCCGGAGCGGTGCGAGATAATCACCCCGAAGCCTGCCTGTTTAGCCTGATAAATCGCGTCCATAGTCTCGGATAATGTACCGATCTGGTTTACTTTTATCAAAATCGCATTGCCGGCCTTTTCTGCAATGCCGCGCTGCAAGCGCACCGGGTTGGTAACATATAAATCATCCCCGACAATTTGCACCCTATCGCCAATTGCGGCTGTCAGGGCGGTGAAACCCTGCCAGTCATCTTCTGAAAGCGGATCTTCGATAGACACAATCGGATAGTCATCTGCCAGAGATTGCCACATCGCAACCATTTCCGCGCTGCTCAGGGCGCGCCCCTCGCCTTGCAGATGATATTTACCATCCTGATAAAATTCGCTTGCCGCCGCATCCAGCGCGATGACCACATCACGCCCCAGCCCATATCCAGCTGCCTCTACCGCCTCTGCAACGGCATCTGCGGCCTCTTTGGTGCTGTTAATGGCCGGGGCAAAGCCGCCCTCATCGCCTACCGCAACCGAAAGACCCTTTTTGCCCAGACCGGATTTCAGGGCATGAAAAATCTCTGCCCCCATTCGCAAACCATCGCTAAAGCTGCCTGCCCCTACCGGTATGACCATAAATTCCTGAACATCCAGCGCATTATCGGCGTGCGCCCCGCCATTCAGGATATTCATCATCGGGGTCGGCAAAAGATGGGCGTGCACCCCGCCCAGATACCGCCACAGGGGCAGCTGGCACGACATGGCAGCGGCTCTGGCCGTTGCCAGGCTAACGCCCAGTATCGCATTTGCCCCCAGCCTGGATTTGTTTTCTGTCCCATCCAGCGTGATTAAATCTGCATCAATCTGTTTTTGATCCAGCGCATCTGCCCCGGAAAGCGCATCAAAAATCTCGGTATTAACGGCAGAGACCGCGCCCATCACCCCCTTGCCGCCATATTGGCCATTATCCCCGTCGCGCAGCTCTACCGCCTCATAAGCGCCGGTGGACGCCCCGGAAGGCACAGCTGAACGTCCGGCACTGCCATCTTCGAGAATAACATCCACCTCTACGGTTGGATTGCCGCGGCTATCCAGAATTTGACGGGCATGAATATCGATAATTTCAGACATATTTTCCTCTTTTTAAAAGACTATCTAGCCTTTGCTGGCGTCAGCAATTCTGGCAAGGGTGGTCAAAAGCGCAGGCATTTCATTTAGCGGGATCATATTAGGCCCATCTGACGGGGCATTATCCGGGTCGATATGGCTTTCCATAAACAGCCCCTGCACGCCAACCGCCACAGCCGATCTGGCCAGAACCGGGACAAATTCGCGCTGACCACCAGATGCCCCGCCCAGCCCGCCTGGCTGTTGAACAGAATGGGTAGCATCAAAAATCACCGGAAAGCCGATATCGGCCAGCTGTGGCAAAGCCCGCATATCCGAGACAAGTGTATTATAGCCAAAGCTGGTTCCACGTTCGGTTAGCAAAATCTGCTTGTTACCAGATTGTGCAACCTTTTCTGCAACATGGCGCATATCCCATGGCGCAAGAAACTGGCCTTTTTTGATATTTACCGCTGCCTTTGTTTTGGCGGCCGCGATCAGCAAGTCTGTCTGCCGGCATAAAAAGGCAGGGATTTGCAGGATATCCACTGCCTCTGCCACCATCGCGCATTGTTCTGGCAAATGCACATCTGTCAGGACAGGACAGCCGATAGAATCGCGCACTGCAGCTAAAATTTCCAGCCCCTCATCCAGCCCGACCCCGCGCTGGGCACCAAGCGAGGTTCGATTAGCCTTGTCAAAAGAGGATTTATAGACAAATCCAAATCCGGCTTGCGCGGCCGCCTGTGCCAGTTTTTCGGCATGCATCAGCGCGTGATCGCGCCCCTCAATCTGGCAGGGCCCGGCGATGAGCAACAAGGGCGCATCTGCCCCGGCTACAACTTTTCTGATGGTAACCTTTTCCATATTCATGCCCCCCCAATAGGATTATACCCGACAGGATTAGATAGGCGTTTATCTAACGCGATAGCCTGTCTTTAGACAAGCCGTGATTTTTCTCTGGCAGCGGCCACAAACCCGACAAAAAGCGGGTGCGGGCTAAATGGCTTTGATTTCAATTCCGGATGGAACTGCACCGCAACAAACCATGGATGGTCTTCGCGCTCGACAATCTCTGGCAACAACCCGTCCGGTGACAGGCCGGACATTTTCAATCCGGCAGCTTCCAGCTTTTCGCGATAGGCGATATTCACCTCATAGCGGTGGCGATGCCGCTCTTCAATATGTTCCTCGCCATAAAGGGATTTCGCAAGCGAGCCTTCTGCCAATGTACAGGGATAGGCGCCCAGTCGCATCGTTCCGCCCAAATCATCATCATCAGAACGGGTTTTGACCTCATTGCCGGATACCCATTCGGTCATCAATCCAACAACCGGTTCAGAAGAAGGGCCAAATTCGGTAGAGCTGGCCGCGCTTAAACCGGCCAGAGAGCGCGCTGTTTCCAGTACCGCCATTTGCATACCAAAACAAATACCAAAATAGGGCAGCTTTTGCTCGCGTGCAAAACGGATGGCCTCTATCTTGCCTTCCGAGCCGCGCTGTCCAAACCCGCCCGGCACCAGAATAGCAGACACATTATCCAGATGATGCAGATAGCTTTTTTTATCTGCCACTTCAAAAAGTTCGGAATCCAGCCATTTGATATTGACCTTTACCCGGTTGGCAATTCCGCCATGTGCCAGCGCCTCGCCAAGCGATTTATAGCTATCCTGCAGCGAGGTATATTTGCCCACAATCGCAATGGTGACCTCGCCTTCGGGATTGGAAACATTATGGGCAATCTCGCGCCATGCGCTTAAATCAGGGGCGTTGCTTTGCAAGCCGAAATGGGTGCAGACTTGGCTATCCAGCCCCTGTTCATGATAGGCCAGCGGCACTTCATAGATATTATTGACATCTTCTGCCAATATCACCGCTTCGGGGCGCACATTACAGAACAGGCCGATTTTATCGCGCTGTTCCTTAGGCAGCTCATGCTCGGTACGACACAGCAAAATATCAGGCTGGATACCCACTGACTGCAATTCCTTGACCGAATGCTGGGTGGGTTTTGTTTTCAGCTCGCCTGCCGCCTTGATATAGGGGATCAGGGTAACATGCACAAAACAGGTCTTATCCCGCCCCATCTCGTTCCCCAATTGGCGAATAGCTTCCAGAAAAGGCAGTGATTCAATATCCCCGACCGTGCCACCGATCTCGCATAAAATGAAATCTTCATCATCCAAATCATTGGTTACAAACGCCTTGATAGCATCGGTAACATGGGGAATCACCTGAATGGTGGCGCCTAAATAATCGCCGCGCCGCTCTCTTGCCAGCACATCAGAATAAATCCGGCCAGTGGTCACATTATCTGTTTTGCGGGTATGAACTGCGGTAAAACGCTCATAATGGCCGAGGTCAAGGTCGGTTTCTGCTCCGTCATCGGTGACAAATACCTCACCATGCTGGGTCGGTGACATGGTGCCGGGATCGACATTCAAATAGGGGTCAAGCTTGCGAAGACGCACCTTGTAGCCGCGTGCCTGCAGCAACGCCCCAAGCGCAGCAGAGCCTAGCCCTTTGCCAAGAGACGATACAACCCCACCAGTAATAAAGATAAAACGAGTCACCGCTACCCCTCAAAACGTTGGTCGGTGTGGGGGCAGAACAGCATCGACATGAAAATTTCTAATTCCCTGTTGGGACAGCTGGGCCAGAAGGCGCAGTCACAGGTGCTGGTGTTGTGCTTAACACCTCATCCACGATAGAGGTAGGTTTGCTGCCCGCACCAGCGATAATCGCCAGACCGATAGAGGTCGCAAAAAACAGCGCGGCAAGGATAGCAGTTGTTCTGGTCAGCAAATTAGCCGTGCCTCTGGCTGTCATAAAGCCGCCGCCAGCCGAGCCACCAATACCAAGACCCCCGCCTTCATTGCGCTGCAATAACACTGTCCCGACCAGGGCAACAGCAATAATAATATGTATCGTCAGCAAGATGGTTGTCATAACGCTATCGTCTGTTTGAAATTTAAAGATTAACCCAACCTTGCGGCCAGATGGCTCTAACTAGCAAATTGCGCCCCTGCTGGTAAAGAAAAAAATGCAATCATTTGCTAATTGGCGCAATTTTCTATTGCCGCCTGATAAATGGCCAGAAATCCCTCCGCCTGTAGCGATGCCCCGCCCACCAGCGCACCGGATACATGGTCTATCGCCATAATTTCGGTGGCATTATCCCTGTTTACCGACCCGCCATATAAAACAGGCACATTTTTTTCTGGCAGGGCTGTCCCAAACAGGGCGATTAATTTATCGCAAAGCCCCTGATGCATCTCGGCGATATTTTGCAAGCTGGCCACCTTGCCTGTACCAATTGCCCAGACCGGCTCATAGGCAATAACAAGCTGGTCAAGGGCTGATTTCTGGTCTGACAGGGTCATTTTTGCAATATTTTTCAGGCCGGCTACCATCTGGCCTTGCACAAAATCATCCTGCTCTCCTTTCAGGCGCACCTCTTCTGGCTCGCCCACACACAAGACAGGGCGCAAGCCAGTTGCCAGCGCGGCATCGATTTTTTCCGTAATCAGACTATCTGTCTCGCCAAAATATTGCCGTCGCTCGGAATGGCCAATTATCACCCATTTGCCGCCCATATCCGCTATCATCTGCGGTGATATCTCGCCGGTATAGGCACCGGCCTGTTCCTGATGGCAAGTTTGCGCGCCCCATTCCATATCTGTGCCTGCCAGTTTTTGTGCGGCGATTGCGTGATAGGATGCCGGGGGAAAACACACGGCCTGACAGCCTTTTTGAAAGATATCCTTTTGCGCTGCAAATGCCTCTAGCAAGGCAATGGCAGCTGCATGATTTGGGTTCATTTTCCAATTCCCGGCAATAATCATAAAATATCCCGCTTTTTCTTCGTTTTTGATTTGCAGTTCGCCTGTTCTATTCTCTATAGTGTGGCTGATTTTCGAACAATAGAACAAATTTGATGATAGACGGATTATCAGATTGTTCAACAGACCATGTCATAAGGGATAAGATATGCTACGTTCAATGCGTGAAGGGGCAAAAAAGCCGGTAATGAAATTTTTCCTGCTATTTTTGGCAGGGGGGTTTGCGCTTTGGGGGATTGGCGATGTCTCTACCGGCCTGTTTTCTTCCGGCAATAAAGCAATCGAAGCATCTGAACGGTCTGTGCCTTTGGCAGAAGCCGCCACCGAATTTGAGCGTTCGCGCCGCGGGCTGGGGCTGAATTTATCGGCTGGCGAAGCTATCGAGGCAGGGTTGTTAAATGAAGTAATGGGCGCATTGGCACGTCGCACCCTGTTTGCCGCCGAAGCCGACAAGCTGGGCGTAACCGCTACCAGAGAGATGCAGCGCCGCGCAATTGCCAATACCCAGGCCTTTAAAGACGAGGTCGGTCAATTCTCGCAAGCACGGTTTGTACAAACCCTGGCACAATCGGGGCTGTCAGAAGAAGATTATCTGCGCCGTTTGAATTTCATTCTGTTGCAGGAACAAATCGAAGCTGCGCTTGCCGGCGGGGCAAAGGGCGGAAATCATCTGGCAAAGATTATTGCCGAACATCAGCTGGAACAACGCATTGCCCGGCTGAAAATCTATCCCGCCCAGCCGGAAAAAATCACCCCGCCTTCCGAAGCTGAACTGGCCAGCTTTTATGAATCGGTCAAAACAGGCTATGATGCGCCTGATTTACGCAGTTTCAAGGTAGTCCTGGTCAGCCCCGAACAGGTGATGGATCAGGTAAGCCTGTCAGAAGATGAGGTTACACAAGCCTTTGATTTGCGCCGCAATGAATTTATCACGCCTGAGCGCAGACAAATCCGGCAAATGGTTTTTGGCGAAGAAGCAGAAGCCAATGCCGCCTATGACCAGCTGCAATCCGGCAAGAGCTTTGCAGAGGTTGCCCAGGCCACACTTGGCTGGAATGACGATGACACCAATCTGGGGCTGGTAACAAAAGAGGATCTGGATGGCGAGCTGGCCAATACAGCCTTTGCCGCTGATCAAGACAGCATCAACCGGCCTGTTGCCTCTGTTTTTGGCTATCATTTATTGCTGGTAGAAGAAATTCAGCCAGGTGAAGAATTAACCCTTGGCGATGTCCGCCCGCAGATAGAAGAAACCTTGCGCAATGAAAAAGCCATTGATCTGGTCTATGATCTGGTCAATCAGCTGGAAGATACGCTTGGCACAGGCGCAACATTGGCCGAAGCAGCCGCCAGCATAAATCTATCGGTAAATATTATTACAGATATAGATGCAAATGGCCGGGATATTGATGGCAACTTGATGGAAGATGCTTTTGCTGATCTGGCCAGTGACAGCCAATTTCTGGCACAAGGCTGGGAGTTGGAGCTGGAGGAGATTAGCCAGCTTATCGCCAGTGCAGAAGACAGCTTTTTTGTGCTGCAGCCTATAGAGGAAAAGCTGGCACGTCCGCGCGGCATAGAAGAGGTGCGCGCCCGCCTGATTACTGACTGGACAAAGATACAAGCCCTGGCCACCGCAAAAGCGGCCGCTGATAATGGCTTGCAAAATGTCCAGACAACATTGGCAAATATCGCCCCTACCCCGGCATTTAGCCGTACAGGTGCGGGTCTGGATAATGAAGCGGCCAGCCTCATTGCCGATGCCGCCTTTGCCCAAAATAAGGGGGAAGCGGTATTGGTGGAAACAGGCGAGGCAGTTATTCTGGTGCAAACGGATGAGATTTTGGCAGCCGAAAGTGAAGCCCGTGATACGCTTCAGGCACAAATATCGGCTACACTCGATAATCTGGTACAGAATGACTTAACCTCTGCGCTGATTATTACCTTGTCAGAAACCCACGCGCTGGAGATTAATACAGCAGGGGTAGAACAGCTTTTGATTGGCCAGACATCGCGCTAATCAGGGGGCGCTACCCCCCTTTTAAAGGGATAAAAATATCCATGACCAGCCCCGATTTAGTGCTTGCCCATAATGATTTGCAAAGATGCACACAGCTATTTGCAGACCAGCAGAACCAAATCATCTATCGCAGCTTTGTTGCCGATACCCAGACAGCTGTGGGCGCGATGCTGAAACTGGCAGAAGGCCAGACCCATCATTGCTTGCTGGAATCAGTGGAAGGCGGGGAAGTACGCGGCCGTTTTTCGGTTATCGGGATAAAGCCGGATCTGATTTGGCGTTCGCGCGGACGTGATGTCTTTATCAATCGCCAGCCGGAAAGTGCCCCTGAGGCGTTTATCCGGCAGGGCGATGTCAATCCGCTGGATAGCCTGCGTACGCTTTTGCAAGAAAGCGCCATGCCTGATACCGCCCCCCTGCCGCCAATGGCAGCGGGTCTGTTTGGCTATCTGGGGTATGATATGATCCGGCATGTAGAAAAACTGCCCGACAATAACCCTGACCAGCTGGATGTTTATGACAGCACGATGATGCGCCCCTCTGTGGTGGCGATTTTTGACCGTCTCAAAGATACCATCACCCTTGCCTATCAAATTCGGGCAAATGCGTTTGATACAGCAGAAGAAGGCTGGAAGGCCGCGCAAACTGCCCTGGATGAAACAGAAGCCTGTTTGCGGGGCGATTTACCCTCTCCTGTCTCTCTTCCGGCACAATCTGAATTGCCAGAGCCGAAAAGCAATCTGTCAAAAGAACGATTTTTCGAGATGGTAAACCGTGCAAAGGAATATATCAGTGCCGGCGATATTTTTCAGGTGGTTCTGTCCCAGCGTTTCACCATTCCTTTCAGCCTGCCCTCTCTGGCGCTCTATCGCAGTTTGCGCCGTTTGAACCCCTCGCCTTTCCTGTTCCACTTCAAGCTGGACGACCTGGCAATTGTCGGCTCCAGCCCGGAAATTCTGGTGCGGTTGCGTGACGAGGAAGTGACTATCCGGCCAATTGCCGGCACCCGCCCGAGAGGGGCAAATGAAGCAGAAGATGCTGCCAATGCACAAAGCCTGATGGCCGATATCAAGGAACGTTCCGAACATCTGATGCTGCTTGATTTGGGACGAAATGATGTTGGCCGGGTATCCAAACCCGGCTCTGTTCGGGTGGTATCCAATTTCCAGATTGAGCTTTACAGCCATGTGATGCATATCGCCTCGGAAGTGCGCGGCACGATTCGGCCGGAATGTGATATGCTGGATGCGTTGGTTGCCGGATTTCCTGCTGGCACCGTATCGGGCGCCCCGAAAATTCGGGCAATGGAAATCATTGACGAGCTGGAGCCGGACAGGCGCGGCATTTATGCAGGGGCACTTGGCTATATTTCGGCAACAGGCGAGATGGATACCTGTATCGCCCTTCGCACGGCTGTGCTAAAGGGCGGCAAGATGCATATTCAGGCAGGCGCAGGCATTGTCTATGATTCTGTCCCGCAATCCGAATTTGAAGAATGCCAGAATAAAGCACGCGCCCTGGTTCGGGCAGCCGCAGATGCCTTGCAGTTCAGCTAACATACCGCCAAACAGGCATCAATCTTGCAAAAAAACAGATGTTTTAGATTAAAGCTGACGCGCTTTGATAGGTTTTTTGCCATGAAAAACAAATGGTTAATGATGGTTCTGGTTGCTGGTATGTCGCTTTGCGGTGCATCCGCACAGGCAAATATTGACCTGAAAACATGGAAAAACTATGCAAATCTGGCTGAACAGGGCGCGATTTGTGCCAGTTTTTCTACCCTGATGGAAGCCCAAAGCCTGTTGAATCCCGATATGGGCCGGCTCTGGCAGGAGCGCCGGAAATTTTCCGGAGCGGTCATCCAAAAGGCGGTGGTGCTGGAATTTAATAAAGAGATTGCCGCTGAAGATATTGAGGCCTTTATTGCCGGTTACCGCGATTGGGTGCTGGCAGCCCTGATGAGCTCGGATGGCCAGCCATCAGAACGCCCCCAAAACAGCCTTGCCCTGGGTCAGGAAAAAATCGCCAATCTGATTAAAACACAATGTGCGATGCTGTTTAAACAGGGCGATGAGCAAATCCGCCGGAAATTCCCTGAACTGGCCTATCTTATCGCGCCCCAGGCAAACCCTGTCCAGCCCGGGACAAATCCTGCCCGGCAAACAGCCCCAACAGAGCAGACAGGCCAAATTGCGGCTAATGCGCCAAAGCCTGCCCCGGTGACCAAAACAGCAGATGCCCCGCAGCCCAGCCCCGAACCGCCATCAGATACACAAGACGACACGCAGCCAGACGCATCAGAGAATAAAACCATCACCCTTGCCCTGGGCGGCGGGATTAGCTTTTCTGCCAATATGCCGCGCGCCTCTGCCAAGCCGGCAAAAAATAACGCCCCTGCCCCGGTTGCACCGCCCAAACGGCCGGCAAGCCCCAAAATTACAGAAACGATAGCGCCCATTAAATCCTCTCCGGCTCAATCCTCTTCGGCCCAATCCTCATCGGCCCAATCCTCTAAGGCCAGGCCAGCCCGTGAAAAACCAGCCCCTGCCCCGGCGGCAAAGCCAGCCAGCCAGCCATCTATGGCAGAGATGAAGCCGAAAGTAGTCCCGCCACAAAAGCCATTGCCACGCGCCCCTGAACTAAGCCTTGCCCAGCAACAGGCAACACCGCTTATCCTGCCGGTCAGCCTGGCTCCGCCTGTTCTGCCGGAAGGGGATAATCAAAGGGCTGAAATCTATGTCAGCTTCGGTGATTATCTCGATATTGCTGCAGCCGAAAAACAAAAAACCCGATTGGAAAAACGCTTTGCCAGGCTATTTGCTGCGTATCAGCTGCGCATTACCGCCCATGATTTACCAGATCAGGATATCCAGCCAGACAAGCCGGCCACAGCACCTGCCTATCGTTTGCAAACAGATAGTCTTGCCACCGCCGCACTGGCACAGGAAATTTGTACCCTTTTATGGCCGCATAATATTAGCTGTATTGTAAAAGCTCGATATAGCAGTTAGTTTTTGTTTCGCATTTTTAAAAGGGGAGTGGTGTTCAGGCAAGCTTGCGCGCCCCTGCCCCATATAAGGGTGAGCGTTTAAAAGCCGATGGATATTGCCTCAACTCTTGGATTTAGCCTGTTTGCCACCATCGCGGCCTTTACGCCTGGCCCGAATAATCTGATGCTGGCCGCTTCGGGGGCTAATTTTGGCCTGAACCGCACCTTGCCGCATATTTTCGGGATAACAACTGGGTTTTTATTGCTGGTGCTACTGGCCTGTTTCGGACTGGCCAGCCTGTTTGCCGCGCTGCCGAATGTCATGGAAGCAGCCAGATGGTTTTCTTTATTATTTCTGCTTTTTCTGGCCTATAAAATAGCCACCGCCGCCCCGCCGGAAGGCATAGAGGCTTCGAGCAGCCCAATCAGCTTTACACAAGCCATGATGTTTCAAACCATCAATCCAAAGGCGATTATAGTTATCATCTCTTCTGTTACGACCTATGCCAGCCAGGCAGAAAACCTGTTTATCGCAACGTCTCTTATCACGCTGATTTTTGCGTTTGTGACCATCACCTCAACCCTGTTATGGGCCTATGCAGGCAGCCTGTTTGGCCAGCTATTAAAAAACCGCCAGCATTTGCGAATATTCAATTTCACGATGGCAGGCTTGCTGGTCTGCAGCCTTGCCCCGGCCAGCTTTACTCTGTAGCCGGCGCGTCTGTCAGTTCTGTTTCAAAGCTGGCAGGCGAACAAATCTCGATTAATTCCAGATCATCGCTATGGGTTACCTCGCGATGTTTAATGCCAGGCGGCTGCAGGACAGACGAGCCTTCGCGCAAGGTAATCTCTCCCTGGCCTTCATATTCAAAGACCACCCAGCCTTTCAGGATATAGACCATTTGAAAATCCAGATCATGGGTATGCCATTGCGGTTCGGCATGGCGGCCAGGTATCGCACGGATAACATGGGCAACAAATTTGCCCTTTGTGGCATCTTTAATCCCTAAATCGCGATATTCAAAAAAAGCGCGCAAACCGCCTTCAAAACCGCCTTTGGATGTGCCTGTGCCATCTGCATGGCTGACATTAAATGCCTGACCTTTCCATAAACTCATCTTTTTACCTGCCTTTAAATCCTGCTATCCTAAAACGCCTTTAGAATGTCGATAAACCGCTCAGGGAACAAGATATACCACATCGCAAACGCAAAAATAAAACCCTGAACAAGAAATAATGAAATCTTCAGATTGCCCGAGCCCTTTACAAATATCAGCCGAATACTGGTTAAAATAATCGCCGCAATCGCGATATAAAGCGTGTAATCTGCGCGGTGATTACCCAAGACCAGCAGACTGGCCAGAATGACCGCAAGATTTTGCAAAAATACCGATATCATCCCTGCACTCCCATTTTGTGCCTTATGAGTTAAGATTAGCAAAGGCCAAATGAGAGGAACTGGCAAGCAAATTTTTCAAGGCAGTGATAATAATATAATTTTTAATTTATATTACAGATAGTAAAATTACTTTTCTAATATTTTAATTGAGCGTCAAGATCGATAAAGCTTGTGGCGACATAATCCCAGTCTGCCTCAGGGGCAAGGTCTTTTATCTGACCAGAACCATGTTCAACTGGCCGGCAGACAAAGGCGGTACGCATCCCCTGCTGGCGTGCGGCAAATAAATCATCATTATGGGCAGCGACCATCATACAGGCCTCATTAGGCAGGCCAAGGGCAGCACAAGCTTTGTCATAGGCTTCGGGGCGCGGCTTGTAATAACCGGTCACCTCAGCCCCCAGCACAACATCCCACGCCAAATCTGCCCCTTTTGCCATATTCACTATCAGCGCGATATTTCCATTGGACTGGGTGGCAAGAATAAATCGGCGTTTCAGGGCTTTCAGCCCTTCTGCGCTATCTGGCCAGCCTTGCAAGCGATGCCAGGCAAGATTGAGCTCGTCTCTATCTTCTGTAGTGATCTGGTCAAGGTTAAATCGGGCAAGGACACGATCCAGATTTTCCCGATGCAAAATATCCAGTATATCGAAGGGGCGTCTATCAGCGCGGATTTCTTCCATGGCCGGCTGATATTCTGCCCGCCAGGCATCGGCCATTTCGCCGGCATCTACCTCTATGC
>JAYOMZ010000008.1:59820-61026 GCA_038121125.1 Alphaproteobacteria bacterium
GGCTGATATTCTGCCCGCCAGGCATCGGCCATTTCGCCGGCATCTACCTCTATGCCATATTTTTTGGCCAGACCGTCAATTTCAGCGCTGACACAGCGGCGCCAATCCACCACTGTTCCAAAAACATCAAATAACAGAGCTTTTATCGGCGCCATTATCTTTTCCCCTCATTTTCAAGTGACATAAATATCATCCTGAACAAGAGGGTGGCGTCTGCAGGATTAAACTGTCAATAGGTGATCTTGTTTGCCCTAGCGTAAAACAGCCAATTTCCGTTTGTCAATTTTTACAGCTGGGCAAAGGGATGTTCAACAGACCCGCAATGGGCAATTTTTTGGATATTTTCTGCATCCCAGTCTGCGTGATTAAAGGCATCGGCATATTTCTCGCTGACCTTTACCGCTAACTTCATTACATCCGGGGGTAATTGCACGGCAATCTGGCTGAGCATTACCTGCAAGGCCTGTTCCCGGCTCAGGCCGGTTGCGACCAGCACGCGAACCGTTGCTTCAATAACATCGACAATATCTTCAGAGCCTAAACCTGCTGTCATTATCGCCTCCCTGAAATTTTGTGCACTATCTAAAAAATGCAAAAATCGCGCCAGATGTTTTTTTAAGGCAAATATTTTAACAATAGCGCCAGGCGGGGTAGCAAAATCATTTGACCGGGCGGCATATATTTCGCCATGATGAAGACAGATTTTTCACGGGCAAGACAGGCAGCTATCTGGCCATAGAATGCCCTCAAGCCTCTTTTTTCAAGATCGCCGCGCTAAATGCCTCAAATCCATGATACGCCCTATGCCTGGTTCAGGCTGTTAATTACGCTGATTATCGCGATATTTGCCAATACCGGTATGTGGGCGGTCATCACTATTATGCCGGCTCTGGAAGCTGAATTTGTGACCAGCCGTGCGGTGACGTCCCTGCCCTTTACCATGAATATGATAGGTTTTGCAGTGGGCAATCTGGTCATCGGCCAGATTATTGACCGTTTCGGGGTGACCCTGTCGGTGATGGCAGCGGCTATTTGCTCGGCGTCAGCCTTTTTTCTGGCCACGCTGGCAGGCGATATTTACCTGCTGGCAGCCATACATTTATTGCTGGGTTTTGGCACAGCAGCCGGATTTGGCCCCCTGATTACCGATATATCCCACTGGTTTTTAAAACAGCGCGGTATTGCGGTGGCATTGATCGCCAGCGG
>JAYOMZ010000009.1:0-9578 GCA_038121125.1 Alphaproteobacteria bacterium
CCCACACCGTTAATTGATGAACCGGTACGGCCGCTAATTCTGGTTGGCAACGGGGCATATGATACTGCCATGCTGGCAAAATTTGCCCCGCTGGGCCCCGTGGTGGCCGTGGATGGCGGCTATTATGGATGCCGAATTGCGGGCATCACCCCTGATTTACTTATCGGGGATATGGATTCGGTTGCCGCAGAAGATTTAATCGATGCCCGAACAAGGATGCGGGTACATCCGCTGGCAGAACAGGATAGTACCGATCTTGAAAAAGCCCTGCGCCATATCCGCGCCCCGGCCATTCTGGGTTTCGGGTTTTTGGGAAAGCGCCTCGACCATAGCCTCGCCGCCCTTAGTGTTTTGGCCAGATATGCACACCGGCATCGGGTAATTCTGGTAGGCAGTGATGATGTGCTGCATATTACCTCTGGCCACTTTAAAATGGCGATGAAGACAGGCGACAGGCTGTCTGTCTGGCCAATTGGACAGGTGGATTTTGCCCGCTCTTCTGGTTTGCACTGGCCGCTGGACGGGCTGGCGATGGCACCCGATAAACAGGTCGGTACATCCAATAAGGCAGCCGCAGAAATGGTGGAAATACAGCCCGCCGATAACCGGCAGGCTGCCTATGCTATCCTTGCGGAAAATCACTATCTGGAAGAGATGCTTTCCTGTCTTCTGGCCGTGCCGTCGCCATCCGATGCGCCATAGGTACGCTGGCGCAGAAAATTGGTAATTTCAGTGCGGTTGGGAAAGGCGACCAGTTCCGATGCGTGGATGGGCGCGCGAAAAGTAATATCCACACAGCCATTCATCTGTTTGCAGATTTCCCGAAACATCAAGGAATAGCCCAGCGTTACCGATAGCCGGCGCGCCATCTGGTAAATCACAGAATTTCGGCCATTAAAATAAAATGGAAGGGTGGTGGTGTCTTTGGTTTGCGCCAGCTTGGCAGCAAAGGTTTTCCATTCAGAATCAAAGGCAGGGCCAATAAAATTAGGCGCAAGCGAGATGCCGCCTGCCGGGAAAATAATCACCACCCCGTCCTCTTTTAAATGCTGTTGTGCGGCGCGGCGGGTTTCCAGATTGGTCTGAAGGGCGGTTTCAGTTTCAGAAAAATCAATAGGCAGAATTTTGTCCTTTACCGCGGGTGCCTGGCGCAACACCTGATGGGTGATGATTTTATAATCCTGGCGTATTTTGCCAATAATCGAACATAAAATCAGCCCGTCAATCACCCCGAAAGGATGGTTGGCGATCACCAAAAGCCGCCCGGTTTCGGGGATATCGATAGCCGCCTCTCTGGTAAGGTTGTAGGTGATATTCAGCCGTTCCAGCGCATCAGACCAGAACAGCTCGCGCGGGCGTTCATCATCGACATAATCAAAATAGATTTTCTTAATTTTTGGCTGGCCGGTTACCTTTTCCATTGCCCGAATAAAGGAATTGGCCAGCGGCCCCATTTCCCCGTCTGCAAAGGAAAAAATAGGATGGGCATCTATTTTGGATATTGCTGTCATATCTTCGGCTGGCTGCATAACGTTATGACCTGTATCTCAAAAAAAATTGCCGCTACCGGTTTTTCATACCGCATATTGCAGTACAATCCAAATCAGACCAAAGCTGGTAATCATCATAATGCCCGGGCTTAGGGTGTTTGACCGCCCGCTTAAAATACGGATGGCGACATAGGTCAGAAAACCTACACTGATGCCGGCCGCGATTGAAAAGGTAAGCGGCATCAGAAATACAGTCAGAACCACTGGCAGGGCAATCGACATATCTGCCCAGTCTATCTGGCGCAATCCGCCAAAAAACCCGATTGCCACATAGATCAGGGCAGGGGCGGTTGCAAAGCCCGGAATAGAGGAAAAAAGCGGCTCAAAAAATAAACAGGCGGCAAATAATACCGCTACGGTTACCGCTACCAGCCCGGTACGCCCGCCTGAACGCAGCCCGGCCGCACTTTCCAGATAGGTCGTCATGTTCGATGTGCCAAGCAGACTGCCGAAAATACTTGCAGAAGTATCGGCAAGTACGGCTTTATCCAGATTTTTTATTTTGCCATCTTTTTCTTTCAGGCCTGCCGGTTCTGCAATGGCGGTTAATGTGCCGGTAGTATCAAAGAAATCGACAAAGAACATCACAAATACCACCGATAAAAAGGCGGTGGTTGTCAAAGCCGAAAAATCCAGTGAAAAAGCTGCACTGGCCATAGGCGGGCTGGAAATTATCCCGTTAAAGCTGGCCATGCCGGTAAGCCAGCCAAAAACAGACAGACCCAATATAGTGATTAAAATACTGCCTTTAATGCCCAGCCTGTCCAGCGCGGCCATCAGAACCAGCCCGACAAGTGCCAGCATGGTTTGCGGGTTATCCAGCCGGCCTAGCCCGACCAGCGTATCCGGATTATCAATAATTAGCCCCGCCCCTTGCAGCCCAATCATGGCTAAAAACAGGCCAATACCAGCGGTAATGGCAATCTGCATTTCTGCTGGAATGGATAAAATCAGCCAGCTGCGAATACGGGTGATGGAAAACAGGAAAAACGCCAGGGACGAGACAAAAACAGCTGTTAATGCCTGTTGCCAGCTCAAGCCATATCCCAGAACAACCACAAAGGCAAAATAGGCATTAAGCCCCATGCCCGGAGCAACCGCCACCGGCCATCTGGCATAAAGTCCCATTATCAGCGTGCCCAGTATGGTGGCCAGTATGGTAGCAATAAAGCCGGCGGCAAAATCTATTCCCGCCTCGGACAGGATGCCAGGATTAACCGCGATAATAAAGGACATGGTCAAAAAAGTGCTCAAGCCAGCAGAGAGTTCTGTTGCTATAGAGGTTTTATGTTCTTTTAGATGAAAAAAGCGCTCTAACACGTAAATATCCTTTTATGGCGGATGGCTATACAGGCCGTCTGTTTTGTCCTGTCAAAGGGTTATGGGCAAAATATATATGTAATTTGCCTATAAAACTGCCCCTTTATACTGGCAATAATCCAGAATTGCGATTATTAATTGGCTATAGCTTTATAATATGCGCTCTATTTTTTTAAAGGTGCGCCCGCGCTATCCGAAAGAGGAGATAAAAAATGTTGCAACGTTCTGCGTTTACCCTTAGCGCCCCAGCGCCAGCGATGGCCGGGCAAATCTCGCGCCATATGGCTAATGGCTGGCTGGGAGAATTGTTTATGTCTCTGGCGCTTATGGCAGCGGGTGTGGGGATTTTGGCTGTATCTGCGCGCATTCAGGTACCGTTTTATCCTGTCCCTGTTACCATGCAGACATTGGCGGTGATGGTGATCGCCATGGCCTATGGCAGCAAGCTTGGCACAGCGACCCTGTTCAGCTATTTGCTGGCCGGATTTTTAGGCGCACCTGTATTTGCCGGTGGGGCGGGTTTTGCCTATATGGCAGGGCCAACAGGCGGCTATCTGGCTGGTTTCCTGGCATCCGGTGTGGTGCTTGGCGCATTGGCTGACAGGGGCTGGACACGCAACTGGCAAACTACCGCTGCGGCGATGATTGCTGGCACAGCCATTATCTATCTGCTTGGGGTTGCCTGGCTGAGCCAGCTTATCGGTTTTGACAAGGCTGTCCAGTTTGGCCTGGTACCTTTTATTTATGGTGATATCCTGAAGCTGGTTATCGCAGCTGTATCTGTGCCATTTATGTGGAAGCTGGTTGCAAAGCTGACAGCAAGAAAATAAAGCCTGTCTGGAATGACAGGGAAAAGGGCGCTGGCAACAGCGCCTTTTTTATGCGCCAAAGATTAAGGTGATAAGATATAAAAAGGCCGGAACTGTAACACTGGCCAGCAAGGTCGTCACCATGATGGCGGTGGCCGAACGCCCGCTATAGACCCCGTAATATTCGCTCATTGCAAAGGCATTGGCGGCAATCGGCAAACAGGTAAACAGAACCGCTACCTTTATCCACAAAATATCAATCGCGCCATTACCGGCCAGATGGGCGTGCAAAAATACCGCGATAATCAGCAATGGGTGCAATAACAGCTTCATTAATACCAGCAGGCTTAACTCAGCCCAGGCCTCGCGCAAGGGCTGACCAACAAGGGTGATGCCAAGGGCAAACAGGGCCGTAGGGGCAGCTGCCCCTGCCAGAAATTTCAGGAAAATATCGGGCATGGCTGGCAAATTCAAACCGCTGGCAGAAAAGGCAACCGCTACCAAAACAGATAACAGAAGCGGATTTCTGGCCAGCGAGACAATATTTGTCCATAAAAGGGCGCCCAGACCCTCAGCCTGACCATCACGAGTGAAAATACTGGTAAGCACCAGTAACAAAATATTATTCGATACCAGAATAAGTGCCATTGGTACCGCCACATCCGGCCCAAAGGCCAGCAAGGCGAGCGGAACGCCAATATAGCCATAATTCGGATATGCGGCATTTAGCCCGAACAGGCCGGATTCAGCCGGCTTCAATTTTAAAAATACCCGGCCGATAAAGACAGCGATTAAAAACACAAAGATGGTCACCGCTTCATAGCGAAGTAAAAATTCCAGATTGAGAATATTGGTCATTGGTCGCGAGGTGATCGCCACAAACATAAAAGGCGGCAATACCACGAAAAACACATAGCGCGATAAAATCCGGCCATCTGACCAGGAAAACCATCCTTTCAGGCTGGCAAGGCTGCCCAGTAAAATAGCGGCAAAAAACGGAATGGTAAGAGACAGAATGTCGTACATGAAAACGCTATTGTAAGGTCAAAAAGATGGAATGGGTACAAGGCTATTTATGATATAGACGACCAAGTGCAAAAAATATATACGCCTTGCGGTAACAGGGCGTCAAAGAACAAATCCTGGCCAGCCTTTCAGGGCATGATTTTTTGTGCGCGAAACGCCATTGCCCGAGAGGCAGGCTTGCTTGCTCCAGTTGCGAACATCAGCTATCTAGAAATTGTCATTTGCCGGCTTTGGGGCATCCTGATGCTCGCCAATAAAGACGGGTTCTTCCAGCAGATCAAGTGCTTCTGCACTATCCATCACCTCTGCCTCGCCGGAAAATTCGATCAGCTCCAGCAATTTGTCTTCTGCCGAGATATGTTCATCATGTAAAACCGTCACCGCTACCAGCGCAGCGATTGTGGTGGTTAACAGTCCAGTGGATTTCGGATGGTGTGCAGGGAAAGGAATAATATCTGCGCGGGCGGGTAAATCACGGTCAGATGGCTGCATTTTTATGCTCCTTCTTGGCTGAATGACTGCTGGAAATCCGGCCGATAGCCTCTGTTGCCAGCTGCGGCTGACCAATTGATATCGACGAATTATGGACGGAAAGTCTGGAACGGCGCGTCTGGCGCAAACCCCAACAAGTTGTGTTACAAGCTCGGTGTTCCATACTAGATACAGTATAGGGGTAAAATGTCACTTTCGTGAAGGGCAAAGTAAAGAAATCTTGATTTTTACCAATCCAGCCCGGTTTTTTTGCACGTATCTGTTACAAATCTGTTAATTTTTTACTTTTTGAAAGCGGTGAGATGGATTTATTTGCCCGAAAATCGGCCGACACACCCCGGGAGCTGACGCGCAGAGACGGGCTTGAAGCGCTAAAAGCCTTTCTGCCGCTGGCCGGGGCGCATTATGCGGCCAGGCGTAATTTTGACAAGGGGCGCGGCCAGCATTTATCTGTCTCCTGTCTGTCTGCTTATGTTCGAAGGCGTCTGATTACCGAGACAGAGATTTTACAAGCTGTCCAGGCACATCATAATTTTTCGGCGTCGGAAAAATTTATATCGGAGATTTTCTGGCGTACCTATTTTAAGGGCTGGCTGGAAATGCGTCCTTCTATCTGGTCACAATGGCTGGCAGAGATGCCAGCTGGCCTGAACGATAGCCGATATTTGCACGCCTGTTCCGGCAAGACAGATATAGCCTGTTTTAATGAATGGGCAGAAGAATTGCGCGAGACAGGCTATCTGCATAATCATGCACGGATGTGGTTTGCCTCTATCTGGATTTTTACCCTGAATCTGCCCTGGCAGTGGGGCGCGGCATTTTTTATGCAATGGCTGCGCGATGGCGATCCGGCCTGTAATACATTGAGCTGGCGCTGGGTGGCAGGCTTGCATAGCCGGGGCAAGCATTATCTGGCACGTGCGGAGAATATCGAAAAATTTACCCAAAACCGCTTTGCCCCCTATGGTGAATTAAATGAAGATGCCATCTCCCTCATGGGGGCAGAGCCGCCCCCGGCCATAGAGCCGCATTGGCCAGAGCCGCCAGCGAAAAAACGTTATTTGCTGGTGGTACATGGCGAGGATTGTCATCCGGAAAGCTGGAAATTGCCCGGTGCGCCGGAAGCGGTGATAATTCTGCCTGGCTGGATGGGTAATCTGGTGCTGGATAGCCAGAATTGGCTAAGGGACAGAGGCCTGGACAGGCTGGAAGATACCGCACTGGCCGATACCGCCAACCGCGCAAAAGCCCATTTTGATTGCCCGGTTCACCTGATCGCATCCGAAAAAGAGGGCGCCATGTACAAAAGGGATATTGGAATGCTTGCCCGGCAGATATCGGAACTGGCCAGCCAGTATGGTGTCCAAAATATCATTACTTCCTACCTGCCAGCAGGGGCATGGCGGCAAAATTTTGCCATGCTGGCCGAAAGCCTGACGCCCGCCAATATCCATATTGATCAAGTGGTAAGGGAATATGACCGATTATGCTGGCCATATGCAAAGCGCGGCTTTTTCCCGTTTAAGGAAAATATTCCGCGCTGGCTGAGCGATTTTTTATAAAAATGGAGGCTGGATATATCGCCTAGTTGGTGACCCGGCGAATCATGACCCGGCCAGCCGGCTTGTTATTCACATTGCGCACTGTTTCGGTTGCTTGTGAATATACAACAGTTTCCACGCCAAAATTATCTACCACATTCACGCGTGCGCGAATACGGTTACCAACAAAGGCCTGGGATAATTGCAGGCTGCGCTGGCTCTCGCTGCCCGTAACCGCTTCCCATGTGCGGCCATCTGGTGAACGCTCCCAGATAGAAGCCATGCTGGCAATACCATCAAAATCAGATAGCGTGCTGGTGTTCAGCGTCAATTCTGCGCCTTCCACCACGCGGCCACGTACCACAACCTCGCCTTGCAGGGGGTTATCGATATTGGCGACCACTTCAGATGGGTCGGAAACAAGTGTTTCGCGGGTGCCAAAGCCGTCAATATAGCTTACAACTGCACGATAGCTGAAGCCGACATCGGGCTGGGAAAGCATCAAGGTGCTGTCAAACTGATCCGGCACATTTTCCCAATTGGTGCGCTGGGAAGAACGCTGCCAAATCAACGCCATCTGGCCAATGCCATCTTCATCTGTAATGCGGCTGGTATCGACAAAAAGGGCGCTATCCTCTTTTGCCTCGCCCTGAATTTCAGGCATACCGATAGGACGGTCATTCACATTCAGCACCGGCTTTGAGGCGGGGCTTATCATTATTTCGGCATTCCCCTGACCATCGACATAGGAGATTTGCACGCGCAGAAATTTACCAACCTCTGAATCGCGCGGGGTAAAGCTGGACTGGATAGCCCCTGGAATAATCATCCAGTTGCTGCCATCTTCTGAAATTTGCCATTGCACCTGAATAGAGCCAAGCCCATCGCCATCGGCCAGCGAATCAACATCAATTACCAGCTCGTCATTTTCGACCGCATCAAAGCTGTCATCGCGCTGACCGGCATTGCCGCTGCCATTGCCGGCATTATTGCTGGCGGTGTTTGTGGCTGCTCCGGATGCACCTGTGCCAGAAGAACTTGTGCTGCCGGTCGCGGTGGCCGCGCCATTTGGCGTTGAGGCGGCCACTTCTTCAGCCTTGATATCGGGATCGCCCCCTGCCAGACAGCTGCCTGTTGCAAGAAAACTAACACCCATTATTAACAGGCCTGCGCGCTTCAACATCTCTTTGCTCCTCAACTCAGCCTTGTTCTTTAAAGACTTTATAAATCTCTTGCTCCAAGAGCCTGGCCTTTTAAACGACTAAGATGATACTATTTCTTAATATTATTAACAAACTATTAAAACCCTTGCCACTCTCTCTTATTTTGCGTGAAAAATCAAGAATTGGATCATGCAAATGCTTCCACCGCATTGAATAGTAAGCTATAGAATAGATTTACACCCTAATCTGGCGGCTTTACGAGGCTGAATTTACCGTATTTGGGTGCTTTTTGTGGTTTTTCACGCGATAATGCAGTGTGTCAGACAATTTCACCTGAATGGGCAAAAGCCCCGGATTTAACCAATATTCATCAGTTAAGAGAAAAAATATGAGCCAGTTAAAGTTAGAGATATGTCAAAAAATCGCAGATGCGGCACTCGCTTCTGCCGGAGAATTAAAGTTAAAGCCGATTTGCGTGATGATTTTGGATGCGCGGGCCAGTTTGCGTCTGTGTGTGAATCAGGATGGCACTTCTATTCACCGTCACCGCATTGCCCATGGCAAGGCAAATGCCGCCCTGTCGCTGGGCATGGGGTCAAGGGCGCTGGGGGACAGGGCAGAGGTGCAAGCCTATTTTATTGATGCGGTTGGCCGGATGATGGATGGTGATTTTATTCCCGTACCCGGCGGTGTGCTTATAAAAGATAGCGAAGGCGCGATTTTAGGTGCGGTCGGAATCTCGGGCGATTTGTCCGATAATGATGAAAAAGCAGCCGTTGCCGGCATTGAGGCCGCCGGGCTGATAGCCGATACAGGTGCGTAATATTGGCGCAAAAGAAGCGTTTGCAGGGAATGTAAATTAGTCTGTCACTCTGGCGTCATATTTGCTAGCAACAGGGTAAAAATGGTGAGGTTTTTCTGGCCGTGCCTGTGGCCAGAAAAAAGAATGCCAAAAATGGAAATGGGTCTTTTATGAATATTTATCGTGCCATTAAAGAAGAAATGCTGGTGCCTGTTCACCCTGCCGGATGGCCATTTATCGCGCTGTTTTCAGCTATTACGGTGATGGTCGGGCTGGTTTTTGAGCCATTTTTCTGGATAGGCATTCCGGCCAGCCTGTGGTGTGTATATTTCTTTCGCAATCCGGAGCGGGTGACCCCGCCTGACCCGCTGGCTGTTATTGCCCCTGCTGATGGCCGTGTCCTGTCTGTGGGCGAGGCTGAATTGCCGCCCGAGCTGGATTTGCCGGAGGGGCGCTGGCGCTGTATTTCGATTTTTATGAATGTGTTTGATGTTCATGTTAATCGCAGCCCCATTGCCGGCAGGGTAGCCGACAGCCATTATGTAAAAGGCGCATTTGTAAATGCCAGCCTGGATAAGGCCAATATCGATAATGAACGCCTGGCTCTTACCCTTGAAACTGATCATGCCTCTGTGCCGAAAATTGGCTGTGTGCAAATTGCCGGTCTGGTCGCGCGCCGGATTTTATGCGATGTGGATGTTGGCGACAAGCTGGCCGCAGGCCAGGTCTATGGGCTTATTCGTTTTGGCAGCCGGGTCGATATCTGGCTGCCTGCCTCGATGGATGCGCTGGTATTGCCCGGGCAACGCACATTGGCCGGCGAGACTGTTTTGGCCAAATTGCCAGCCATGGCAAAAAAATCGGCCAGCCCGGCA
>JAYOMZ010000009.1:9678-60950 GCA_038121125.1 Alphaproteobacteria bacterium
GTGAAGCGCAGAGCGTTTCGTTCGGTTTCGATGAATTGGCTATTGCCCAATATGCTGACCATAGGCGGGCTGGTGTCCGGGCTGACCGCTTTGCGCTATGCGCTGGATGGCAAATGGATGGCAGCGGTGACGCTGATTGTTCTGGCGGCTATTTTTGATGCGCTGGACGGGCGCATGGCTCGCTTGCTGAAATCAACCAGCGCGTTCGGCGCGGCACTGGACAGCCTGTCCGATGCAGTGGTTTTCGGGGTTGTGCCTGCTTTATGTCTGTATTTATGGGCCCTTCAGGGGTCGGGCAATTTTGCCTGGGGGACGGCCCTGTTTTTTGCTGTATGTATCCTGCTGCGCCTGGCCAGATTTAATTCAGAATTGCCAGACAGGCCGGAATATACACAAAGCTTTTTTGTCGGTATTCCTGCCCCTGCTGCGGCTTTTATGGTGTTAACCCCGATTGTGGCCGAACATATCTTTCAGGTTAAATGGCTGATTGACGAGACAACCGTGTCCCTGGTGCTTATTGCGGTTGGGGCAGGGGCGGTCAGCACATTGCCCACCTTTAATGGCAAAACCCTCAAAGTGCCCAGCCATGCCATCTTGCCCTTTCTGGCCTTTATTGCCCTGTTGGGGGCGATGGTGGCGATGCGGCCCTGGGCGGTATATCTGGGGCTAGCAGGGCTGTATCTTGCCAGCTTGCCGATATCCTGTCTGGCCTATCTGCGCCGCCGCCAGAATTTTCGCAAACGCCAGGCGGCCTCGGAATAAGACCTGTTTTAACCTTTTTCGATAGAAGATAGCTATGGGCAATAGGCATGGCACAGAGTTTGTGCTAGCCTTTTTATCTGGATATCTGTCTGGCTGGGGCAGGAAGGTTTCAGAATAAAAGACTAACCAATAAGCGCGCAAGAGACGGGAATGGCAGAAACACTTCTAGATAAATGCCTGGCAAAAAATATCCGAATGACCTCCCAGCGGCAAATAATCATCAAAGTAATAGAAGGCTCGGATGATCACCCGGATGTGGATCAGCTTTATTTGCGTTCGGTTGCCGAAGATAGCACCATTTCCATTGCCACAGTCTATCGCACGGTTAAATTGCTGGAAGAATCCGGGGTCATTGAAAAACTGGAATTTGGCGATGGCCGCGCCCGCTATGAAGAAGCACGCGAGCATCATGAACATCTGGTCGATGTCGAGACAGGCGAGGTGATAGAGTTTTTCCATGCAGAGCTGGAAGCCCTGAAAGAAGAGATTGCCCATAAAATGGGATATGAGCTGATTGACCATAACCTTGAACTTTATGGTAAAAAAATAAAGGATAAGTAAAAAAGTTTTAAAAATATGACAGTCTGAAACGCATCGGGGGAGGGGTTTGTGATGTCAGTGATTTGGGGACGTTTTACGCTTTGGGCGGTGATGGGGCTGGCCAGCCTTGCCGGCGCAGCTTTGGGGCTGTTTTTTCACCCTTCTTTCTGGATTATCGGGGCAGCAGCTTTTGCGCTATTTTTGCTGGGCTGGATGGATTACAGCCAAAAACAGCGCGGGGTGATCGCCAATTATCCCCTGCTTGGGCGGATGCGCTATATTCTGGAATCTATACGCCCGGAATTGCGGCAATATTTTTGGGAAGCCGATACAGATGAGCTGCCCTATTCACGCAATCAGCGGGCAATGGTTTATCAGCGGGCAAAGGGCATTTTGGCCGCCCGTCCGCTGGGCACGGTTCTGGATATTTATAAAGAGGATTATAACTGGCTGAACCATTCTATGCAGCCTACACATATTGAAAACAAGGATTTTCGCGTTCGGGTGGGGGAAGGCGACAAGGCCTATGATTGCGCGATATTAAATATATCCGGCACCTCTTTCGGGGCGATGTCCCCGCCGGCAATCCAGGCGCTGAATAGCGGGGCCAGGCTGGGCGGCTTTGCCCATAATACAGGCGAGGGGGCGTTTTCAAAATATCATGCTGCTGGCGGCGGCGATGTGATTTGGCAAATTTCGACCGGCTATTTTGGCTGTCGTACCAAAGATGGCCGGTTTGATGCAGATATCTTTGCCAAAACCGCCAGCCAGCCCCAGATAAAGATGATTGAAATCAAATTATCACAAGGGGCAAAGCCCGGGCATGGCGGTATGCTGCTGGCACCCAAAGTCACCCCCGAGATTGCCGATACCAGAGGCATAGAGCCCTATCAGGATTGTATTTCGCCCTCGCATCATTCCGAATTTTCGACCCCACGCGGCCTGATAGAATTTGCCGCACGCCTGCGCCAGCTTTCCGGTGGCAAGCCTGTTGGCATCAAATTATGTATTGGCCACCCCTGGGAATTTGCGGCGATTGTCAAAGCGATGGTCGAGATGGATGTTGCGGTCGATTTTATCACTGTTGACGGGGCAGAAGGCGGCACAGGGGCTGCACCGGTTGAATTTACCGATCATCTGGGCTGTCCGCTGCGCGATGCGCTGGTCTATGTGGATAATGCCCTTAAAGGGGCGGGCTTGCGCAACCGGGTGAAAATTGCCGCCTCTGGCAAGATTGTATCAGCCTATGATTTGGTGCGCCATATCGCGCTGGGGGCAGACTGGTGTAATATGGCACGGCCTTTTATGTTTGCGCTGGGCTGTATTCAGGCTCGCGATTGTGCTTCGGGCAATTGTCCGACCGGGCTGGCCACCATGAACCCGCATCGCTATCGCGTGGTGGATGTGGCGGAACGCGCAAAACGGGTCGCTAATTTCCAGCATCATACTATCGAGGCGGTAGCAGAGATGCTGGAGGCAGCCGGCCTGAACGGCCCGCATGAGCTGAGCCGCCGCCATATTGTCCGGCGCCTGTCTGCCAGCCAGATTCAGCTGGCCGATCAGATCTATCCAAAGGTGGCCGAAGGGGCGTTATTGCGCGGCGAGACCGTCGAAGACCCGCGCCTTGCCTCTTACTGGTGCCGCGTCACCCCCGACAGCTTTGCCCCGATGGAGGCAAAATAGAGCGGCATTTAGCCCTGTATTGCGCTTTGGCAGAGGGGCAAAAAGGCCGCCTGAAAGGCGGCCTTTTCTAGTCCTTTTTTTGTTAAAACGGCAAAAAGCTTCTAAACGATTTTAGTAATATATTATCGGCCTCTGCTTCGCCCAGCGTGCCGCCTGCCGCATAATAGGCGGCCATATCCTCGCCGCTCAGATAGGCAAGTTTGATTTGGCTGCCCAGGGTAATTTCTTTGGGCAATTTTTCGCCTTCTTAAAACTGCATTTTGAATTGGACGATCAGGTCATATTCATCAAACTCTGCCTCGTGATTGACAGGGATATTCACCCATCCCCCTCTCAATAATTGACAAAATCATAACAAGCTTGTCTAGATATAAGGCAATGGGGGGCATCTCTCTCCCATCTTTTTTTGACTGTTTTTTTACTTTTTTTTATTTCACTTTGCCTTGTTTCGGGGGCTGTTCGGCCATTTCAAAACCGGAATAAAGGCGTAATGTCGGGAAAGGGGGGCTTTGACTGCCCTTTTCCAGGCTATATGTTGGGTTGCCTATGATGTCCTATTTTGCTTCCATGCCTGCCACTGTCTGGCGGATGACCATCGCGCAAGGCCTGTCGATGAGCGTGATGAATATCAATATTATCAATACTGGCCTGGCCGGGGCGATATTGGCCCCTGCCTTGTGGATGGCGACCTTGCCACTATCGCTACAATTTGTATCGGTGATGCTGGCCACCCTGCCGGCTTCCTTGCTGATGGCACGTTTCGGGCGGCGGCCGGTTTTTCTCGTCGGGATTACTATCGCCATTACCGCGACCTGTATTCAGGGCTATGCCCTTATTCGCGGGGATTTCGGGTTATTTGTGACAGGGTCTTTATTGCTGGGCGTCTCGCACGGGACAGCACAATTTTATCGCTATGCGGCGGCGGATTCGGTGGCGGTGGCGGACAAGCCCAAAGCGGTATCCTTTGTGCTGCTGGGCGGATTATTTGCCGCTGTCGTAGGCCCTGAAATTGCTTATCGCTTTGCCGGGGCGGTGGCCGATGCGCCCTATGCCGGGGCTTTTTTCGGCGCAGCGGGGGTACAAATATTTGCCTTTCTGGCACTGGCCGGACTGAAAATCGCCCCGCCAGACAGAAAAGCGGCCACAGGGCGCCCATTATCTGCTTTTTTCAGCACGGCCAGCTTTCGCCTTGGTCTGGTTGTGGCGGCCCTTGGCTATGCCTGTATGTCTTTTCTGATGACCGCTACCCCCTTGCAGATTGTTAATGTCAGCCTGCTGGGGACAGAAGAAAATGCCCGCGTTATTCAATGGCACGTTATCGCCATGTTTGCCCCGTCCTTTTTTACCGGTGCGCTGGTATCGCGTTTCGGGGTGCGGCAGATGATATTATATGGCAGCCTGCTTTATGGGCTGGTGGTTGCATTTGCGCTGGCCGGTGCCAGCTTTTGGCATTATTTTGCCGCGCTGTTCCTGTTGGGGCTGGGATGGAATTTCCTGTTTGTTACCGGCACAACCCTTATTGCGCGCATCGCCCGGCCAGCCGAACGTGGCCGGGTGCAGGGGGTATCTGATCTGGTTATCTTTTCCTGTGTGGCGATTGCCTCGCTCAGCGCAGGGGTGCTGCATTCGGCGGTGGGCTGGGACGGGCTGGTGCTGTCCTGTCTGGTACCGCTGGGGCTGATTTTGCTGATTTGGCTGGCCACCCCGCAATCGCGGCTGGACGCAGAAAAAGATCTGGACTAGCCGCGCCGGCTGCCAGAAATGGTGCAATGCACAATAAAAGAAATCGCCCTACTCTTTCCAAATCAGAAACAATCGCTTTCATTTATAGAAATATTACAGAAAAAAGGCGAAAAAAAGGTCGTGAGATAGCTCACGACCAAGTTTAGGGAGGAAATGCACAATAACTGTTGTGCGATGCAATATATGCGCCTTCTCCCAAACAATGTCAACACTCATTACCTATTTTTTTGATCTTTTTTGTCATTTTTTTAAAATTCTTACCCTTTTTAGATGGCAAGGCCGATTTCGGGCAGGGATTTCAGTATATCGGCGGGCTGTTTTTGCGTCTCGCGCAGGGTTTTAAGTGCCAGCGCAACATGGCGTTTTGCCAGCCTTTGACCTGCTTCATCTGTCACAAGCGGGTGATGCCAGTAAACAGGAGAGGGCAAGCCCAGTACCGCTTGCAACAGGCGGTGGATTTGCGTCACCGGTGCCAGATCCGCCCCGCGCACCACCAGCGTGATAGCGCTATCTGCATCATCTATTACCGTGCTGAGGTGATAGGAGGCCGGGCTGTCCCGCCGCCCCAGAACCACATCGCCAAATTCAGCCGGATTTACGCTGTGTTTTGTGCCTGTGTGATCGCGCCAGAAAAGGGGGGTATCGCCGGACAGGCTGGCAAGGGCACGCTGGCTATCCAGCCGCCAGACAGGGGGCATACCGCTGGCCGCCCTTTGCCGGCTCTCATCACTATCCAGCAGATGGCGCGTCGATGGGGCAGGAACAAGCCCGTCTGCCGATAAATGCGGGGCAGAGAGCAGGCTGCCCGCTTCCTTGCGGCTGAGATAGCATGGATAGACCAGCCCCTGTTTTTCCAGTATCGTCAGCTTTTTGGCATAAAGGGCATGACGCTTTGACTGATAAATAACCGGTTCTTGCCAGGCGATGCCCAGCCAGCGCAAGTCGGAAATAATCTGCCGGGTGAAACTGTCCTTGCATCTGGTTTCATCCAGATCATCTATGCGCAGATGAAAATATTCTGCGCGCTCGCCAACCGCCTGCCAGGCACAAAGCGCAGAATAGGCATGACCCAGATGCAGATAGCCTGTCGGGCTGGGCGCAAAACGGGTACGCAAGATGCCGCCACATAGAATTTGCAATGCCTCTATTTTATCTGTCTGCCCTGTCACTGCAAGAACGCTTCCTGTATTAAAAATATGCTCTTTTTTTTGTTTTTATTATGCAAGCATAAAAGATTGCTGCCCAGTCTAATGTTCAGCTCTGATGGTTCTGGTCTAATCATCTTGCATCAAATGGCCAGCCATGAAAAATTAAGGCCATAAAATCAGAACCGTGAAAAATTATTATATAGTCTTTAATATAAAAGGAGACAGCATAGATGGGCTATCATCTGCTATCCATTTCGCTGGAAGGCGGCCGGGCATTGGCTGCTAGTGCCTTTCAGAGCGATACCGCAACAGAACCAGCCCCGCAAAAGATGGTGGTGCTGATGCATGGCTGGGGCGCCGATAGCCAGGATCTGGCCCCTCTTGCCCCGATGCTGGCCGCAGACGCAGAAATGTCGGTGATAGTGCCAGATGCGCCGGATATCTGTTCGGCCAATCCTTTTGGCCGGCAATGGTTTGCACTGGCCAGCCCGGATCTGGCTTCGGAGATGGTTGCTCAGGCCTGCAGTGGCGGCGTGGCGATTATTCATCAGATGCTGGACAGCCTGTCAGCGGCGTTTGGCGTGTCTGCTGAAAACATTTTTCTGGGCGGGTTTTCACAAGGCGGGATGATAGCCCTTAGTGCCGGGCTGGGCTATTCCCGGCCTCTGGGCGGTATTTTTTGCCTGTCCGGTGGCTGGCTGACCCCGCATCAATCCATTACACAGGAAAATAGCCTGCCAATTTTCCTTGCCCACGGGGCGATAGACCCGGTTGTCCCATTGGCGATGATGGAAGCCAGCCATGCGGCGCTTTTATCTGCCGGCTTTTCAGCGCAAAGCCTGGTGCGCCCTGCCATGCCCCATAGTATCGACGAGGCGGTGATAGAGGCATTGGCCGGGTTTATCGCTAAAAATAGCCAGGGACGACAAATATAGGGGCGAGATATATAGGGGCGAGAGGGGCGGATATCACAGGCGCCCACTGCCAGCAGAAGCAATATTTAGTAGGCTCTGTCACAAAAATATCACAATATATAGTGTAAATTCTAGTATCTGCTCTTGCCAGCCATCTATCTTCATGCTTGGATTAACAAACAGGCAAAAACTGAAAGACAATAATTAAGGGGGGAGGAGAAAGAAGCGATGAATGCGGGTATGCATCCCCCTGCATTGGTGCTCAATGCAGATTTTCGTCCATTAAGTTATTTTCCGCTTTCGCTATGGTCCTGGCAGGATAGTGTCAAGGCGGTGTTTCTGGATCGGGTAACCATTATTTCTGAATATGAAGAACAGGTATCCTCGCCTTCCATGCAGATGAAACTGCCATCGGTGATTGCGCTAAAGGAATATATTCCGCAAAGCCGGCATCCTGCCTTTACCCGTTTTAATGTGTTTTTGCGCGATAAATTTACCTGTCAATATTGTGATACCAGATTGCCAGCCAGCGATTTGACCTTTGATCATGTTGTGCCGCGCTCAAAAGGCGGGCGTTCACGCTGGGATAATGTGGTGGCGGCCTGCAGCCCCTGTAATTTGAAAAAAGCCAATATGATGCCGCGCGATTGCGGCATGCATCCCCTGATAAAGCCTGCCCAGCCGACCGTATGGCAATTACAGGAACAGGGGCGCGGCTTTCCGCCCAATTATCTGCATCATAGCTGGCGCGATTATCTCTATTGGGATAGTGAATTGCTGGAAGATTTGAATGACAATCAGCAGCCGCTATAGACAGGCACTAAAACAGGGCTAGATTTTTTCTGCAATTTTAATCGCGGTTTTACATCCCGTTGAAATGATTTTTTGCATCAGGCCATAGGCCGGTGCCTCGCGCCCGTCATGGGCAACAGCAATATCGCGATGCTCCAGCTCTTCATCGCGAAATCTGGCCAGTACCTCTACCAATTCAGGCTCTGCCTCTTTGGCCGAGAGATCCCTGACCTGTTTATCATAATGGGTGCCGATAACTTCCTCTACGGCGATGGTACAGGCCATGGCTGCCTTGGGCCCCAGCGCAGCGGTGGCCGCGCCCAGCAAAAATCCGGCCGCCCCCCATAGCGGATCCAGCACAGACGGGCGTACCTGATATTCATTCAGCAAATGGTCAAAGGCTTCGAGATGCTCTTCTTCCTGTTCCATCATATGCCGGATTTCAGCTGCATCGGGATGATTGCCCAGCACGGCAAGCTGGCCCTTATAGATGGTCTGGGCGGCGCGCTCTCCGGCATGGTTGACGCGCAAATATTCGGCCAGCCTTGCATCTGTCCGAGCTTCGCCCGGGGCGGCCTGTTTGGTGATATCTAGCGGATGTATCGGCATATCTGAAAACACTCTGGTAAAAAGGTCGAAAACGCTCGGCTTGAATTTATATAGGATAGCTGGCCGGTAAAGGCAAAGGCAAGCCATGCTGATTTTTTAAAATACAGGTATCCCGGGGCGCCTTTATTCAGGGGCGCAGCAGCATTTTTCCTGCCAGCCCGGCCTGTGCCAGGCTGAACAGCATATTCCAGCTAGCCATCGACAGCCCTAAAAATTGCCAGGCAATTTCATCACAGCGAATGACCGGGGTGGCCAGCAGGAGATCCAGCATCGCACTGCTGGACAGGCTGTTATCCAGCCCGCCGCTGCAGCTGGCAGGGCCTGGCCATAGCCCCTGTTCCACCCCGACATGATAAAAAGCGATACCCGCATTTCCAAGTGCCAGTAACCCTATCGCCAAAAATACCAGATTAGGTCGCAGCGCGGCCAGCCCCAGCAAGGCGACCAGCGCGATAAGCCCGTGTGGCCAGCGTTGCCAGATACACAGCTTGCATGGCAGCAAGCCGCCAAAAATTTCAAAGGCAAAGGCAGCCGCCAGCAATCCGGCAGACATAAGGCCTAATAACAGTATCATGTGATAAATTTGTTTATGCGAGGAAAATGACGCCATAGGATTTTTTTAAATGCTCTGGAATGGATAATAAAACATCTGTACCTGTCATATTCTATCTATCAGGAAAGACGGGCGGGTCAAGCAGGGCCAGCCCTTTAGCGGGTCATATAAATACCGGCACAGACCAGCAACAGCAAAAGCGAGGCAAAACCGGTGACCAGCCGCACATCGCGGCGATAGGCTATCAGCCCGCCAACCAGTAAAAAACGCGCAGTGCGCCCAACCGCCGATAGCAACAGGAAAGGCAATAGCCCATAGCCAAATAATCCGGCACTGATCGCAATAATCTTATAGGGCAGGGGGGTGAAAGCCCCGATAAGTACCAGCATAATGCCCAGCTCGGCAAAGGCAGCCGAAACAGAGGAAAATACCGTTTCGCCGGCAATGCGCTCTGGCAACAGCATCGCCATTTGTACCACCACATCCTGGAGGGCAAACCCCAGATACCAGCCAACCCCGCCGCCAATAACTGAGGCCAGCGCGGTCAACAGGCTGATCTGTACCCATTGGTTTGAGCGGGCCAGCACAACAGCCGCCAGATAGGGGTCAACGGGAATCGGAATAATAATGCTTTCCAGTGCCGAGAAGAGATAGAGGAACAGCCGCGCCTTGCCCGTGCCGGCATGACGCATGATGAAATCCAGTATTTCTGTAAAATATGCGCGCATAACAGGCCTGCTATAGCTTTATTTTCAGGAAAAGAAAAACCGATAAACCGAATCTGCCGCCCTTTAAAGCATATTCTGCCTGTTTTGTCTCTAGCCGGATGGGGGGCTGTGCAGTTATCGGCCGGCAAAAGGGGGGGTGTTTCGCGTTAAATTCCTTACCCAAAACAGGCATTTTTTAAAAAATTAACAGGGTAAAGACAAAAAAATCGATTTTTTTGATAAAAATTTTTTGCCCGTAAAACAATAAAAAATCCAGTAAAAATAATTAGTTAAAAATTATCTTGCCTGAATTTAACCGGCAATTATGAGTTGTTTTAAAATTTTTTTATAAAATTTATAATTTTTTAACGAAGTTTCGGTAAAGTGAACAATCAGGCGATATATCTGGCGATGTGCGTCTGGATGAAGACTGGCGATGTGTGCTGGCAAAATTTGTGTTGGCAAAATGTGTGCTGGCAAAATTTGATGGTTTAAAGAATTTGATTTTACGGAGTTTTGAATGACTATTTCTGCTTATGATCGGCATGGTTCTGAGGATGTTTCCGCCCTATCAGAGGAACAGGTGACAGAACAACTGGATGCCGGTGATCGGATAGAATCCAGGCTCTCTGCGCCGAAAAAGCCGCGCCGTGCGAAAAAAGCGGCCGCGAAAAAATCCGGTGGTGTGAAGAAGGCCGTTGCGAAAAAGTCCGGCTGGCAAAACTGCTGGATCTGGCGGAAATAACAACCGCGAATAATGCGGATCATGGCCATACCAGCACGACCAACGACACTTCAGCAAATGATACGGTTATCACCTTTACCAATGGCACGCCGGACACAAATGATGATGCGGTGGTGATGGTGCTGGAAGATTATGCCACCGACCTGACCTATGCGGATTTTGTGGTCGAGGTGATCTAGACGCCTGCCGCAGCGGCAAATATTAGATGGTGGGAGTACTCGGACTTGAACCGAGAAGCCTTGCGGCACAGGATTTTGAATCCAGCGTGTTTACCAATTTCACCATACTCCCGTTTCGGCATGATGCGACTGTCCCCGCTCTATAGCATTGCCCGGGGGTTTTTGGCAATTATTACTTGCCGAAAATCTGTAAATATGGGCGCAATAGGAAATCTGTAGCCGAATTTTTTTAAAACAGGCAGGCAGGCGCGCATTAAAGGGGGGCGATCAGATGACAGACCCTGTCACCGATACAGGCCTGAACAAACAGGCCGCCCAAATCATCAGCTTTCTGCAGGAAATAAAATTATCCGATATTCCGCCAGAGGTGGTAACACATGCCCGCTATTTAATGCTGGATCTGCTGGGGGTGGCGGCGGCTGGCCGGCAAACCCGCACTGCCGATATTATCATTGACTATGCATTGAGCTGTGTGGCCGCAGGGCATAACAGCCCTTCTGTTCCCATCCTGTTTGACGGGCGGCTGGCCAGCACCGCCGGGGCCGCGCTGGCTGGCGGGATGATGATAGATGCAATAGATGCCCATGATGGCTATAAGCCGACCAAGGGTCATGTGGGCTGTGCGCTCTTGCCCTCGATACTGGCCGCCCTTGCCAAAACCGGCCAGCTGGAAGATATGGACGGGCTGCTTGCCGCGCTTGTTGCAGGCTATGAGGTTGGCAGCCGTTGCGGGGTCGCCTTGCACCATACAGCTGCAGATTATCACACCTCCGGGGCATGGATGGCGGTGGCGGTGGCCGGGGTGGTATCGCGCATCTATGGGCTGGATGCGGCGCGGTGCTGGCACGCGATGGGGATTGCAGAATATCACGGGCCACGCAGCCAGATGATGCGGGTTATTGATTATACCACCATGTTAAAGGACGGCTCTGGCTGGGGGGCGTTGGCAGGGGTCAGTGCTGCAGAAATGGCCGCCCTTGGCTTTACCGGTGCGCCGGCTGCCATTATTCGGGATGAAAATTGCACCGATATCTGGGCAGATCTGGGCACAGAATGGCTGTTGCCCCGGCAATATATCAAGCTCTGGCCGGTTTGCAGATGGGCACAACCCGCGATGCAGGCCATACAGTCACTCTGGCAGGAACGCCCCTTTGATATCCAGCAGATTGACCATATCGAAATTGAAACCTTTCATGAAAGTTTGCGCCTGGCCAGCCCCCACCCCACCAGTCCGGATGAAGCCCAATACAGCCTGTGCTGGCCGGTTGCCGCTATGCTGGTCGCCCTGTCCGAAGGCCGGGAAGTAGCCGCCTATGATGTATCAGAAGCCGCGCTGGCCAGAGCCGATATTCACAAGCTGAGCAGTTCTGTTACCCTGACAGAAAAAGAGGCCTTTAATCAGGTTTTTCCAGAATTGCGCCAGTCAGAGGTGCATCTTTATTTCCGTGATGGCAGCCGCCGCTCGGCCTTTAGTGCACATACAAGGGGCGATCCTGAAACCCCGGTCAGCTATGCGGAGATGACTGCCAAATTTGAACGGCTGATCGCCCCGACCCCGCTTGCCAGCCGGGCAGAAGATTTGCAGCAAATTTGTTTAAACCCTGAAGCCTCTTTGATGGAATCGCCCCTGAATCAGCTGCTATTTTCCCAGAATAAACCGAATTTCCGCGCTTGATTCTGAAAAACAGGTGTTTTGTTAGCAGAAATTTAAGAATTATAATTGGGGTTAGTCTATTGGAAAATCAGCATAATCAGCCTTTTTTAAAGGATTTAGAGCGTTACTGGCCTTGCGAGGATATGAATATATGTTAGGCTATCTTTAATGATATGTTGTGGGCGCTTTTCGGGCGTTTTTTGGTTATGAGCACAGCATTTATAAAATTGAAAATGGATTCCTTGGGAGGACGAAAAAAAATGGTTTTTGATAAATTGAACAATCGGCCTGTTCATGAAAAGGCAGAGATGTATGCAAAGGAATATGCAGAAGGGCATCTCTCGCGTCGTGAATTTATGGTTCGGGCAACTGCACTTGGTGTATCCTCTGCTGCGGCCTATGCGCTGATCGGCCATAGCGATGCCGAAGCAGCGGTAAAATGGATAAACCCGCCGAAAAAAGGCGGAACATTGCGTATTCAGCAAGAAGTACGCGCATTGAAAGATCCGCGTACCTATGACTGGTCACAGATTGCCAATTTCACACGTGGCTGGCTGGAATATCTGGTTCAGTATAACCGCGATGGCACAATCGAGGGCAAGCTGCTGGAAAGCTGGGAAATTAATGCAGATGCGACCCAATATACCCTGAAGGTCAGAAAAGGCGTGAAGTGGAATAACGGGGATGATTTCACCGCAGAAGATGTCGCCAATAACTTTGAGCGCTGGTGTGACAAGGGCGTAGAGGGTAACTCTATGGCTGGCCGGATGAACACCCTTATCGATCCGGACACCAACAAGGCGATTGCCGGCGCGATTGAGGTAGTGGATTCCCATACGGTACGCCTGAATCTGCCAAAATCGGATATCACATTGATTGTGGGTGCAGCCGACTATCCGGCAGCGATTGTGCATAAATCCTATGACAATACCGCAGAAGGCTTGCTGAACTCACCGGGTACAGGGCCATATCTGGCAGAAAGCCTGGAAGTGGGCGTAAAGGCTGTATTGGTCAAGAATGAAAACCACAAATGGTGGGATGCGGCCAATGGGGCGTATCTGGACCGCGTGGAATATATCGATTATGGCACAGACCAGACAGCTTTCTTTGCCGCTGCTGAAGCTGATGAAGTCGATATGATGTATTGGACAACAGGCGAGTTTGTCGAACTGTTTGACCAGCTGCCAGGCTGGGAAAAGTCAGAAGCAGTGACCGCTGGTACAATTGTTATCCGTCCAAACCAGGAAGCCGAAGTCAATGGCATGAAGCCTTATGCGGATGTACGGGTACGCCGCGCATTGGCCATGGCGGTGGATAATGCTGTTTGTCTGGAGCTGGGCTATGCCGGTCAGGGCGTTGTGGCGGAAAACCACCATGTATGTCCTATCCATCCTGAATATGCCAAGCTGCCAAAGCAAACTGTTGATGGTGCAGCAGCAAAGGCGCTGATGGATGAAGCTGGCATGGGCGATTTCGAACATGAGCTGATCTCTATCGATGATAGCTGGAGAAAGCCAACCACCGATGCGGTAGCCGCACAATTGCGCGATGCGGGTATCAAGGTAAAGCGGACAGTGATGCCAGGTTCCACTTTCTGGAATGACTGGGCAAAATATCCGTTCTCCTCTACCAACTGGAATATGCGCCCTCTGGGGGTTCAGGTTCTGGCTCTGGCCTATCGTTCGGGTGAAGCCTGGAACGAAGCGGCCTTTAGCAATGCTGAATTCGATTCACTGCTTTCAAAAGCACTGTCTATCGCAAATGCCGATGAGCGCCGTGAAGTGATGGCAAAGATTCAAAAGATCATGCAGGATGAAGGGGTGGTTATCCAGCCTTACTGGCAGTCTCTCTACAGACATGCCCGCAAGACGGTTCAGAATGCTGAAATTCATCCAACCTTTGAAATCAAGCCGCAATATATGGGTTTCAAAGCCTAGCGTAACATTTGGAGCGAGGGTCGTTGCCGGCCCTCGCTCTATTTCCTTTTTTGAAGTATTTCATATATTTCCAGCCAACAGATTTTTTAATGCTAACTTTTATCACCAAACGTTTACTGGTTATGCTGGCCACATCGCTGTGCCTGACCTTTGTTGTTTTTTTCCTGACCAATCTGCAGCCCAATCTGGAAAAACTTGCCAAAACCGAAGCCAATAATAGAATGACAGATGATCAGGTGATCAGCTGGCTCGATCGCAATGGCTATTCTGATCCGGTATTGTTTCGCTATGGGCAATGGCTGGGGGTAATGCCGGGCTGGGTTAGAACAGATGCCGATGGCAAACAGACAGGCAGATGTATTACCTCCGGGGTGGAGGCAGCAGATGCGCCAGGCTATTGCGGGATTTTACAGGGCTATTTTGGCCGCTCTACTGTATTTAAGGAATCGGTAGATGTCATTATCGTAAAGCGTTTATCGCTGACCGGGATTTTAATGTTCTGGGTGATGATCGTGATGGTACCTGCGGCGCTGATTGTGGGCGTTCTGGCAGGGATGCGCGAGGGGTCTAAAAGCGATAGAACCCTGTCTGCCATATCAATTTTAACCACTGCAACCCCTGAATATGTCTCAGGGGTGGTGTTTATCGTAGTGTTTTCCAGTATGGCAGTTGGGCTGAAATGGTTCAAAGGCTCGGCTACTTCTGCGATGGATGAGGTAACCTTTGCCAATTTCACCCTGCCAGTGATGACGATGGCGCTATACGGGATGGGCTATATTGCGCGGATGACACGCGCCTCTATGGCCGAAGTGATGACCGCCCAATATATCCGTACGGCTCGCCTCAAAGGGGTAAGCTTTCGAAATGTTGTCCTGAAACACGCCTTGCGCAATGCACTTATCGCGCCCTTTACCGTAATTATGCTGCAGTTTCCATGGCTGCTGACCGGGGTTGTGATTGTAGAAACCCTGTTTAACTATAAGGGCTTTGGCTGGACACTGGTTCAGGCAGCCGGCAATAACGATATTGAATTGCTGTTATCCTGTTCGATTGCGGCGGTGCTGGTGGTACTGGTTACCCAGCTGATTTCCGATATTGGTTATGTCTATCTGAACCCGAAAATTCGGGTGAATTAGGAAATGGGGGATAGGCAATAATGGAACCGCTAAGCTGGGCCGAAATTTTTGGGCAAATCTTTGTGCAATTCACCCCTGTCTGGATAGGGCTGGTGCTTATCTTTGTGCTTTCTGCCATGTTCAAGCGACGGCTGGGGCTCTATGGCCGCCTGTTTGACAGCACTATTGGCATGATTGGCCTGTTTATTGTTTTGTTCTGGGTGTTGACGGCTATATTTGCCGATTTGATTATCACCCAGGATCCGCTTGGTCAGATATCGGGGATGAAAAATAAACTGCCCGGCACACCGGTTCAGGGGGTCGATAATTCCTATTATCTGCTTGGCGGGGATAATCTGGCACGTGATGTGTTCAGCCGGGTGGTGATGGGCGCCAGATTTGTGTTGTCTATCGCGCCGGCGGCGACCTTGTTTGCCTTTATGGTCGGGGTAACATTGGGCTTGCCAGCGGGCTATTTTGGCAAGCGGCTGGATACGATTTTATCGTTTATAGCCAATATGGTACTGGCCTTTCCGGTAATCTTGCTATTCTATCTGCTGGTAACACCTGAAATTAGGGTGACCGGTATTCCAACCATTATGGCGGCGGTCTTGTTCCTGTTCCCCATCGCCTTTTTAATGATGCTGTTTCAGTCGCGCTATTATACCGAGCCAGCCAAGCGTAATCTGTATTGCGGGATTACGCTGATTATCTGTTTATGGGCTTATTCCGGTCTTGCTTTTAATGCCGATCCGCTGGGCGTCTTTTATATGGATTCCAATCTGCTGAACGTGTTTGTTTCAGTGGTGTTTGTAAATTCGCCTACTGTTTTTCGTATTGTGCGCGGGATTACGCTGGATATTCAAACTCGCGATTATGTGGCGGCCGCCCAGACACGCGGCGAAGGGTCATGGTATATCATGCTTTGGGAAATTCTGCCCAATGCCAGAGGCCCGCTGATTGTCGATTTTTGCTTGCGTATTGGCTATACGACCATTTTGCTGGGTACGCTGGGCTTTTTTGGTCTTGGTGTCAGCCCGGAAAGCCCGGATTGGGGGTCTACCATCAATGATGGGCGCAAGCTGTTATCGATTTATCCGCATCCGGCCTTGCCGCCAGCGATTGCGCTGATGTCGCTGGTTCTGGGATTGAACCTGCTGGCAGATGGCCTGCGCGAAGAATCATTAAAGGATTAGGAGCCAGCTATGTCAGTTAAACAGGAATATAACGGCCCTATCCTAGAGATAAATAATCTTTCGATCTCCTTTTTTACCCGCTTGCGCGAAATCCCTGCGGTGATGGATTTTTCCTGTGTGGTCCAGCCTGGTGAGGCAATGGGGCTGGTTGGCGAGTCCGGGTGCGGGAAATCAACAGTCGCCCTCGGGGTGATGCAGGATTTGGGCGTGAACGGCCAGATTGTCGGCGGCTCTATCAAGTTTAAAGGCCAGGATTTAAGCAGTCTGAACGAAGCAGAATTGCGCCAGATTAGAGGCTCGGAGATAGCCATGATCTATCAGGAGCCGATGGCCTCTCTTAATCCGGCCATGAAAATTGGCAAGCAATTGATAGAAGTGCCGATGATCCATGAAGGGCTGAGCGAGGCTGACGCCTGGAAAGTGGCCCGCCAAGTGGTCGAGGATGTGCGCTTGCCAGACCCGGATCGTATTCTGCAAGCCTATCCGCATCAGCTTTCAGGTGGCCAGCAACAGCGTATTGTGATTGCGATGGCACTGATGTCCAAGCCCTCTTTGCTGATACTGGATGAACCAACCACCGCACTGGATGTTACGGTAGAGGCAGGGATTGTTGATCTGGTAAAGGGACTGGGCAAAAAATATGGCACCTCCATGTTATTTATCAGCCATAATCTGGGGCTGGTCATGGATGTGTGCGACAGGATTTGCGTGATGTATTCCGGCGAAGCGGTCGAAACCGGCACTGTGGTGGATGTGTTCGATAATATGCGCCATCCCTATACACAAGCCCTGTTCCGCTCGATCCCGCTGCCCGGGGCAGATAAAAATAGCCGGCCATTGGTAGCGATACCCGGAAACTTCCCTCTGCCGCATGAACGCCCGCAGGGCTGTAATTTTGGCCCGCGCTGCGACTATTTCAAAGCCGGAATATGCGATAGCGCAGATATTCCGATGGCGCTATATAACAAAAAGACAGATCATCAGACACGCTGTTCGCGCTTTCAGGAAATTAACTGGCTGGCAGATGCGGTGCGTGCAGATGATGTGGCAGAGGTAAAAGCAGGGGAAATTATCCTCGATATTGATGATCTGAAAAAATATTACGAGGTGAGCGCAAATGCGCTCTTCAGCTCAAAGGAAAAGAAAGTCGTCAAGGCAAATGAGACCATCAGCCTGGCCGCGCGCGAGGCAGAGACTCTCGCCATTGTGGGCGAGTCCGGCTGCGGAAAATCGACGCTAGCCAAGGTGTTGATGGGGCTGGAAACCGCGACCAGTGGCAAGGTACAGTTGCTTGGCCAGAATGTAGAAGATGTGATGATAGAGGACAGGGATACCAAAACCGTATCCTCTATCCAGATGGTTTTCCAAAACCCGTTTGATACGCTGAACCCTTCCATGACGGTGGGGCGGCAAATTATTCGTGCCCTTGAAGTGTTCGGGATTGGCGATAATGATGAAGCACGCCAGCAAAAAATGCTGGAGCTGCTGGATCTGGTAAAATTGCCGCGCGAATTTGCCGAGCGGATGCCAAGACAGCTTTCCGGTGGCCAGAAACAGCGTGTAGGGATAGCCCGGGCTTTTGCCGGCGATGCCCGTATCGTGGTTGCAGACGAGCCTGTTTCTGCCCTTGATGTATCGGTTCAGGCAGCGGTTACTGAATTGCTGATGGAAATTCAGCGCTGTTCGCGCACCACCTTGTTATTTATCAGCCATGATTTATCGATTGTGCGCTATTTATCTGATCGGGTGGTGGTGATGTATCTGGGGCATATTGTTGAAACCGGTACAACCGATCAGGTTTTTGCCCCGCCCTATCATCCCTATACCGAAGCCCTGTTATCTGCAGTGCCGATAGCCGATACCCGTATTCAGCGCAAACGCATTGTGCTGGATGGGGATATCCCCTCTGCGGTTAATCCGCCCTCTGGCTGTCCGTTCCAGACCCGTTGCGGCTATAAGCAGGAAGCCGGAACAGATCTGTGTGAAACCGAAGTCCCGCCTGTTCGCAATTTGGAAAACGGGCATCAGATTAAATGTCATCTGGCCGAAGATATTCTGGCACGAATGGATCCGGTAATCGCTTTGGCCAATGATAATGCCAAGCCTAAAAAGGCCGCGAAAAAAGTGGCCAAAAAAGCTGCGAGGAAAGCGGCCGGGAAAACGGCTAAAAAAGCGGTAAAAAAGGCAGCCAAAAAATCCGCAAAGAAAAGAGCCTGATGTTTTTGAAAGGCTGTTTTGCCTTTGTCAGGTCTAAAAAACGTTCTTAAATCTGCAGACTCTTGGGTTTTCAGCAGATAAAAACATTTTTTGTTATTTAAAATTCCCTGCCTTTTTATCAATTTTACAAAGTGTTAGATTTTTATTTTGCCTATTTTCAAGGCATTTGAAATTAAAAATAGCGCCAACCCTTGTCAAATCGTGGCAAGAAGCGCATCTTAAGGTATGGGAACGGCAATTAATGTGGGGGTCACATTAATGCCTGACGATCTACTCGATAAACGCAGCGGTCATACACAATCTGTCTCACGGGCGCTGAGTTTGCTTACAAAACTGGCAGAAGAATCCGAAGGGTTAAATCTTTCGGAGCTGGCGCGTCGTGTCGGACTTGCACCCTCGACCGCGCATCGCCTGCTTACCACCCTGCAGCTGGATCAATATGTCCGTTTCGAAGATGGGCGATGGCTTATCGGTGTGCAATGTTTTAATGTCGGCTCGTCCTATATGCGCGCCCGTGATGTGTGCTATATGGCACGCCCCTATTTACGGATGCTGATGCAGGAAACAGGCGAGACGTCCAATCTGGCATTGGTAGAAGAAGATGAGCTGGTCTATCTGGCACAAACCGAATGTCCTGAACTGATGCGGGCATTGGCACGGCCGGGGGCAAAAGCCCCTCTGACCTGTTCGGCTGTGGGCAAGGTTGCGCTGGCCTTTATGCCGCGCCAGCAGGCTGACCAGATGATTGCCAAAGCCGGTATCCAGCAAATGACCCGCAAAAGCCATGTAACCGCTGCCAGCCTGTGGCGTGATATCGAGGCGATAAAAAAACGCGAAGTTGCCTTTGATGATGAAGAACATTCCGATGGCTTGCGATGTGTTGCCGCCCCGATATTTGAAGCCTCTGGCCAGGTGATGGGCGCGTTATCTATCAGCGGGCCTTCTGTTCGCGTGACCGAAGCCCAGATGGTGAATAATGGCCGGGCGGTGCATCGTGTCGCAAAGGATATGACACGCGCGCTGGGCGGTGTCTGGCCAAGCTAGCCCCAATTGGAAAAAAGCTGGCAGTGAGGCGTCAAAACCCTTTAGCCCTTTGAAATGAAGGCGAGGCTAACCCTCGCTATGGGCTTTCACCAATGCGGTAAGCCGTTCCATCTTGCGGTCTGGCATCCCCTCTTCGCGCAAGGCTTGCGTCGTTTCAAACAGATAATCCCTGCACGGGCCAACAAACCCTTCTGCCCTGGCAATATGACGGGCGGTTTCCTGATCGCTCATTTTCGGGGCAAAGCTGGGGCTATCATGGCGAATGGTAAAGGCAAGGGCATTCACCGCGCCCTTATCGGTTTGCACCCGTAGCCAGCGCGGCAGATAGGAATTATTCAGCATTTCGCGCCGCCATAATATATCCAGCTCCTCTGCGGCGCGCTCTGCGCGAATGCGATAAACACACCCCTTTACCGATCCGCCCCTGTCCAGTGCCAGCACCAGACCCGGCGCATCAGGATTGCCGCGCCCGATACGCGTCCATAAACAAAATCGTTTATGAAAGCCGAAAAGCTGGCCATAGCGACGTTCTTCAAAATCGATAAGCGGGTTCCAGATAAGACTGCCATAGCCAAAAATCCAGATATCCTCGTCCCCATGCTGGTCGGCCAGAAATTGCCGGCGCGAGGCTTGCAATTCATCCATGGACAGTACCGTGCTGGCCGCGCCATCGCGCGCTGTTGCCAGCTTGTATACCGTGCCATTGGCCAGCATATCCCGGCTTAGACGGTTTAATCTGTCCGGCAAGGAAGGGTTATCTGTCATGTTACTCAGCTTTGTGACCCATCATCCGATTTACGCGATATTACCAATTGCGGGTAAGGAATTTCAATCTTATGGGATTCCAGCGCGGTTTTCAGCCGTCTGTTTAAATCCCAGTTAAGCTGGAAAAAATCTTTATATTCAGCAAAGAGGCGAAGGCGAACAGTTATCGCACTATCCCCATAGGCAACCACCAGAAATACCGGGGCGGGATCTTTTTTCACTCGTTCATCATCGGTAAGGGAAAGAAGCGCTTTTTCAGCGATATCCAGATCGCTTTCATAAGAGATGCCAATATCAATATCCATGCGCCGTACGTCATGGCGGGAATGATTGATGATAATTGACGACCAGATAGAAGAATTCGGCACCGAGATATAAATATTTTCGAATGTATCTATTTGTGTGGAAAACAGGCCGATTTCGCGCACCGTCCCGGAAATGCCATTTGCCTCAATCCAGTCTCCGACACCAAAAGGCCGCAAGAGCAGTAACATAATTCCCGCTGCCACATTGGAAAGCGTGCCCTGCAAGGCAAGGCCAATCGCCAAGCCTGCCGCACCCAGTACCGCGATGATAGAGGTGGTCTGAATACCAAATTGCCCCAATGCCACAACAAAGGTCAGAATAAGCCCGGCATATCGGGCGATAGAGGCTAAAATCGGGGTCAGGGTCGGGTCAAGACGGCTTATTTTGGATGTTTGTGTGCGAATGAAGCTGGCCCCCCGGCCAGATAGCCAGAACCCCAGAATAAGCGTGCCAAAACCAGCCAGAATATTTGCCATCACCGGAAATGCCTGTTCTATCAGAACAGACATACTATTAAAAGATGACATCAGGGTTGTTGCAGCGTCCATTTTTGACTTTCCTGAAAAAAATTACGGCTTGCCATCCGGCCTTGCCTGTCGAAATCGCCTGTTTTGCCTTTATGCCTATTATAGGCAATCCGGATATATTTGACCAGCACCCTAAATTATCGCGCCAATTACCAGAGCTGCTGGAAAATCATAGTAAATTAAGCGGGATATTTCACTCTGTGGATTGAGTTTTAGGCCCTGTCTATCTATAGTCTGGCTCAGGTAAAAGGGGCAAATGAAACGTGATGAAACTGCATAGATGGTCTGTTGGGGATGGCGTGCTGGAAACAGGCGGCCTATGTTGTGCTATCGGCAATTTTGACGGGGTGCATAAAGGCCATCAAGCCCTTATTGGCAAGGCGCGCAGCGCTGCCAGAACAAGAGGATTGCCGCTTGCCGTGATTTGCTTTTCGCCTCATCCGCGCCGCTATTTTCAGCCCGATCAGCCACCCTTTTTATTGATGGATACGCATACCAAGTTTAAAATGCTTGCCAACCAACAGGCCGATATGGTGATAGAGATTACCTTTGATGCAAAATTGCAGATGATGGGCCCTGAGGAATTTGTGCGCGATGTTTTGCATCAGGCACTGGATGTGCGCCATTTATTTGCCGGAGCAGATTTTGCCTTTGGAAAAGGGCGTTCCGGCACGATGGAGCTGTTACAGGAATATGGCCAGCCTCTGGGCATGGTGGTAGAGGCGCTATCGCTTATCCTGGATGAGGGGGAAGATATTATCACCTCTACGGCTATTCGCACCGCCTTGCAAACCCCTGATCTGGAGCTGGCAGCTGCGTTGCTGGGCCGCGTGCCTATATTGTCCGGCATAGTAGCAGAAGGCGATAAGAGGGGACGCCAGCTGAATTTTCCCACTGCCAATATTGCCTTGCAGGACTGCATGGCCCCTGCCTTTGGGGTATATGCGATAAAGGCCGGGTTGGAGCGCGAAGATGGAAGCGAAAGGATGCTGGCCGGGGTTGCGAATATCGGGCGGCGGCCAACGGTGAATGATCGCGGGATTTTAGCCGAAGCCCATCTGTTTGATTTCGCCGAAGATATCTATGGCCAGCGGCTGAATCTTTATCTGCATCGCTTTATTCGCCCAGAGCAGAAATTTGACGGGCTGGAGGCGCTGACTGCCCAAATTGCCAAAGATGTCGCCCATGCAAGGGATATCCTTGCAGCTTGAGCCCATTTGAGGTGAAACCATTGGACATTTTTTGCGCCAGCGATTAAAAAATTGGGCGGTAATGCCAAATGTCGAAAATTGACTAAATAAGCGAATTAAGGGGGGATAAAACCCCTTATTCAGCGCCAGCGATAATCAGAGATTAAATGATGGATTATAAACAGACCGTATTTCTTCCAAAGACAGATTTTCCCATGCGGGGCGGCTTGCCAAAAAAAGAGCCCGAGATTTTGGCGCATTGGCAAAAACTGGATCTGTATAAAAGATTGCGGGCAGAACGGGCTGATGCCCCTAAATTTGTGCTGCATGATGGCCCGCCCTATGCCAATGGCCAGCTGCATATCGGTCATGCGTTGAATAAAATTTTGAAAGATGTGATTAACCGCTCGCAATCCATGCTGGGGAAAAATGCCAATTATGTGCCGGGCTGGGATTGCCATGGCCTGCCCATCGAATGGAAAATTGAAGAGCAATATCGCAAAAAAGGCAAAGATAAGGATGAAGTGCCTATAGCAGAATTTCGCCAGGAATGCCGTGATTTTGCTGCCCATTGGTTGCAAATCCAGTCTGAGGAATTCCAGCGTCTGGGGATTTTAGGGGATTGGGAAAACCCCTATACCACCATGAAATTTGAAGCTGAATCCATTATCGCTGCCGAGATGGGCAAATTTTTGATAAATGGCAGCCTGTATCGCGGTTCCAAACCGGTTATGTGGTCGCCTGTGGAAAAAACCGCTCTTGCCGAAGCAGAAGTGGAATATTCAGACCACACATCTGTGACCATTTTTGCACGTTTTACCCTGAAACAAAGCCCGATTGAGGGGCTGGACGGGGCAGCGCTTATCATCTGGACAACCACCCCCTGGACGATGCCGGGTAACAGGGCGATGGCTTGCGGGGCAGATATTGATTATAGCGCGCTAAAAATAACCCAAATCAAGGAAGGGTCTCTGGCCAAAATCGGTGATGTTATCTGTCTGGCCGATGCGCTGCGTGAGGATGTTTTTGCCCAAACCGGTATTCTGGCAGCCGAGAATATAAAGCAATTTAAAGGGGCGGAAATGGCTGGGGCTATTGCAGCCCATCCAATGGCCGCAGAAGGCTATGATCATGATGTGCCGGTATTGCTGGCAGATTATGTAACCACCGATCAGGGGACAGGCTTTGTGCATATTGCCCCCGGACATGGCCCGGAAGATTTCGAGCTTGCCCATCTCAAACATGGTATAGAAGTCCCTGATACGGTTGGCGAGGACGGCATTATTGCGGCGCATCTGCCATTATTTGGGGGGATGCACGTATTGCGCGACAATGCCCGCATTGCCGAGATTATGGCAGAAAAAGGCGGGCTGGTCGGCATTGGATCGCTGACCCACTCCTATCCGCATTCCTGGCGCTCGCACGCGCCGGTAATTTATCGCAATGCCGCGCAATGGTTTGTTTCGATGGGCGATAAAAATGAAGATGGCACGGGCTTGCGCGATACTGCCTTGGCAGCATTAAAAGTAACCGAATTCTATCCCGCCTCTGGCCAGAACCGTTTAACCGCGATGATCGCCAACCGTCCGGACTGGTGTTTATCGCGCCAGCGTGCCTGGGGCGTGCCTATTCCGGTTTTCTATCATAAAAAGACAGGCGAGCCGTTGCGCGATCAGGCGGTGGTAGACCGGATTGTGGCCGCTTTTGCAGAAGATGGCTGTGATGTATGGTTCACCAGACCAGCATCGGACTTTTTGGGTGCTGATTATGATGAAAAGGACTATGTACAGGTCAAGGATATTGCCGATGTCTGGTTTGATTCAGGCTCTACCCATGCCTTTGTTTTGGAAACACGCGATGATTTGCAATCGCCTGCGGATCTGTATCTGGAAGGCTCTGACCAGCATCGCGGCTGGTTTCATTCTTCCTTGCTGGAAAGTTGCGGTACGCGCGGGCGTGCCCCTTATAAGGGCTTGCTGACCCATGGTTTTGTGCTGGATGAACAGGGGCGCAAAATGTCCAAATCGCTGGGCAATGTGGTCGCCCCGCAAAAGGTAATCGAGCAAAATGGCGCAGATATTTTGCGCCTATGGGTGGTCAGCTCGGACTATTATGATGATTTGCGTATCGGGCCGGAGATCATTAAACGCCAGAGCGATCATTATCGGCGTATCCGCAATACCTTGCGCTATCTTTTAGGGGCTGGTGAAGGGTTTGACGCAAAAAAAGAAGGCCTTGCCACAGAAGAAATGCCAGAGCTGGAACGCTGGGTATTGCATCGCCTGACCGAGTTGGACAAGCTGGTACGCGAAAAAACCGGGCGGTATGATTTCCACGCGATTTTTACCCATATCCATGATTTCTGTAATGGCGATCTATCAGCCTTTTACTTTGATATTCGCAAAGACACGCTCTATTGCGATAGCCCGGCCTCGATTGAACGCCGCGCTTGCCGCACCGTGATGGATGAAACCCTGAAATGCCTGATTAGCTGGATTGCCCCTATCTTGTGCTTTACCGCAGATGAAGCCTGGATGGCCTATCGCGGGGATGAGACAGATTCCATCCATTTGCATGAATATGCCAAGACCAAGGAGTGCTGGCATAACGCAGCACTTGGCCAGAAATGGGCGGCTATTCGCAAAATGCGTTCAGAGATTACAACCGCGCTGGAGGCTGCCCGAAATGAAGGGCTGATAGGTGGCAGCCTGTCTGCCGATATTCGGGTGACGACATCGACTGAAACAGCCGGATTGCTGGCAGGGATTGATCTGGCAGATTTATGTATCACCTCTTCGGCCGAGCTGATTGACGCAGGCGATACGCCAACCAAAATCGAGGTGGCACGTGCCACAGGCGGTAAATGCGCGCGGTGCTGGAAGCAATTTTCAGAAATTCCGGCCGATAGCGATAGCCAGCTATGCGGGCGGTGCGCCGATGTGGTCGCCCAGCAGGGGGCAGGGTAATGTTTTCTCTGCCTAGCTTTGTCCTGGGGCGGCAATTCATCTTGCTGACCCTTTTGGTGCTGGTGCTGGATCAGCTAACCAAAAGCTGGGCATTATCAGCCCTGTTCGTGACTGGCCAGCAGATAGTTATTACCCCGTTTTTTAATTTAACCCCTGTCTGGAATAGCGGAATCAGCTTTGGACTATTGGCCGATTTTCCATCTGTCACCGGGCTTGGTATTCCTGTTTTTGCCCTATTGGTGGTGGCCTGGCTATATTTGCAGCTCAGCCAGCTGGACGCGGTGCAACGCTTTGGGGCAGGGTTTATCGCCGGCGGGGCGCTTGGCAATGTGATTGACAGGCTGCGCTTCGAGCGGGTGATTGATTTTATTGACCTTCATTTGCTAGGCTATCATTGGCCAGCCTTTAATATTGCCGATAGTGCGATATTTATTGGCGTTGTAGCGTGGTTATATGGCATTATGAGCGCACCCAAATCAGAAGGGGACACCCATGCGTAAAAACCTTTTCTCCTCCAGCCTGTCAATAGCGGCTTTTTCCTTGCTGGCGCTCGGGCTATCTGCCTGTTCTGATTTTCGCCAGGCGATTGGTACGGAAAAATCCTCGCCAGATGAATTTGAGGTTGTTATTCGCCCGCCTCTATCCCTGCCGCCTGATTTCGGGGCGCGCCCACAGGCCAATAATGCCAGCCAGAGTGCTGCGCTTGCGCCTGTAACTTCTGCCAGTAAAACAGATTTATTGCGTCCGCGCGCTGGCAAGGCGACCAGTTTTGACGATGTCTTTGCCTTTGATAAAATCGAGGAAGATATTCGCACAAAGATTGATGAAGAAACCGCTGGCATTATCTATGAGAAGCGTTTGCCGCTTCAGGTAATTTTTGGCGGCTTGCCCAATGTTGGCCCGGTGGTCGATACATTGGCAGAAGATGCCCGAATTCGGCGCAATCAATTACAGCAAAAAGCCATTAATGAAGGGGCGACCCCTGCCATTGATGAAGTTTTTAACGAACCTACTCTCGTGGAATAGGCATAACGGCTCATGCCCCCTATTATTCGCCTGCTACCAGAACAGCTGATTAATCAAATCGCTGCTGGTGAGGTCATTGAACGCCCGGCCAGCGCCTTAAAGGAGCTGGTCGAAAATGCTATTGATGCGGGGGCCAGCCGCATTGATATCACGCTCGAAGAAGGCGGATTAGCCGGATTGCGGGTCAGCGATAATGGCTGCGGGATGAGCGATGCGGATATGGCTCTGGCGGTTACACGCCATGCCACTTCCAAACTGGCTGATGATGATTTGCTGGCTATTTCCCATTTTGGATTTCGCGGCGAAGCCTTGCCCTCTATCGCATCGGTAGCGGTATTGACGATGACCTCGCGCCCACAAGGGGCTGAACATGGCTGGCGATTAGCTGTCTCGCATGGCAAGCCGGGCGAGATACAGCCCGCCGCCTCTGATATTGGCACGCAAATCGAGATATCCGATTTATTCGGCTCTATTCCGGCGCGGCTGAAATTTCTGAAAACCAGAAAAACAGAAGCCGCACAATGTCTGGATGTCGTCAAAAGGCTGGCGATGGCCTGTCCGGCTATTGCCTTTCACTTGCGCGATACGGGCAAAAATTTGCTCAGCCTTGCTGCGCAGCCAAATAATGAAACAGGCCGGCAGGCCCGTCTGGCCGCGCTGATAGGAACAGGTTTTGCCAAAGAAGCTGTGCAGATAGATGCCACAAGACAGGAAGTGCATCTGCATGGTCTGGCAGGGCTGCCTACCATGAACCGTCCGACAACAGGTCAGATATATCTATTTGTAAATAATCGGCCGGTGCGCGATCGCCAGATTTTAGGGGCGGTTCGGGCAGGCTATCAGGATATGCTGCCACGCGGCCGCCAACCTATCGCTGCGCTTTTTATCGATTTGCCCAGCTCGGAGGTGGATGTCAATGTCCACCCCGCCAAAGCAGAGGTACGGTTTCGTGATAGCGCAAAGGTGCGCGGGCTGATTGTCGGGGCACTTTCTGCTGCCTTGCGAGAGGCAGCGATGCAGGCCACGCGCGAAGGCGGTGAGGAAGCGCTGCGCCAGTTCAGCCCCTCTTTGATGCCCGGTATATCAGGCGGACAATCATCTGCCGGCTATTCCGGCTATTCTGGCAGGCCAGCCTCTGCCCCCGCCCGTCAATATGCCAGCCAGTTTCAGTCGCCTGTATCTTCTGCTGCTTCGGGTTTCCTGAATGAGGCAAGCCCGCAAGCCCGTTATGAGCCCCCCGAAGCTGAAGAGGGGCAGGCTTTGCACGCCTATCCGCTTGGGGCAGCACGTGCGCAGCTTCACAAAACCTATATTCTGGCGGAAACCGCAGACGGGGTATGCCTGATTGACCAGCACGCCGCACATGAAAGGCTGGTGATGGAAAAGATGAAAGAACAGCATCTTGCCGGAAAAATCATCAGCCAGGCCTTGCTTATTCCGGAAATTGTAGAGCTGCCAGCCGATCAAATCGAAGCCTTGCTGCAACTGGAAGCCCCCTTGCAACGCCTTGGGCTGTATATTGAAGGATTTGGCGAAGGGGCGGTGATGGTGCGCGAAATCCCGGCCTTGCTATCAGATGCGGCCATCAAGCCGCTGATTGCCGATGTGGCAGAAGAATTGGTGATGCTGGGCGGATCCTCTGCTCTGGAAGACCAGCTTGGCCATATATTGGCGACCATGTCCTGTCATAATTCGGTGCGGGCAGGGCGCAGCCTGAACCAGAGCGAAATGAACGCCCTGCTTCGCCAGATGGAGGTCACGCCAGCGGCCGGACAATGTAATCACGGGCGGCCAACCTATGTCAGCCTCAGCCTGGCGGAATTGGAAAAATTATTTGGTCGGCGCTAGCCTTGTATAGAGCTATAAAGGGGCGCTTCGATAAAAGCTCAATCTGGCAATGCCATAATGGCGACTATCGATCAGGTGAAATGCCTCTGCCATGCTGTCCGGTTCCTTGCGGCGCGTCTCTGCCACAATAAGGGTGTTTTTCTCTATCGCACCCAGTTTTTGCAAGGCCAGCAGGGCAGGCAGGCTCAACCCGCTATCATAAGGGGCATCACAAAAAATAATATCGGCTACCCCGAAGCGCCATTGCGAAAGCTGACAGGCATCGGCCTGGATCAGATGGCTGGTTGTGTCAAACCCCAATTTATCCCGGTTGCGGGTGATAACCTCAATAGCTTTATGGTCTTTTTCAATGAAGATAGCCTGACTTGCCCCGCGTGAGAGGGCTTCAAAACCTATGGCTCCAGAGCCTGCAAAGACATCTATCACCACCCCGCCTTCGAGCTTTACCTCAAAACGCCCGCCATTCAGGATATTAAACAGGGCTTCTCTGGTACGCTGGGCAGTGGGGCGCACCGATGGGCTGTCACAATCGGTTAAGCGAGTACCTTTTTTTGTGCCTGCCAGAATAGAGATCATGAGGCAGACGGGCGTGTTTTGCTGAATTTACCCGATTTTTTTTGGCCAGTATTTCTCTGACCAGTATTTCTCTGGCCAGTGTTTCTCTGGCCAGTGTTTCTCTGGTCTTTACTTCTCTGGCTATCCTTGCTTTTGGGCGGGCGCGCCTTGCTGGCTTTTTTCGTCTTTAGCCGCAATGTCGAAGATGTTTTTTCCGGGACGTCCGGTTTTTCTATGGCATCCGGGGACAGGCCAAGCTGTTCTGCCAGAACCGATGCTTTCACTTCTTCCACCCTGCCGGCTTCCAGACGACCTAGCAAAAACGGACCATAGGACAGGCGCAAAAGCCGCGTCACCGGATAGCCCAGATATTCCATAATATTGCGTACCTCACGGTTGCGCCCTTCTTTTATGGCAACGGTCAGCCAGGCATTGCTGTTCATCTGTTTATCAAGCCGGGCGAGGACAGGGCCATATTGCACCCCGTCTATCTGCACGCCTTCTGCAATTTCTTCCAGTTTTTTTTCTTCCACCCGGCCATGCACCCGAACCCGATATTTGCGTGTCCAGCCAGTTGCCGGCAATTCCAGATGGCGTGCCAGCTCGCCATCATTGGTTAGCAGCAGCAAGCCTTCTGAATCAATATCCAGCCGCCCGACAGAGATAACACGCGGCAAATTTTCAGGCAGATGGGTAAAGATAGTATCGCGCCCCTTTTCATCCTTGTTGGAGACCACTAATCCGCGCGGTTTATGATATCGCCACAGACGCGGCGGCTCTGCCTTGCCAAGCTGGACATTATCTACCTCGATAATATCTTTTGCGGTGACGGTAAAAGCCGGGCTGTCCAAAAGCTGGCCATTCACTTTTACACGGCCGTCTGCGATATAGGCTTCTGCCTGGCGGCGCGAGCAAATCCCGGCTCTCGCAATGCGCTTGGCAATACGTTCCGGCTTGTCAGAAGCAGAAGGATTAAAGGGCGCAGTTTTTTTAGGACGGTTTTTCATACTGCCTGTTGTAAGCCAGCCAGACAGTCTTGGCAAATAACATTGGATGACAGTAGACTAAAATTATGACCCATGACCGCCTATCAGACAAAATAATGCGCCGTGCTGTGACTCTGGCCACTGCGGCAGGGGCAGCAGGCGAAGTGCCGGTTGCCGCGATTATTACCGACCCCGATGGGCAGATTATCGCCGAAGCGGTCAATGCCATGCAAGAGACGGGACAAGCCACGGCTCATGCTGAAATGCTGGCCATGCAAATGGCGATGGCAAAAACAGGCGCGGCTCGTCTGTCAGAGTATGATATTTGGGTCACCCTGGAGCCATGTGCCATGTGTGCCGGCGCGATCAGCCATGCACGCTTGCGCCGCCTTTATTTCGGGGCGTATGATGCAAAAGGCGGGGCGGTCGAACATGGCCCCTGCCTGTTCAGCCAGAAAACCATTCATCACCAGCCGGAAATTTTTGGCGGCATCCATGAACGGGCCTGTGCAGAATTGCTCAGGAATTTTTTCAAGGAAAAACGCGATAGCTCAATATAGCCTCGTTTTTTCCTATTATTGTCACTTTTAGAATTATTCTGCGGCGATATCGCTTCGATAAAACCCGTCATCCCATGTGATCTCGCCAACCCCGGCATAGGCTTTCATTCGCGCCTGCTGGCGGGTGGCTCCAAGGGCGGTCACACATAAAACCCGCCCGCCATTGGCGATGATCTGGCCATCGGCATTTTGACTGGTACCGGCATGGAAAACCAGACAGCCAGAGGCGCTTTCCAGCTGATCTGCGCCATAAATGTGGCTACCTTTTTCATAGCTGCCCGGATAGCCCTTTGCCGCCATCACAATGGTGACTGCGCTATCCTCATCCCAGCGCATATCAAAATTTTTCAAGCCGCCTTCGGTGACGGTATAAATGGCGGAAAGCAGATCAGATTTCATGCGCGGCAAAATAACCTGTGCTTCTGGATCACCAAAACGGCAATTAAATTCAATCACTTGCGGGCCCTTATCGGTTAGCATCAGACCAGCATATAAAATCCCGCGATAGGGATTACCTTCTGCTGCCATACCTTTGGCGACCGGGCGAATAATTTCTTTCATAATCTGTTCGCGCAGATCATCTGTCTCAAATCTGGACGGGCTGACCGCGCCCATACCGCCTGTATTGGGCCCTTCATCGCCATCATAGGCACGTTTATGATCCTGTGCCGAAGCCAGCCAGACCGCCTCTTCCCCATCCAGCAGGGCAAAGGCTGAAAATTCAGGCCCGCTAATGCGTTCCTCGACCAGGATTTGGGCACTTGCCGCCCCAAACCGGCCAGCCAGCATTTCCTCGATACTGGCAGCGGCTTGCTCGGCATTATCACAAACCGTAACCCCCTTGCCAGCGGCAAGGCCATCTGCCTTGACCACCGCGCCGCCGGACAGGCTGGCCGCAAATTCTTTGGCAGGTTCAGCTGTGCTAAAATAATCCCATTGCGGTTGCGGAATATGATGGCGCTTGCAAAAATCACGGGCAAAACGTTTTGAGCCTTCCAACCGGGCAGCCGCGGCACTGGGGCCAAAGGCGCGAATACCAACCGCTTCCAGCCGGTCAGCCAGCCCTTCTACCAATGGAACTTCCGGGCCAATCACCACAATATCGGCCTGCTCGGTTTGTGCCAGATGCACCAGCCCCTCTATATCCTCAGCAGCAATATCGGCGCGTCTGCCATAGGCTTGTGTGCCCGGATTTCCCGGTGTGACAATCAGCTCGTCACACAGGGGGGAATCCGATATTGCCCAGGCCAGGGCGTGTTCACGCCCGCCACTGCCTACAAGGATAATTTTCATGCCTGCCTCTTTTTTTGCTCTCTTAAAAATTGCTCTCGGTTTTTTCTGGCTTAACCTAACGTGATGTATCATAATCTGCAAATGCCAACCACTCAATCAGATGCTTTATCCAATAGCCCCTATATGACCATTGACGAGCTGAGCTCGGCAGTGAAGCGCACGATTGAGGGCAGTTTTGAATTTGTACGGGTGCGCGGCGAGGTATCGCAATTGCGCGTACCATCATCCGGGCATATCTATTTTGCGCTAAAAGATGAAAAAAACACCCTTTCTTCGGTAATTTGGCGCGGCTCTGCTGCCCGGCTTTCTGTCCAGCCAGAAGAAGGGCTGGATGTTATATGCTCTGGCAAGATGACCACTTTTGGCGGTCAGTCACGCTATCAGTTGATTGTCAGTGATGTGGAAATTGCCGGTGAAGGCGCATTGCTAAAACAGTTGGAAGAGCGGCGGCGCAAGCTGGCAGAAGAAGGGCTTTTTGACCAGGCACGCAAACGGCCTCTGCCTGCCTTTCCCAAATCTATCGGGGTAGTGACCAGCCCGACAGGAGCGGTAATCCGCGATATTTTACATCGGCTATCGGAACGTTTTGGTGTGCGGGTACTGGTTTGGGGGGTAAATGTACAAGGGGCAGGCTCGGCCGAACAAATCGCGGCTGCTATCCATGGATTTAACCAATTGCCGGAAACAGGCGAGGTTGCACGGCCAGATTTGCTGATTGTGGCACGCGGCGGCGGCTCTATTGAGGATTTATGGTCGTTTAACGAGGAAATTGTGGTACGCGCGGCAGCCGCTTCGCAAATACCGCTGATATCTGCGGTGGGGCATGAAACCGATACCACCTTAATCGATTATGCCTCTGATTTGCGCGCGCCCACCCCGACCGCAGCCGCAGAGCTGGCCACCCCTGTCGCAGCCGACATCCGTGCCAGCCTGACCGATAAGCAAGCCCGCCTGGAACGCGCGGCCAGCCGCCAGATAGAGGCCGCCAAGCAAAATTTGCGCGGGCTGGAACGCGGCCTTTTGCATCCGCGCGAACTCATCGCCCGCCATCAGCAATCAGTGGATATGGCGGCATCAAGCCTGGATAATATTATCATGCGGCGGCTGGAAGGGGCGAGTATCCGACTGTCCGTGCTAGCAGAAAAGCTGGGCTCTCCCAGCCAGCGTCTAGCAGAGGTAAGCGAGCGTCTAACGCTTTGCGGCAATCAGATGGATGTATTTATGACGCGCCGGATAGATATGAGCGCCCAGCGCCTGCATCAGGCATCACGGCTGCTAGAGGCGAATTCCTATCAACGGGTTCTGGATCGCGGCTTTGTGCTTGTCACCAATAAAGACGGGCAGGCCATAAAACGCAGTGCAGACGCCCCCAAGGGTGCAGAGGTTATCCTGCAATTTGCCGATGATACCCGTCAGGGCGTGTTGGATGGCACAGATACCCCGCCCACACCGCCGCAGAAACCAGCCGCAAAATACGCTTCCGCAAAATCAGAACAGAAGAAAGACAGCCCCTCTCAGAGTGAGCTGTTTTAGCTGTTTTTAGCGGTATCTTTTCTGCTCAGCTTTTTGCCCCAGCGGCGATGCGGCCACAACCATTGTTCGGGATGGCTGCGTATCCATGCCTCAAACCTGTCATTCATCTGCCGGGCAGCATCACGTATTGCCTCATCACTCGCCCCGGGGTCTAGATAAACAGGCGGTGACAAGCTCACGGTGATATGACAGCCCTTGCTGCGCGCTGTCCGGGCAAAATAAATCGGCACACCTGTTTTTGCCGCGATTTTGAAATGGGCAATCGCGGTACGTGCCGGATGGCCAAAAAAGGATATATCATCGCCTTCACGCAATTGCTGGTCGGCCAATATCATCATAAAGCCGCCTTTGCGGACAGTTGAAATCATGCCCATAGCGGCCTCGCGGCCTTTTTCATATATATCGGCCTCGGCAGCCCTTGCCCGTTTTTTCAGCAAAAACGAGATATAGGGATTATTAAGCGGCCGGTAAATCAGCCCGGTTTTCAGCCCCAGATAGGGGCCAATCATCGCCAATGCCTCCCAGTTGCCCAGATGCGCGCCGATGATAAAGCCGCCTTTATCCTTTTGCAGATGCTCTTGTCCTTCAAAGCGAATATAGCCCTGGCGCAACATCGCTTCCAGCTTGGGATATTCGCCAATATTACGCCCTAAATTCTGCCACATACCGTTCAGGATTTCTGCCCGCTTTTGTGCGTCCAATTCCGGCATGGCCCATTGTAATTGCTGGTTGGCGCGGCGATGCCAGGGGGTCAAAGGGCCTATCATGCGAAATATCAGCCCAAACAGAAAGCTTGCCCCGCGAATGTTCAATATAGCATTAATCGCCAAAAACACCCCAAGCAAAAATGTTTCCAATGGCCACAGGATAAAGCGATAAAAAAGGCGGGCTGGCAGGCGGCGATAGGAAAGGGACATGACTATCGCCCCTTTTTTTTCAGATGCGGCTTTAGATGCTGATAAAGGATTTTAGCGTCACCCTTGTCCAAAACCAGATAGACATCCAGAACCAGCACCCTGTCCCGCCATTCAGGGGGCAGGCGCACCCAATCTTTTTGCGTTGTGATCAGCTCTGCACCCAGCTGGGTTGCCTCCAGATGCAGGCGCGTTAAATCTGCCTCGCTATAGGGATGATGATCAGCAAAGGGAAGGGTTTTTACCAGATTTGCCCCGCACCCTTGCAGCGTTTCAAAAAACCGTTCCGGCCGTCCAATACCGGCAAAGGCCAGCAGGGCGCGCTCTTTTATCTGCCTGGCAGTTTCAGGGTTGGGCAAAAGTTTTGCAGATAAACAGGCCATCTTTTGTGGCAAGACAGCGCGCAAGCCGGTTTTATCCTCTCCGTTAATCACCGCCATATCAAATAGCGGCAAGGCAGATGCCAGCGTTTGACGAAGCGGGCCAGAGGGGAAAACACGTCCATTTCCAAGCCCCACCCCGCCATCAAAAACAGCCAGTGTGATATCCTTGTCCAGCCAGGGATTTTGCATCCCGTCATCCATGATAATCACATCAGCCGGTAAATTGGCGGCAATAAAGGCTGCCCCTGCGATGCGGTCGCGGCTGATACACACCATCTCATTCTGGCTGAGCATCAGGGCTTCATCGCCAATATCGGCCGCGCTATGTATGGCCGGGTCTGCGATGATAGGGCCTTTCAGGCTGCCCCCATAGCCGCGCGTTAAAATAGCTGGCCGAAAGCCCTCGCTGCGTAAATGCTGGCATAGATAGGCGGTAAAGGGCGTTTTGCCTGTCCCGCCAACGCTGATATTGCCTACACAAATAACTGGCAGCGATGATTTTATCGGGGTGATCCACGCCAGCCGTGCGGCCGCAAGGCCGCGCCAGAGCCAGCTAAGCGGCAGCAGTAAAGACGATATATATGTCTTTTTATTCCAGAATTTTGGCGCTTTATTCATGGGTTTGATATTTTGTTTTGGCCAGATTTTGCGACAGCCATATTGTGCAACAGATAGTCTGCCGTATTTGCTGCCTGACCACAAGCACGGCGAACAATATCAGCAATCTGCTTTCTGTTTTTATCTGTGATCAGGGGGCGATTATGCTGCAGTTCTTCCAGCTTTTTTTCCAAGGCGCTGGCAAGCAAATCTCTGTCTGCTGTTTCTTCTATCAGGCCGGCTTGTGCAAGCGCCTCAAAAATCGCCTTATTTTTAAAGCGGGATGTTCCGGCCAGTATCGGGGTTTCAAACAGGGCGATTTCCAGCGGATTATGCCCGCCCAAATCTGAAAAAGTACCGCCCAGAATAATGATATCTGCCGCGGTATACAGGCTGCCCATCTCGCCCAGACTATCACAGATATAGATGTCATCTTGCGGCCGGGGGGGCATATTTTTTTGCCGCTGGCCCGCCCCGCCTGCCAGTCTGGCAACTTCCTGGCCGCGTTCAGGATGGCGCGGGGCAATCACAAGAAAATGCGGCTGGCCGTTTTGTCTGACCCTTTGGCTGGCGGCAAGGATTATCTCCTCCTCCCCCTTATGGGTGCTGGCCGCCACGAGGATAGGGCGATTTTCAGCCGCCTGCCTCAGCATTGCTATCAGCCCTTTATCCGGGGTCAGGCTGGCAGGATTTATTTTCAGTGACCCGCCTATATGCAGGGCTGGTTTGTTGCCGGAATTTCCGGCTAACTGGCGGAATTTATCTGCCTGGCTCTGGTCAACGGCAAAAATATCCTGCGGGGCAGAAAAGACAATATGGGCAAGTGCCGAGCGATTTTGCCAGGCCTGAAAGGCTTTATCGGATAGCTGGGCAGAGGCAAAACATAGCGGGATATTTTTGGCCGCCGTACAGCTGATCAAATTTGGCCAGAAATCGGATTCCAGCATCACCGCATAATCGGGCTGCCAATGGCGCAGGAATTTATCTACCCAGTCGGGATGGTCAAGCGGCTGATAGGCGTGCAGGATATGCAGGTCTTTCTGTTCGGCTATGCGCGCTGCGGCGGTGGCTGTATTGGTGGTGATTAAAATGGTTGCATCGCCGCGCCTTTCGCGCAAGCTGGCCGCCAGGTTCAGGGCAGCAACACTCTCGCCCACCGATACCGCATGCAGCCAGAACAGCACGCCTTTTGGCCGGGCGATACGGGCATTTCCATAACGTTCTGAAAGCCGCGTTTTATCCTCGCGCCCCCGCCATACCCGAAACTGCAGATATAGCCAGACAAGCGGGCGTAACAGCCTCCAGATACGATTATACCCTGCCAGGGCTTCTGCGCTCATCCCTTGCCACCCTCGGCTATTGCATCACAATTCATCACCAGCTGATTTAGCTGTTTTTCTATGGATTTTCTCTGGGCTTCCAGCTTTTTTCTATCTTTGGTTTTTTCCAGCATAATCGGCTCGGAATATACAAGCTTTGCTGTGCCGAAAGGTTTGGGAAAGCGCATTTTATCCCAGCTTTTTGCCCGCCATAATCGCGGGGCTGACCAGGCGGCAAGGGTAATGGGCGCGCCGGTTAATTGCGAGAGGCTAACAGGGCCCATTGATAATGTACGGGCAGGCCCGCGCGGCCCGTCGGGGGTGATGACAACCGAGCGTCCGGATTTAATCTCACCTACCAGCTGGCGCAAGCCAGAGGCCGCCTGGCGGTTGCTACTGCCCCAAATAGGGCGCAAGCCAAACAGCCGCGATGCCCCTGCCAGCACCTTTCCATCGGGGTGCGGTGATTGCAGGGCAGAACAGTTTTTGGGCAGAAGCGGGCTCATCACAAATAGATGTTCATGCCAGAAAATAATAATTTGCGGCTGGCTTTTCATGCGCGTCTGTAAAGCATTGCGCCCCTCTATCTGCCAGCGCCGAAGCCCTACCAACAGATCCATTGCCCCTGCCAGCAGCAAGCTGAGGGTAATAGAGCCAATAGAAGAGCGAAGAACAGATTTCAGCATGACCCGATTACCATAAAGAAAACAAATTTTTGTGTCTATATAGAGGCGTGCGCCAGGCCGCCTTTTCAAAACCTTTACCGGCTGGTCAAAATACCCCTGGCTGCCATTCTGTCTATACAGGCCAGCGCCCGTCATGTTACACACAAAACATGGATTTTTATAATTTTGTCTGTGCCAGGGTGCGAGAAATTTGATCAGAAAAACAGACAGGCAGATATTGCAACGGCTTTGGACAGACTGGGTGCTGATCTATCGCGGGCGTTTGGGGATGATTTTCCTGCTGATGGTCGTGGTGGCCGCAGCCGGTGGTCTGTATCCTGCCCTTATCAGTCATGTGTTTGATTTACTGGCCGGAGCCAGTGATGCCCACAGGGATCGATTTGCTTTTTTGTCTCTGCCTGATGACCCCTTTATTGCGATACCGGCTTTGATCATTCTGGTCGCCTCTATCAAGGCGGCGGCCATGTATTTCCAGGTACTTGGCGTCAACAGCCTTGCCTTGCGGATTACCACCGATATTCAAAAAGCGATGTCCGCCCATTTGATAGGGGCAGATTTGGCGGTGGTCAGTGCAGAGCCGGCAGGGGCATTTATCTCGCGTATTATGAATGATTTGAATCTGGTGCGCGAGGCTCTGGTGCGCCTGGCGAATAATCTGGTGCGCGATATTTTGACTATTCTGGTGATGGTCACGGTAATGGTGTGGTTTAGCTGGCTATTATCTTTGCTTGTGCTGGCGGTCTATCCCCTGGCCATGCGCCCGATTATCGGCATTGGCAGGCGGCAACGCGCCGCATCCGGGGCATTGCAGGAACATCTGGAAGAGGTAACCTCCTTGCTGGCTGAAACCTTGCAAGGGATCAGAATGGTCAAGGCCTATCAGCGTGAGGGCGCAGAAAAATCCCGTTCAGCTTCGGCCTTTGATATTTTGTATGACAAGCTGGTGCATTTGCTGGCCGGGCGGGCACGGATTGATCCTATTTTGGAAGTGCTGGGCGGGTTTGCCATTGCCGGCGTGATAGGGGTGGCGGCCTGGCAGGTGCAAACAGGGGCGATGCAGGTAGGCGATGTGGTTGGCTTTATCACCGCGCTATTGATGCTGGTTCAGCCTGTTCGCGCCATAGGCACGCTAAATGCGGTCACCCAGGAAGGGATGGCAGCGGCTGCACGGATTTTCCAGCTACTGGACAGAAAAAACACCATTACAGAACAGCCCTCTGCCCCGGCATTGGCTATTACCAAAGGTTATATCCGGTTTGAGGGCGTCGGTTTTTCCTATGGTCAGGGTGCGGTGCTGGAGGATATCAGCTTTGAGGCAGGTGCCGGGCAAACAGTTGCTCTTGTCGGGCCAAGTGGCAGCGGGAAATCCTCTATCATCAATCTGTTGCCGCGCTTTTATGATATCGGGTCAGGCCGGATCAGCATTGATGGACAGAATATTGCCGAAGTCAGCCTGAACAGCCTTCGCAAACAAATGGCGCTGGTCTCGCAAGAAGCGATATTATTTGACGATAGTATCGCTGCCAATATTCGCTTTGGACGGCCGGATGCAACAGATAGCACGATAAAAAAGGCCGCTATCGCAGCGGCTGCCGACGGGTTTATCCAGCAATTGGAAGGCGGCTATCAGGCGCAGGTCGGCGCAACAGGCAACCGATTATCAGGCGGCCAGCGACAGCGTATTTCCATTGCCCGTGCGATGCTAAAGGACGCGCCCATCCTGTTGCTGGACGAGGCGACCAGCGCACTGGATGCCCAGAGCGAGAAACAGGTAGAACAGGCGATTGAACGGCTGTCAGAAGGGCGCACCAGCCTGGTGGTTGCCCATCGCCTGGCCACTATTCGCCATGCCGATATGATACTGGTTCTGGAGGCAGGAAAGATTGTCGAGCGCGGCCAGCATACGCAGTTACTGGCGAAAAAAGGCCTCTATGCCGAATTATGCGCCTTGCAATCTCTTGCCAGCGGGGGATAGCCGGAAGGCATTCGGGAGATAATAACCGGATCTATACAGCTCTATTCGCGCCGCAAAATCCCGTCTACCAGCTTTTCAGCCCAGGGCTGTGCCATAAATTCATCATGCAGGGCTTTCGGGTCATAGATGGTATCCACCCAGTCAAAAAATGCCATGCCTTGTGCCTCATAGGGGGCGTAGGCTTCAAAGAAAGTGTCCAGCATACCGGTTTTGGCTTGCCGAACGTGCAGATAGCGTAAAGAAAGCTGTTTCATCGCCTCTGCAACGGGCTTTTTGCAATGGATAAGCACATAAAGCGCGGCCATCAGCCCGGCTCTGTCTGCCCCGGATTTGCAATGCATCAAGGCTGGTTTTTCAATGGAATTAAACAGATCACGCGCGCCATAGAGCATCTCTTTATCCGGGGCAGCACGCGAACGGGCAGTGAAATCTATCAAGGTGATATTGGCTTTTTTGCAAGCCTCTGCTTCCAGCTTCCAGCCCCCGTCATTTCTGGGGCCACGCAGATTAATAATGGTCTTGATACCAGCTTTGGCTGCCTGTTCCACCCGGCCGGGCGTTGGCTGATTGCTGCGCCACATCTGTGCGTCAATCTGATGCAGATTATGCCAGGCCAGCCGTAACACCCCATGATCCTTTAGCATCAGCTCTGCCCAATCTGTGATGCCGGTAGAGGGGGGCGGCGTCATCGGCTAGCTGCCTGCCACTGTCAGCGCACTGACAAATAAAGAGGGTGCGGCAATAGACTGGCGCAGATCCAGATCATTGGCCGGGGTCATATTCATGAAGATATCCTTTAGATTGCCGGCAACCGTGGCTTCGGTGGCTGGCCATGCCAGCTTGCCATTTTCAATCCAGAAGCCGGATGCCCCGCGGCTGTAATCGCCGGTGGTCATGCTAACAGATGATCCCATTAATTCGGTGATATACAGCCCCTGTTTGATATCAGCTATCATATCATCCAGCTCTGTCTCGCCATTTTCCATGATGAAATTGGAAACAGAAGGCGAGGGCGGGCCGGATAGCGAGCGTGACGCACTGCCGGTCGGGGTCATGCCCAGCTGGGCTGCGGTAGACAAGGTCAGCAGCCAGCCATTTAATACGCCCTTTTCAACCATATAACGCTGGCTAACCGGCAGGGTTTCCCCGTCAAACAGGCGCGATCCCATGCCCCTGTTCAGAAGCGGATTATCGATAATGGAAACAGACGAAGCGGCGATGGCCTTGCCAAGCTGGTCTTTTAGAAAACTTGTCCCTCTGGCAATGGCTGCCCCATTTATGCCACTGGCAATATGTCCGGCAATAGAGCGCGAAATCCGCTTGTCATAAATAACAGGAAAGCTGCCTGTTTGGGGCTTGCGAGCGCCCAGCCTGGCCAGGGTGCGTCTGGCCGCGCTTTTGCCGATTTTTTCCGGGCTTTCCATATCTTCGGCAAAAACAGATGCGCTATAATCATAATCGCGTTCCATCTGGCCATCCTTTTCGGCCAGAACCACCGCAGAGATGCCAAAGCTGGAACGTTTATAGGCTGCACTAAAGCCTGTGCTGGTACCTATCAGTATTTCTGTCATGCCGGTAGAAGCTGATGCCCCGTCTGAATTGCTGATGCCAACCTCGTCAAGCGCGGCCGCCTCGCAAGATAGCGCCATATCGCTTAATTGCTCGGTCGGAATGCTGGTATCGTCAAATAGCTCGATTTCAGGCAGGCTGGTGGCCTGTTCTGCTTTGGTGGCCAGCCTTGCATAGGGGTCTTCAGGCGCAATTTTGGCCATGCTGACCGCCCGCTCTGCCAGTTCAGCGATATTTTTATCATCCAGCTGGCCTGTTGAAATGCTGGCAGAACGCCTGCCCACAAAAACCCGCATACCCACCTGATAATCTTCTGAACGCTCGGCTGATTCTACCTTCCCAAGCCGAACCTGAACATCCAGCCCATGGCCCTTGATAAAGCTGACATCTGCGCCGTCTGCGCCAGCTTTTTTTGCCGCGCTCAGCATTTTATCTACAATTTTTTTATCATCTGTTTCCATAGCCATTCAAATAGTACGGATTACCCGTAGATGCAACCGCTTGCCAAATGAACGGGCGCAGTTTATCAGTGAAAATATTATGAGCTATAAAATTTTTCTAGATGGCGGGGCAGGAACAACCGGTCTGCAAATTGCAGACAGGCTGGCCGTTCGCAATGATATTGAAATCCTTGTGCTGGGCGAGGAAGAGCGCAAGCAAACTGCCGCGCGCAAAGCTGCGATGGCTGAAGCGGATATCACCATTTTATGCCTGCCTGACGAGGCGGCGATAGAAGCTGTACAGATGTCAGCAGAATTGCAAGGCGATATCCGGCGCGATATCCGGCTGATAGATGCCTCTTCTGCCCACCGTATTCACGCCGATTTTGTCTATGGCTTTGCCGAGATGACAAAAGCCCAGGCAGAAAAAATCGTCAATGCCCGTTATGTAAGCAATCCAGGATGCTATTCAACCGGATTTATCGCTCTGGCACGCCCCCTGATAGAAGCTGGTCTTCTTGCTCCGGAAACACGCCTTACCGCCCCGTCTGTCAGCGGTTATAGTGGCGGCGGCAAGGCGATGATCGCCCGGTATGAGGCAGGTGATGCCCCGGCTTTTGGCACCTATGGGCTGAGCCTTGCCCACAAGCATTTGCCAGAAATGCAAAAACGTTCCGGGCTGAAAGACAAGCCTGTATTTCTGCCCTCTGTTGGCCAGTTTGCACAAGGGATGCTGGTGAATATCCCCTTGCATCAGGCACAATTTGCCAAAGCGGTTAGCGCAGATGATATCCTGAAATGCTATCAGGCCGCCTATCAGGATGCGCCGCTAATATCTGTGATGGATGCCAGCGCACTGGACGCCCATAATTTTCTGGTGGCAGAAAAGCTGGCCGGGCGCGATATTATGGAGCTATGTGTCTTTGCCAATGCCGAGGCCAGCCAGTTTGTGCTGACCGCGCGTCTGGATAATCTGGGCAAGGGGGCAGCCGGGGCAGCGGTGCAAAATATGAATCTGATGCTGGGCATAGATAGCGTGAGCGGCTTGCAGCTGTAAATCAATCTTATGGGCAGAAATGTTTTGCGGTACAAGCCATGTTGAAAATTCCGGAAATGACGATGCGGGAACGTGCCTTTGGCTATCCCTATGATGCGCCGCAAGGGGCATATCTTTTGCAAAATGGCTATCAACTGGCCTTGTCGGAAGAATATGATTTTAGCGGCCGCGTGGCAGTGTTGTCGGTCGGCTCGAACCGTGCCCCTGCCCAGCTTTATCGCAAATTTGGCGGTGAGGCAGAAGTGCCGGTGACCCCTGTAAAGGTGCAGGATTGCGATATTGTCCATGTTGCTAATCTGGCAGATTATGGCGCGGTGCCCTGTTCTGCCTTCCCGTGTATTGGCGCGTCTATCACCTTGAATATCGCCTGGCTATTGCCGGATCAGCTGGCGGTCATGCATACCACTGAATCTCTGGGTCAGGCCTATGACTGGGTGGAATGGGATTTAAGCGCGGTAACGGCTCTGTCCCATGCACTGCCCGCCAGATTATTTGGCTATTCGGCTATTGCCGGGGCATTTAATTTATCCGGAGAAGGGCCATTTGCCCTGGAAAAAATCGCGGCAACAGACAGGCAGTTTGCCGAAGCTAGCCAATATCAGATGCAGGAACAGATTTTTGCGGCTATCGGCGGGGATGCCCCGGATCTGGATAGCTTTGTTGAACAGGTGCAAAATCAGGCCGGCTTGCGCCAATCTATTCGCCAGCTTCTGGCCGAACAGGCGGTTCAGCCTGAAAATCCCCCCTGGCATAAAAGCACAGAATTAACAGGCTGATACAGAAAGGCTAGCCTATCAGCTGGTCTATCAGAAAGCCGGCCGTCAGAAGCAAGCCCGTATCGCGGTTGGATTTAAACAGGCGCAAGGCTTTATCGGGATTGTCTGTCTCTATTTGCACAGCCTGCCAGCCAAGATGAGAGATGGCCAATATCATCCCTGTCATCCAGAACCCTGTTCCGGACAGGCTGTAAAATCCGATGCCCCAACAGCCCGCTGCCATGCCATAGGATAGGGCTACCCCTATTTGCAAATACCTGCCAAGGGTAAGGGCAGAGGATTTCACCCCGGTTATCTTATCATCTGCCATATCCTGGATAGCGTAAATTGTATCATAGCCGATAACCCAGAAAACCGTGCCAATATAAATCAGTATCAGACCAAAAGGTGGCCATCCTGCCCATAAAAGAGAGGCAGCGACCGGAACGCCCCAGCTAAAGGTAAGCCCCAGAATAGCCTGAGGAAATCCAAATACCCGTTTGGCCAGCGGATATAACAGAATAAGCGGGCCAGCCGATAGCCCGACCAGCCAGCTGCGCGGCGGGAATTGCAAGAGCAGGACAAGACCAATTCCGACTAATAATGCCAGAAATAAAAAGGCAGAAAACAGGCTGATTTGCCGGGACGCAAGCGGGCGCGTGCTGGTGCGTGCTATTTTTTTATCAATATTTCTGTCCCATAAATCATTGATAACACATCCCGCTGCCCGCATCACAATCGCGCCGATTAAAAATATTCCCATCAGAAAAAGGGCGGTGCCAATATCCGGGCTATAGCCTGCCAAAACCCACCATCCGGGCAATAATAACAGCCACCAGCCTATTGGCCTGTCCAGACGTGCCAGCGTGATATAGGGATAGGCGGATGCGGGCAAATACTGCCAAAAACCATCCAGGCGAATATCGCTGGCAGATGGGGCTGGTTTTTTCGGCTGTCTGGAATGTTTGGTCATAATCTTTACAACTATCCGAGCAGGTCAGCGATGTCTATGAAAGTTTTTTATGTGCGAGCCGTGGCAGGGTGAGACCCGCTAGCGTTCGAATAAGGCGCATAAAAGCGCTTGCCTTGACCAGCGGTTTCATCCTACATCTGATAGCTATGAATGCCGGCTTACCATCTATCCGACTATTTACTGACCAGCCTTTGACAGAAGGCACGGCTATCCAGCTAACAGGCGAGGCAGCCCATTATCTGGCTAACGTAATGCGCCGGCGCATTGGCGACCGGATTGAGCTGTTTAATGGCAGGGATGACAGCTTTGTGGCAGAGATTACCGAGGTCAGCAAAAAATCGGTTATGGCAGGTCTTGTTGCGATAGGGCGCAAAATGACCCTGTCCCCCGATATCTGGCTGTTATTTGCCCCGATAAAGCGCACCCGCCTTGATTTTATGGCACAAAAGGCAACCGAGCTGGGCGCACGCCTCATTCAGCCGGTAGACACAGATTTCTGTCAGGTCGGGCGGGTAAAAACAGATCGTTTGCGGGCAAATGCGATAGAGGCAGCCGAACAGACAGGCCGGCTGGATATACCGGAAATCGGGGAATTTGTAGCGCTGGAAAAACGCCTGTCAAACTGGCCGGAAGACAGAATTATTTTATTTTGTGACGAGATATTTGCCAGCCAGCCAGCCGCAGATACAGCCGAAAGCCCCCCTGATATGATAGCGGCCTTGCAACAGATAAAAGGGCGAAAGGCTGCGTTACTTATAGGCCCCGAAGGCGGGTTTTCGGATAAGGAGCGTGCCCTTATCCTGGAATGTCCGGAAGTGATACAAATCAGCCTTGGCCCTCGTATATTAAGAAGTGATACAGCGGCGCTGGCTGCGCTCAGCCTTTATCAGGCAGTGTGCGGGGATTGGCATGACAATTTCTAATTCTTGTTTTCTGCGTCCTTATATGTCATTGCCTTTATGCATTATTCCTGTGGCTGTCACCGGCCAGCGTTAAGAGACCGAAGATATGAACGAACATAAGAGCGCCCAGCCCGTAACTGACCGCGCCCAACTGGTCGAGTGGTTCGCCCGAAAAGGCAAGCCAAAATCAGCATGGCGTATCGGAACAGAACATGAAAAATTCCTTTTCCATAAGGGCAGTTTTAAACCTGTTGCCTATGAAGGGGCGCAAGGGGTTGGCCAGCTATTAAGCCTGCTTGAACAGCAATTTGATATGCAGCCCATTATCGAAAAAGGGCATATTATCGGCCTGAAAAGTGCCGATGGCGGGTCGGTGACGCTGGAGCCGGGCGGCCAGCTGGAACTATCGGGTGCGCCGCTGGTCAGCTTGCATGAAACTTGCGCGGAAACCGGGGCGCATTTGCGCCAGATGCGCGAGGTCACAAGCCCTCTGGATATCTGTATGCTGGGGGTAGGCTTCCAGCCCTTATGGGGGCGCGGCGATATTTCCTGGATGCCAAAGGGGCGCTATAAAATTATGCGCGAATATATGCCAAAGCGCGGTAATCTGGGTCTGGATATGATGCTGCGTTCCTGTACGGTTCAGGTGAATCTGGATTACGCAGATGAACGCGATATGGTGCGCAAATTCAGAACCTCTCTTGCGCTTCAGCCAATTGCCACTGCCCTGTTTGCGAACTCGCCTTTTAAAGATGGTGTACCGTCCGGGCTGAAATCGACACGGGCGCAAGCCTGGACAGATACCGATCCCGATAGATGCGGTGTTCCGGCTTTTGTGTTTGAGCCGGATTTTGGCTATGCAAGGTGGGTGGATTATATTCTGGATGTGCCGATGTATTTCCTGCATCGCGGCGATGATTATATCGATGTTTCCGGCCTGTCCTTTCGTGACTTTATGGCTGGAAAACTGCCCGGATTTGAAGGGCAATATCCAACTATAGAAGATTTTGAAGATCACATGACCACCGCTTTTCCGGAAGTCCGTCTGAAGGGGTATCTGGAAATGCGCGGGGCAGATGGTGGCAGCTGGGGCAATATTTGTGCGCTGCCTGCGCTCTGGGTCGGGCTGTTATATGATGATGCAGCACTGGATGCAGCCGAAAAGCTGGTCAGGGATTTTACCGGCGGCGATGTAGAGAAAGCACGCATGGCTGTTGCAACAGATGGTCTGCAAGCCAAAATGGCTGGCCGGTCGGTACATGAGCTGGCCAGCGAGACGCTGAAAATTGCCGAGGCAGGGTTGAAAAGCCGGGCTATGCTGGATGATAAAGGCCAGGATGAAACCAAATTTCTAGCCCCGTTACAGGAAATTGTCGCCTCTGGCAAAACCCATGCAGATATCATGCTGGAAAAATATCATGCCGAATGGGACAGGGATATCAGCCATGTTTTCAAGGAATATCATTACTAGACCAGGGCACGAATATCGGCCTTACACAGGACAGGCTGATCCATGGCTGAAGCCTGAAAAAACAGGCCAGAACAAAAAACAGGCCACAAATCATGTTTGCACTGCTTTTAATCACCTTTGTCAATTTTGTGGGGATAGGCGCACTTATCCCTGTTCTGCCCTATACGGTGATTGAACATCTTGGCTATTCCGAAACAGTGATGAGCGCGCTTTTGGCAAGCTTTGCGCTGGCTATGTTTGTCGCCAATCCGATATTGGGACGTCTGTCAGACAGGGTCGGGCGGCAACCTGTTTTGCTTGTCTCTCTTATGATCGGCACGGCCGCCCATCTATGGTTTGCGTTAAGCAATGATATTATTTCCATGTTTGCTGCACGGATTATTGCCGGACTATCGGCTGGAAATATCGGGGTGATTCAGGCGATTATTGCCGATAATTCCAGGCCGGAGGAACGCGCGCGTATCATGGGGTTTTTAGGGGCGGCAATTGGTTCCGGTTTTGTGCTGGGCCCTGCTCTGGGCGGCTTGCTGGGCGGGATAGGCTCAGGGCCTGTCCATCAAACACCCTTTTTAATAGCTGCTTTATTTTCCTTTATCGCGGTTTGCCTGACCCTGCGGCTGAAATTACAGCGCACTGCTCCATCTAAAAGCAGTGATAGACAAAATTTTCTGGCCGCGTTGCGCGCGATGCTCTCCAGCCCCATAGGGCTGTTTGCGCTGGCATTTTTCTGCCTGAATTTGGCCTTTGCACAGGTAGAGGCATCCTATGTGCTATTGGTGCGCGATGTGCTGGATTTTGGCCCTCGCCAGACAGGCTGGCTTTTTACCTATATCGGGGTCTGTATCATTCTGGTGCAGGGCGGTCTTATTGGACGGCTCGCCCGCAGATTTGGTGAAATGCCGATTGTGGTAACCGGGGTAGCGGTGCTGGCCTTCGGGCAATTTTTCAGTGCCTTTATCGCAGGCGAATCAGGCAATAGCACGATGATATTTGCTGCCGTGATTTTATCTACCAGCCTGGTATGTATCGGATTTGCCCTGACAAACCCTACCTTGTCAGCTGCTTCCTCTCATGTGGCGCGCGCTGATCAGATGGGCGGGGCATTGGGGCTGGTACAGGGCTTCGGCTCGATGGGGCAAGTGATTGGCCTGACCATTGCAGGCCCGCTTTATCAGGCAGGAACAGGCCAGCTCTCTTTCGGGTTTGGCTGCGGGATAAGCTGCGTTTTGCTGATCATTGTCTGGCAGATAAAAATCCGCCGTATCACGCCTGCAAAGCCCTGATAAATAGCTGGCCGAATGATTTAGGCAGCTTCTGTACCGCCAACGGTGATCCCGCCCATTTTCAAGGTAGGCTGGCCGACCCCCACAGGGACTGACTGACCTGCCTTGCCGCAGGTGCCAACGCCCCTGTCCAGTGCCATATCATTGCCGATCATGGTGATTTTTGACATCGCATCCGGCCCGCTGCCAATCAGGGTAGCCCCTTTGACAGGTGCGCCAATCTTGCCATTTTCCACCAGATAGGCTTCCGAGGCAGAAAACACAAATTTCCCGGAGGTGATATCGACCTGACCACCGCCAAAATTCACCGCATAGAGGCCTTTTTTCATGGAAGAGACAATCTCTTGCGGGTCATACGCGCCATTTTCCATAAAGGTATTGGTCATTCGCGGCATCGGCAAATGGGCATAGGATTCGCGCCGGCCATTGCCTGTGGCCGCCACCCCCATCAGGCGGGCATTCTGCCTGTCCTGCATATAGCCTTTCAAGATGCCATCCTCTATCAGAACATTGCGGGCAGAAGATGTGCCTTCATCATCAATGGTGATGGAACCGCGCCTGTCTGTCATGGTGCCATCATCCACAACAGTTACCCCTTTTGCGGCGACCTGCTCGCCAATGCGGCCGGAAAAAACAGATGTACCCTTGCGGTTAAAATCTCCTTCCAGCCCATGTCCGACGGCCTCATGCAGCATCACCCCCGGCCAGCCCGCGCCCAGCACGATTTCCATCTCGCCTGCCGGGGCAGAGACCGAATCAAGGTTCAGCAAGGCAATCCGCAAGGCTTCCTTCACTTCTGCCTGCCAGAGTGCATCATCCAGATAACGGGCAAACATAAATCGCCCGCCTGTCCCGCTGGAGCCGGTTTCCATGCGGCCATTTTGTTCAACCACAATGGCCACATTCAGCCGCACAAGCGGGCGAATATCGGCATAGCTGGTATGATCGGGGCGGATAATCTGTACCGCTTGCCAGGAGCCGGCAATGCTGGCACTCACCTGGCGCACACGCGGGTCTGCTGCGCGGGCATAGCTGTCGATTTTTTGCAACAGCGCAACCTTGTCGCCAAAAGGGGTCTGTGCCAGCGGGTTTAAATCGCTATAAAGCGGCTTGTTATGGCCGGCTTCCGGTGGCAGGGCAAGCTGACCGGCATGACCGGAAGCCACCGAGGATACGGTTTCGGCTGCCCGGCGAAGGGCGCTTTCGGACAGCTCGCCTGCATGGGCAAAGGCATCTGCCTCGCCAGCGATGGCGCGCAAGCCAAACCCGGCACTTTGATCATAGGTTGCGGTTTTCAGCCGGCCATCATCAAAGGCCAGCATTTCCGAATGCCGCATTTCCAGAAATAAATCCCCGTCATCTGCGCCCGACAGGCATTCTGCAACAATCGAGAAAGTGTTTTCTTTATCCAGGCCTGTTTTGCCAAAAAATAGCGCATCTGTCTGGTCGATAAGGGTCATGGGTTCCGCCTTTTAATTTCTAGCCGTTTTCCAATGGAAAAAAGCCGTATAAACCTGTCGTTTAACTATGGTTGGTTTGCCTGTCTCTTTCAAGGGGTAGCAGCAAAAACAGCTACATCAAAATGGCGATTTGGCAAATTGCTTTGCATGGTGCAAAAAAATGCGCGACAGGCCGTCGCAGTGGGTTTTCATGAGCGAAAAAAACCGCTAGAAGGGTGGGAGTAATATCATGTGATCATCCCGTCTGATCTGTTTTATGGAAATTCAAGCGAGGGAAAGTCGGGTTAAACTGGTCAACGGATCCTTACGTTGAAGGGGGAAAAAAGATGAATTTGCGCAGCCTTCTATCTGCCGCTATGCCGGTTATGATGGCTTTTGGTCTATTATGTGTGAGTACTGCCTATGCGGCTGAGCCTCAGCCATGGCAGCTGGGTCTTCAGGATCCGGCCGGCTCTATCGCGGAAAAAGCGACCAGCCTGCATAATATGTTGTTGGTGATTATCACAGCCATTTCACTATTTGTGCTGGGATTGCTGGTTTATGTTTGTCTGCGCTTTCGTGCATCGGCCAACCCGAACCCGTCCAAAACATCGCATAACACGATTATCGAGATTTTATGGACAGTTGTACCTGTCCTGATTCTGGTGGTGATCGCTGTGCCTTCTTTCCAGCTTCTATACTATATGGACAAGACCAAAGATACCGAAATGGTGGTCAAGGTAACCGGTAATCAGTGGTACTGGAATTATGAATATCCGGATGAAGCGATTGCCTTTGACAGCTATCTGGTTGCCGAAGAGGATTTGCAGGAAGGCCAAAAGCGTCTGCTGGCAGTGGATAACCCTCTGGTTGTGCCAGCCGGTACACGCATTAAATTGCTGGTAACCGGCAATGATGTGATGCATTCGTTCTTTGTGCCTTCTCTGGCAGTACAGATTTATTCCGTTGCTGGCCGGGTAAATGAGGCCTGGATGGATGTGCCGGAAGGAACGCAAACCTATTACGGGCAATGTAACCAGATTTGCGGCGTTAATCACGCTTATATGCCTATTGTTATCAAAGCGCTGAATAAAGAAGATTATGCAAAATGGCTGGAAAAGGCCAAAGAAGAGTTCGCTTCTGCAGAAATCTTGCCAAGCTCAACGCTTTTGGCTTCGGCTAACTAGTTTTATTGACAGAGCAGGGAGATAAAAAATGAGTGCCCAGACACACGCAGCAGATGCCGGTCACGCGAACCCTACCGGGTTTGTACGCCGTTGGCTGTATTCAACAAACCACAAGGATATCGGGACGATGTATATCATCTTCTCGATTCTGGCTGCATTAATCGGCGGTGGTTTTTCAATTTTCATGCGTATGGAGCTGATGGAGCCAGGTGTCCAGTATATGGCAGATGGTCATGTATGGAACGTCTTTACCACCGCCCATGGTTTGATCATGGTGTTCTTTGTGGTGATGCCGGGTCTGATTGGCGGATTTGGTAACTGGTTTGTGCCGATTATGATCGGTGCGCCGGATATGGCCTTTCCGCGCATGAATAATATCTCTTTCTGGCTGTTGCCACCTTCTTTCATACTGCTGCTGCTCTCAGCTGTGATGGATGGCGGGGCAGGGGTTGGCTGGACAATTTATCCGCCAATGTCCAGCTCAGCTGGTACGCCGGGTATGTCGATGGATTTGGCCATTTTGTCTCTGCATTTGGCAGGTGTGTCTTCTATTTTGGGGGCGGCGAACTTTATCACCACCATCTTTAATATGCGCACACCGGGCATGACTTTGCACAAAATGCCATTATTTGCATGGGCGATGCTGATCACTGCTTTCTTGCTGTTGCTGGCTGTTCCTGTATTGGCAGGGGCCATTACCATGCTGCTGACAGACAGAAATTTCGGGACAACCTTCTTTATCCCTGAAGGGGGTGGTGACCCGATTTTGTTCCTGCATCTGTTCTGGTTCTTTGGTCATCCGGAAGTTTATATTATGATTTTGCCAGCCTTTGGCATTGTCAGCCATATTATCTCGACCTTTTCCCGCAAGCCTATTTTTGGGTATCTGGGCATGGCCTATGCTATGGTGGCTATTGGTTTTGTTGGCTTTATTGTATGGGCGCACCATATGTATACCGTCGGTCTGGATGTGGATACACGTGCCTATTTCACCGCTGCAACTATGGTGATTGCTGTGCCAACAGGGGTAAAAATCTTCTCATGGATTGCCACTATGTGGGGCGGTTCCATGACCTTTAGAACCCCTATGCTATGGGCCATTGGCTTTATCTTTTTGTTCACCGTTGGCGGTGTAACCGGGGTGGTATTGGCCAATGCCGGTATGGATGTGGTGTTGCATAATACCTATTATGTGATTGCCCACTTCCATTATGTGCTGTCTCTGGGGG
>JAYOMZ010000010.1:0-26668 GCA_038121125.1 Alphaproteobacteria bacterium
CGCACACAACCCATTGATTTGACCTTTTACTGTGTCAAATCTGTGTCAAAACTGAGGTTCACTGAGAACAGACTGAAACCCTAATCTGGTAACCATCTGAAAATATTGGGAGGAAATGGCGCGCTCGGGAAGATTCGAACTCCCGACCCCTAGATTCGTAGTCTAGTGCTCTATCCAGCTGAGCTACGAGCGCCTGTATGCTATTAAATCAAATCATAATAGCAATAGAGCCGGACAATAATCCACCCCACCAGCTATGTCTAGCGCATTTTTTGCTTCGGGCGCTATTTTTCCTCTCGGGCTGTTCCTTTCAGATATCTTCAGTTATCTATCGTTATACGCTACTGAACAGCGCCTGTATTTAGTGGTACGCTGGCCAGACTTGGACAGAACGACAGGTTTTGGTATAAAAATGAAAAATATCGCTTTGAAAAAAGCATTCCATTGATTTTATGTTTGGATATCCCTGCTGGCCGGTTTATTGGCTAAAGGCAGGGACAGATTTTTAAGAATGGTGAGATGACCATGGCCTATGATGAGAATAAAAATTTTCCGGTATCCTGGGAAGAATTGCACCGCAATTCCAAAGCATTGGCCTGGCGATTGCTGGAGCTGGGGCCTTTTACCGGTGTGGTTGCGGTGACCAGAGGCGGTCTTGTTCCGGCAGCGATTGTCGCAAGAGAGCTGGAAATACGCCATATTGAAACAGCCTGTCTGTCTTCCTATCACGCCCAAGACAGAGGCGAGGTGCAAATTATCAAAGCCCCGGAACAGGCAGGGGATGGCAGTGGCTGGCTGATCATAGATGATTTGGTGGATACAGGCGAAACCGGCAAGGTTTTACGCAAAATGATGCCAAAAGGGCATTTCGCAACGGTCTATGCCAAGCCTAAAGGCCGGCCGGTTGTCGATACCTTTATCACTGAAGTATCGCAAGATACATGGATTTTCTTTCCATGGGATCTGGAGCCGCGCCCATCTGTACCAATTGCCGGTAGTCGCTAGTCAGCTTTGCAAAATCACCGCTGGCAATTGCAGGCGAAAGGCGCATCCCTCATCCGAGGTGCGCGCCAGGCTTAACCTGCCTTCAAGGGCGAGCGCCAAATCAAGGCAAATTGCCAGCCCCAGCCCGATATGAGAAGAGCGGCCAGAGGTAAAAGCAGAAAAAATCTGCTCGCGGATAGAATTATCAATACCAGGCCCATTATCGGAAATATCTATCACCGCCAAATGGCCTGCTTGCCAGCCATCGATGGTCATCTGTTTTGCCCCGGCATCCTGAGCATTGCGAAGCAGATTTAAAAAAATACGAAACAGCATCATCCTGTCGATAAACAGATTATCAGGCCCTGAATAATGCAGCCGGATTTCTGCGGTAGCCGATAGCTCGTCCATCACCGCTGGCATATAGAGGCTTTCCGGGGCAGGCGGCGGTAATTCAGATAAATAATCCAGCATATTCTGGCAAAGTTCGGTTGCCTGTTCGGTGGCACGTATCACCACCGGGGCAACCTGTGCGACTTGCGGGTCTGCACTGCTTTCCAGCTGTTCTGTCACCAACAGGATAGAGGACAGCATATTGCGCAAATCATGGTTGATTTTGGCGACCGCCTCGCCGGCATCTGCCAGCCTCTGACGCTGGCGAATAGATTGGCGCACCTTTTGATGCAGGCTGGGTAGCTGATATTGGGCATCCAGAACAGGCAGGGATATGCGACTGTTTGCGGGCGGGGGCAATAGCTGATCGGGATTGCTGGCAATGGTGGCAATATCCTGTTCCAGCATATTTAGCGGCTTTAGCCAGTAATGCCTAAATAATATGGCCGTCAGAATGCCAAAAAGAATGGCAAGACAGAGAATCAGTAAAATCGATTGCCCCTTAATCAGTAATCGCAAGGCAATATCTGTATCGGTATGCGCCTGGAATCCCAAAAATAATATGGCTGTCAGGACCGGAATAGACAGGGTAGCGGCAAGGATGAAAATGCGGAAATGTGTTCTCATATCTCTATTCTTTGAAACGCTGGCCGGGTATTGTGCAGGGCTATGCCTGACCCAAAGCATCACAGCCTAGCTTAAACCAATTTAGAATTGGGCAAAACCACACCCAATTTGTGTTTCGATAGGGGCGTGCAAAAAAGATTGACAATTCCATCCAAAATGCCTAGTACCTCAAGCTTGATTATCGAAGAATTTATTTGCAGACAAGAAAGGGCGCGATTATGAAACGCACCTATCAGCCTAGTGTTTTGGTTCGTAAGCGCCGTCATGGCTTCAGATCAAGAATGGCAACTGTTGGCGGTCGCCGCGTGATTCAGGCCAGACGTGCAAAAGGTCGTGCACGGCTCTCTGCCTGATAGCCTTATGAGGCCATCACAGCAGCAGATAGCTGAACTATCGTTTAAGATTTGATGGCGAAAGCCCGAAATACCATTCAGAATAATACGTTCCGCTTGAAAAAGCGGAGAGATTTTTTGCGTCTGCAACATAAGGGCGTAAAACAGGTCATGGCTGATTTTATCTTGCAAGCCTGTTCCAACCCTAATGAATTGCCAGATAGTCGATTTGGCTATACTGCCTCTAAAAAAATTGGTAATGCGGTTGCGCGCAATCGGGCCAAGCGGCGAATGCGCGCCCTTGCAGCCCTTAACACCTCTGTCATGCGCGCGCATACTGATTATGTCTTAATAGCCCGAAAATCCATTTTGTATGCGCCCTTTAACAAACTGGTTGCCGATATGGCAGCTGCCTTGCTGGCTGTGCATAAAATACTGGATAAAAAGCCGCAAACGCCCCTAAAATCGCCCTCGGATAGTTCATCGCTGGCAAATATAAAGGGGGAGTAGGCAGATTATGGCAGATTACAGGGAAAAAAACCCGAAGCGTGGCGGGCTGCATCAGCTGATGATTGCAGTGGTTTTAGCCCCCATTATCTTTTATCGCTATTTTTTATCCCCCTTGCTTGGAACAAATTGCCGGTTTTCGCCTAGCTGTTCAGAATATGCAAAGGATGCGATAACCCGATATGGGGCATTGCGTGGCGGGCGGTTAACCGTTAAACGTATTCTAAAATGCCATCCTTGGGGTGGGTCCGGATATGACCCGGTGCCATAATCCCGGCATTGGCTGTTCTGGCATTACGCTATTATGAGGCGCAGGCCTCAAAATAAAGAGATAAAGCTATAAGAAAGAGTTTTAAGATCATGACGCCCGAAACAAAGAATATGATCGCTGCCATGTCCCTGTCTCTGGCGATATTGATCGGCTGGCAGGTATATTTTGTCGAGCCGGAGCTGGAAGCCGATAGAGCTGCTTATGAAGCCCGCCAGCAGGCACAGAATGATGCGTCAAATGTCCCGCAGCCAAATTCCGGCGGGACAGGGGCTGCTGCCAGCCAGTCTCTGACAGCTACAAGCGATACAGGCACGCGTCTGGATATTACCGCGCCGCTGGTTACAGGCTCTGTCTCTACCATGGGCGCGCGTATCGATGATCTTATCCTGACCAGCTATTCCCAGACACTCGAAGACAGCTCCGAGCCTATCCGTCTGTTTAGCCGATTTGATTCTGAAAAACCCTATTTTGCCGAATTTGGCTGGGTAAATGCGGCCGGCCAGAGCCTGACCCTGCCAAATTCAAAAACAGTGTGGCAGGCACAAAATAACAGCCTGACCCCGGATAGCCCGCTTGTCCTGACCTATGATAATGGCGAGGGGCTGGTATTTGAGCGGCGCATAGAAATTAATAATGATTATTTGATCACGGTGACCCAGCTGGTGACCTCCAAACTGGATAATGCGGTCAGCCTTAATCCCTACGGGCTTATTCGCCGCAAGGGCACACCGGCAACAGCCGGTCTGTATATCCTGCATGAAGGGCCGCTTGGCGTTTTTGATGAAACCCTGAACGAGCAGAATTATGATGATTTGCAAGATGCCGGCACTGAAGGGATTGTTATCAAGACCAAGGATAATGGCGGCTGGATAGGCATTACCGATAAATACTGGCTGGCAGCATTAATGCCGGCACAAAACCAGCACGTAGCGTTTTCCATGCGCGCGCTGGGCACAAATCTGGATAGCTATCAAACGGATTTGCTGGGCGATTCGCAAATATTGAATCCGGGTCAGACCATTTCCTGGCAGACCAATATGTTTGCCGGGGCGAAAAGAGTGGCATTGCTGGATAAATATAGCGAAGAGCTAAAGGTCGCGAATTTTGATCTGGCGATTGATTTTGGCTGGTTCTATTTCCTGACCAAGCCATTTTTCCATGCGGTAAGCTGGCTGAACGGGATATTGGGTAATTTTGGTCTGGCTATTATTGCCTTTACCATTCTGGTGCGTCTTGCGCTGTTCCCTCTGGCTAATAAATCCTATAAATCCATGGCAAAAATGCGGGAACTAGCCCCGAAGATTCAAAAGATGCGTGCCGATATTGGCGAGGATAAAACCCGCCTTAATCAGGAAATGATGGCGCTTTACAAACGGGAAAAGGTAAATCCGGCTGCGGGCTGTTTACCTATTTTGCTGCAAATACCGGTATTTTTTGCCCTTTATAAGGTGTTATATGTGTCTATTGAGATGCGCCATGCGCCTTTTTATGGCTGGGTTCAGGATTTATCCGCGATAGACCCGACCTCTGTTTTTAATCTGTTTGGCCTGTTGCCCTATTCAGTGGATTTCATGCCGCAATTCCTGTCCATCGGTATCTGGCCGATTTTGATGGGGATCAGCATGGCGGTACAGATGCGCCTGAACCCGCCGCCGCCAGATCCCATCCAGGCAAAGATCTTTCAGTGGATGCCGGTCTTTTTCACCTTCTTGCTGGCAGGGTTCCCTGCGGGTCTGGTGATTTACTGGACATGGAACAACACCCTGTCAATTGCCCAGCAATGGTGGATTACGCGCTCTATTCAAAAGCAAAGCCAGCAGGGCTAATTGATGACAGAAGCGGCATCGGATGTTCAGCTCGATAGTTTTACCCCCGAAGAGGTGGAAAAGGGACGGCTGTTATTTGCCGGGGAATGCCAATTTATCGCTGCTTCCAATTCTTTGAATAATCTGCCGCCACTGGGTTTGCCGGAAGTGGCATTTGCCGGTCGGTCAAATGTTGGCAAATCCTCGCTGGTCAATGCGCTGACAGGCAGGCGTACACTGGCCAGAGCCTCGCAAACACCCGGCCGCACCCGCCAGCTGATTTTCTTTTCGCTGGCAGATCGCCTGCAATTGGTGGATTTGCCAGGTTATGGTTATGCCAAAGCCCCAAAGACCGATATCAAGGCCTGGACAAAGCTGACCCGCCAGTTCCTGAGCGGCCGTGCCAGCCTGCAACGGATGTTTTTGCTGATAGATGCCCGGCGCGGGGTCGGCCCAGGCGATGAAGAGATGATGAAGCTGATGGATGAGGCAGCTGTGCCATGGGCAGCTGTGCTGACCAAAATGGACAAGGTGAAAATCGCCGAACAAAAATCGGTTATGGAAAAAACTACCCGACAGGTAAACCGGCATGTGGCCGCTTATCCTCATGTCTGGCCAACCTCTTCTGAAACCGGCAAGGGCATTGCCGAGCTGCGCGCGCATCTGGCCAGCTATAGCGCGGCATAGAATATCTCTATCTGGTGTTTATCCCCGAGCTTTACTATAGTAAAAGGCGTGCAAGCCTGACCCCTGTTGCCGGCGGGGCAAAACCGGGTGCAGATATAGTTTAAAGCCATGGAATGAGGCGCGATTATGACATCACAAACCGATGAATGGATGGAAAAAGCCGGGGTACTTATCGAAGCGCTGCCCTATATGCGCCGTTATGGCAACAAGCCGATTGTGGTAAAATTTGGCGGTCATGCCATGGGCGAACAGGCCTATGTGGACAGCTTTGCTGCCGATATGACATTGTTGCGCCAAATCGGGGCGCAGCCAGTGGTGGTACATGGGGGCGGGCCGCAAATTGGCGATATGCTGAAGCGGCTGAAAATTGAATCCAGTTTTGTAAACGGACTTCGGGTTACCGATGCAGCGACTATTTCGGTGGTGGAAATGGTGCTGGCAGGGGCGATCAATAAATCGCTGGTCGCGGCGGTGAATATGGCCGGTGGCCGGGCAGTGGGTCTGTCTGGCAAGGATGGCCATCTTATTACAGCCAGTAAATTATCCTCTGGCTCTGCCAATAGCGACAGCCAGATTGAAAAGGTCGATTTGGGCTTTGTGGGCAAGCCGGAAACGGTCGATCCAAAAGTAATTACCGCGCTGATGGCAGCCGATATGATCCCGGTTATTGCCCCTATCGGTTCGGGCATAGATGGCCAGACCTATAATATCAATGCCGATACAGCCGCCGGAGCAGTGGCCGGGGCTATCGGGGCAAGCCGGTTATTGATGCTGACCGATGTGGCCGGGGTGCGCGATAAAAATGGCGATCATATCTCGCGGCTAAAGCTCAGCGAAGCCTATGCCCTGATAAAGGATGGCACAGTTCAGGGCGGCATGATCCCCAAGGTGGAAACCTGTATCGAGGCAGTTGAAAAAGGCGCAGAAGCAGCGGTTATTCTGGATGGTCGTGCCCCGCACGCCGTACTGGTTGAATTGTTTACCGAACATGGTATTGGCACGCTGATTACCCGGGATTAAAAATTTATCGACAAAGAGAAAGAGGGAAAACCAGATGAAAAAGGATCTGGAAAAACTTGGTCTGGCAGATGTCAAGGATTGGGTGTTTGATCTGGATAACACTATCTATCCGGCCAATTCCAGCCTGTTTCCGCGTGTTGCTGAACGGATGACAGACTTTATTATGGCACATTTCAATCTGGCCAGAGAAGAGGCAGCGGAAATGAAAACCCGCCTGTTCCAAACCTATGGCACAACCATGCATGGGTTGATGAAAGAACATAATATGTCCCCGGATGCCTTTCTGGCCTATGTCCATGAAATAGATTTATCCGATGTCAGCTATGATGGCGAACTGGATAAATCCATTGCCCGCCTGCCCGGGCGCAAACATATCTATACAAATGGCACAACCCGCCATGCAGAACGCATTTTGGAAGCCTTCGGGATTCGCCAGCATTTTGAGATTATCTTTGATATTGTGGCCTCTAACCATATCCCGAAGCCCAACCCGACCCCCTATCAGGTTTTTATTGACCAGAACAAGCTGAACCCGAAAAGCTGTCTGATGATAGAGGATATGGCACGCAATCTGGAACCGGCTGCCGCGATGGGCATGAAAACAGTCTGGCTGGCAAGTGATCATGATTGGGCTGCCAATGGCAAGGATGAAGCCTATGTGCATTATGTCTCGGCTGACTTGAAATCATTTCTTGCAGAAATTGATCAGGCAAATCATCCTTAGGCCTGTATGAAAATATCCATAATGCGCTATATAAAGACCAGCGCATAAGAAGAATGAAACCCGGTTGAAAACAAGGAATACCCCGATAAAGGAGAGCAAGATGAGCAGAGCCGATCTCGAAAAGGCGATAGATACCGCATTTGATAACCGTGATGCGGTAAATGCCGACACCAAAGGCGAGGTAAGAGAGGCGGTAGAAGAAGCCCTGTCGCTGCTGGATAGCGGCCAGGCACGCGTGGCCGAGCCGCAAGGCAATCATCAATGGCAGGTTAATCAATGGCTGAAAAAAGCGGTATTATTATCTTTTCGTTTGAATGACATGGTGGTGATGCCGGGCGGGGCAGAACATCCTGTGGCAGGGGCGTCTGTCTGGTGGGACAAAGTGCCGTTGAAATTTAGCGGCTGGAGCGATGCTGATTTTACCAAAGGCGGCTTTCGGGCGGTACCAGGGGCAATAGTTCGCCATTCTGCTTTTATCGCCCCGTCGGTGGTATTGATGCCGAGCTTTGTTAATCTGGGCGCCTATGTGGATAGCGGGACAATGGTCGATACCTGGGCAACGGTCGGGTCATGTGCACAAATTGGCAAGAATGTGCATCTGTCCGGCGGGGCAGGGATTGGCGGTGTGCTAGAGCCGCTGCAGGCAGGCCCTGTCATTATCGAGGATGACTGTTTTATCGGTGCGCGTTCCGAGGTGGTCGAAGGCGTTGTAGTTGAAAAAGGCGCGGTGCTGTCCATGGGTGTCTTTATTGGCGCATCGACCAAGATTATCGATCGCAATACAGGCGAAGTGCATATGGGGCGCGTGCCGGCCTATTCGGTTGTTGTACCAGGCAGTATGCCGGGCAAGCCGCTGGCAGATGGCACGCCTGGCCCGTCTCTGTCCTGTGCCGTCATTATCAAGCAGGTAGATGAGCGCACCCGCTCAAAAACCTCTGTCAATGATTTGCTGCGTGACTAGGCTATCTCAACAGGTGATTTTGTGATGACTGCCCTTTCCTATGCTGTTCAGCTGACCCAGGATTTGGTGAAATGCCTGTCTGTTACCCCGGCAGAGGGCGGCGCGCTTGATTTGCTGGAAAATCTGTTAACAGAGCTCGGGTTTGACTGTACCCGCCTGCCCTTTGGGGAAGGCGAGGCGCAAATAGATAATCTGTTTGCAAGAATAGGCACAAGCCATCCGCATATTGCCTTTGCCGGTCATACAGATGTTGTGCCGGCTGGTGATATTGCGGCCTGGTCAAGCGATCCCTTTGCCGGTGAAATCCGTGATGGCCAGATTTACGGGCGCGGTACAGCTGATATGAAAGGCGGGATAGCCGCCTTTGTGGCGGCGGCAAAAAGCTATATTGAAAGCGGCAAATTACAGGGCAGTATCAGTCTTATCATCACCGGTGATGAAGAGGGCGAGGCACGTTTTGGAACAGTCAAGATGGTGGAATGGCTGGAAGAAACAGGCCAGCAGCCGGATTTTTGTATTGTAGGCGAGCCAACTAATCCTGAAGCGCTGGGGGATATGATTAAAAACGGACGGCGCGGATCGCTGAGCTGCCGGTTGCGAGTCGAAGGGGTGCAGGGTCATGTCGCCTATCCGCATCTGGCCAATAACCCTGTGCCGGCTCTGTTTGCGATGCTGGCGCCGGTCAATTCTGCCAAGCTGGATGGTGGTACAGAATATTTTGACCCCAGCACTGCAGAAATAACCGATATAGAGCTTACCGGCGGGGCAAGTAATGTTATTCCGCAATCCGCTTCTGCCCATTTCAATATCCGCTTTAATACCGAACATAGTGTGGATAGTTTGCAAGGCTGGCTGGAAGAGCATTTTGAGCGTATGGCCAAACAATATGAGGTCAGCTATCAGGCTGATTTTGCCTCTAATGCTGCCCCGTTTGTGACCGAGCCTGGCGAGCTGACAACCAAGATGCAACAGGCCATTACCCGCCTGACCAATAAAAAACCCAGCCTGTCGACAACAGGCGGCACATCAGATGCCCGGTTTATCTGCAAGATTTGTCCGGTCGCAGAATTTGGCCTGGTTGGCCAGACCATGCATAAAATTGACGAGCATGTCGCTATCGAGGATATCGATCGGCTGGCAGAAATCTATACAGAAATGCTGGCGGAACTGGACAGGAAATAATGGCACAAACATCGCCATCCAAAGGGATGATTGTAAAATCGCTTATCGCGGCTTTTGATGTTATTGCCGGACGGGTAAAGGCAGAACAGGCGTTTGAATTTTCCGCCAGTGGCTTTTGGTATTCAATTATCGCTAGCTGGGGTTTCGGGTTGTTTATGAGCCTGCCTTTTGCCTATTTGGGCACGCATTTTCTTGCCCTTTACAGCATCAGCTCGCTGGTCTCTTTATTATTATATGCGCTGATTGTCTGGCATATGCTGGTCTTCTGGCGGCGCGGCGATAAATATCTCTATTTCATGATCCCGTTTTTCTGGCTATATGCCTTGCAAATTGTCCTGTTTGGTCTGGTTACCATCATCATGTTTATGACCGGTATTATCTTTTTGCAATTGGCTGTTTTGCCAGTGGCAATATGGATATTGATCTGGCAGTTCCGCATTGCCCGCAGCCAGTTAAATCTGGGTTTCGGGGCGGCGATTGGTCTGGTGCTGGGGCGCTTTGGCGTGGATATATTTATTGGCACGATAGGCGGTCTGCAAAGCTCTATGACGCTTGGCTAGGAGGTAGTCCGGGATATTATTCGAGATCGTAACCGGCCGGGGCGGGGCATAAAGGCTATTTTTGTGCCAGACTTTCGGGTGAATATTCAATCTCTGTCAGATACAGGCCTTGCGGCGGGGCGGTAGGCCCTGCTTTGGTACGGTCGCAGGCTTCCAGAACTATGCGTATATCTTCGGCCTGCCATTTGCCCGCCCCCACCAGTGCCAGAGAGCCGGCAAAATTGCGAATCTGATGATATAAAAATGAACGGGCATGGGCGCGAATATGTATCTCGTCTTCCGAGCGGGTAACGCTGAGGCTGTTCAGGGTGCGAACAGGTGAATTGGCCTGGCATCCGGTAGCACGAAAGCTGGTAAAATCATGCTTTCCTATCAGATATTGTGCCGCTTCGTGCATCGCACCTTCATTTAATTTTGTGCGGTGATGCCAGACATGATGGCGGCGCAGGGCAGAAGGGGTGCGCCTGTCCAGAATACGATAAAGATAGCTGCGTTCGGTTGCATCAAAACGGGCATTAAAATCCTGTCCTACCCTTCGGGCGGTCAGCACGCTGATTTGCAGGCAATCCAGCCAGGCATTTAGCCCATTGACCACCGCATTCGTATTCAGGCTTGTCGGTACATCCAGATGGGCAGCCTGTGCGCTGGCATGAACTCCTGCATCGGTGCGCCCCGAGCCCTGAATAGGGGTTTTTCGGCTGGTCAGCTTTTCCGCCGCCGCTTCAAGATAGGCCTGAACAGAAGGGCCATTATTTTGCCTCTGCCATCCCACCAGACCGGTACCATCATATTCAACGGTAATCAGCATCCGGTGCGTATCTGCCGCTGTATCTGGCTGGCTCATCTTTCTGCCTTTTCGATAGAGCTGCCGGTCTGCCAGCCTTGCCCATTTAAAAAGGCATGGCCGCTCATGGCCTGTTTACCAGCCGGCTTCAGGCGGGTGATTTCCAATATGCTTTGGTTGGTACAGGCGATTTTTATTCCCTCATTTGTTCCGCGCCCTAGAAAATGCCCTGGCGCGCTTTGGTGCTTTTCCCCTTCCAGATGGATAGCGGCTAATAATTTCAGCCTGCCGGAAATGGTTTCCACCGATGCTGCCGGAAAGGGGCTAAAGGCGCTGATTTTGCGGGCCAATATATTGGCTGGCATATCAAAGGACAGACAGGTCTCGGCATTGGTGATTTTATGGGCATAGGTTACCCCCTCTTCTTTTTGCGGGGTCAGGATTGCCTGGCCACTGGTCAGTGCGTTAACCGCCTCTATCATCATCTCTGCGGTCAGCCCGGATAATCTGTCATGCAGCTGGCCTGCCTGGACATTTGTGGATAATTCTATCGCCTGTTCCATTAAAACAGGCCCTGTATCCAGCCCGGCTTCCATTTGCATAATTGAAATGCCTGTCTGGCGGTCACCTGCTTCAATCGCTCTTTGAATAGGGGCCGCCCCGCGCCAGCGCGGCAATAAAGAGGCATGGCCATTAATACAGCCCAAAGGCGGGATATCCAGCACCGATTGCGGCAGGATAAGCCCATAGGCGATGACCACAAAAATATCTGCCTTAAAGGCTTTTAGCCGTTCAATCTCCTCTATATTGCCGCGCAGCCTTTCCGGCCAGAAACAGGGCAGGCCGAGGTGAGAGGCGAGTTCACCAATGGCGGTGGGACGGGTTTTCATGCCCCGCCCTGATTTGCGTGGCGGCTGGGTATAGACCGCGCATATCTCAAATGCCTCATGCAGCGCCTTCAGGCTGGGGGCTGAAAATTCCGGACTGCCCATAAAAACAATACGGGTTTTTTGCCGTGCACTTGCAGCCTGTTCAGATTGTATCATGACCGGGCTTTAGCCTCTTTTAAGACTTTGCGCCATATCATATCGCGTTTCAGGCGCGAGATATGATCGATAAATAAAACGCCATTTAAATGATCAATTTCATGCTGGACACAGGCTGCCAGTAACCCTTCTGCCTGCATCTCATGGATATTGCCATCGATGCCCAGATAGCGCACTTGCACTTCAGCCGGACGTATCACCTCGCTATTATGGCCGGGGATAGACAAACACCCCTCTTCCAGCTTGGCGGTTTCCTGCGAGCTGGCAATAATTTCCGGATTGATCATCTTCCATAATTCCGGGGCATCGCCCTCTCTGGCACAATCCATGACAATGACCCGCTCCAGACGGCCTACCTGATTGGCGGCCAGACCAATGCCCGGCGCGTCATACATGGTATCTGCCATATCTTCCAGCAACGTCAAAATATCATCGGTAATGGCCTCAACCGGCCGGGCGGTCTGGCGCAATACAGGCTCGGGCGTTAAAATAATCGGCAATAAAGCCATTACAAATTTACCTCTAATATAAAATGACAAGCTTCTCGTGCGGAGTATGGATAAACTGCAGCTATTTCGCAAGGTTTGTTCTAAAGCCCCCATGAAAGGGTGGCGGTAATTTGCAGATGAAAATTTTGTCAAAAAATGCTAGTCACAAGGAATGGATAGCCAAACCCTTATCATGATTATCGCCATCGCTATTTTGATAGCATTGGCAGCGATTGGCCTGGGGCTGTTTGTTTTCCTGCGCCAAAAGCCGGCGGGAACAGAAACCGCCTCGCTGGAATTATCGGAATTGCGTGGCCAGCTTTCCCAGCTTGCCCAGCTCTCGCAGCAGCAACAGCAAGGTCATGTTGAACAGATGGCCTCTCTTTCCAAAAGGCTGGAAGAATCATTGGCGGGGATGAGCGCGCGGATGGGCAACTCCTTGCAGGAACAAACAGAAAAAACCCACAAAAACCTCAGTGATCTGGCCGCCCGTCTGGCGGTGATTGATGCGGCCAATGCCAAGATAGGCGAGCTGACCGGACAGGTAACCCAGTTGCATAATATTCTGGCCAATAAAACAGACAGAGGCGCGTTTGGCGAGGTGCAGCTGGAAAATCTGGTGCGAAATGTGCTGCCGCCAAATGCCTATGAATTTCAGGTTCAACTTTCCAATGGGCGCCGGGCTGATTGCCTGTTAAAACTGCCCAATCCGCCGGGCGATATCATCATTGATGCAAAATTTCCGCTGGAAGCCTGGCATCAGATGCAAAATGCCAAAGATGAAAATGGCCGAAAAGCAGCCCGCAAGCAGCTGGGGATGGATGTGCTAAAACATGTGAAGGATATTCAGGAACGCTATATCATCACAGGGGAGACCGCCGAATCAGCCTGTCTGTTTTTGCCGTCCGAGGCAGTCTATGCAGAGTTGCACGCCAATATGCTGGATGTGGTGGAAAAATCCTATGATGCGCGGGTCTGGATTGTCTCTCCTACAACCATGATGGCCACCCTGAACACGGTTCGCGCAATATTAAAAGATGCGCGGATGCGCGAACAAACAGCCCTTATCCAAAAGGAAATCGGAATGCTGGTGGGTGATGTGACTCGCCTGGATAAGCGGGTGGATAATCTGGGCAAACATTTCGACCTGGCACAAAAGGATGTTCAGGAAATCAAAACTTCCACCGGAAAAATCAGCAATCGCGGACGACGTATCGAAGATTATGATGTTGAAAGTGACGAGGTTAAAAATGTCGTTTCCAGCCCGCAGGATTTGCTTTCAGCCTCACAGGACACAAATAGTGACTAAGGCAGGTCTGGTGCTATAGAGCGGTTCTGGCTTTCATCGCCTGTGCCAGCGTGCCATCATCCAGGAAATTCAGCTCGCCCCCGACCGGCACGCCATGGGCAAGACGGGTGATGGTTAGCCCCTGCGCTTCAAGCCTTTCTGCAATATAATGAGCGGTGGTTTGTCCATCTACCGTGGCAGAGGTTGCCAAAATGACTTCTGGCTGTCTGTCTTCTGCCTTGTGCAGGGATTTGGCGCGCATGACCAGCCGGTCAATACCCAGCTCGGCCGGGCCGCGCCCATCCAGGGCACTTAAGGTGCCGCCCAAAACATGATACAGGCCGGAAAAAATCCCCGCCCGTTCAATGGCCCATAAATCAGAGACATCCTCTACCACACATAAACGGCTCTGATCGCGCCGCCCGTCCAGACACAGGCTGCATTTATCCTGCATATCCAGATTGCCACACTCCACACAGGCGCGAACATTTCGGCCAACATGATCCATTTCTGCGGCAAGAGGCAACATCATCTGGTCACGATTTTTCAGCAGAAATAATGCTGTTCGCCGCGCTGAACGCGGGCCCAGACCCGGCAGGCGCGATAAACGCTTTATCAGCTGATCAAGAGGCGTTTCTGGCATTTTTTCCCTATAATTTTCGTCTTTGTCCTGGCAAAGCAGGCTATCGGTTTTTTAAAAAGGCAGGGACATACCTGGTGGCAAAGGCAATCCACCTGTCAATTCTTTCAAGGCCTCGGCCTTTTTGGCTTCGGCCTCTGCACGGGCATTATTGACCGCCAGCTTTATCAAGTCAGACAGGGTTTCGGTATCCTGGCTATCGCATATCTCCGGGCGAATGGCTAAATCGACCAGCTCGCCCTTGCCGGAGACCACCGCAACTACCGCGCCGCCGCCCACCGAACAGTCAAATCGGCTGGCTTCCATCTCTGCGGTCAGGCTTTGCATTTTTTCCTGCATTTCCTGGACACGTTTCATCATACCGCCAATATTACGCATTTTACTACCTACCTCATTTGGCTGGATGTTTCAGGGGAAGGTGCTTCTTCCTCTGTTTCTTCTTCTATGGCCTCGCTGGCTTCCGGAACTGCTGGGCTATCCATCGCCTTGATAGCGGTGATTTCAGCCCCGTCAAATATTTCCAGTAAACGGGCAACCAATGGCAGATCTTCTGCTGCCTGTTTTTCTTTAACTTCCTTATCGGCATCTTCTTCGGCAATGGTTTTGCCGCCGCCTGTCTCGCTAACAGAAACCAGCCAGGCTGAACCGCTTGCCTCAGACAGGGTTTTGGCAACCTGCTGGGGTAAATCCTCGGCATTATCGCCTGTGATCATGACTTCCAGCTTTTGTGTGCCAAAGCTGACCGGACGCAGATGGCGTTTTATGCGTGCGGCAAGTATCTGTGCGCCCTGTTCTTCAAAATAGCTGGCAATATCGCGCAAGCTGGCAAAAGAAGGCACAAGCAATGCTGGCTGTATATCTGCCTCTATCTGGGCAGGCGATGCTGGCTGGGCCGCGCAATTGGCATTATCCTCTGGAAGGGCGGTTGATGCTGGCGCGTCATTAGATGGCGCGGATATCTGTTTTTCCTTGCCACCAGCCGGGGCAGCGTTGCCTGCGGGCGTAGCAGGCGGGCTGTTCGGGGTCGCCTGGCTGGCAGCCGGCGGGGCAGCTGGCCGTGAAGAAGGGGATGTATCGTCTTGCAGGTTTTTGATGATATCTGCCGGGGTGGGCATGGGCGCTAAATGGGCGAGCCGAATAAGAACCATCTGGGCAGCTGCCTTTGGGCTCGGGGCGTCTTTTAGCTCGCGATGGCCATTAAGCATTAACTGCCATGCCCGGCCTAATTTGGCGATTCCCATATCAGCAATTTTGCGCAGCTGATTTAACTGGTCTTCTGGCAGGTCAGCAGGTGTTGCCCCTGCAGCTATCAGGCTGGCCTGATGCAGAATATCCAGCATATCGGCCAGCATGGTTTCTGCTTCTGCCCCGCCCGCATCTGCGGCGCTGAATAAATCAACGGCCTCGGCTGTCTTGCCGGCAAAACAGGCATCCAGAATAGCCATAATCTGTGATGTTTCTGCCTGACCCAGCATATCTATAATGGCTGCTTCATCAATTTTATCTGCGCCCATCGCGGCGGCCTGATCCAGTAGCGAGAGCGCATCACGCACCGAGCCTTCCGAAGCGCGGGCAATTTGTGCCAGCGCGCCCTGCTCGGCCTTAATGCCTTCTTTTTCCGCGATGCCGGCCAGATGGCTTATCATCATTTCCTGCGGAACACGGCGCAGGTCAAATCGCTGACAGCGCGACAGGATAGTGACCGGGACTTTGCGAATCTCGGTAGTCGCAAAGATGAATTTGACATTATCCGGCGGCTCTTCCAGCGTTTTTAGCAAGGCATTAAAAGCATTGCGCGAGAGCATATGCACCTCGTCAATAATATAGATTTTAAAGCGCGCAGAGACAGGCCGATAATTTGCCCCGTCAATAATTTCGCGCACATCATCCACCCCTGTATTGCTGGCCGCATCCATTTCCAGCACGTCAATATGGCGGCTGCTGGCAATATCGTGGCAATGCTGGCACACTCCGCACGGGCTAAGGGTAGGCTCGCCTGTCCCATCACTGCCTTCGCAATTCAGCCCCTTTGCCAGAATTCTGGCCGTAGAGGTTTTGCCAATGCCGCGCACCCCTGTCAGCACAAAGGCATGAGCCAGCCGGCCAAGTGCCAGCGCATTGCTAAGGGTGCGTACAAGAGCCTCTTGTCCGATAAGCGTCTCAAAATTGTCCGGGCGATATTTACGCGCCAGAACGCGGTAGGGTGTAGATGATTGCTCGCTCATAAAAGCGAAACTAGCATCTTGTGAAAGCCATGACCAGAATTATGCGAATGGTTTTACCACAAGGCGTAGCGCATTTTGGTCTTTATATTCTGTCTTGTGCAGATAGGGGGGAAATATGAAAGACTGGATGACCCGTTCAAACTATGCTTTGGCTGCTTCCTTTCGGATCTCGCCAGGGTGAGCGCAGATAATCGTCCACCCAGCCTTCCGGCGCGGATTATGCGCTATTCAGCGAGCAGAAACAAGTTTTTTTCCTGCATTCCCGTTTTGTTATCTGGCTATTCGGTTCGATGGGCTGGCAGGGTATGTGCCTAAAATCTGCACCCCTTCATCCTTGCAATAGAAACGCAACTCCTCAAGGGCGCGTATCATCGCTTCGGACTGAACATGACCTTCACAATCAATATAAAATTGTGCGGCCTGCATAGAGCCGCCTTTCATATAGGATTCGATTTTGGTCAGATTGATCCCGTTTGTCGCAAAACCGCCCAGCGCTTTATATAAAACCGCTGGCACTGATCGCACTTCAAAAATCAGTGTGGTAATGGCAGGCAGGGATATATCTGTGGGCACTTTTGGCTTTGGAGCCATAATCAAAAAACGGGTGGTATTTGTGTTGCTGTCCAGAATATCGGCATCTAGAATATTCAGCCCGTAAATTTCAGCTGCCAGGGCAGAGGCAATCGCCCCTATATTAGGATCGCCCAGCAGGGCAACATCTTTTGCGGCCCCGGCGGTATCGGCGTGAATAACCGGCCTTATCCCCAGCTTTTCCAGCGATTTTCGGCATTGTGCCAGACCCTGTTCATGGCTGTGCACTTCGGTAATATCTGCCAGTTTTGCGCCTTTTATTGCCAGCAATTTATGTTCAACAGGCTGGTAATGCTCGCCAATGATATATAAGCCTGATTCGGGCAGAATATGATGGATATCGGCTACCCGGCCAGCGGTGGAATTTTCCACCGGCACCATGGCAAAATCGGCCTTGCCCTGCTGAACGCTTAAAATCATTTCAGAAAAGCTACTGCAAGCCAGCGTTTCTGCCTCTGGCATGACCGCGCTGCAGGCCAGATGTGAATAGGCGCCCGGCACACCCTGAAATGCGATTTTTTTACCCCTGGCCATGATAGTTTTCCTGTTTTCTTCTAAAAAATGTTTTTCGGGCAATCTAGCCTATGGTCTTTCTGCCCCAAATGATAATTTATTGCAAATCGCCCGGTTTTTCGTTTGTCCGGATTGCTGGTGATTGAACGCGCCTTTTTAGCTGGCAAAACGGCTGCGCACCTCGTCCAAATCTTCTTGTGTATCGACCCCGCCGGGGGCATGGTCAACTACCCCTACCCCGATGCTCATTCCGGCTTCCAGTGCACGCAGCTGTTCCAGCTTTTCTGACAGCTCTAATGGCGAAGGTGGCAGGGATACAAATTTTTTCAATGCGGAAACCTGCCAGCCATATAGCCCGATATGATGATAAAAAGGCGCGTCCCCGTCTGGGATGGCTGCCCGGCTGAAATACAGGGCGCGGCCGGTTTTTGCAGGCCCGTGCGGAAAGCTGACAGCAGCTTTGACAATTTGCGATTTTTTTGCATCTTCAGCGCTCATCGGGGCGACAAGGGTGGTTAAATCCCATCTGTTTTCGCCCAGCAACTCTGCCAGCTTGTGCAACAGACCCGGATCCAGTTCAGGTAAATCGCCTTGCAGATTAATCACCTGCTCTGATTGGACAAATTCAGGCGATTTTTGCAATGCCTGATAAATCCTGTCCGAACCAGAGGGCAGGTCTGCATCTGTCAGGATGGCTTGTCCGCCTGCTGCCTCGATACAGCTGGCGATTTCCTGGCTATCGGTTGCGACACATACAGGCCCCAGTTCGGCGCGCATTGCCTGTTCCCAGACATATTCGATCATCGGCCGGCCAGCAATATCCAGCATCGGCTTGTTTGGCAGGCGGGTTGCACGCATACGCGCTGGAATAAGGGTTAAAATAGAGTTCTTTTTTATCGCCATATTACAGGTTTTTTCATAATTTGACGGATCACGCAAAGGAAAAGCAGTGATCTGGATGTTGAAGGGCTTGAGAGCAAAGGAAAATTGCGTTATCACAGTCAAACATAAAGACATATTCAGGGTTTTTATCAAACCGCTTTTGCGTTCATGGGAATAAAACGCAAATTTACATACCAACGGTGGGGATATTCAAAGAATGGACGATCTCAAATTTAACAAAATTGCGGCCGGTTTTTTGCTGGCAGCCTTATTGGCAATGGCTGGCTACAAGATTTCAGAAATGCTGGTACCGCATCAGGAATTGGCAGAAAACGCCTATCCGATTGAGGTACAGATTGCCAGCGCAAGCACAGATGCCCCGGCTGCCGAACAGGGCCCTGAGCCTGTTCTGGCATTGCTGGCGTCGGCAGATGTGGATGCCGGTATCAAGGCGGCGAAAAAATGTACCGCTTGCCACGTATTTGAAAAGGGCGGCCAGAACAAGGTAGGCCCAGCTCTGTGGAATATTGTCAATGCAGATAAAGGTGCGGTAGATGGCTTTGGGTATTCCACTGCTCTGGCAGAAATGGATGGCAATTGGGATTACCAGGCACTAAACGGTTTTCTGTATAAGCCAAAAGCCTATCTGGCAGGCACAAAGATGAATTTTGCCGGCCTGAAAAAGCCACAGGACAGAGCCAATGTGATTGTCTATTTGCGCAGTCTGGCAGATAGCCCTGCTGCTTTGCCATCTGATGCAGATATTGCCGCAGAGGCCAGCCAGCTCGCGCAATGAGCGCAGAGCCCAACATAAGCGCAGAGGCTGAGGCACTGCTGGCAAAACTGCCAGCGATTTCTCGGCCTCTTATCGCAAAATATTTCCGCAGTGATTTTGATGTTCTGCAAAAAGCAGATGACAGCCCGGTCACTATTGCAGACAAATCTGTAGAAGCCGCATTGCGGGATGCGATTACAGAACGATTCCCGAACCATTCCATTATTGGAGAAGAAGAAGGCGGCCAGGCCAGCCAGCCTTATTGCTGGGTGATAGACCCAATCGACGGCACCAGAGCCTTTATCATCGGCAAGCCATTATTCGGCACATTGATCGCGCTCTCTTATCAGGGGATACCAATTTGCGGGCTGATAGATATGCCCGGCCTGGATGAAACCTATATCACCAGGGGGGGCGAGGCTTTTTTACTTTCCGGCGGACAAGAGAAAAAGCTGGCAACGCGCCAGACAGACATTCTGGCAAATGCCCATATCGCCACCACCAGCCCGGAAGCCTTTACCGACAGGGGCTGGCAGGTTTTTCAGAAATTAGGCGCGGCGTGCCGCTCCACCCATTATGGCGGGGATTGTTATAATTATGCGTTATTGGCTGCTGGTCATCTTGATCTGGTGGTAGAGGATCAACTTGCCCCGCATGATATTATGGCACTTGTCCCGGTGATGCAGGCCGCCGGTGCGGTGGTAACAGACTGGCAGGGGGCGCCGGTTCGCCTGGAGGGGGATGGCTCTATTCTGGCGGCTGGCAATGCCAGCTTGCATGAACAGGCGCTGGCCTATCTTGGCTAGATAAAGCAAATACCATGACAGATAATACGATCAAAATAGCCTATTACGATAATACAGGCCGCGACGACAAGCGCCAATGGTGGCAAGCCTGCCTGAGCGAGAGGCTGGGCCCATGCACGCTTGTTCCCTTGACAGACGCTGCAGCACTGAGCTGTCAATTCGCCCTTGTATGGCATCCGCCAAAAGGCCGGCTGGCCGAGCTGGCAAATTTAAAAGTGATTATATCACTCGGGCAGGGGGTCGACCATTTAATCTCGGATCCCGATCTGCCCGAACAGGCTGCTATTGTCCGCCTGGTCGATCCGGATATGTCTCATGCCCTCAGCCAATGGGTAATTCTGGCTATTCTCGATCATCTGCGTGATGGCCCCTATTACCGCAAGATGGCAGAACAAAAACGCTTTGAGGGGCGCGACCAGCGTCAAACCAAAAATCTGCCGGTAGCGGTTTATGGCATGGGGGCAATCGGCCTTGCAATAGCCCGGCATCTGGCCGGGCTGGGATTTGATGTATCTGGCTGGTCACGCAGTGAACGCCAGTTCCCAGAGCCGATAAAATCTGCCCATGGCCGCAAGGGGTTTGAGCGATTGCTGGCCAGCTGTGATATTCATGTTTGCATTTTGCCCCTGACGCCTGAAACAACGGATCTGTTTAATGGCAAGAGTTTTGTGCAGATGAAAAAAGGCGCCTATTTTATCAATGGCGGGCGCGGCAAACAGGTGGTAGAGCCAGATTTGCTCGCTGCCATTCGTTCTGGCCATCTGGCCGGAGCCTGTCTGGATGTGTTTGCAACAGAACCATTGCCGGCTGATCATCCTTTCTGGGAAGAGCCAGCCATTACCATTTGGCCGCACGTGGCAGCCCAAACCAATCCCGATACGGCCGCTGATCAGGTGGCGGCCGCGATAACAGCGGCTGCGAATAACCAGCCCCTGTCCAATCTGGTCGATAAAAAGCGCGGCTATTAATCAGCTTTATTTTTTGGCCGGTTTTTTTGCCCGTTCCTGGATAAAGGCAAACAGGGTACGCAATCCCATTGCCTCGCCGCCCTTTGGCCGTCCGGGCCGGCTGGATAAATTCCAGGCCATCACATCAATATGTGCCCAATCGACCTGTTTGCCGACAAAGCGGCGCAGGAATAATGCGGCTGTAATCGCCCCGCCAAAACCGGAATGACCGGTACTGGACAGCCCGGCTTGTCCGGCATCCAAAAACCGGTCATAGGCTTCAAATAACGGCAATTGCCAGAGCGGGTCGTCCAGGCGGGCGCCCAAATCCATTAATTGGCGGGCAGTGCCGGAATGGTTGCAAAACAGCGCAGGACATTCAGTACCCAATGCGACCCGTGCCGCCCCTGTTAGCGTGGCAAAATCAACCACAAAATCGGGGCTGGGATGGTCTTTGTCATGCAGGGCATAATGCAGGGCATCTGCCAGTACCAGCCGTCCTTCTGCATCTGTGTTGCCTACCTCTACCGCAATGCCGGCCGCGGTATCAATGACATCAAGCGGGCGCATGGCACGTTCGGATATGGCATTTTCAGCTGCCGCGACCAAAACGCGCAAACGGATATTGACCTTTGCGGCCATCAGCGCAGCGGCAAGCCCCAGAACATGGGCTGCCCCGCCCATATCCTTTTTCATCATTTCCATCGCCCTGGAAGGTTTGATATCCAGCCCCCCTGAATCAAAGCTGATGCCCTTGCCCACCAGCGTAATCACAGGGCCCTTATCGCCCCAGCTCATATCGATAAGGCGGGGCGGAATTTCAGCTGCCCGCCCGACAATATGAATGGCAGGGGCATAGCTTTCCAGCACCTTGCCTTTGGTGACCTTTATTTTGGCAGAAAAGGTCTGGGCAATTTTCTTTGCTGCTGCCTCTATGCCTTGCGGGGTCATTTTATTGGCAGGCTGATTGATCATTTCACGCACAATATGAATGCCCCTGACTTGTGCATCCACCGCTTTATCCTGGTCTTTTTTTGCGATCGCTAATAGCGCTTTGCGATCGGTCGATTTTTCCGACTTATGCGGAGCGAAATGATATTGTGCCAGCCCCCAGCCAAGCTGAATATCGGCAGGGCAGGCCTGTTTGGCAAAAGCCATATCAGCTATCCAGCTGCCGGCTGGCAGGGTATTGGCGGCCAGGGCGCTCTGCCAGATAATATTTTCATCAATTATCAATGCAGCGGCCTGAATATGGCCATCTGAACCCGGAAGGGGGATACAGCTCGCCACCTTTGCCGGCATGGCGGTTTCGCGCACCCAGTTTCGGGCTGTCTCGGACAGGCTGTCCAGCCAGCTATCAAACTGGCTCAGGTGAATAATATAAAGCGGCCGGCTATCTTTTTTCGGGGTGGTTATACCGGACTGATATTCCAGAACTGACATTTTTTATCCATCTGCTTTGGGGCTAAAATTATTAACATCTCGCTATGTTGCATCCTGCCTGTGCATATCAACGCGATCTATCAGGGCTTTCCTCGTCAATATACCGGGCAAACATCTGGCGTAAATACACTGCCAGATAAATCCCTCTGGCCAGCAGATAAACAATAAAGGCGAACATCAGCCCGTCAAGCCCTGCCCGGCCAAATCCATAAACCAGACCGGCAAACAGGATAAAGGATACCAGCATTCCGTTTCGCATATAATGGCTGGCCGCCGCCCCGACATAAACCCCGTCCATCTGAAAGGCCAAAAAAGAAACAGGCGGAATAAGCACACACCATAACCATAAATCTGAAATGGCCGCTTGCAAGGGGGCTTGCCCGGTCAGGACAGGCACAATAAGCCCTTCAAAAACATATAAAATAGCTGCCATGATGAACGCGGCAATCGCGGCCAGTAAAGTGGTGCGTTGCAAAATAAGCCGCAGCCTGGCACGGCTTTTTGCGCCAATGGCCGCCCCGACCAGCGCTTCGGTAGCATGGGCAAATCCATCCAGGCCAAAAGCGATAAAGCCAAAGATCACCAGCATCATCTGTATCGCCGCAAGCGAGATATCGCCGCTGCTGGCCGCTTGCGACAAAAGAAGGGCTTCTACCGCCCATAACAGCAAGGTACGCGCGCTTAAATCGCGGGCAATTTTAAAAATAGCCAGCCATTTATCTTTGGCAAAAAAGATGGTTTTTTCCAAGCGGTTCAGGTGCAATGGAAAGCGGCCGGGCTGGGCGCGGACAATAAAAAACATCAGGATAAATCCTGCCCATTCCGCGACCAGCGAGGCAGTTGCCACCCCGTCTATATCCCTACCCAGCCCCAGCACAAAAATAAAATTCAATGCAATATTTACAATATTGATAAAGACAAGCTGGGTCATGCATAGCCGCATGGCTTGCTGGCCGAACAGCCAGCCTATCATCACCGCATTGCCCAGCGTGGCAGGCAGCCCCCATATCCGAATGGAAAAATAGCTGTCCATATGGGCAGAGGCGGCAGGCGAGGTATCTATCCAATGCATGGCGAGCAAGAGGATGACAGGGTGGATAAGGATAAAAAAGAGGCTGCCCAACAGGGCGACAAGCTGGCTGCGTATAAAGATATGGCTTATTTCTGCTGTTTGACCTGCCCCCAGCGCGCGCGAGGTCAGCCCCGTTGTTCCCATCCGCAAAAAGCTGAATGCCAGAACAATTGCCCCGAATATCAAACCGCCCAGCGCCACCCCGCCAACATAGGCCGGATCAGGTAAATGCCCCATCATCGCTACATCTACCGCGCCTACCAGCGGCACGGTCATGGTAGATACCATCACCGGCCAGGAAAGCGCCCAGATATGCGAATAGCTGGTATCCGGCAAGGCGGGGATGTTTTTATCTGTCGGGCGCGATAGTATCATTATCTGCGCTTGTACGCTGATTTAAAAAAATTTCAAAATACTATTATCACCTATGGCCTATCTCTTTGCTAGCGGTGCAGGACTATTTTCGATAGGGTTGGACAGGATCAAAAAATAGATAGTAATCAGATACAGGCAATGATGGGCAGCGATGCGCTTATCCGGAAAATCATTTAGCGAAAACTGGCAATATTGGCTGGCAGAGATAGCCCCGCGCCGCCCTTTTTTCTGGATAGTGCTGGCCGGAATTTTTCTGGCGGTTCTGATAGGCCATCAAAGCCTGGAGGTTATCGACCGCGATGAAGCCCGCTTTGCCCAGGCCAGCAAGCAAATGCTGTTAAGCGGCGAACTGATAACGCCCTATTTTATGGATGAGATACGCGCCAAAAAACCGATTGCCATTTACTGGCTGCAATCTGCTTCTGCCGCTATTTTTGGTCATTTTGATATTGCCAGCTATCGTCTGCCATCTTTGCTGGCCATGCTGGCCGGACTTTTCCTGACCTATCGGCTGGGCGCGCAAATGTGGCCGGATTTTCGTTTTCTGCCGATCATCTCGGTTTTATTGCTGGCCGCCAGCCCGGTGGTGATAGCCGAAGCCCATCTTGCCAAAACAGATGCATTGCTCCTGGCGGTTATATTATGTCAGCAATTTTATCTATGGCGGCTTTATCAGCATTATCAGCTATCGGACAGGCCGCCTGTTACCAGCCGCCTGTTTATCGGATTTTGGCTGTTTATGGCGATAGGCATTCTGGTCAAGGGGCCGATTGCGCCCCTGATTGCCGTGACCACAATTGTGATGCTTTGCCTATTGGACAGGCAGGTCAAATGGCTTGTCCATCTGGCCTTTATTCGCGGTATGCTTATTGTGGCTATTATCACCCTGCCCTGGGTGGTGGCGGTTTCCTATCAAACAGACGGGGCGTTTCTGGATATTGCTATTCGCGGGGATTTTATCTCCAAAGTGCAATCGGGACAGGAATCGCATGGCGCGCCTTTTGGTACGTATTTTGGCTTGCTTGGGCTGTTATTTTTTCCAGGCATTGCCTTTGCCGGATTTTTGTTCTGGCAGGGGCGCGAGATGCTGAGCCACCCTGCCAGCCGATTTTGTTTTGCCTGGCTGGCCGGATACTGGCTGGTGATAGAGCTGGTACCCACCAAATTGCCGCATTATATCCTGCCTGTTTTGCCTGCCCTTGCCTTGTTAATTGCCAATGCACTGCTCAGCCCGCTTGCCCCGCCCGGCCGGATACAACATATCCTTGTTCTGACAGGCCATGGCCTGGCTGTATTGTGGGGACTGGTTCTTGCCGGGGTCAGCTTTTGGCTGGCGATAAGCTATGGCGGGCAGTCTGGCGGATGGGCCTTTATCTTTGCGATGCTTGCCGGCTTGCTGGTCAGCTTTATTTTGTGGCGGCTTTGGGTATGGTATCGCGGCCGGCAGCTAGGCGATTTGCTGGCAATTTGTGGGGCAGGGATCATTCTGAATCTGGTGCTGATAGCCGGCCTGTTTGCCAGCCTGTCCCAGATTCATATCGCCAATCGTCTAAAAGCCCATATTGCCAGCTTGCCCAACCGGCCAGCGGCGATTGCCCTGGTTGGCTATCACGAACCTTCGGCTGTCTTTCATCTGGGTCAGGATATTCTGCTGCTTGATGTCAAGCAGGCGGCTCTGTTTATGGCCGAAGCTCCGGACGGGCTGGCCATTATCGAAGAGCGGCATCGTGCTGAATTTATCCAGCTCTCCGAGCAACTGAAACAGGATTTGGGGGTTAGCGATACGCTTGCCGGAACAAATATTTCAAAAGGGCGCAATATTCGCCTGTTTTTCTATCAACATATAGCCGGCTCAAAAGGCGGCTGATTGACACTGGCCAAGCCTACAGTCTATAGGAATATAGACATTTTGAACCAGCAGATAATCTTGTTAAAAAATCACAGCAGGTGTTAACGAAAAGATGGCGCGTATTTCCAAGCAGACACCTGAAAAATCTGTTCCTGAAATATCTGTTTTGGTGCCGGTAATGAACGAGCAGGGCAATATTCGCCCGCTGATAGACGAAATAGCCGCTGTCTATGCCGGGCGGCCTTTTGAAATCATCTATGTAAATGATGCCAGTACAGATGGCACATCAGCAGATTTAACAGACGCCCAAAAACATATCCCTCAATTACGGGTTTTGCATCACCAGCATCGTTCCGGGCAATCGGCTGCGGTGCGTACCGCTCTGCTGGCAGCAAAGGCCCCGTTGATTGCGGTTCTGGATGGCGATGGCCAGAATATTCCGGCTGATCTACCTGCGCTGGAAGCTGCCCTTTTGGCCGCCCGTCCGGCAAGGGGGATGGCAGGCGGGGTGCGTGTCACCCGTAAAGATACTGCCCTTCGCCGCCAGGCATCAGCAGTCGCCAGATGGCTCAGGCGCAGCCTGTTAAAAGATGACCATCCCGATAGTGGATGCGGTCTGAAGGTAGTGGATAGGGATATTTTTGTTAACCTTCCTTTTTTTAATCATATGCACCGATTTATGCCAGCGCTGGTGCACCGTGAGGGGGGCTGTGTTATCGCTGTGCCAGTCGGGCACAGGATGCGCGCACGCGGCCAGTCAAAATATGGTATTCTGGACAGGTTGCTGGTTGGTATTTCAGATATGCTGGGGGTTATCTGGCTGCTGCGCCGGATGCCGCAAACAGGGAAAGTTACAGAAGATAGCGCGCGCAAGGCATCTTCCAAAACCGC
>JAYOMZ010000010.1:26768-45868 GCA_038121125.1 Alphaproteobacteria bacterium
AAAATCATCCGGGACAAAATCTTCCCGAACACGGAAAAAAGCAGGGGCAAGAGGCTAAATGTTAGATGCAATTTCTGCGATGATTGGCGCTGTTGCCCTGTTTATCGGGCAAATTTTGCTCAGCCTGTTTCCGTTTTTGCCGGCTTCTATTGGCACTAACCCGGAACAGCTGATGCTGATTATCGGTTTTGCCGGTCAGGGGCTGTTTGCGATGCGTTTTATCATCCAATGGCTGAAATCCGAAGGCGAGGGGCGGTCTGTTATCCCGCTGGCTTTCTGGTATTTTTCGATTGGCGGCGGCCTGGTGCTGTTTTTATATGCGCTCTGGCGGCAAGATCCGGTGATCATTTGCGGTCAGGGGCTGGGTCTGTTTATTTATCTGCGTAATCTGTTTCTGATTTTTAAAGAAAGACGCAGTCTGGACGCCTGAAAAATCCTGTTTACAGACGGGTATCGCCCATTTCCAGCAACAGCTTCCATTCTGCTGCGCCAACCGGCACAACCGACAGGCGCGATTGCCTGACCAGTGCCAGTTCCGACAAGCGCGGCTCGGCCTTTATTTCTGCCAGGCTAACTGGCCGGGTCATGGATTTGACGGCCCGAACAGTGACCATGCCAAAACGGCCGGATGCATCGGTCGGGTCTGGATGCCACAGCTCTATCACATCGACAATGCCGACTATTTGTTTTTCTGAAACAGAATGATAGAAAAAACCCAAATCGCCAATTTGCATGGCTTTCATATTATTGCCAGCCTGATAATTGCGCACCCCGTCCCAGCCTTCCCCGATATCGCCCTTATCCAGCTGATTTTGCCAGGACCAGGTATTCGGTTCGGATTTAAAAAGCCAGTATGCCATTTGCTATCGCTCCTGAAAGGGGTTTTTTTACCAGAGATATATATTTATACAGATGCCAGATTATTCCAGACCAGCGCGGCGTGACAATAGCGCGGTGATGGTCGCTTGAATATCTGCATGGTGATTGACAATTTTATCTACGGCTGCGCAAACCGGCATTTCGATATTTTCATAATTTGCGCGGGCACATAAATGGGCAGCAGAATGACGCCCTTCTGCCAGTTTTTCAGATATTTTTGACCCGCTGCCAAGAGCCAGCCCATAGGCCATATTACGGGAATGATCATTGCTGCAAGACAGCACCAGATCGCCTATCCCTGCCAGGCCGGACATGGTGGCACGGCTAGCGCCCAGTGCTTCTGCCAGGCGCATGGTTTCGGCCAGCCCCCTTGTTATCAGTCCGGCACGGGCATTATCGCCCAGCTTTTGACCTGTACAAATGCCGGCAGCAATAGCGATAACATTTTTCACCGCCCCGCCGAGGGCAGCTCCCATCACATCCTGCCCCTGATAGATACGCAATTTGCTATTATCGAAATGGCTCGCTACCCGTGCAGATAAGGTGCTGTCACTGCTGGCCGCCAGCAAGGTGGTCGGCAAGCCCGATAATACCTCATCGGCAAAAGATGGCCCGGTAAAGAGCGCTACCGGCCGGTTGCCCAGCTCTTTGTCGGCATATTCCTGCAGAAAAATACCGCCTCTATCCTCATCCGCCAGCAAGCCTTTTGCACATAATATGACCGGGCAATTTTCTGATGTGTGTGTCTTTATCACCTCGAACATTTCGCGGTGGGCTGCCACAGGGACAACCAGATACAGAATATCGGCCTGTTTCAGGCAGGCTGTATCGGTGGTGGCCGCAAAGCCTGGCAGGCCGGTAAGCCGGGGATATTGGCGCACCTTGCCCTGTTTCAGGTCTTCTGCTGTGGTTTGTGCGCGCACCAGCAATTCTATGGTATTTTGGGGGTGGCTGCGTAATTGATGGGCAATCGCTGATCCCCACGCGCCGCCTCCAATAACCACAATATTTTCTTTTCCGCTCATAGCCCCGATTATAAAGACCGCTTAAGTGAAAACCAGAAAATTATTGCAAAAAAAATTATGGGACAGGCCTTTGGCTGCCTGAACCCCTTTCCCCTGCCTTTAGATGCGTACGCCGCGACCGGGCGGCGGCGGGGCATCACTGTCCAGTGGCCAGCGCGGGCGCGGGGCAAAATCAAGGGGTGTATCCCTGTCCAGCGCCATATATTCATGACCTGCCCAGGCGATCATCGCCGCATTATCGGTACACAGACAGGCAGGCGGAATAACCAGATCAAAGGACAGCTCCTTTGCCAGTCTTTTTAGCCGCGTGCCAATTTCCAGATTGGCTGCTACCCCGCCGGCAATGACCAATTGTCTGGTGTTTGTTTCATCGGCAAATTCCTGCATCGCCCGCCTGGTTCTATCTATCAGGCAATCAGCGATAGCCGCCTGCAAGCTGGCGGCAAAATCTGCGCGGCTGGACGCGTTTTTATCTGCTGTTTTTTCCCATTTTTGTGCCAGCGCGGTTTTTAGGCCGGAAAAGGAAAAATGACAATCTTTTGCCCCTTTGCGCGGGCGCGGCAGCTGGATTGCCCGTGCATCGCCCTCCTGGGCTGCTTTCTGGATGGCAGGCCCGCCCGGATAGCCAAGCCCCAATACAGCCGCCCCCTTGTCAAAGGCCTCGCCGGCCGCATCATCCATCGTCGTGCCCAGCCTTTTATACTGTCCTGCCCCATATACGGCCAGCAACTGGCTATGCCCGCCTGAAACCAGCAATAACAGATAGGGAAAGGATATCCCGTCTGTTAATCTGGCGGTCAGCGCATGACCTTCTAGATGATTAATGGCAAAAAAGGGCAGGCCGCGTGCATGGGCGATGGCTTTGGCTGTCATGGTGCCAACCAGTACCCCGCCTATCAGTCCCGGCCCACCTGTCGCGGCCACCGCGTCTATATCGGCCATGGTCAGCCCGGCCTCGGCAAAGGCTGCTTCAACAACCTTGTCAATGATATCCAGATGCTGGCGGGCAGCGATTTCCGGCACCACTCCGCCAAAGCTGGCGTGAATTTCAGCAGAAGAGGCGATGTGATGCGACAATATCTCGCGATCAGAGCCTATCAGTGCTGCAGCGGTTTCATCACAACTGCTTTCGATCCCCAAAATGATGGTCTGTTTCCGGTACACAATCTGGTCTTTCATCCTTGCTATCGGGCAGCTTTATCCCGGTTATAAAGGAATAACAGCGGCGGGTAAATCAGCCTGTCAGAACCGATTGCCGGAAAAATGCGCCTGACTGTCCTAACAGGTGAAATCGCGGTTGCACCAATTGGTTAAATTCGTAACACTATGATGCGGGAAGAGGCCGTTTACAAGAAGGGCGGCCAGGACAAGACAGCATCACTTATTTTTAGGGCAGATGCTGGAAATCAGGGATGAAAAAAGACACAAATTGTCTGGTAAAGAAAAAACAACCTGTTTAAATCATTTTCATATTGCGCATGGCGCGCGCATGGCGCCTTTTGCCGGCTATATGATGCCGCTGAACTATACAGATGGCCCGTTAAAGGAACATATGGCCTGCCGAACGGGTGCGGCTGTTTTTGATGTATCGCATATGGCACAGCTGGATATCACCCACCCTTCGGGTCAGGCAGCGCCCATTCTGGCCGCCCTTGAAGGGGTTATTCCGGCAAATCTGATCGATTTACCTGAATTTCATCAACGCTATGGATTATTGCTGAACCCGCAAGGCGGCATTCTGGATGATGTGATGGTCATTCATGCAGGAAGCTATGTGCGGATGGTGGTCAATGCGGCCTGTTCGGAAAAGGATATAAGCTGGCTTGCTGCCCATCTGACAGGCTTTAGGATATCGCGCCTGCAACGCGCCCTCGTTGCGATACAGGGCCCGGCAGCGGCAAAAGCGGTAGAACAGCTGGTATCGCTGCCAGAAGAGGTACGGTTTCTTCAGGTGGCGGTTAGCGAATTTGATGGCCAGCAAATAGAATTGTCGCGCTCTGGCTATACAGGCGAAGATGGTTTTGAGGTCAGCTTGCCAGAGACGGTAGCTGAGGGTTTTGTCACCCGTCTGATTGAAAATGAGGGAGTTCAGATGGCTGGCCTGGTCGCGCGCGATAGTTTGCGGCTGGAAGCAGGCTTATGCCTGTATGGCCAGGATATGGATGAAGATATCAGCGCGGTGACGGCCAGTCTGCACTGGTCTGTTCCCAAAATACGCCGGGCGGGCGGGGCGCGCGAAGGCGGCTTTGTTGGCGCAGATGTTACGCTGGCAGAGCTGGCATCCGGCAGTACGCAATGCCGGATAGGGGTGACCGCCCCAAAAGGGGTGCCGCCGCGAAGCGGAACACCCGTCTTTGATAGCCCGGCAGGGGGACAGCAAATAGGTCTGGTCACATCCGGATCGCCTGCCCCGTCGGTAGGCCAGCCGGTTGCAATGGTGCGAATTGACCGCGATTTTGCCACAGGCGATGCGCCTGTATTTGCCGAAGTGCGCGGCAAGCGTTTGCCACTCACACGCTGTGATATGCCCTTTGTGGCGCATCGCTTTTATCGGGGCAGCTAGGGTTTTAGCACGGCAATTTAAAACAGGTTTTGATAAAGTCAGATTTTGCGGATTAAAAGGAGTTGAAGGATGGAAAAATTTACCCAAGAGCATGAATGGATTCGTTTGGAAGGCGAGGTGGCGACTATCGGCATCACCGATCATGCACAAAGCGAGCTGGGGGATATCGTCTTTGTTGAACTGCCGGAAGTTGGCACAAAAGTTACCGCTGGCGGCGAGATGGCAACCGTGGAAAGTTTCAAGGCAGCCTCTTCGGTTTATGCTCCGGTCACCGGCGAGATTGTCGAGATTAATGAAACACTGGGCGATGATCCGGCACAGGTGAATACCGAGCCGATGGGCGCTGGATGGTTTGTTAAAATCAGGCTGGAGGATGTCAGCGCGCTGGATGAGCTGATGGATGAGGCAGCCTATCTCGCTCTGGTGAGCTAGAGAGAAACACATAACAGGTCAAAAAGATAATCTTGCCATAATGAACAGGATAAATAATGCGGTATCATGAGCTAGAACATCATCGCGAGGAAGATTTTCTTCAGCGCCATATCGGGCCTGCTGCCCATGATATAGAAGCGATGCTGAAAATAATCGGTTTTGATTCTCTGGACAGGATGACCGATGCGATATTGCCCAAAAGCATCCATATGTCAAAAGCGCTGGAGGTTTGCCCGCCTGCCTCTGAAGATAGTCTGCTGCACATAATGAAAAAATTTGCTGGCCAGAACAGCGTGCTGAAATCGCTTATAGGTCAGGGCTATTATGGCACAATTACCCCGCCTGTCCTGCAGCGCAATATTCTGGAAAATCCGGCATGGTATACCGCCTACACACCCTATCAGCCGGAAATCAGCCAGGGGCGGCTGGAAGCCTTGCTCAATTTCCAAACCATGATTTGCGATTTGACCGGCTTTGATATGGCCAATGCCTCGCTTCTGGATGAAGCAACCGCCTCCGCAGAAGCAATGGCGGTGGCAAGGCGAGTGTCAAAATCCCAAAACAATGTATTTTTTGTGGATGAAAATTGTCATGTCCAGGTTATTGAGGTGATAAAAACCCGTGCTGAACCGCTTGGCTGGCAGGTAAAAATGGGCGATCCGCAAAGCCTGTTATCTGCCTCTGACTATTTTGGTGTGGTGCTGGCCTATCCCGGAACAGATGGGCATATCGCAGAGGTAAAAGCCCCGATTGAGGCGGTGAAGGCATCGGGCGGTTTTGTTATCATGGCCTGTGATTTGCTGAGCCTTGCCCTGCTCGTGCCGCCGGGTGAATTGGGCGCGGATATGGCGATAGGCTCTGCCCAGCGTTTTGGCGTACCTATGGGATATGGCGGGCCACACGCTGCTTTTATGGCAACCACAGATGCCTATAAAAGAATGCTGCCTGGCCGGATTATCGGCGTATCCATCGATAGTCAGGGCAAGCCGGCCTATCGGCTTTCCTTGCAAACACGTGAACAGCATATTCGCCGCGAAAAAGCGACCTCCAATATCTGTACCGCACAAGCCCTGCTGGCGATCATGGCGTCCATGTATGCTGTCTGGCACGGGCCTGATGGCCTGTATCATATCGCTGCGCGTACCCATCGGCTGGCAAAAATATTTGCAACCGGCCTTGCAGAAAATGGTTATCAGGTCAGTGACAGATTTTTTGACACTGTCCTGATTGAGACAGATAAGGCAGCACAGATAGCTGGCCGTGCCATAAAGGCCGGGTTTAATTTGCGTCAGACCCGAAAGGGCCTCACCCTGTCTTTTGATGAAACCTGCGATGCGAATACCGTATCGGCGGTCTGGCAGCTTTTTGATGTAACAGCAGATTTTGCCCGGATAGATGGCCAGCTCGACGCGCAAACCCTGCCAGAAGAAATGCGCCGCCGTTCTGACTATCTTACCCATCCTGTTTTTCGTCTCTACCGTTCCGAGACAGAAATGATGCGCTATTTGCGCCGCCTTTCTGACAAGGATTTGGCACTGGACAGAACCATGATACCGCTTGGCTCTTGCACTATGAAGCTGAATGCGGCAGCAGAAATGATGCCGGTTACCTGGCCGGAATTTGCCAATATGCACCCTTTTTGCCCGGCGGATCAGGCGGCCGGCTATATCGCCATGATAGAAGAGCTGAAAGACTGGCTATGCACCATTACAGGCTATGATGCTATTTCGATGCAGCCCAATTCCGGGGCGCAAGGCGAATATGCCGGCTTGCTGGCTATCCGAAGCTATCTGAAAAGCCGGGGCGAGGCAGATAAAACCATCTGTCTGATTGCTGCTTCTGCCCATGGCACCAATCCTGCCTCTGCCCAGATGGCCGGTATGCAGGTTGTGGTGGTGGCCTGTGATGAAAATGGCAATATTGATCTGGCAGATTTGCGGGAAAAAATTGACCAGCATAAAGACAAGCTGGCGGCCATGATGGTAACCTATCCTTCTACCCATGGGGTGTTTGAAAAAGATATCACAACCATTTGTGACTGGGTTCATTCAGCCGGTGGCCAGGTATATCTGGACGGGGCTAATCTGAACGCGCAAGTAGGGCTGGCTCAGCCTGGTAAATATGGCGCCGATGTCAGCCATTTAAATCTGCATAAGACCTTTTGTATTCCGCATGGCGGCGGCGGGCCGGGTATGGGGCCTATCGGGGTGGGCGCGCATCTTGCCCCGTTTTTGCCGCATCATGATTTTGAACCGGGACAGGATGCTGCCGCAGCATCAGGGCAGATACAAACAGGGCAAATTGCGGCCGCCCCTTTTGGCTCGCCTCTGATATTGCCGATATCCTATAGCTATATCCGCATGATGGGATCAGACGGCTTGCGTAAAGCCAGCCAGATAGCGATTTTGAATGCGAATTATATCGCGGCCGAGCTGGCTTGTGATTATGAAGTTTTATATGCAGGGGAAACCGGTCATGTTGCCCATGAGGTGATTTTGGATATCCGGCCATTAAAACAGGCTGCCGGCATTGATGCAGAAGATATTGCAAAGCGGCTGATGGATTATGGCTTTCATGCCCCGACCATGAGCTTTCCTGTCGCCGGAACCCTGATGATAGAGCCGACCGAGAGCGAATGCCGTGCCGAGCTGGATCGTTTTATTCAGGCAATGAAATCTATCCGGACAGAAATCAGGCAGGTGGAACAGGGTAAATGGCCAGCCGAAGATAACCCGCTGGTCAATGCCCCGCATACCGCAGAAATGGTGATGGCTGAGACATGGACACATCCTTATGACCGCCATCTGGCCGGTATGCCGGCAGGTCAGGTTAATATCGATAAATATTGGCCACCTGTGGCACGTATCGATAATGTGTTCGGGGATCGTAATCTGGTCTGTACCTGTCCGCCCCTGTCAGAATATGCCGAAGTTGCAGAATAACCTTGCTCTATAGCGTGATAGAGGCTTTACAGCCCCGGCCATTCTATGAGAGTAAACCTGCATGACAGACAATCTGCTTTCCATTTTTGAAGATGCGCCGCTTGTTCTGGCCAGCCGGAAATCACAACTGGCGATGGTGCAAACAGAGCTGGTACAATCTTTATTATCGCCTTGCCGGACAGAAATTCTTGGACTGTCCACCAAAGGCGATGAAGTACTGGACAGGCCGCTTGTCGAGGTAGGCGGCAAGGGGGTCTTTGTAAAAACCCTGGAAGCAGCATTATTATCCGGTCAGGCAGATGCGGCGGTTCATTCCATGAAAGATATGGAAACCACCATTGCAGAAGGAACAATTGTCGGTGCTGTTTTGCCGCGCGAGGACAGGCGCGATGCGCTGGTTGGCCCTTATGCAGATTTGGATGCCTTGCCAAAGGGGGCGCATGTTGGCACCGCTTCGGTGCGGCGGTCAGCCTGTCTGCATCATTATCGCCCGGATTTGCGCATCAGCCTGTTACGCGGCAATGTGAATAGTCGGCTGGTACGTCTGGAAGCAGGCGAGTTTGATGCCATTATTCTGGCCACAGCCGGTTTGCGCCGCCTGAATATCCATAGCGGTTATCAGCCATTGGATGAGGATGTGATGCCGACAGCGGCGGCACAGGGCGCGCTGGCGATACAGCTGCGTGTCGGCGATGCACGCAGCGCAGCAGCGATCAACCTTGTTCAAAGATTAAATTGCCAGCACACACAGGCTTGTGTGATGGCCGAACGTGCCCTGCTTGCCGGGCTGGACGGATCATGCCGTACCCCGATATCGGCCATGGCAGATATCACAGCAGATGGCCGTTTGCATCTTCGCGGGGCGGTATTGTCACTGGACGGGGCGACGTGTTTTCGCGCAGATAGCTATGCCGGCCAGCAAGAGGCAGCCGGACTTGGACAGGAGCTGGCAAAAGAATTACTATCTGCCTGTGGCGGACGTGGATTTCTGGCCTGAACAGGGCAGATAAAAAATTGCCCGAAAAAAAACAGGCTATCTGGAATAGAGGCAGGAATAGAGGCAGAAAATGTCGAAGCCGGTAATATTCAGCTTGCGCCCGAAACCAGAGTGTCTGGAAGATGCCGCTTTTTTACACGCAACAGGACTGGCCGCCTTTGCCTTGCCGATGATGTCTATCCAGCCAGAACAGGGCGGGCTGAAAGCTGCATTTGCAGATATTCTCGCCCGGCCGCAAGCAGAGCTTGTCTGTACCAGCAAACAGGCTGCCAGATTTCTGTCAAAGGCTGATAGTCCGCAAAAGGACAGGCGGGTCTGGTGTGTGGGCAACGGCACAAAACAGGTTCTAGCCGATGCCGCTTTTTCCGATTTGGTTGCAGCCGGGGGAAATGCCAGAAGCCTGATAGAAAAAATCACTGCCTCCCATAAAAATAATCGCCAGCGAGACGGGCAGCATTATCTCTGGCTTTGCGGGGCAGATATTGCGGTGGATATCCAGGCAGGTCTGGCGGGCGCGCCCTGTTCTGTTACCCGCCATATCCTCTATAAAGCTGTGCCGAATATCGATAAATCTGCAGATTTTCAAAAGGCTATTGCCGCTGGCCAGATGATCGCGGTATGCGCGATGTCTGAACGCAGCTTGCAGCTTTTCCTGGACTGGCTGGCGATGTATTATCCGGATTTTCCAGCAGCCGATATCGCGGTTTTTGTGCCCTCGCCCGCACTGGTAGCGATGGCAAATAAACTGGGTCTAAACGCCATTGCCCCGCCTAAGACAAGCCGCCGGGCTTTGCTGGAACATATTCGTAACTGGGCAGAAACCGGCCAGAGGTAAAAAAAAGCAATAAAGATTTAAGAGTGGAAATTGACCAGATGTGCTAGCCTATAGATACTAATAACTGTGCGCTATCATTTCAGAAAGGCTGCCACGCATTGGCAGAGGCAATATCCAGATGGTCAAACGCAAGGCACAAGCCAAACAATCTGCATCAAATGAGCCGGAAATAGCAGCTGGCGAAACCATTATTGATGCAGAGTTGGAGACCGCAAAATCTGGTCAGCGCTTTAGCCGTTCAGAGATAATGAGCGGTGCTGCGCTGGGGCTATCTGTGGGGGCGATAGCCCTTGCCCTGTGGCCTGTATTTACCGCAAAGCTGGCTACTGAAAAACAGCAGGCGCTGAGCCAAAGGGTGGAAACCCTCTCTGTGGCGGTGGAAAGCCTGGCCAATGCCCAAACCGAGCTGGCACAAACGGTGATTGACCAGCAAGGGCTGAGCGGTGCATTGAAAAAAGATATTGAAAGTTTGACGGAGCAAGCCAATAGCCTGACCGAAAATCTGCGCGCCGAAATTGAAAGCCTTGCCCGGCAATTGGAACAAAATCAGCAAGAATGGCTGGAAGGGCTGTCCCGCAAAAACAGCGAAAATATATCCTCTGAAACCGCACAGCCGGCAAGCCCGGTACCAGAGAATAGCGCAGAACCCGGAAAGCCCGTATCGGATATTTCCGGAAAAGACCAGACATGGCTGCCGAAATGGGTAGAAGTGCCGATAGATAATCTGGCCGGATGGTTTTCCGGGCTGATTACCATTCGCAAAACAGAGGATGGCCAGGATAGCAGGGCATCTGATAGCGCGGTAACAGGCGAAGGCAGCCCCCGATAATGTTGCGCCTTCTCCAGTTCCTTGTTCTGTCCACCCTTGCCGCGATATTGGTCAGCTGGCTGGCAAAACAGACCGGTGTGACGATTATTAGCTGGGCAGGCTGGCAGATAGAAATGCGCACCAGCTTTCTGGTTGCCGGGCTAGTCATAGCTGTTGTCCTGCTATTGCTGATATATCGCCTCTTGCGAATGTTATTTCTATGGCCTGGCTGGCTTGGCCATAATTGGCAAGCCCGTCGCCGAAAAAAAGGCGAGCGTGCGCTGTCTCTGGGGATGGTCGCCTTTGCCGCCGGCGATCATAACATGGCCAGACGCCAGGCACGCAAGGCTGAAAAATTATTAGGGCCTGGCCTGTTGCCCGATTTGTTATCTGCACAAGCTGCCCATGCCGCCGGCGATGGCAAGGCCGCAATGCGCTATTTCACCGCGCTTTCAAAAAATGAAGATACCAGCTATTTCGGCCATTTGGGGCTGATGCGCCTCTATCAGGAACAGGGCAAGGACGCCCAAAGCATAGAGGCAGCCCAAAAAGCCCTTGCCCATGCAGATGGACTAACCCCTGCTGCGATAAGGGTGCTGGCCGAAGAAATCAAATCCTGCCAATGGCGCGCGGCACTGGACAGGCTTTCAGCCTTTCTGCGCAAGGATAAAGAGGCGCTTTCCAGCTTTGGCGTACAAGACGGGCTGGCATCCGGCCAGCTGAATGATCCGTCCTTGCTGGCGGCACATCTATCTGTCCTATTGTCTGAAGAGGCAGCAGAGGGAGATAAAAAAGCCTGTCTGGAACGGGCGCTGGATTATAGTCCGCGCATGATAGAAGCCAGCCGCCGACTGGCATTACTGGCAACAGATAGCCAGAAAAAATCAGCCGTAAAGCGGCTGGAAAAAGATTTCAAAGCCTTTCCGCATAGCCAGCTTGCCGATATGCTGGCCAGATTATCAGGCGATAATGAGGGGCAGTTTATTGCCCGTCTTGGCAAGCTGGCACAGGCCTCTGCCTATCCGGATGCGGGTCATCTTATTGCTGCAGAATGGGCGCTGAAAAGCGGGATTTGGGCATCTGCCTCTTCCAGCCTGGCAGAAATCAGCCCGGCCGGGCAAACCAATAAATATTTCCTGCTGGTTGCAGATTTGGCAGAAAAAAAACATAAATTTGCCACAGGCGGTGATGCCTCCATGACATCAGCAGATACCCAAAATCAGTATACAGGGTCTGCTACAGATAGCAGCCATGAAAAAGAAGAAGCCCTGAAAGCGGCTGCGCACGCCCCCCATGCGGCAAGCTGGCATTGCCGGGCTTGTTATAAGGGGCTGATAGAATGGGAGATGATTTGCCCTGCCTGTTCTGTTTTGGGGCAGGTTGACTGGTGTCAGGCTGGCATATCTCCGCCTCTGGCCATTGAACGCAAAGACGCTGGCTAATGCGAAGAAGATTGAAAATTCCTCAAAAATAAGCTAGCTCTTAAAGATAGAGGCTTCAGACTGTTGTAACCAAGAGTGTGACGCCGGTTAAACAGCCTATCTGGATAGGTATAAGCTAGAACATAAAATGACCTTTGGTGCATTTTTTGGGAGGAAACGGGATGAATAAAAATATTGTGATCCTTGTAGGTGTGGCGGTACTGGCCGGTCTTGCCTATATGTTTGTCGGTCAGGACAAGGGCGGTATGCAATCTGCCGAAGGGCCAAAAATTGGTATTATTCTTGGCTATACAGGGCCAATTGAATCGCTGACACCTGATATGGCGCTGGGCGCAGAATTGGCGATCAAGGAAGCCAATGATTCTGGTAATTTCAAGCTGGGTACAGCGACATCTATTCGGGCGGACTCAACCTGTATTGATTCAGCAGCCGCGACCGCGGCCGCAGAACGTCTGGTCACCTCGGACAAGGTTGCGGCGATGGTCGGGGCGGATTGTTCCGGCGTCACCACCGCTATTCTGGAAAATGTGGCCGTGCCAAATGGCGTTGTGATGATCTCGCCTTCTGCGACATCCCCGGCGCTTTCAACGGTTGCGGATAATGATTTGTTCTTCAGAACTGCTCCATCAGATGCCCGTCAGGGTGAAGTGGTGGCCGATATCCTGCAGTCAAAAGGCTATAAGACAGCCGCAATGACCTATACCAACAATGATTATGGCAAGGGTCTGGCTGATTCTATCAAGAGCAATTTTGAATCAAGAGGCGGTACGATTACCATCTCGGCTGCCCATGAAGATGGCAAGGGCGATTATGGTGCAGAAGTAGCCGCACTGGCGCAGGCTGGCGGCGAGATTCTGATCGTGGCCGGCTATCTGGATCAAGGCGGCAAGGGCATTATTCAGGCCTCTCTGGATGCCGATGCCTTTAGCGTATTCTATCTGCCAGATGGCATGATCGGCGATGCCTTGCCAGCGGCAATCGGGCCAGGTCTGGATGGGTCGATTGGTGACGTGCCAGGTACTGACAGCCCGGGTGCGGCAAAATTTGCTGAAATGGCCACTGCCAGTAATTTTAAAGCTGGGCCATTTGCGCCGGAAAGCTATGATGGTGCGGCACTGATTTTGCTGGCCATGCAGGCGGCAAATTCAACCGACAGTAATGTCTTCAAGGCAAAGGTGATGGATGTTGCAAATGCCCCTGGCGAAAAGATTTTCCCAGGTGAGCTGGGTAAAGCCCTGAAGCTGATCAGCGAAGGCAAGGATGTGGATTATGTTGGTGCCTCTGCGGTTGAGCTGGTAGGCGCAGGCGAATCTGCTGGTAACTATGCCGAAATCGAAATCAAGGGTGGCAAGAATGTCACTGTTGGTTATCGCTAGGCTGAACGGATAAATAAAGCAAAGCCCGGGTATCTGAGACAGGACTCCCGGGCTTTGTTATATATGTATGTAGTATTTATTTTATGATTACGGTCTCGCATTTGCATAAATCATTTGGCGGTATTCACGCTGTCAATGATGCGTCCCTTACAATTGAAACAGGGTCGATAACCGGTTTGATAGGGCCAAATGGTGCGGGTAAAACCACGCTGTTCAATATTATTGCCGGCCTGTACAAGCCAGATAGCGGCCAGGTGGTACTGGATGGTACAGATATTACCGGTCTGCCCCCGCATGAGCTGTTTCATCGCGGATTATTGCGTACCTTTCAGATAGCCCATGAATTTTCCACCCTGACAGTGCGCGATAATCTGAAGATGGTCGCTGCAAACCAGTCTGGGGAAAAATTGCTGGAAGCCTGGTTTCGCCCCACCAGGGTGCGAGCACAAGAAGAGGCAATTGCCGAGAAGGCAGAAGAGGTAATTGCATTTTTGCAGCTGGAAGCGGTAGCAGATGAGCTGGCAGGAAGGCTGTCCGGTGGCCAGAAAAAGCTGCTGGAGCTGGGGCGCACTATGATGGTCGATGCGAAAATTGTCTTTCTGGACGAGGTGGGCGCCGGGGTTAATCGCACGCTGCTGGGGCATATTGGCGATGCGATTTTGCGCCTGAATGAAGAAAAAAATTATACATTTTGCATGATCGAGCATGATATGGATTTCATCAGCCGCTTATGCAATCCGGTGATTGTGATGGCAGAGGGCAGTGTGCTGGCCAGCGGAACCGCCAAAGAGATTCGTAAAAATGACGAGGTGATCGAGGCCTATCTGGGTACGGGATTGAAAAACCGGCCAAAGGGAGGCAAATAATGGCCTATCTGGCAGGCGAGAATATGACCGGCGGCTATGGCGACGCAGATATATTGCATGACTGCACCATCAGCGTTGAAAAGGGCGAGATAGCTGTGGTCGTGGGGCCAAATGGTGCCGGCAAATCCACGGCTATGAAAGCAGTCTTTGGTATGTTGCCGCTGCGCCAGGGACAGGTTCTGCTGGATGGCGAGGATATCACGGCTCTGAAACCGCAAGAACGTGTCTTAAAAGGGATGGGGTTTGTGCCGCAAACACAGAATGTATTTCCAGGCTTAACCGTTCTGGAAAATCTGGAGATGGGCGCTTTTATCCGCAAGGATGATATTCACCAGACATTAGAGCAGATTTTTCAGCTTTTCCCCATTTTGGCCGAAAAAGCCGACCAGCCGGCAGGCGAGCTATCAGGGGGGCAGCGCCAGCAAGTAGCTGTCGGCCGCGCGCTTATGACCCGGCCAAAAGTATTGATGCTGGATGAGCCGACCGCCGGCGTATCGCCTATTGTAATGGATGAGCTGTTTGACCGTATCATCGAGGTGGCGCGTACCGGCATTGCTATTTTGATGGTCGAACAAAATGCAAAACAGGCACTATCTATCGCGGATAAGGGCTTTGTGCTGGTACAGGGACGAAACCGCTATACCGATACAGGGGCTGCTTTGCTGGCCGATAATGATGTGCGCAAGGCGTTTTTAGGGGGGTAGCGAGGCGATGACAGATATCCTGAACGCCTTTGTATTATTGGGGAATTTTGTTGTCATTCCCGGCCTTGCCTATGGCAGCCAGCTGGCACTGGGCGCGCTGGGCGTGACCATGGTCTATTCGGTTTTGCGTTTTTCCAATTTTGCGCATGGCGAGCTGATGTCCTTTGGGGCGATGATTTGTGTCTTGCTTACCTGGTGGATGAATTCAGCGGGTATCGGCATTGCCCCGCTACCAACCGCACTGTTAGCCTTGCCAGTGGCGATTTTGCTGACCATTGGCCTTGCGCTGGCAACTGACAAGCTGGTTTTTGCCTATTACCGTGCTAAACGCGCAGAGACGGTAACCTATCTGATTGTATCGGTGGGGGTGATGTTTTTTACCGGCGGGCTTATCCGTTTTATCATTGGTCCGGATGACAGAGTATTTGCAGATGGCGAGCGTTTTTGGCTGAAAGCCCGCAGCTTTAAAGAAGTAACAGGGCTAAGTGAAGGGCTGGCGATCAAAGCCAGCCAGGGAATAACCATCGTTCTGGCGGTGATTGTAGTGGCCGCGCTATTCTGGTTTTTAAACCGCACAAAGACAGGCAAATCCATGCGCGCCTATTCCGATAATGAAGATCTGGCCTTGCTTTCGGGAATTAATCCGGAACGGGTGGTGCTGATCACCTGGATAATTACCGGGGCGCTGGCGGCTCTGGCCGGCACTTTGTACGGGCTGGATAAAAGCTATAAGCCCTTTACCTATCTCTCGCTGCTCTTGCCGATTTTTGCTTCGGCGATTGTGGGCGGGGTGGGCAGCCCCGTAGGCGCAATCGCAGGGGGCTATGTTATCGCCTTTTCAGAATTGCTGGTCACCTTTGCCTATAAAAAAGTGCTGAGCTATCTGACCTTTGAGAACTGGGTGCCAGAAGGGTTGGTGCAGCTATTATCCACTGATTATAAAATTGCGGTCTCTTTTGTGATTTTATTAATCGTTTTATTGATTAAACCAACGGGGCTGTTTTCCGGCAAAACCATATAGCCAGCCATAGATGGAAATGAAGAATATGAATATCCCTTCAGATGATGCCAAAAAAAGACAGGAACGCAATCTTACCCTATTTGGGGTGCTGGCAGTGTTGTTTGTCTTTGTCGGGATGGCGCAAAGCTGGAATGTATCACTGGCAATTTTAAATCTTTGCCTGATCTCTGCCATTATGACGCTGGGCGTGAATATCCAGTGGGGCTATGCCGGTATTGTTAATTTTGGCGTGATGGGTTTTGCTGCGCTTGGCGGGCTGGCAGGGGTGCTGGTATCGATGCCGCCGGTATATGATGGCTGGCAGGCAGGCGGGATGGAATTATTGCTTGGCGGGCTTGTGATTATGCTGACCATTGTGCTGGCTATCTTTATAGCCAGTCGCACCAAACATTTAGGCCGCTGGCGGTTCTGGCTGATTGTCGGGGTCAGTATGTGCGGCTATTTTTTATTGCGGATGCTGGTTGATCCGGCGATTGCGGCCATCGAATCTATCAATCCGGCCAAGGCCGGTCATATTGGCGGGCTGGGCTTGCCCATTTTGCTATCCTGGGTTGTTGGCGGTATTTTTGCCGCAGGGGCAGCCTATGTTATTGGCAAGGCTTCACTTGGCTTGCGCTCGGACTATCTGGCTATTGCCACTCTGGGCATTTCGGAAATTGTTGTCTATGTGCTGAAAAATGAAGACTGGCTGGCGCGGGGGGTTAAAAATGTCAATGGCCTGCCACGCCCTGTCCCCTATGAGGTGGATTTACAAGTCTCGCCCCTTGTTCTGGATATCGCGGCAAGGCTGGGCACAGATGTAGCAGAATTATCCTCTATTATCGTCAAGCTCTGCTATGCTGCCTTGTTCATTGTGGTATTGGCGATATTATTCTGGCTGTTTGAAACCGCCTTGCGCTCTCCATGGGGGCGGATGATGCGGGCTATCCGCGATAATGAAGTGGCGGCAAATGCGATGGGCAAGCACGTCACGGCCAAGCATTTACAGGTATTTATTCTTGGCTCTGCGGTTATCGGGGTGGCCGGTGCAATGCTGACAACGCTGGACGGGCAATTTACTCCGGCTTCCTATCTGCCGCTTCGTTTTACGTTCCTTATCTGGATCATGGTGATTGTGGGCGGGTCTGGCAATAATTTTGGCTCTGTTCTGGGCGGATTTATTATCTGGTTTTTCTGGGTAGAGAGCGAGCCGCTTGGCCTCTGGCTGATGGATGTCATCACCCTGCCGCTGGAGGCAGGCAATCCGCTAAAAACACATTTACTGGAATCAGCCGCACATATGCGGTTGATGACGATGGGGCTGGTTATGTTGTTAATGCTGCGCTTTGCTCCCGAAGGGCTTATCCCCGAAATAAAAAGATAACCCTGCTATTTCAAAAAAGGAGACAGATTATGGCCAATGCGAATAGGGATAAATCGGTTGGGTTTGTTGGTCTGGGCAATGTCGGGGCAAAACTGGCAGGCTCGCTTCTGCGAAACGGGGTCGATTTAACGGTACGCGATCTGGATAAAAAGGCGGCTGCCCCATTGCTGGCCGCCGGGGCAAAATGGGCAGATTCAGCGGCTGAAATGGCCGCAAATTGCGATATCCTTATCACCTGCTTGCCCTCACCCGTAATAAGCGCACAAGTACTGGAAGCCGAAGACGGGCTGCTGGCAGGATGGGCAGCCGGCAAAATCTGGGCAGAGATGAGCACCACCGATGAAACCGAGATTCACCGTCTGGGCGCAAAGATTACCGCGATGGGCGGACGGGTAGCCGATTGCCCTGTATCGGGGGGATGTCACCGTGCGGCAACGGGTAACATCTCTATTTTTGCCGGCTGTGCGCGCGATGTGTTTGACGATATGCTGCCCTATTTAACCAAAATGGGCAGGCGTATTTTGCATACAGGGCCGCTTGGTTCGGCGACTGTTTTGAAAGTGGTTACAAATTATCTGGCGACGGCCAATCTGGTATCGGTGGCAGAAGCGCTATCCACTTGCGCGGCTGTTGGCATGGATTTGCGTACCAGCTATGAAGCGATTGCCATTTCCAGCGGGACAAGTTTTGTGCATGAAACCGAAGGTCAGGTAATTTTAAATGGTAGCCGCGATATTAATTTCACGATGGATCTGGTGCTAAAGGATATCAGCCTGTTCCAGGATGTTGCGGTGCGTGCCGGTCTGGCGCTGGAACTCGCCCCCTTGCTGATAGATATTTTCAAGGATGGGATTGAAAAATATGGCGGGCGTGAACTCTCGCCCAATATTATTCGCCGTCTGGAAGAGGCACATAATCTGGATGTAACCGCGCCCGGGTTTCCTGCCGAAATGACCGATGACGAGCCTGAAGCGCCAGGCTATGAGGTAGTACTATAAAAACTGCGGATAGTTTTATACCCGTTTTAACCGGATAAGCGTCACCTTAACGCTGTTGCCCCTGCTTTATCGTTGCTGCCAGGGCAATTGATGATATTTCCATCCATTTTTCTGGCTGCGATGATTATCACCATCCAGATCGCCTTCAAATCCCTCTGCGACATTACAGACCTGTGCATAGCCATTTTCAATTAGCGCCATACAGGCAGCCGCAGAACGCGCCCCGGAACGGCAAATCACAAAGACAGAGCTGTCAGCACTGATTTTTTCACGACATTGTGCAAGGAAATCTGGGTTTGGCTGGCCGGTACTATCCACCCATTCGATCAGCGCCAGCTCGCGCCCGGTTTGGCTGATATCGGGGATGCCAACATAGACCCATTCGGAACGGGTGCGGCAATCAATAAGAACGCTGTTTTCTTTTTCCGAAAGGGCGCGATACACATCTTTTGGTGGCAATTCACTAAACATCTTTGCTCCTGACTGTGATTATGAGATGCTTTTTTGAACAATTTTGATGGATGTAGATTGCCATATTTACAGGCAAACGGAAAGTCAGGAGAGACCTTTTATGTTTAAAGCACTGATATTAGAGCAGGATGATACAGGAAAAACCATTTCCCGAATAAGCGAGATAGACGAAGATTTTCTGGATACGCAAGGCGAGGTTCTGGTGCGCGTGGAATATGCCGGTGTGAATTACAAGGACGGGCTTTGCATCAATGGATTGGGCAGGCTTATTCGCGATTTTCCGCGTATTCCGGGGGTAGAATTTGCCGGCGAGGTAATCAAAAGCCGCGATGAGCGTTATCAGCCAGGCGACAAGGTGATTGCCACAGGCTGGCGTGT
>JAYOMZ010000010.1:45968-59247 GCA_038121125.1 Alphaproteobacteria bacterium
TATCGCGTGGCAGCGGTGACTGGCCGAACAGAAAGTGCGGGCGATTTTTTACGCGAACTGGGCGCAGATAGCCTGATTGCCCGTGCCGAGCTGGCAGAGGCCACTGCGCGGCCGCTGGAAAGCGAGCGCTGGACAGCCTGTATCGATAATGTTGGCGGGCTCATGCTGGCACGCATATTAGGCCAGCTTTGTTATGGCGGCTCGGTGGCGGCTATCGGTAATGCAGGGGGTGTTGATTTACCGGCAAATATATTGCCCTTCCTGTTGCGCGGTATCAATCTGCTGGGGATTGATTCGGTCTTTCAGCCTTATGAACGCAGGGTTACTGCCTGGCAGCGGCTGGCAGATCAATTTCCAATGGAAAAACTGGAAAGAATTGTGACAGAAATCAACCTGGAGTCGGTTGAGCCAATTAGTAAAGCCATATTGAAAGGAGAGGTACAGGGGCGTTGCCTTGTCGTTTTGTAAAAAGAAACAAAGGACAAGGCTAAACGGACAAGGATAGATAGCCCCTGAATTGCTCCTTTCCCGACATTTTTAAAAAAGCCTGTCGATTTTGGGACTTGCAGGGGGCAAAAAATCTGTAACGCTATAGAAAAGTTAAGCGCGGGGGGGGGCGGCTGTCTGGCACGCCATGACAGTTAAATCCAGCAGATAAAAATAAACGAGCGCAGGAGAGCATGGCCATGAATTCTTTTGTTGTTGGTTCTAACCGAAAAATTGACCCCTCGCGGCGGGCGCATTTGCAAGGCGATGGCACACTGGCAGATAATGACCGGGTAGAAATTGGCCCTACAGGCCTTGCTTTTTCAGAATGGCAGGAAGCCGGGCTGGCTCCGCCTGATCTGCCCAGCCTTCGCGAATATCGGTTGGCACGCTTGCAAGAACAGATAATCGCCCATGATTGTGCGGGCCTGTTATTATTTGACCCGCTGAATATCCGCTATGCAACCGATAGCACGAATATGCAGCTCTGGATCGCCCATAATGCCGCACGCGCCTGTTTTGTGCCGCCTTCCGGAAAGGTTGTCCTGTTTGATTTTCATTCCTGTGCACATTTATCTGCCCATCTGCCTCTGGTAGGGGAAGTGCGGGGCGGGGCTTCTTTTTTCTATTTTGAAACCGGCAACCGGACAGATGAACATGCCGCTGCCTTTACAGAACAAATTCTGGCCTTAATGAAAAAATATGGCGGCCAGAACAACCGCCTGGCGGTTGATAAAATTGAAAATGCCGGCTATGCCGCCCTATCAGCAAAAGGGGTGGATATATTAGATGGTCAGCTATTAACCGAACTTGCCCGCTCGATAAAAAATGAAAATGAACTTAACGCCATGCGCTGTGCCATCCATGCCTGTGAACAGGCAGTGGCGGAAATGCGCGCGGCTGTACAGCCAGGCGTAACCGAAAATGACGTATGGGCCGCCTTGCATGCAGGCAGTATAAGGCGGGGCGGGGAATGGATTGAAACCCGTATCCTGTCATCAGGGCCGCGCACCAACCCCTGGTTTCAGGAATGCGGCCCGCGCATTATGGCGGCCGGGGATATGCTGGCCTTTGATACAGATCTGGTCTCTACCTATGGCTATTGCTGTGATATCTCGCGCTCATGGATAGTGGGGGATGTACCGCCAACCGATACCCAGAAAACCCTGTATCAAATTGCCTATGAACATATAATGACCAATATCGCGATGCTGCAGCCCGGTATGCGCTTTGACGAGGCAACCGAAAAAGCCCACCGCTTGCCAGAGGCTTACCGAGCCTTGCGCTACGGGGTGCTGGCCCATGGCATTGGTCTATGTGATGAATATCCCTGTATCCGCTATCCGGAAGATGTTGAAAAACATGGATATGACGGGACATTGGAAGTGGGGATGACCTTATGTGTCGAAGCCTATGTCGGGGCAGAAGGGGGCAGGGAAGGCGTCAAGCTGGAAGAGCAAATTGTCATCACAGAAACAGGGACAGAAATCCTGTCGCGCTATCCTTTTGAAGAGGCGATGCTGGTTTGAAAAAAGGGAATTAGTCTGTTTTCTGTACAAAGCCGATATGCGGCAGATTGCGCCCTTGCTGGGCATAATCAATGCCATAGCCAATTACAAATTCATCTGGAATATCAAAGCCGGTCCAGCGAATATCCACCTCCACCTCGCGGCGGGACGGTTTGTTTAGCAAGGTACAGACAGACAGGCTAGACGGCCCTCTGGTCTGCATTATCTTCAGGACTTGTGACAAGGTATGGCCAGTATCAATGATATCTTCTACCACCAGCACATCGCGGTTGCGAATATTGGTTTCCAGATCTTTTAAAATGGTCACCTGGCGCGAGGATTCGGTGCTGTCGCCATAGCTGGATACGGTCATGAAATCCACCTCTACCGGCAAGTTCAGGCGGCGCACCAGATCCGCGATAAAGACAAAAGAGCCGCGCAATAGCCCGACCACCACCAGCTGTTCGGTGTCGGAATAGCTTTTGGTTATCTGTTTGGCAAGCTGGTTTACCCGGGCGGTTATCTCTGTCTCGGAAATCAGAATCTGGACATGGTCATCACCGGTAAGAACAGACATCTTTTACCCTCCTGCGCTTTTTTCCAAAGGGGTTATAGCCAATTGCCCAAACATAAAATACAAAATCGCAGATAGCATAACATGGCCAGCTATAACGAACAGCAAAAAATCAGTGCCCGCCTGAAACTGTTCTGGCGAACTCTTTGCGGCGATTGGATTCAAAGCACTGGCAGATGCAAAACACTGGACTTATACCGGTATCCCGACCTATTCTGTCTACAGTTTTTTACAAAAATTAACTTCTTTGACATTTTATGGAGAGTAAGTGTGGCAAAAGCAGCATTTTTAGGGCTGGGCGTAATGGGTTACCCGATGGCCGGACATTTGGCGGCCGCAGGGCATGAGGTAGTTGTCTATAACCGGACAGCCGAAAAGGCAAAAAAATGGACAGCCCAGCATGGCGGCAGCCATGCCACCACCCCGGCAGAAGCGGCAAAGGGCGCAGAATTTGTTTTTGCCTGTGTGGGCGATGATGCCGATATTAGGGCGGTGACAACAGGGGCAGATGGCGCCTTTTCTACCATGGCCGATAATGCGGTCTTTATCGATAACACCACCGCATCTGCCGATGTGGCACGCGAATTATATCAGGCGGCCCGCGATAAAGGGCTGAACTTTATCGATGCCCCTGTTTCCGGCGGTCAGGCCGGGGCAGAAAATGGTAAATTAACCGTGATGTGTGGCGGTGATGCCGATGCATTTGGCCGGGCAGAACCGCTTATGTCCTGTTACGGGGCAAAGGTTACCCATATGGGTGATGCCGGGGCGGGCCAGTTGACCAAGATGGTCAACCAGATTTGTATTGCCGGGCTGGTACAAGGCCTGTCCGAAGCGCTGGCCTTTGGCCAGAAGGCAGGTCTGGATATGGACAAGGTGCTGGGTGTGGTCTCTGGCGGTGCAGCGCAATCCTGGCAGATGGAAAATCGCGGCACAACCATGGTACGTGACGAGTTTGATTTCGGCTTTGCCGTAGACTGGATGCGCAAGGATTTACGTATTTGTATGGCAGAAGCCGCCCAGAATGGCTCGGAGTTGCCGGTTACCGCTCTGGTCGCACAATTCTATGCCGCCCTCTCGCATCAGGGCTTTGGCCGGAATGATACCTCCAGCCTTATCCGCCTGTTAAAGCGGTAAACCTATAGATAAAATGAAACAAAAAAGAGAGGCAAAAGCCTCTCTTTTTTATCGATTATTTTTTAAAACAGACGGAGTTTATACTCCGCCAACCACCAGCAGTTTAATCTCCAGAAATTCATCAATCCCGTATTTAGAGCCTTCACGACCCAGCCCGGATGCCTTCACCCCGCCAAAAGGCCCCACTTCCGAGGAATAGGCCCCTGTATTGGCGACCGCCATCCCATATTCCAGTGCTTCACCAACGCGGAAAATCCGCCCCACATCCTTGGTGAAATAATAGGCCGCCAGCCCGAAAATCGTATCATTGGCAGCGGCGATAACTTCTTCCTCGCTGTCAAATTTGAACAGGGCAGCTACCGGGCCAAAGGTTTCTTCTGAAAAGATTTGCATATCACGGTTTGCCCCTGTCAGAACGGTAGGCTGATAAAATGTACCGCCCTTCCCATGCGGTGCACCGCCAACTGAAACAGATGCCCCCTTGGCCAGCGCATCGGCAACATGGCGATCGATTTTATCAAAGCCCTGCTGGTCAATGATAGGGCCTTGCGATACGCCTTCTTCAAATCCGTCCCCTACCTTCATCGCTGCAACTTTTTGCGACAGGGCAGCGGCAAAATCATCATAAATACCTGCCTGAACAAAAATGCGGTTCGCACAGACACAAGTCTGGCCGGCATTTCTGTATTTTGAAGCGATAGCCCCTTCGACCGCTTCTTCCAGATCAGCGTCATCAAAGACAATCAGCGGGGCATTGCCGCCCAGCTCCAGGCTGACCTTCTTAATCGTATCTGCAGATTGGCGCATCAGAATACGCCCCACTTCGGTTGAGCCGGTAAAGGTGATTTTACGCACCCTTTCATCAGCGCACAGCGCCTCACCCATGGCCGGGGCATCCATACCGGTAACAATATTCATAACGCCTGCCGGAAAACCTGCGCGGCGGGCCAGTTCTGCCAGAGCCAGTGCCGAAAGCGGGGTTTGCTCGGCCGGTTTCAAGACACAGCTGCACCCTGCGGCCAGGCCAGGCGAGACTTTGCGCGTGATCATGGCATTGGGAAAATTCCAGGGAGTGATAGCACCAAACACGCCAACAGGCTGTTTCAGAACCAGGAATTTTTTATCCGGAAACGGGCTTTCCAGCACATCGCCTGAAATACGTTTGGCTTCTTCGGCAAACCATTCAATAAAGCTTGAGCCATACAGGATTTCGCCCTTGGCCTCGGCCAGAGGCTTGCCCATCTCTGCGGTCAGGATAGCGGCCAGATCATCGGCATTTTCTATTGATAGCTCGTACCAGCGGCGCAAAATACCGGCTCTTTCCTTGGCGGTGCGTGCTGCCCATGCATGGCGCGCAGCCTCTGCGGCTTCGATCGCTGCCTGTATGCCCTCTGCGCCAAAATCTGCGACATGGGCGATAATTTCACCATTGGCAGGGTTGGTCACAGCAAAACGTTTATCACCTTTGGCAGCAACAAATTCGCCATTGATAAAGGCATCTGTTTTTAGCAAGCTAGGGTCTTTTAACGGGATCATGGCTCTTATTCTCTTCTCGGGGTGGCAGTATCGCGGTTTAGCAAATCGCCAGCAGGGTTATAAGGCGGAAAAAGGGGAAGCAATCATCACCACTTCCCCCTTGATAAGATAATTTCAGCTGGCAGATTAGCTGGCCATTCTGGCCGCAACATTTTCCCAATTTACCAGATTATCCAGGAAGTTTTCGATATAAACAGGGCGTTTATTTCTGAAATCGATATAATAGGAATGTTCCCATACATCACAGCCCAAAAGGGCGGTCTGGCCAAAACAAAGCGGGTTCACACCATTTTCAGTCTTTGTGACCGCCAGCTCGCCAGAGGCTTTTTGTACCAGCCAGCACCAGCCAGCCCCAAACTGGCCAACCCCTGCGGCAACAAATTCCTGTTTAAAGGCATCAACTGAGCCAAAAGAGGCGGTAATCGCGCTTTCCAGCTCCCCCGGCATTTTCCGGCCATCCGGGCCCATCATTTCCCAGAACTGAATATGATTCCAGTGCTGAGAGGCATTGTTGAAAATACCATTTTGGGCAATCGCCTTGGCATCATATGTACCGGTGATGATATCTTCGAGCGATTTTGATTCCCACTCAGTGCCGGCGATCAGCTTGTTGCCATTATCCACATAGGCTTTGTGATGCAGATCATGGTGAAATTCGAGGGTTTCGCTGCACATCCCATTTTGGGCAAGCGCATCATAGGCATAGGGCAGGTCTGGAAGTTCAAATGACATGGCAATATCCTTACATCAGCTATATATTTATTTCGGGTTTAACTATTCATACAGAATGCCCAAAGTGATTTGAATAAAAAACTCACTTTTTTCCCGCATCCTTGCAGGCTGCAATATGACATCTGTTTTCTAACCTATCTTCTAGCACAATCCGCGCCTCTAACCGACCCTTAATATGAAAAAAACTTTTCCCAGATCAGGGATAAAACCCGGTCTTTTTTTTGCCGCTTTTATGCCTTCATACCTACATAATTTTGGTAGATATTTCCTTGAAATGGTTAATGCATAGCATAGTTATATGTAATTGAAAAAGGAGATGGTCAAAATGCTACCAGTTATTTTAATTGCCGGACTTTTGGTAGGGGTCAGCAGCCCCGGATACCAGGAGTTTTCCCGCCATTCCAATGGCAATGCCAGCTATCTGATATCGTTTGTTGCAGATTGCCCGACAGGCAAGCGCGATACAGGCTATGCCCTGGCACCGGGCAAATTTGTGCTGTTCAAACAGCGCGGCCATGATGGCAGTGTCGGCAAGACCTGTCTGGATATGGCCGGTAAGTAGGCCAATTGCTGCCAGACAGTTTGCTCTTTTAAAAAAAGACAGGTAACGGATTATGGCTTCATCTTGCGGCGGGCCATTTCATTTACACGCAAGCGCAATGCATTTAGCCGAATAAAGCCATGTGCGTCGTGATGGTCATAATCTGTTGCCCCTTCTTCAAAGGTCACCAAATCTTCTGAATAGAGCGAATTTGGCGAGCTGCGCCCGACAATAATGATATTGCCCTTATAAAGCTTTAGCTCGACCTCGCCATTGACCATATGCTGGCAATTATCAATGGCGGCTTGCAGCATTTCGCGTTCAGGGGCAAACCAGAACCCATTATAGACAAGCTCTGCATAGCGCGGCATCAGCTCGTCTTTTAGATGGGCTGCCCCTCTATCAAGGGTAATGGATTCAACCGCCCGTCTGGCGGCCAGCAACACTGTACCGCCGGGTGTTTCATAAATCCCCCTGGATTTCATGCCAACAAAGCGGTTTTCCACCAGATCCAGACGACCAATACCATGCTTGCCGCCCAGACGGTTAAGTTGGGTCAGAAGGGTTGCCGGGGACATGGCCTTGCCATTAATGGCTACCGGGTCGCCGCTTTTAAGCTGGATTTTAATATGCTCTGCTGTATCTGGTGCATCTTCGGGCGAGACGGTGCGCGAAAAGACATATTCCTCAGGCGGCAGGGCCGGGTCTTCCAGCACTTTCCCCTCAGCCGAAATATGCAGCAAATTGGCATCCACACTGAACGGGGCTTCACCGCGCTTATCTTTGGGGACAGGAATTTGATTGGCCTCTGCATAGGCGATCAGCTTTGTTCTGGAGGCCAGGTCCCATTCGCGCCACGGGGCAATAACTTTGATATCCGGCTGCAGGGCATAATAGCCCAGCTCAAAGCGTACCTGATCATTGCCCTTGCCAGTCGCGCCATGCGATACTGCATCTGCGCCCACTTCGCGGGCAATTTCAATCTGGCGTTTGGCGATAAGCGGGCGCGCAATAGATGTGCCCAGCATATACAGCCCCTCATAAAGGGCATTGGCGCGGAACATGGGAAAGACATAGTCTTTTACAAATTCCTCGCGCAAATCCTCGATATAAATATCTTTAATGCCAAGCAGCTTTGCTTTTTCTCTGGCCGGTTCGATATCTTCCCCCTGTCCCAGATCAGCGGTAAAGGTAACGACCTCGCAGCGATATTCTTCTTGCAGCCATTTCAAAATGACAGAGGTATCCAGACCGCCTGAATAGGCTAATACAACTTTCTTTACCTGTTGTGAGGGCATCTGTTTTCTCCTTGCATATCGCTACCGCAAAGTGGGAAGGCTTTAATCTGTGTGACGCTGTTCTATATCACAAAAATATCGCAAATGCGGAAATATTTTTTGCCACTAGATGGTTTCACGCAGGAACGGGGCAGGCTTGCTGCCTAATGTCCGCATTGCCCCGGCCAGCCCCAGACAAATGGTAAAGGCCGCCCCGGAAAAAGCGGTGAGGGCGATAAGCGGCAGATTAAAGGTAAAATCTGCACCAATGAAAAAATGAATTAGCGCATAGCTGGTTGCCGTGCCTATCACCATCGCCACCATTCCGGTTAGCACCGCCAGCAGGCTATATTCCAGTATCCAGGCGATGATGATATCAATGCGCCGCGCGCCCAATATTTTCAAAATCATGGAATCAGCAAATCTCTGGGCTTCGGAATTTGCCACACTGCCAGCCAGTACTGCCAGGCCGGATAGCAAGGTTACAATGGCTGTCATTTGTATCGCTGCCCCTAATAAATTCAGGACTTTTTCAACGGTTTGTACCGCTTCGGATACAGATACAGCCGAGATATTATTAAACTCGGCGGTGATTTTTTCCTCTATCTGGCGGGCAGTCTTTTCATCTGGCGAACGGGTTGTGGCCAGCCAGCTATGGGGCGCCCCGTCCAGCAGGCCAGGCGACATGATAAAGACAAAATTGATCCGAAAACTTTGCCAGTCCACCTTTCGGGCATTGGCGATTTGGGCGGTGATCTCGCGCCCCAGAATGTTCAGCATCACACTATCGCCTACCGCCAGATTGTAATCGCGAGCCAGGTCTTCGGTGATGGACATCAGGGGTGGGCCGCTATAATCAGCCGGCCACCATTTCCCGCGCGTGATTTTTGCGCCTTCGGGCGCGCTGGCTTGCCAGGTAAGCGCACGGTCGCCGCGCAAGACCCAGCTGCTTTCTGCATCCTTGTTTGCCTTGCTGGCAGGCATATCGTTCAGGGCAATGACCCGCCCGCGCAGCATGGGCGTTTTTTCTATTATGGTCTGGCTGGAAATAGCAGAAACCTGAGCAATAAACGGGTCAATCTGCTGTGGCTGGATATCGATAAAAAACCAGTCCGGGGCATCTTCGGCCGCACGGCTGTTTAATTGTGCCATTAAATTATGCTGGCTTGATACCACCGCAACCAGCACCGATAATCCCAACCCAAAGGCGATCATAATCGATTGCAGGGGCGATCCTTTGCGCGTGACAGCCGACAGGGCGAGATGGGCAGGCACATATCGGGGCGGTGCCAGCTGGCGCAAAAATAATAAAACACTTCCTGCCAGCATATATAGCAATCCCATCGAGACAAGCGCTGCTATCATAAAGCTGAGAGACAGAAGGATATTGCCTGTCGCGATGACTGCCAGACCTGCCAGCGCGACAATGCCGCCTGTCACTGTAACAAGTGCTGCGACAGAAGGCGTGCCGCCCGGTATCTGCATCAGTGCACGAAACAGGTGGGCGGCGCGAATATGGCGGGTGCGCGATAAGGGCCATACCGCAAAAACAAAAGTGGTAACCAGCCCAAAGCCGGCTGCCAGCAATAACGGCCTTGCATAAATATCTGTCATCAGCGGAACATTGACATAAGCGGTAAAAAATTTGGCTGCCAGAAAAGGCGATAGCCCTGCCAGAGCGATGCCCGCCATAACGCCTATGCTGGCAATCACCATGACTTGCAAAATATAGATACGGAAAATCAATTTCGAGGACGCGCCCAGACATTTCAGGGTGGCGATAACATTCATCCGGCTAAGCAGCCAGGCACGCACCGCCCCGCTTACCCCAAGGCCGCCTATCAGCAAGGCGGTCAGCCCGACCAGCATTAAAAATAATTCAGCGCGCTCCACAAAACGCTCAAATCCTGCTCCGGCCGAATTAAGGGTGCGAAGGCGCATATAGCTGCCTTCTATGGCATCGCGAAGGCTGGCTTCCAGCACCGCAGCAGATGCCGGGTCTTTCAGCTGCAAGCGGGTTTTATAGGAAATAAACGCCCCTTCTTTTTGCAAGCCGGTCAATTGCAATGTTTTTGTGCTGATAATCAGGCGCGGGCCAAAGCCGACAAAGCTGATAGAACGGTCAGGCTCGGCTATCAGGCTGGCTCGAATAGTGACAATATGCTCGCCTAGCCTGGCTGTATCGCCAATTTTCAAATCCAGTGCGGCCAACAGGGCAGGGGCAGCCACCGCCCCGTTATCTGCCAGCGCCTCGTCAAGGGATATGGCCGGCTCAAGGGTGATATCCCCGATCAGAGGATAGGCGCTATCCACCGCCTTTAATTCTACCAATTTGCGCCTTGCGGGCTGGCTGTCTGTTGCCTGCCTGCCCAGCATCGCGCGCATTTGCACAATATCAGAGCGTGCTGCAATATTTTCTGTCAGCCCAAGAACCTGCTGTTCTGGCGGAATATGCAGGCTGGAAAGTTCAAAATCCCCGCCAAGCAGGCTGCGTGCATTATCATCAATGCCCGCACGCATCGCTTCTGCAACCGAGCCAACCGCCCCGATAGCGGCTACCCCCAGCATCAGGGCAGCCAGAAATACCCGAAAGCGCGCAACAGACCCTCTTATCTCGCAACGGGCAAAATGCCAGGCCAATGACCAGCTATCTGTCATTTTTTGCCTGCCTTCACATTTGTATCTGTGATAATTTCGCCATCTTCAATACGCAACAGGCGCTGGCATTTTTTTGCCAGTGCCTCATCATGGGTAATAAGAACCAGCGCGGCATTCACCGATGCCGCCGCCGCGAACAGCTCTTTTATAACACTTGCCCCTGTGGCGCTATCCAGATTGCCGGTCGGCTCGTCTGCCAGCAGAATATCCGGGCGGGTAACAATCGCTCTGGCAATCGCCACCCTTTGCTGCTCGCCGCCTGAAAGCTGGTCAGGCAGGTGATGCAGGCGATGACCCAGCCCAAGGCTTTTCAAGGCTGTTTCTGCTTTTTCACTGGCCTGGCTATCGCTTGCCAGCTCCAGCGGGACAGCCACATTTTGCACCGCTGTCATGGAAGGGATCAGCCGAAAGGCCTGAAAAACAATACCGACATGATCGCGCCGCAATTGTGCCAGCGCATCCTCATTCATGGAAGTGATATCCTGTCCTGCCAAAACAGCCCTGCCGCTGCTAAGGGATTCCAGCCCGGCCATCACCATCAGCAAACTGGTTTTACCTGCCCCGCTTGGCCCTAAAATCGCTACCGATTGGCCAGCCGGTATATCCAGCTGGATATTTTTCAAAATATCGACCCGGCCATTGGCACCGGCAAAAGACAGGCTGGCCTTTTGCAGGGAAATAACCTTATCACCTGACGGGCTAGGGGGCAGGGTTTCTTGAACTGACATAAAGGTCACCTTATATCTTAGGCTAGTGCAGGCGCTTTTTATAAAAAAGGCCGAAGGATGAAAAGCGGCGTTAATGACGGAATTTGCCAACCTGTTCTGTCTGATATGGGAACTGTTGGGGTATGTGCCAAGCCGAAAATATAAAAAAAGCGCTTTATCTGTCTTTATCGGGGCTGTTGGCTGTCTGTTTTATGCTCGGCGCATCGTTTAAATCTGTACAGGCAGATAGCCCGCAATTGATGGTGTTTGGCGACTCGTTGGTAGCCGGATACGGGCTACCAGCCGAAGAGGGGTTTACCCGGCAATTGCAGGATCGGCTTACCGCACAAGGGGTGGAGATAAAAATCCTGAATGCCGGGGTTTCAGGCGATACCACGGCCGGCGGGCTGGCGCGCCTGGAATGGGCGCTTGCCGAACAGCCAGATTACGTGATGATCGTGCTGGGCGGCAACGATTTGTTGCGCGGCCTTGACCCGTCGGCATCGCGCCGCAATCTGGATCAGATTTTATCCAAACTTGCCGCACGCGGCATTAAAACCTTTTTATGCGGGATGCTGGCGCCGGTGAATTTAGGGCCAGAATATGGCGCTGAATTTAATCCTGTCTATCCGGATTTGGCACAGAAATATAATCTGGCTTTCTATCCTTTTTTCCTTCAGGATGTCGCATTGGTACCGCGCTATAACCAGCGCGATGGTCTGCATCCCAACGCAGAAGGCGTGGCAAAAATCATTGATGGCATGATGCCGCTCCTGCAGAAATTTTTGTCAAAAAAACAGGGGTAAAAAAAGATGGATAAACTCTCGGATAGCCAAACCCCTTTTACGGCCAAATGGCTCGGATATGCAGGGGCATTGCCCTTTTTGGGGTTGAGCGCGGCCTTGTTTGGGGCAGGTGACGGGATTTCGGACATTTTTTTACCATCACAAATCTCTTTTGCCCTGTTGTCCTACGGGGCAATTATCCTCAGCTTTCTGGGCGGTTTGCATTGGGGGCGGGCAGTGACCTGCCCTGAAGATAGACTGATACTCTCTGCCAGAATGGCTCTGATTTGGTCTGTCAGCCTGTCCCTGACCGGCTGGTTTGCGCTTTTTCTGCCGCTCTTTTGGGCAGCTGCATTATTGCTGGCAGGGTTTGCCGCTGCGCTAACAGCTGATCTGATATGGCTGAAAAAAGGCTATTGGCCTTACTGGATGCGCGGATTGCGCGTACAGCTCAGCTATGTGGCAATGGCCAGCATGGCTGTTCTCGCCTATCAGGCAATTAGCTGAAATATCCTTTAAAAAAAATCGGCTGACCGCAATAAAGGGCGGATTAATTCACCAGCAGGTTCAGAACGCGGCCGATGGGCCCGGTCAGGCGGATATCGCCCTGATTAACGGCAAATACCACGCATTCGCCGTCATTATCGGCCACCGGCTTATGCTCGCCCCCCTCTTCCTGGACAGCGATATCGCCTGGCCCGTAATTGCCGGTTTCATCGGTAAAGCCGCCTTGCAGGACAAGGGTCACTTCCGTGCCGGTATGGGTGTGAGAGGGGATGGATGTACCAGGGGAAATGCGATAGAATTTTGCCCGTCCCTGATCATTGTCAAAGACAACATCACATTCAAATAATCCAATGCCGATACGCCGCCAGGCAGAATCATTCCTGTCTGGCAGATAATCTGCTATCGGGCGCGGCAATAGCGCGCTATCTGTATCTATTTTGCGCTTGCTGGTATCGGGCTGCTTGCCTTCATCCTGTTCTATGGCTTTCAGGACATTTTCCAGCGCCCCTTCGGATAAAGAGACCGGATCGCTATCTTCCAGCAATACCCCGCCCAGCTTCATCAGCATATTCATGGTCTTGGCACTTTCCTCATTCATCGCCAGATGTGTTTCCACCAACACTTCCAGCGGCAAAGAAAGCGCACCTGTTGCGTAATCCAGCAACAGCGCATCCAGCACTTGCATATTGAACGATGCCTGCTCGTTCATGACTTCCAAATTCCTTCCGGCTCATCCAGATGGGCGCGCAGCCTGTTTAAAGCGAGCCTAATGCGAGATTTAACCGTGCCCAGCGGGACACCGCTTTCATCAGCTATCTCTCTATGTGACTT
>JAYOMZ010000011.1:0-59065 GCA_038121125.1 Alphaproteobacteria bacterium
GGTTTGCTGGTCACATCATAGACCACGCGGTTCACGCCTTTTACCTCATTCACGATACGGGTGGCGGTACGAGCCAGAAAATCATGGCTAAACCCATAGCTCTGGGCGGTCATTCCGTCGGTAGAGGTTACCGCGCGCAACGCGCACACATATTCATAGGAACGGGCATCGCCCATCACCCCAACGGTGCGTACCGGCAACAATACAGCAAAGGCCTGCCAAATCTCGTCATAGAGGCCGGCTTTGCGTATCTCGTCCAGATAGACGGCATCTGCCTCGCGCAATATATCCAGCTTTTCCGGCGATATTGCCCCTGGAATACGAATGGCAAGGCCTGGCCCCGGAAAGGGATGGCGGCCGACAAAATGTTCGGGCAAGCCCAGCTCGCGCCCCAATGCGCGCACCTCGTCCTTGAACAGCATTCGCAAGGGCTCGACCAGTTCCAGTGCCATATCCTCTGGCAGGCCGCCCACATTATGATGGGATTTGATGGTCACCGCATTACCGCCAGCGGCCGAAATGGATTCAATCACATCCGGATAGAGCGTGCCTTGTGCCAAAAAGCGGGCATTTTTGATTTTGCCAGATTCCTCGTCAAACACCTCGATAAAGCTCTTGCCGATAATTTTGCGCTTTTGTTCGGGGTCATCCACCCCGTCCAGCCGGCCTAAAAACATCGCAGACGCATCATGATGGACAAGCGGAATATTATAATGATCGCGGAACAGAGAGACAACCTCATCTGCCTCGCCTTTACGCATCAGCCCGGTATCCACAAATACACACGTCAGCTGATCTCCTATTGCCTGATGGATAAGCACGGCTGCAACCGAGCTGTCAACCCCGCCAGACAGGCCGCAAATCACATTGCCATTGCCGATTTGTGCCCGCAATGCGGCTATCGCCTGATCCTTGTAGGCTGCCATCGACCAATTGGCATCTACCCCGCAAATCTGCAAGGCAAAATTACGCAACAGCCCTGCCCCGCCATCGGTATGTACCACTTCGGGATGAAACTGCACCCCGTAATAGCCGCGCGCCTCATCGGCAATGACCGCATAGGGCGCACCGGTAGAACGGGCAATCACCTGAAAGCCGTCTGGCAAGGCAGAGACATGATCGCCATGGCTCATCCAGACAGACTGGCGCGAGGCAGCTGGCCAGACCCCCTCAAAAAGCGGGCTATCGGCAACAACTTCCACCTCTGCCTGGCCAAATTCCCGGCTAAGACCGGCTTCGACCACCCCGCCAAGCTGGCTGCACATGGTTTGCTGGCCATAGCAAATGCCCAAAATTGGCAGGCCTGCATCAAATACCGCCTGCGGGGCGCGCGGTGTATCGGCATGGGTTACCGAATTTGGCCCTCCGGACAGGATAATCCCGCCAATATGAGATAGCGCCCCCTCTTTTTCCAGCCCCTGAACAGAGGTGCTGGGCAGGATTTCGGTATAGACCCCTTCCTCGCGCAGACGCCGGGCGATGAGCTGGGTTACTTGCGAGCCGAAATCAATAATCAGAATGGCATTTTTCATCATTGCGTTCCCAAAATCCTGCGCTATTACATACCCGGCCGATAATTCGGGGCTTCCCTTGTGATGGTCACATCATGTACGTGCGATTCTTGCAAGCCCGCCGAGGTGATTTTCAGGAAGGTGCAATTTTTCTGCATATCGGCAATGGTCGGATTGCCAGTATAGCCCATCGCTGCGCGCAAACCGCCTGCCAATTGGTGCAAGACCTGGCCGGCCGCCCCCTTATAGGGTACCTGGCCTTCAATGCCTTCTGGTACCAGCTTTAAAGGCGTGGATACTTCTGCCTGGAAATAGCGGTCGGCCGAACCTCTGGCCATCGCCCCCATGGAACCCATCCCGCGATAGGCTTTATAGGAACGTCCCTGATATAAAAATACCTCGCCCGGGGTTTCATCTGTACCGGCCAGCATAGAGCCAACCATCGCAACCGATGCCCCGGCAGCAATGGCTTTGGCCAGGTCGCCTGAATATTTAATGCCGCCATCTGCGATAACCGGCACACCGGCATCTGCACATATTGAAAATGCGTCAAAAATAGCGGTAAGTTGCGGCACGCCCACCCCGGCAATCATTCGGGTGGTGCAGATAGAGCCAGGCCCAATCCCGACCTTTACCGCATCCACCCCGGCATCTATCAGAGCTTTTGCGCCATCTGCTGTGGCGATATTGCCGCCGATAATCTGGGTGGTATTGGATAATTTGCGAATGGTCTGAACCGCGCCCAAAACACCTTCGGAATGGCCATGGGCAGTATCGACCACCACCACATCTGCCCCGGCAGCTATCAGGGCTTCGGCACGGCGCACCCCGTCAGGCCCTGCCCCGGTTGCGGCCGCGACCAGCAACCGGCCCTTATCATCTTTCGAGGCTTGCGGATAATTTTCGGCCTTTTCCATATCCTTTACCGTGATAAGGCCGATACAGATATTCTGATCATCAACCACCACCAGCTTTTCAATACGGTGTTCATGCAACAGGCGGCGCGCTTCTTGCGGGCTGGCAGATTCAGTCACCGTAATGACCGGTTTTGTCATCAAATCGGCAATTTTCTGATTTTTATCGGTGGCAAAGCGCACATCACGGTTGGTCAGAATACCGACCAGCTTTGCCTGTTCATCCACAACCGGCACACCGCTGATTTTATTTGCCGACATCATGGCCAGCGCATCGCCCAGTGATTTATCCGGCGTGATGGTTAGCGGGTTAACCACCATACCCGCTTCAAACCTTTTCACCGCTGCCACCTGGGCGGCCTGCTCTTCAATAGTGAAATTTTTATGGATAACCCCGATACCGCCAGCTTGTGCCATGGTAATCGCCAGACGATGTTCGGTCACGGTATCCATCGCCGCCGATACCAGCGGCAAATTCAGCTTTATCTGGCGAGTCAGATAAGAAGATATATCCACATCAGCCGGCAATACTGACGAATGGCCAGGCTGTAGCAGAACATCATCAAAAGTAAGGGATTCTCGGATTGTTGGCGTAGTCATCAATTTGTCCTTAGATGCAAAGCAGGTGATGACGCCAGACATTACCCTGAAGCGTGTCAGATATCCAGTTGAAACTGCATCCGCCCGCGATAAAATGGCGTTTTTAATGTGCTATCTATGCGTCATCTGTATCCGGGGCGGGTTTAAAGCCGGTTGCCAGCAAATAGGTCTCGACAGATTCGGCGCGGCTGGCTTCCGGTTTCAGATAGCGTACCTTGTCAAAACGCTGATTCAATAACGCCATAAAACTGGCATCTGCCCCGCCGCGAAAGGCCTTTGCCAGAAAAAGCCCGCCTGGCTGGAGGATTTCTGTGGCAAAATCCAGCGCAATTTCCAATAAAGCCATAGTGCGTAAATGATCGGTCTGGCGATGGCCTGTTGTGGCCGCTGCCATATCCGAGAGCACCGCATCTGCCTTGCCGCCTATCCGGCTGGCCACTTCTTCCAGTACGCCTTCTTCGGTGATATCGCCGACCATAATATCTGCCCCGGGTACCGGGTCTGTTTCCAGCAGATCTATCCCGACCAGACTGCCCTTGCCCGCATCCAGCCTGCATTGCCGGGCAACCACCTGCAGCCAGCCGCCCGGTGCACAGCCCAGATCGACCACCCGCATATGCGGTGTTAAAAATTTATGCTTTTCATCCATTTGTTCCAGCTTGATTGCGGCGCGCGAGCGATAGCCTCTCTTCTTGGCCTCTGCCACAAAGGGGTCGTTTAGCTGGCGGGTAAGCCATCGCTGGGAAGAGGGTTTGCGTCCCCGCATCTTTTTAGGCTGGCGCGTCAAGCCTGCTTTCGAGCGATAAGACCGCCCTGAAGAGCCTTTTTTATCCCGCCCTGAACCCTCTGCCATTGTCAGACCACCTAACCTGAAACTGTCTTTTATGCTGAAAAAAACTATACGCTGAAAATAATGGCTACCACAAGGCGCGAACAAATCGCCCTATCCTGCCCATAACCGCATGGGTATCGCGGCCAATCCCCAATGTTGCCGGCACAACAAACAAAACAAGGACAGTCGTAAAGGCCAGACCAAAAACAATAGTGGTGGCCATCGGGATCAGGAACTGGGCCTGCAACGAGGTTTCAAACATCAGCGTGCTTAACCCGCCTATGGTTGTCATGGAGGTCAATAAAACCGGTCGTAACCTGTCAATGGTGCCTTGTATAATCGCCTCATCATGGGCGCCATCTGTCTCATTCAGGCGTCGTTCAATGGTCGCGACCAGAATAATGGAATTATTCACCACAATGCCCGATAGCGCGATAAGGGCAAATAAAGACAGGATATTGATATTCATCCCCATCACATAATGGCCAACCACTGCCCCTATCAGGCCAAAGGGGATCATGATCATCACCGCAATGGGGCGTGTCCAGCTGGCAAATACCCATGCCAGAATAGTATAGATGCATAACAGGGCAAGGATGCCGCCACTGGCCATATCAGCAAAGGCTTCGCCCTGTTCCTGATCGCGTCCATCAAAGCGATAGCGCAGGTTATTTTCATCCGTATAGCTGCCAAACTCGCCTGTGATCAGCGCTTCTTTTGCCCCTGTTGTATTGATGATATCGTCATCTAGATCCCCCTGAATGGCCACCTCGCGGAAACCATCCTGACGCCGGACAATGGCAAAACCCAGACGGCGTTCAATGCTGGCAACATCGGCAAGCGGGACATAATTGCCTTGCGGGGTTATCAGGCGCAAATTGCCCAGATTATCGGTAGATACCTCATCTTCTGGCAATGCCAGACGCACTGTGACCACCTCGTCGCCTCGTGGAAAACGCCTGACGACCGCCCCGTCCAGAGAGGCACGAAGCTGGCTGCCAATAGATTGCACGGTAAAGCCAAGCGAACGACCAAGGGGCGAGAGGCGAATAATACGCTCTTCTGCGCCGTAATTCAGATTTTCCTCGATATCTGTTGTGCCGGGAATGGCATCGGCGATCAGAATAATATCCTGTGCCGCTTTTTTCAGCCTCTCCAGATCATTGCCCATAATCCGTATATCCAGCTCGCGGCCGGGCGGCCCGCCTTCGGGGGCGCGCACTATCAAACGCTCCAGGCCAGGCATAGGCTGTATTTCTGCACGCAGGGCTTCGACAAACTGGGCGGAACGCACATCACGCTGGTCAGCGGTGATCAGCTCTATCATCATCCCGCCGCGCAAATCATTTGCCCCGCCTGTGGCTTCCTCCTGATTATCGCTGATATGCGCACCGGTCACCGAATAGGCAAAGGACACCAGATCATTGCGGCCATCTGTCAACTCTTCTTCGACCACGGCCAATGCGCGTTCTATTTCATCGACCATATTTTCTGTTTGCTGGCGGGTAGAGCCAGAGGCCATTGTCATGCTGACATAGACATTATCGGCTTCGGGGGCAGAGAAAAAGACAAAGCCGACACGACCGCTCGACATCATCCCGACCGCCAGGATCAGCATACCGATAGCAAGAGAGAGGGTGGCATATCTAAAGCTCAGTGCAAGGCGCACCAGACGACCAAAAATCTGATCTCTGAAAAAGTTAAAGCCTGCATCAAATTTGCGCCGGAACCAGGAAGGCTGTGTTGATTTTCCTGCCCCGTGATGAGCCAGATGGGCGGGCAGAATAAAGAAACATTCTATCAGGCTAGCCACCAATACCGCACAAACCACAGCCGGTATTGCGCCAATGATAACGCCAATTATCCCCTTGATGGTAAAAAGGGGCAAAAAGGCAGCAACGGTTGTCAGCATCGCAGAAATAACAGGCGGGCCCATCCGCTTTGCCGATAAAATGGCCGCTTCCTGGATAGGCAGATTTCGCCTGATGCGTAAATGTTCAGCGTGCTCGCCAATTACAATCGCATCATCAACCACAATGCCCAGCGCCATAATCAGACCGAATAGCGAGATCATATTGATACTCTGGCCTGTGGCAAACATCACCCCGAATGTGGCCAGAAAGGCGACCGGAATACCCACCGCCACCCAAAAGGCGATGCGGGCTGGCAAAAACAAAAACAAGACCAGCATCACCAGTAACAGGCCGAAAAAGCCGTTTTCAATCAGCAGGAATATCCGCTGCGAGATCAAATCGGCTGCCACATTATACTGGGCAACCTCCAGCCCTTGCGGCAAGGTCATCTCTTTTTCGGTCAAATAGCTTTGAACAATTTCATTGGTTTTAAGAGAGTCGCTGGTTTTACCCCGCAATATATGCAGCTCTACTGCGGGCATCCCGTTATGTTCCAGCAACTCAGCCGGGGTTTCAAACCCGTCTGTCAGACGCGCAACATCGCCCAGGCGCACTGCACTGCCATCCGCGCGTATCAGGATTTCAATATCAGCATATTCCGCAGCGGTTTTTCGCAATCCAATAGAGCGTACCCGAAGCGCCCCGTCGGCAAATCGGCCAGCAGGTACATCCACCGAACTGCCCGCAATGGCAGCGGATATATCATTCAAGGTCAGCCCCAGCCGTGCCAATTCGGTTTCGCTGATTTCAATATGAATTTCTTCATCTGGCAGGCCGCCCAGCTCAACCTTGTCCACGCCGCGTTGCAGCAAATCCTCTTTCATGGTTTTGGCATGATAGCGTAGCGATTCCAGACTGTAGGGGCCATAGAGCACAATGCGCGAGACAGTATCAAAAAACTCACCCTTGATAATATCGGGCGATTCAGCTTCGGCGGGAAACTCTACCTGACCAACAGCTGCTTCTACATCTGCCAGCGCTTTTTGCATATCCGCACCAAAGGTAAATTCGACCTGGGCTGTCCCAACCCCTTCAAATGAAGAGGACATCACCTTTTTCACATTGGCGATGGTGCGTAATTCCGGCTCTAGCGGCTGAATGATATTGCTATCCACATCTTCAGCTGTTGCCCCTGACCACTGGATACTAACCGCAATAATTTCAACATCCACATCAGGGAAAAATTGCTTGTTCAGGCGGGTAGCCGACATCATGCCAACGGCCAGCATGATGATCATAATCAGATTGGAGGCGGTGCGGTGGCGGGCAAAAAATTCTATCGCGCTGCTAAACATAAAAATTCAATGCTCTTTTCATTAAGATGCGTTTGCCGAAGATGAATTTGCCGAAGATGAAATTGCGGGGGACGGGCTGGCAATACGCACCCGTGTGCCATCCCCGATACCCGGCAGGCGGGTGGCAAGGATTTCTTCCCCATCCTGAATATCGCCCTTAACTAAAACACTGCCCGGACTGCGATGCAGAACCGATATGGTGCGGGCACTGGCTCGGCCATTATCAATGACATAAATAGTGTTGCTGCCAAAAACAGCCTCTTCCGGCACAGATACTACACGGCGATAGGACTGGCCGACATATTGCACTTCGACAAATGCGCCTGGTGGCAGGTTTCGTGCGGCTTTTTCAGGCAATTCGGCATATAGTCTGCCGCCGCCTTCTGATCTGTCCACAATGATTTCAGACCGGCTGATAACCGCTTCCAATTCTGCACTTGCGGTGTTTCCAGATGTCCATCTCAGCTGCACCGGACGCCCGATAAGCGCATCGATATTCTGATAGATACCCACTGGCACAACAAAGCTGACTTCCAATTGCGAGAGATCGGTCAGATGCGCGACCAGATGACTGTTATTCACCTGATTGCCAAGTGCCAAATCCACATTTGAAAGGGTGCCATCAAACGGGGCAGTCAGCACCGCATCTTCTATATCCTTTTCATGGCGACGCGCGGCAACACGGTATTGGGCCAGCCGCGATTTTGCCTGATCCAGCAAATTGGCCGCCACCGATACAGCCAGCTCTGCTGCATCAATTTCTGCTTGCGATCCAACAGATTTTTTAAACAGGGTGCGGGCGCGTTCATACATTCTGCTCCGCACCTCCAGCTGGGTTTCCAGCTGGCTGATTTGACGCTGCTCTGCGGCCATCTGTACCTTGACCTCTTCCAGCGCAAGGGCTGAGCGTTCGCTATCCAGCCGGGCAAGCACCTCGCCCTGCTTGACATCAATGCCATTTCGAAGGCGCGCCGATACCGAAACCACCTCGCCTGCCACGCCAAAGCGCAATTGCGCGCCGCGCCCGGAGCTGACCGTACCATAGGCCTGTTCGGTCGGGCTGATATCCCGGATTTCGGCACGTACTGCCTCAACCGTCCAGATTTGCTCTTCCGGCGGGCTGGCTACCACTTCTTTTTTGGTGCTTTGCAGATAGGAATAGCCTGCCAGAAAAACACCCAGCACGATGATGGCAACAAATGCTTTTTTCAGAAAATTTAGCATCGGTGAAAATTTCATCTATCACTATTCCTTATCGCCTGTTTTCCCCTAAAAGAAGGGGCATTCCTGATAGAGGCATTTTTCTACAGAACCGGCCCGTATTAAGGCCGCAGTTAAAACGGTTAACGACTGAATAAAAGCCAGAGGATAGCAAAATAAATTTCGAAGCGATAAAGCAGGTAAAAATATCCGCAAGGGCACGTTATTTTTCCCCGCCGCAACTAAGGTGCTTTTCGTCAATGTTCTGCAGATTTGCCAGCCGATATATTTTGTTATCTTCCTATAAAACATTTCTTTGTTTATTTATAGGGGGTAAAGCGGCTATCAGACCAGTTTGGCAGAAAAAACTTGCATCTGGCCAGGCCTTGTTCACAAGCTGGTTACAGCTTTTGACAGGCAGATATTTTGATATTCGGCCAGGTGCCTTTTTTTGCTGATTTAGGGATAACAGATGCATTTTATTCAAAAACAGGCGGCTATACTGGCCGCATTGCCTGCGCTGTTTCGTTTGTCTGCGCCGATTGCACTTGGCCAGCTTATCTCTATCAGTATGCTGACAGCCGATTTCTGGATGATGGGGCGGCTCAGTGCCTTTGACCTTGCTTCCGGCTCTCTGGCGGTGCGGGTATATCAGCCCTTTTATTTTCTATGTCTTGGCCTGTTAAGCATTATCGCTTCCATGGTCGCCCAGTCTATCGGGGCTGGAAGGCCGGAAATTGCCCGCCGCATTTATCGTCAGGGGCTGATATTGGCCTGCCTGCTGGGCGGGATATTAATGCTGCCTATCCTGTTTGGGGCAGATATTCTAATTCTGCTTGGTCAGGATACCGACATCGCAAGCTATGCCACCGACTTTTTCATTTATGCCGCAATGGGCTTTCCGTTTACGCTCATCTTTTTGACCATGCGGTTTTTCACCCTTGGCCACAGGCGTATCGGCGCACAATTGATCGCCTCTATCCTGATGCTGGGGCTGAATATTAGTCTGAACCCGCTTTTGGCCTACGGGCTGTATGGCCTGCCGGAAATGGGGCTGGCAGGCATAGCCCTTGCCACTACCCTTAGCTATATGATGGCCTGCCTTGTTCTGGGCAGTTTGATTGGTTTGCGGGCGCCTTTTTTCGAAACAAAACCCTATCAGAACTGGTGGCGGCCAGACTTTGAATTGATGAAAACCATGCTAAGGGTGGGCGGGCCAAATGCCTGTATCGTGGCGTCCGAAACAGGGATGTTTATTGTCGCAGCCTTTATTGTTGGCCTGTTCGGGGCAAGTGCGCTGGCGGCTGTTGCGATTGCCAATCAAATTGCGGCCGTGGTGTTTATGTTGCCGCTTTCCATCTCGCAATCCTGTGCAATTATGGTTGGGCAATCTGCCGGAGCTGGCCGCCTGGAAGATGCACGCGCCTTTGGCTGGGCGGGCGGTCTGGCTGGGCTTGCCATCGCATTGCCCTTGACACTATTGCTGGCTATTTATCCCGAACCCCTTGCACGCATATTTTTGCGTGATGGCGATCTGCTTGGTCTAGAAACTCTGGCGATTGTTGTGCCGATGCTCTGGATTACCGCCCTGTTTCAGGCCAGTGACGGGGCACAGGCGATTTTCACTGCAAATCTGCGCGGGCTGAATGATACGCGTATGCCGGCATTTTACGGGCTGATCTGTTTTTGGGGGGTGGGCATTGGTTCCGGGGCCTTTATGGCCTTGTATCTGGGCTGGGGGCCGGTATCTGTCTGGTCCGGCCTTGCGATTGGCCTTAGCTTAAACGCGCTGATCCTGACCGGCAGATGGCATCGCCAGTTACAGCTTATTCGTGATGGCCAGCGCAAATTGCTGGAAACATCGGCCAGCTAGAAAAATGACCCTGCCTGCCAGAATAAAAAGAACTGTCCTGAACAGGCGGCGAAGGCTAGGATAAATTATGGAAAATTCCTTTTGTCAGATACCGGCCATGCCAGTCAGCTGCCAGATACAGCAACAAACAAGCTGGCTGCAGGAAATAGAGGCGATAGAGGCGCTATCCGGCCTGTCTGAAAGCGACAAAACCCGCCTTGCCGCCATTATCATAAATAGCAGCCATTTGCACAGAATGGCTAAATTATTTGCCGCAGATATTACAGATATATTCTCTGGCAAGGCAGAGGATATCCTGAAAAAAGCCGGAGAAGAGTGGCAAGAGGCGATGCAAAAAGCCTCTACAGATGACGGGCTGGCAACGGATTTACGCGCCTTTCGCAATCGCTGTCATTTTGCCATAGCTCTAAGCGAATTATGCCAGAAAATGGATATAGGCACGGCCTGTAGCCGCCTGTCTGAATGTGCAGAAATCGGTCTGCAAGGCGTGGTGGATTATTTACTAGCTTCCGGCACTGCTTCTGCAGATACAGAAATCGCATCGGCCAGATGGGTTATTTTAGGGCTGGGCAAGCTGGGGGCAGGCGAGCTGAATTATTCCTCGGATATCGATGTGATTGTGTTGCATCAATTCGCCCCTAACAGCTCAGAGGAAAGCTATGACAAACAAAGCCGCCATTTTATTGGCCTGACGCGCCGGCTGGCAAAGATTTTATCTGAAGATACAAGAGATGGCTTTGGCTGGCGCGTTGATTTTCGCTTGCGACCAGACCCGGCTGCCACCCCGCTTAGCCTGTCCTATGCAGCGGCGGTCAGCTATTATGAATCAACCGCCCGTTCATGGGAAAGAGCTGCCTTTATCCGTGCGCGCCCGGTGGCAGGCGATATTGCACTTGGCCAGCAATTTTTAACCGCGATTTCAGCCTTTATCTGGCGCAGAAGCTTTGATTATACGGTGATAGATGATTTGCAAATATGGCTGCGCCATCTTGCCCCTGCACCGGGCTATTACGGCTTTGATGTAAAATTGGGGCAATTTGGTATCCGGCATATAGAATTGCTGGTGCATATTTTGCAATTGCTGGGCGGGGGACGACATCCTGAATTGCGATGCCATAATACCTGTACCGCGCTGGACAGGCTGGTCGGTCTGGAATGGCTGGATGCCGATCAGGCAGCCGCCCTGAAGCACAGCTATTTCAAATGGCGCGAGATAGAACATCGTGTGCAATATTTGCGCGATACCCAAACCCATAAATTACCGCGAGATGCCAATGGCATGGCAGATTTTTCTGCATTTTGCGGCTTTGCCGCAGCAGAGGATCTGGTCAGTGCCATACAGGATTTGCAATCTGCCACCCAAAATGCCGCCCATCACCCTATCTTTGATAAAATGGTGGAAAACGCCCGAACCCGCCAGGCAGAAATGGCAGAACCGCTTGCCAGTGCCGCAGATTATGAATTATCGCTGGATTGGCTGGCCTCGCTGGGGTTTTTAAGGCCACATGATATCCGCGATATTATCGATGGCTGGGATAGCGGGCGAACCCCTGCTACCAGGGGCGAGCGGGCAAGGCAATATCTGTTTCGCCTGCTGCCAGAACTACTTGCCAATTTTGCCAAAGCCAGCGACCCGGATGCCGCCTTTGCCCATTTTGCCGATTTTGTGGCCGCCTTGCCGGCCGGGGCTCAGGCCTTTTCCCTGCTCTGCCAGCATCCCCAACTTGCCAGCCTGATAACCGATATTCTGGTGAAAGCCCCTGCTCTGACAAACACCATCGGGCGGCACACCGACATTCTGGATATTTTTCTGGAGCCGCATTTTTTCACCCCCCTGGAAGGGATAGAGGCACTGGCCGCCAGCTGTCCTGAGTTGCAACAAGATGAGCCTGTCGAGCTGTATCTGGACAGGGTAAAACGCTGGAGCCATGAAGCCCGCTTTCGTGCCAATGTCCATATGCTGCAAAAAATCACCCCGGTTAGCGAGGTATCTGCCTGTCTTTCAGCCATTGCCGAAATATCTGTTCAGGCCGTTAGTCGAGCCGCGATACAGGATTTTCAATCCCGCTATGGCCGCATAGAAAACAGCCATCTTTATATTGTTGCCCTTGGCAAGCTGGGATGCCAGACCATGACCGCAAGGTCTGATATTGATTTGCTATTTATCTATGATGGCAAAACAGATGCGCTATCGGATGGGCCGCGCACACTGGGAATTTCAGCCTATTATATCCGCCTGACACAGCTGATTATCAGCTGGCTGACGGTCGCCAGCCGCGAGGCCAGCTTGTATGAGATAGATACACGGTTGCGGCCGGATGGAAAATCAGGGCCAGCTGCCACCCATATCAGCCGCATTGAGGCCTATTATGAAAAGGAAGCCTGGCCGTGGGAACATATCGCCTTTGCCAAGGCTAGGCAGATTTTTGCCTCTGATAATGCGCCCATAGCAGAATTGAATAAAAAAATAGCTCGCCTTCACTCCAGCCTGCCTGCCCTTGGAGATATGAAAACAGATATCGTGAAAATGCGCGATAAGCTGCGCCGCGAACAGACAGGCCAGAAACCATCCGGGCTGGGCTTGAAAAAACGGCCGGGCGGCTTTCTGGATTTTGAATTTCTGGCTATGCTCTTGCAGATGCAAGGCGGCCATTCTGGCAAAACAGCCAGTCCGGCCGCACCATTGGCAGTATTGCAGGCCTGGAATATTGATAAAGGCGAGGCCGATATTCAACATTCTATCGAAGCGGCCATGCTTCTGGAGGAGATACAGGCCTTTAGCCAGCTTTGCCTGCCCCGCTATACAGAAAGCCCGGACACAGAAAATCCTGCCCCCGCCTATCAGGCATTGGCAGAAATCACCGGATATGGCCAGCTGGAAAAGCTGCTGGATGCGATAGAAACTGCTGCAGATACGATTGAGGGCAGCCTGTTGAAGCGCCTGGAAAACCTCTGATTTTACTAAATTAATTCCCAAATCAGGCATAAAATTTTTACTCTGTAACAGAACCGACCAGGTTAGGACGCTTTTTGACCATCAAAGAGATAGATTTCAGCTTAAGGCAGGGGTATAAGCACGATTACGGGACGAAGTGCCAAGCGTAATATTCATGATATGTTTTGTTTGAACGGTTTTTGATTAGGCAGGCATACATTACCATTTTCCAACAGGTTGCCTGCCTGTTCTGGCCCATAACAAAGAGAGGGTGTATGTTACGGTCGCTAATCGCAAGCTGGCCTCTGTTTTTCGGCCTTTTCCTGATTATGATCGGCAATGGTTTGCTGGTCTTTATGCTGGGAGTGCGTGCCAATAATGCCGGCTTTAGCACCTTTATTTCCAGTATTATGATGGGCGGCTATTTTTTCGGTTTTTTTGGCGGCTCGCAAATTGTGCCCAAGTTACTTTCCTCTGTTGGTCATATTCGCACATTTGGCGCTTTATCCGCTATCGCCTCTGCAGCTGTTTTAATGCATCTGGTAAAAACAGACCCCTATTTATGGACAGCGATGCGGGTTTTTACCGGCTTTGCCTATGCGGGTATGTATATTGTGGTGGAAAGCTGGCTAAATGCCAAAGCCACGAATGAAACACGCGGCCAGATGCTGTCTATCTATATGATCATTACAATGGGCGGGCTGGGGCTGGGCCAGATATCCGGTGGTTTTGACAATGGCATAACAAGCCAGCTTTTCCTGCTTGCCTCGATTTTAGTCTCCATCGCGGTTGTACCTATTTTGCTATCTGTTTCCCCTGCTCCGGAATTTGCCGAGCCGGAAAGCGTTTCCATGCGTCGTTTATATACCATCTCGCCTCTGGCCATGCTGGGGATGGTTTTGCAAGGCATGACCGCCTCTATGACCTTTGGTTTGGGGGCAATTTATGCCACCATGATCGGCCTGACCTCTTTTCAGGCAGGCTTATTTGCTGCTTCTGTGACCATCGGCAATATGCTGCTTCAATATCCTGTAGGCCGATTATCCGATATTTTTGACCGTCGAAAGGTCATTATGCTGGTTGCAGGCGTGGCCGGTATTTCTGCATTTTTAGCCAGCTTTCTGGGCCCGTCACATTTTTGGGTTTTGGTGATTTTGACCGCACTTTATGGCGGTTTCAGCCTGACCATCTATTCGCTGTGTATTGCCCATGCAAATGACTATCTGACCCCCAGCCAGATGGTCGGAACCGCCTCAACCCTGATCACGGTCAACGGGATAGGGGCGATTGTCGGCGCGCCTCTGGTTGGCGGTTTAATCGATATTGCCGGCGCGCAGATTTATTTTATCGTCATCGCCTTGATACATGGCCTGCTGGTCGGGCTGGGACTGGTTCGGATGAGCATTCGCCCGTCTGTCCCGATACAGGCACAAGGCCCATTCATTGCTGTACCGGAAGTCGGTACAGCGGTTGCGGCCTCGCTGAACCCGGAAGCTGCCTGGTCTGAAGAAGAAGATAATTTGGACAATCAGGCCAGCCTTTTTGAAGATAATCCCTATCTGCAAATAACGCCATCCTCCTCCGCGCAGCAGGATTAGAGGCACAAAACAACCTTTCTACTCTGGCAAAAATGCCCGAAGCCCCCATCGCCTTTAGCCTTTTCGTATAATTTTACAGGCAAAATGATAGTGTTATGCTAATTTAGATTTTTCTGTTTTAGAAAATGCCTGAATTAGGATGACCCGCTTGTTAAAATATAAAACTGTATGGGTGTTGGCGATAGTAGCACTATTGATTTATGCGCCGGATTTCTTTGCCGATACAGACACCAAAACGCTGAGGATGACGGCCATCACCGATGCCGATTCCCTTCGGGCAGGTTACTTGCGCTTGCGCCTGCATGGTATTGATGCACCGGAACTGCGCCAAACTTGCTTGGATAAAGCCAGCCAGCCCTATCGATGTGGCCAGGAGGCTGCTGATTTTCTGCGTTCGATGATAGAAATCGGTGCAGAAATTCAATGCCAGCATCTGGATACAGACAGATATAAACGCTGGGTGGTAAAATGTTTTCACAATGGCGAGGATATTGGAGAGGCAGTTGTGCGTGCCGGGTGGGCGCTGGCCTATCGCCGCTATGCAAAAGACTATATAGAGGCAGAAAATCAGGCTGAACGTGCCGGAAGGGGCATTTGGCAAGGCAGCTTTACGCGGCCGGAAATATGGCGGCGCGAACAGCGTAAAAAATAAACCGCACGAAAAACAGTTTCATCTAATGGCCTGTTATAACAGACCCAGTTCCCGCAATTCTGCGGCCAGCTCGGCTGGCATGGGCGCGGCATCTTCTGTCTGCGGCAAATCTTCGGGCGCATCTTCTGTTTCCAGATAGCGCCAGCCCTGAAAAATACGAACCCGTCTTGGCCAGACAGGGATCAATTCAGGATGCAGAACAATCCCGCAAGCTGGCCGGCCATCCTCACGCTTAACCTCGATTAAATCTGCTATTGGCTGGCGCACAACCATCTGGCCTTTGATAATCCAGAACATAGAGCCGCCATCCAGCAGCTCATCTGCACGTTTTGGCCAGTTGCGGGTGGGGTGAATAATAGGCCGCCCCTGCTTCAAGGCGCGGTTTTGCCAGTTTTTCAAATTGTCGATAGAAACTGATCCTACCGATAGTTTTTTTAAATGTACGCTCATACTAAATTACCTAGCCTGCCCACTTGGCTGAGGCAAGAGCGCAAAACAGATTTTCCTTTTTGAAAGACAGCCTGTCGCGTACGGCTATAGCAGATATAAAGCGGCCAGTCCCAAAAAGACCAGGAAGCCGATAACATCGGTGATGGTCGTGATGACCACTGACGAGGCAACAGCCGGGTCAACCCCTGACTTTACCAGAACAAGCGGGATAAGTGTTCCTGAAAGTGCCGCGACAATCAGATTGATAAACATCGCAATGGCCAGCAGCAGTGCTATCTCTGCCTGACCAAACCATAAATAGGATAAAAAGGCGGTAATAACCGCAAAAAACACCCCATTTACGATACCTACATAAAGTTCTCTCAACCCAAATGTAACAGCCAGTTTCGGGCTGAATTCGCGCATCGCAATCGCCCGTACCGCCACGGTGATGGTCTGCGTGCCGGCATTCCCCCCCATAGAGGCCACAATCGGCATCAACACCGCAAGCGCAACCACCTTTTCGATTGTATGTTCAAAAAACCCTATCACCACAGAAGCGGCAATGGCGGTCAGCAAATTCACAAACAGCCACGGTGTGCGCCCCCGCAATGTTTCCAGAACAGAGGTGCGGATAGAGGCATCCGACACCCCTGCCAGCGCCATCAAATCCTCTTCGGCCTCTTCATCAATAACATCGATAATATCATCCAGCGTGATCATGCCGACCAGCCGGCCTTCGCTATCGACCACGCCTGTGGTCACCATGCCATAGCGCCGGAACAGCAAGGCCACCTCTTCCTGATCCATCGTTACCGGCAAAGAGCGGATATCAGTATCCATAATTTCAGATATGCGGCGCGGCCGCTGGGCACGCAGCAATTTATTCAGCCTCACCTCGCCGACCGGATGGCCAGCTGTATCGGTGACCATAATCAGGTAAAAATCACTGCTCCCCTCTTCGGTTGAGCGCAAAAAATCTATCGTCTGGCCAACCGTCCAGAAAGGCGGCACGACCACCATTTCGCGCTGCATCAAACGGCCAGCTGAATCTTCGGGATAAGACAGGCTTTGTTCAACCAGCACCCGGTCACGTGCAGGCAGGGCAGCCAAAGCATCATCCAGCTCGTCCGGCTCCAGCTCTTCGGCAAGGGTCACTACATCATCTGAATCCAGCTCTGGCAGAGAGGCAGCAAACACCTCCGGGCCCAGCATTTCCACCACATCTTCACGGACATCCTCATCCAGATAGGGCAAAATTTCAGGATCAAATTCCGCGCCATACTGGCTGACCAGAATTTGAATCTCGTCAATGGAAATACGTTCCAGCAAATCTGCCTTATCGGCCGGGTGTAACGGATCCATCAGCATCCGCAAACGCCGCCATTGCTGGCTGGCAAAACAATCGCGGATAGCAGCCTCAACCTTCGGGGTCAACCCATACATAGAGGCGACATCCGGGGCCGGCATTTCCGAAATAGGGATTTCAGCATTTTCGGGTAGGTCAACCATATGAAGCCTCCGTTAAGCTGAAAGAAATGGCAGGATTGCGCGGCAGCAGATGCCCAAGATAATAGCATAACTCGCCTGCAAAAACAAACGGCTCTTGCACAAGGTAATAAAATTACAAAAACATTTTTTGTATTTTTATGATCAAAAAATACAGGCTGGCAGACCAGCAGATCAGGTAAGAATATCAGGCGGCCATAAAGGCAGCTACCCCCTTTGCCAGCCGGTCTGTCTGGGTGGCCGGAATATCTTTATGCAACACCAGACGAAAGCCTTTTTTTGCCGGGCTGATAATAATATCCCTGGCACGCAAAAAGGCCGGTAATTCGCCCTGTTTTCCCTCTGGCAAAAACATATAAATCATATTGGTATCCACCTTGCCCACATCGACATCCACGCCATTAATCTGTGCCAGCTTTTCGGCTAGCTGGCGGGCATTTTCATGATCCTCTGCCAGCCTCTGGATATTATGTTCTATGGCATATCGTCCGGCAGCCGCCAATATGCCAGCCTGGCGCATTCCCCCGCCCAGCATTTTGCGCCAGCGCCGCGCCCGGGCAATAAATTCAGCTGACCCGCATATCAGCGATCCGGCAGGCGCGCCCAGCCCCTTGGACAGGCATAAAGAAACAGAATCAAATGTCTTTACAATATCGGCAGCGGCAATTTTACTTGCCACAGACGCATTCATCAGCCGCGCTCCGTCCAGATGGGTAAACATATTATTTTCATGGGCAATCTGGCAAAGATCGGCTAAATGCGCGGCGGGCTGAATCTGGCCATTTACCGTATTTTCCAGACAGAGCAATTTGCTGATCGGATGATGAAAGTCATCCGGCTTTATGGCCTCGCGCACATCTGCGGCACAGACGCGCCCTGCCCCGTCTACCGGCAAGGTACAGGGAACTACCCCGCCCAATGCGGCCGCACCGCCTGCCTCGTAAAAATTGGTGTGATAATGGCGGCCAGTGATATATTCATCGCCCCGCCCGGCATGGCTGAGGATAGAAATAAGATTGGCTTGCGTGCCCGATGAAACAAACAGCCCGGCCTGTTTGCCCAGCAACTCGGCCCCGCTGGCTTCCAGCTGATTAACGCAATTGTCTTCGCCATAAACATCATCCCCCACTTCGGCATCATACATGGCCTGGCGCATCGCCCTATCCGGCCGGGTTACTGTATCGCTTCGAAAATCCAGCTCCATTTCCTGTGTCATCGCGTCTTCCCCCATTCTGACCTGCCTAATCCGGCCTTCTTAATCTGTCTATTCAGTGTGAAAAACAAAAGCGGTTTTGTCTATGGATTTAAGGACATCAAAAAGAAAGGCAGTTTTTGATAAAACTGCCTTTCGTCGCTTGTTTAGTTTAAGGGGGGATTATTTCGACAGACGGGTGAATTCGGGGTAGGAATCCATGCCTAGCTCTGAATTATCCAGACCTGCCATCTCCTGTTCTTCGGAAACCCGAATACCCATCACCAGATTAAGGATTGTCCATCCGATAAAGGAGACGATAAAGGTAAACAGACCAACTACGACAATCCCGGTGATTTGCGCCCCGATAGAGGCTTCTGCATTGGTGATAACTACCGCCAGCGTACCCCAGATACCGGCGATTAAATGTACAGGAATGGCACCGACCACATCATCTATCTTCAGCTTGTCCAGCAATGGCACAGCAAAGACAACGATGACGCCGCCAACTCCGCCAATAAGGGTTGCAACCCCCAAAGTCGGGGTAAGCGGCTCGGCGGTAATGGATACCAAACCCGCCAAAGCGCCGTTCAGCACCATGGTAAGGTCGATTTTCTTGTACAGGATTTGGGTAAGAACAAGCGCGGCTATCGCCCCACCTGCGGCTGCGGCATTGGTATTGGCAAAGATACGCGATACATCGGCCACATCACCAATTGTGCCCATTGCCAGCTGCGATCCGCCATTAAAGCCGAACCAGCCCAGCCACAGAATAAACGTACCCAAAGTCGCCAAAGGCAGGTTTGCACCCGGCATCGGAATGACCCGGCCTTCTACATATTTGCCCAAACGCGGACCAAGAACCAGCGCACCGGCAAGGGCTGCCCAGCCCCCGACAGAGTGCACAACTGTTGATCCGGCAAAATCCAGAAAACCAAGCCCGTCCAGGAAGCCACCGCCCCACTTCCAGCTGGCCTGAAGCGGATAAATCAGGGCGGTCAGAATGAAGGTGAAAATCAGAAATGGCCATAATTTGATGCGCTCGGCTACTGTGCCGGATACGATAGAGGCGGTCGCCGCACAGAACATCAACTGAAAGAAATAATCAGAAGCGGTCGCTGCATAGGATAGGTCATCTACCGCATCGGCTGCCACACCAACCGGTTCCATGACGGCCAGAGCTGGAAACAGCCCCGAGAAATAGCCCTCAATCGCCCAATCGCCTAGCGGATACATCAGATTGTACCCGACCAGATAATAGCCGATGGCAGCAATGGAAAAGAGCGCGATATTTTTGGTTAACTGGGTGGTGGTATTTTTTGCCCGAACCAGCCCGGCTTCCAGCATACAAAAGCCGCAAGCCATAAACATGACCAGAAACCCGCCAATCAAAAACAGCAGGGAATTCAGGATAAAGACCCCGTGTTCGGGGACGGTTTGTGCAAATGCCGGGCTGGCAACGGCCATAAAAGCCCCGGCGGTAAGCGTTGATTTGATAAGGGAACGATACATTTTATTTACTCCTGTTTACTGCCCTGTTTTTACAGCGCTTGTGACCCTGTTTCGCCGGTGCGAATACGCAAAGCATCTTTCAGATCAAGGGCAAAAATTTTCCCGTCACCGATTTTTCCGGACTCAGCGGTTTTTTGAATCGTTTCGATAACTTCAGATGCTTTTTTCGATTCTACGGCCAGCTCGATTTTGATTTTCGGCATGAAATTGATGACATATTCCGCGCCACGATAAATCTCACTTTTTCCTTTTTGACGGCCATACCCTTGAACCTCGCTAACGGTCATGCCGGTAATGCCAATCGCGCCAAGCGCTTCATGAATGGCATCCAGCTTTCCGGGTTGGATGATCGCAATGATATATTTCATGTTAACCTCTTACATTTTTTTTCATTTGCGCCGACTGTCCAACCAACTTTGCGGGGTATGGAAAAACAAACCGACAAGGTTAGATAGCAAATTGTTGTGGATTGATGTTGTGCTGAATATTTTGTATAGTGATGCATTTTTTGCATCACGGTTCAGGTCAAGGGGTTTAAGATGCGCCACCTCACCCATTTAAAATATATCGATGTTGTTGCCCGCGAAGGCTCTATTCGCAAAGCAGCGGAGAAGTTAAATATCACCTCTACTGCGCTTAACAGGCGGATTTTATCGCTGGAAGAAGAGGTAGGCACGGCGCTGTTTGAACGCCTGCCTTCCGGGGTACGGCTGAATACTGCCGGCGAGCTGTTTATCCAGCATATTCGCTATCAGATGACAGATTTATCGCGGGTATTATCGCAAATTGCCGATTTGTCCGGGGTGCGGCGCGGCCATGTACGAATCCATGCCAGCCCCGAGCTGAGCAGCGGTTTCCTGCCAGAACAAATCGCTGCATACCGCCTGGAATTTCCATCTGTAAGCTTTGATATTTCTGCCCGGAAAACAGCTGATACCCTAAAGGCCTTGCGGGAATTTGAAACCGATATCGCCCTTGTTTTTGGCGATAGCCTGCCATCGGATGTCCATATTGCGGCGTCTATCGAACAGCGTGTTCACGCTTTTATGCAGAAAACACACCCGCTGGCCCGGCAAAAAACCCTGCGCTTGCAAGAAATGATTGGCCAGCCAGTTATTCTGCCCCAAAGTGATGAGGGCTTGCTCGGTCTGATAGAGGCGGGTCAGACCCAGTCCCATCTTGCGCTTAATCAGGCTATCTCAACCGATGATTTTAACTGGATGCTGAATTATGCCTGCCGCGAGCCGGTTATCGGCTTTCATTTGCCTGTCCGGCTGTTATATGCCAGAAAATTGCCGGATGAGCTGGCCTTTATCCCGATAGATGAACGCGATATGCCAGGCGGGCTTATCCATCTGGTGCATACCAAAGGGCGGGTTTTACCTGTCGCGGCAGCAAAATTTCTGGATCAGCTTGTGCAAAATCTGAATCTGCGTTTTCCAGAAGAAACCAGATAGCCTGTTTCAGGATTTATAAAAAAGGGATGCCCCCTTGTATTTCAGAGACATCCCTTTCAAAAAATTTCGTGTTCATGACAATCTGCCTATCAGGGGCAGCATAGCGTTATCGCGCGGCTGCCACAGGCAAGGCTGGATTTTATCTATCTAGCAAAGAGGCTGCTCCTTGCTACATATCCATTCACCCTTCTGATCGGCATAATTTGTCTGTTCACTAGACATATGATCACCTCCTTTGCTTAAGCTGTTAAAACTATAATTTAAATATCTCAGTAATTCGGCAAACCGTAAAGAGCAAAAACTAAAATAGTTTTTGACATCTTTTTATTGACTGATTGAATATCATACGCTTTTTGAACGATGAGTAAATGCGGCGCCATTTTCTCTTTGCCATGTTCAAAACGGTGTCTTTAGGCCATTTTTGAAAGTTTCCATACCCGATAGTTGAAGGCCTGCCCTCCTCTTTAAAAAGTGGAGGGTCAAGATGGAGAACATTACATTTATTTATCCACCAATGATGCAACAAACAATCTACTTCAAGTACAAACCTCAATTTATTTTTCAGTAATTTTTTTGCTGCTTGGCGAGACAAGATATAACTATCAGCGCCAATACCGTTATACTTCACCCATACAAGAGAAAATTTTTGCTTATCGGAAATAACTCCAAGGTCTTGAATATTCACAACAGGCTTTCGCTCTGGAAATCGTCTTGATAAGAAAATAATGTCGACCAAACAGTTTAAGCCTTCCACTTTATTGAGAACTTCCAAAATATATTTTGAAGTATTGGGAACAGGCAAGGCATCATCTTCAAAAATCAAACCATAATCTTGCTCTCCATTTGCGATTAATTCCCAGATCTTAAAATGGCTCAGTGCGCAGCCCAAAGCGTTATCCTGCATGACATGTGACGCCCAATTTTGCCTATCAGATGCAATGAAATGTTTTTTTTGTAAATCTGATAATTCAGGTCCCATCTCCGCATCTACAAAAACCGGTTCTAACCCTATATCAGTGAACCGCTCTCTGAGAACGAGGCGCTTTTCAGTATCGTTTTTGGGTGAAATGATGAAAGCGTTGCGGAACATGACTTGAGAACAATACAAACCTAAATGCAAAACTAGTGTTAAGCTAGTTTCTTCAACACAATTTCTATTTGAGCTAATGCATCGCTTTTAGCTGTTTGATCTATTGGATATCCACGAGATAGCTGAAATTTGAGCAAACGCGTTCTAAAATCACGATTTTTTATTCGGCGTGCTATACTTGAAATTTGCCTATTCAAGAATGCACGATGATTTTTTGGCTGTTTTCCTCTTGGAAACAATAAATCGTAATCATAGTTTTCGTCATAAAGCCTTTCCTCAATTAACTTAGAATTAGGCAATGCAATACTCTCAGCAACAATGTCAATGGAAACTGGAGACCAGGTAGAATCCTTTCCCATACGAAATGTTGCCTTATGGTCATTGTTAAAAATCGACGGCCAATTAAATTGTTCGTACAAATCTTCGTGTGGCACGACTGTTATCATAAAACCGCCAGGCTTTACCAATTTCCACCAATCTTTCAAAGATTTTTTTGGATCTGTCATGTGCTCAAGGCAGTGACTCGAGTGAACAGTATCATATGCCTCGCTCTCAAGATAATTTAGGATATTATTCGCATCTCCCTGGCACAAATCGAAAATTTCTGCCTGGGGAACCACAGGGTCATCGCCTGCTCCAATATCAAGAACTTTGCCTGATAAATAATTTTCAAAAAACGACCTTGAGCGTAGAGAATTTGTTTTACTTGCTTCTGTAGCCACCTATGAAGTCTCCGTTATTCGTTATTTTGGACTGCCTCAATTTTTAAACTCAAGAAAGTTTTAATTGCATCGACTTAGAACACAAATATTTTTTTGAGTCTAAAAATTACGGGCATTAATTTTTTTTCAATTTTCATAAACAATTCATAAGCTAAAAATATAATTCTCAAAAGAGTAAGACTTTCTGAGACAAAGTAACTGCCAAATGGATTTTAATGGGTAAATTTGAAATTTTTAAAAAATAAGTTGATACATTTAACAATTATAATTCCAGCGCAAAAAGATAAAAACAGCGAAAAAAATTTGGAAAACAATTTTTTTCTGAATTGATGAAAATCTCAAAAAGTCATCTATTCAACATCGAGTAATTTTAATAAGGCCCGGTTTTTTTTATTAATTGCTATGAAATTAGCTGCTTTAAAGTTCTCTAGTTCTAAATGCCAGTCCTGAAATTCTATATGTTGCGGGAACAACTTGCCAATTTTGTATCCGTCAAGCAATTCATAAAAATGCTTTAACATCTTTTCAGAATGAATATTAAATTCACCATATTCAAACTGTATCATCTGTATTTTCTTATTTTGAATATTTAATAAAAAACCGAGTAACGCCTCATACTCCATGCCTTCAATGTCTATCTTCAAAAAATCTATTCTTTTTATATTTTTGGAGTTAATATAATCATCGCCCTTCAACAAATTTACTTCCATCTTACGCGAATTTTGAGCATTAAATCTTTTATACAAAGACGTTACCTCGGATGCGTCATTTTCATAGAAATCGACCACCTGAGTTTCACTTGAAAACCCAAAGTTATTTATTACAACATTTTTAAATGGCTGCAATTTTTCTGACAATAAGTTGAATGTTTCTTTTGAGGGCTCAAAACAATGTAGCATAATTTTTGTGTTTAATTCCAAGAGATGAAAAGACCAATCACCTACATTTGCTCCAATGTCGAATATAATTGGAGTCTCATTAAGCCCATCAAAATGTCTTACTAAAGTTTTTTGAAGCCAAAACTCACCGTTTCTAACGTGGTTTCTATCCTCATTGTTGTAGTGTGATAGATTTTTTTTGCACTGCTCGGCAATAAATTTTACAATTTGATTTCTTCTTTTTTTTCCAAAAAGCCACCTTCTAAATCGAATTTTAGTTTTCATTATTTTTCTCTTTTGGTGGGTTTGATCATAAATTGGTCAACAAATTTTTTTAAAAAATAGAATCTTTACGATATTTTAAATTTCGTATGATATTTTTAATAATGACAACCTTTTGCATACTAAAAAAAGTCCGGCATCTCGATAAATGGTAGAAAAACGTTTTATTATAATTTAGTTTTCAAATATGAGAGACTTTAGTTCAATAAACATAGAAATTTTAGTTTTTCAATTGAGAATCTTAAATATAAATTTTGCTGATAAAGTATTAATTAGAAATACTTTCATTACCCTATTGGAATTTCATGAAATTAAACCCTTGAAAATTTATAGAGCAAGAAAGAAAACCAATGTCTTTTTCCTGTGATGTGCTGTTTGTTGGCAATGCAATAATGGATGTTCTGGCGCCCTGTGAGGATGGTTTTTTAACCGATAATCACATCGAAAAAGGCGGAATGAATTTAATTGATGAAGACCGCGCCCTTCAGCTATATGACGCAATGCAGGATAAAACCCAGCAATCAGGCGGCTCGGCGGCAAATAGCGCCTATGGCATCGCCGCCCTTGGCGGCTCGGCTGCCTTTGCCGGCCAGGTTTGCAAAGATGCGGTTGGGGATGCATTTATCTCTGACCTGAGCGCCGGAGGGGTTGCCTTTGTCGGACAGCAACAGCCAGGCGGGCTGGCCACTGCCCGTTCGATGATTTTTGTCACCCCCGATAGTGTGCGCTCGATGAACACTTATCTCGGCACATCCTTGCATTTAAATGCCAGCCATATCCCGCAGGATACACAAGCAGGGATAATTTATCTGGAAGGGTATTTATTTGACGCCCCGCAAGGGCCGGAGATTTTTGCCCGTGCAGCAGAAATCGCCCATAAAACAGATGCCCAGCTTGCGCTATCTTTATCTGATCCCTGGTGTGTTGAGCGACATCACGCACAATTTTCTGCCTTTATTCGCGACCATGTCTCTATCCTGTTCAGCAATGAGCAGGAGATTACCACCCTGACAGCTACAGACAGACAGAGATCGGTTGAAATGATGGCCGAACATCTGGATGAGCTGATTATCACGCTGGGCGCTGAAGGGGCAATGGTCTGGTGCGAGGAAGAGCAAATCCTTGTGCCCGCCATGCCGGAAGGCAAGGTTATCGACACCACGGGAGCAGGCGATTTATTTGCTGCAGGCTATCTTTTCGGGCGGGTCACCGGCGCATCCGGTTTGCAGGCAGCAGAGCTGGCAAGCCTGTGTGCAGGCGAGGTTATCTGTCACTATGGCGCCCGACCGGCAAAGGATATTCAGCCCTTTATCGAACAGGCGGTCTAGGCGGCCGCGCCTTTGCCCCTCATGGATTACCTAGATAGGGCTGGACATAGCGTTCATATTTGGCCGGTTTGATAGCGGTTAAATCCACCATCACAAAACTGTCCAGACACATGGAAAAAGCAGCATCCACATTAAAAGCAGAAAAGCTGACCCCGCCTGTATCACATAAATCGGCATATTGACGATAGAGGGTGGGGATACGCACTTGCATATGCCCCAATTGTTCGCGCATCGCCGCAAAATCGGCCTCTATATCGCTGCCTGTCATCAGGCTTTCTATTTCATTTTCTGCCTCGGCGCTCAACTTGAAAGGGGTTTTTGGCAGGGCGTCAACAGGCCCATCTCTGTAATAGGATTGATAATGCCAGACCAGTATGTCGCGCGCGCGCGGCGGCAGGGAAGCCGATAAAGACACAGACCCGAATAAAAACCGCACCTCGGGGTGGCGTGCCACATAGGCCCCGATCCCCTGCCATAAATAATCCAGACTGCGCTTGCCCCAAAAACGCGGCTGAACAAAACTGCGTCCCAATTCCAGCCCTGCCCCAAAGACCCTGTCTATCTCGCCATCAAATTCAAAAAGTTCTGCCGAATAGAGCTTATCTACCAGCTCTTGCCGTGACCGGGTGTCACATTCCGTGGAGTTACATTCCGGGCGATCAGCAGACCGAACAGCAGACAGCTCGGCATACCATTTCCACACCTCCCCCAGCCGATAGGCGCCGGCAATTTCCAGCAATTCCTCGTCCCAGACAATGATATGGCGGTAATAAGGGTCAAAGCGGTCAATATCCTTTTTACGCCCTGTCCCTTCACCTACGGCTCTGAAGGCTTCCTCTCGCAGCCGCCCCAGCTCATCCAGCAAGACAGAGCCTGGCTGAACCGAACAAAGCAAAATGCGTTTATTATCCGATGTTTTGCCCAGCTCTTCTGCAGCGGACAGCTCTGTTTTCAGGGCTTGCCTATCTACCGGATGAATAATGCTGGCCTGGGTGACAAAAACAGGCTGCCTGCCCTTTGCCAGCTGATAGATGTGTTTTCGAAATAATTTCACCTTTTGCTTGCGCGAAACAGGCAGTTTTAAAAATTGTTCCGGGCGAATAACAGGCGAGGTGAAAAAATGCAGCTGACCAGAGGTCTTTATCATTTCACGCGGCAGCATCAGCATGGAAAGCACCGCACTAAAGCGTGAGATTGTATAAAACAAACCGGAATTACGCGCCCGAATATAAATAGGCAGAACAGGCATATTCAGCCGCTCTGCAAAGCGCAAAAAGCCTGAATCCCAATCCCTGTCCCGGATACCGCGCGGCGAGAGGCGCGATACCTCGCCTGCCGGAAAGAAAATAACCGCCTGCCCCTCTTCCAGCGCGCGGCTGATATTTTGCAAATCTGTCCGGCGGCTTTCCCCGGCCATATTATTGACCGGCAGCAATAAGGGGGCAATTGGCGGGATGCTGGATAAAAGCTGATTGGCAACAATCTTTACATCCCGGCGCACCTGACCAACCATATGCACAAGGCTGAGCCCGTCCAATGCCCCGAGCGGGTGATTGGCGATGATGATCACTCCGCCTTTGGCCGGTATATTTTCTATCTCGCCAGTATTGATCTGATAGCAAAACCCCAGCTCGTCAAAAATTTTCTCGATAAAGTCAAATGCGTGCAACTGGCCATGCACAGCCAAAAACCGGTTTATACGATCCTGGCAGATAATCAGGCGCAACAGCCAGCCAGCCAGCCTCTGTCCCCATTTCGGCCATTTTAAAAAAGGGGCATAATGGGTTTTCAGCGCACCTTCCACATCAATGATCAATGGCACGTTTGCGCTTATATTTTCACTATCTGATGCGCTATCATTTATTGCCGGGCGGGTTACCATACTCTCTGCCCCGTTATTGTCCGGGATAAAGGGCTATTCTTTTCTGGTTGTCCAATATTCCTGGCCATAGCTATGCAGAATTTCCTCGCCCTTTTTAATCTCTCGCAAAGCAGTGAAACGCACAAAGCGGATATCGTCATCATCAATTTCCCATTCGGCATTTGGGCTATCGCTATGATTATAGACCATCCCATAGCCCAAAACACATAGATAATCGCCTTCCTCATCCGGACTGGTAAACAGATAATCCTGCAACCGATTAGCCTCTGCCACATCATCATCATCTATCACAATATAGGGGCATCGCTCGATAATGGCACCTTTGGCAATTTTTCTGGTCGCAAAAACCCCATGTCCGTGAATTTCTGAATCCCCCACCTCTATTGGAAAGTTCATATCCATCCTGTTCCAGTTCCCCTATCCATGCCAGATTATGATGACGTTTTTATGACTATTTTGTAACAGCCTTATTACAAAGCCAATTTATCCGGACGGGCTGTTTGCAGGTATCTGGCTATTGGTCAAAAAACGCTGCCAGGCATTATCTGACCAGCCATTGACCAGCCGCATCAGAACGTAAATAAACAGCATTGAGTAAATAGTTCGCCCTATCAGCACGATAAATAAATTGGGCCCTAGCAGCATCACCACAGATGTATCTTCAAATATCGAATGCAATAAATTGATAAAGCATAACACGCCAAACACATCCTTTCGGGGTATCTTACCCGTTGCCACTTCCTTTATTAGCAATCCCCCGCCGAAGCCCAGCCCCAGCGTGACCCCTACCACGGCAATAGTGGCAGCCTTATCGCCCACCCCCATAAATTTCAAAAACGGGTTCAAAGCTAGGCGAATAAGGCGTTCCACCCCGATAATCCGCAAGAATTCGAGGAAAAACAGCAAAACAATAATCACCAGCTGAACAAAAATCAGCCCCTTTATCTGATCTATCCCCCATTCCAGCAAACTGCTGCTCTGGGCAAATTGTGGCAGGCTGACAAAGGCTTCAGCTGTAAGCCAGCCTGTGACTTGCAACAGATGATGCAACAGAAAGCAAAATATAAATGCCCCGCCTATCCGCACCAACAGCGTTACCCGCATCCGCACCCCGGCTTTACGCGAGATCAGCACCTCAACCGGCAGGGAATGGGTAAAAAGCATAAAGCTGGCAGCGATGCTGGCCTGGCCAACGGTCAGCCCGTCTACCGCAGGCGATCCGGCAAACACAATCAGCCCTGCATAGGGATTGGTTAACATGGTTGTGGTCAGCACAACCGCCATATCCGCAGATAGCCCGATAAAGGACATGGCAGGTGCCATCACAGCGGTCAAAAGGTCCACAATCCCCAGCTCTTGCAGGATTTTCACCACAATCAGGGTGGGAATCATAATCTTGAACAGGGTCAGCGATACATCAATAATATCCCTGATAACTTTTCTTACATCCATCTGAAGCCCCCGCCCCTTGATTTTCGGCGTTACGCCGATTTTTTCTCATATCCGCTGGCGATATAACAGGTTTTTATGAACCAGCCTAAAGCCGAAACCCTTCCGTCACTGTAGGAATAAAACTCTCTAGTGAAAAAAAAGAGTATTAGCAGACATGGCAGATAGGACAAATCCAATTTTTACCAATGAGCTAAAATGCCTCTGATTCTTGCGTTAAGATTATATTTATGAGCCAACAACAGATATTTTGAAATGAAAATGCGCAAAATCCTGCTTTCCGAACATAAAAATTTCTCAAACGAGCCATTGAATTTTCGCTAAATTACCAGTTTTTCAGAAAAAAATGATAAAAACACCTTATGAAAACACTTGCTCAACAGAAATCCTTAAACTACCTTAAATTCCTACACTATTTTAGGTTTCGGAGGAAATTATGACTAAAATAAATCGTCGTGCTTTTGTTAAAGGTGCAGCTATCGGGGCCGTTGCAGCTCCACTCGCTACTCCTGCCCTGGCACAAGAACGTATTGAAATGGCCATTGTGGCCACTTGGGGCCGGGATTTCCCTGGTCTGGGCACCGGAGCGCAGCGCTATGCGCAGACCATTCAGGATCTGTCAGGCGGCCGTATTCAGGTAAGCTATTATGCTGCCGGTGAGCGCGTTGGTGCTTTTGACAGCTTTGATGAAGTTGCTTCTGGCAACGCACAAGGCTATCACGCTGCCGATTATTATTGGAAAGGCCGTCACCCTGGTTGGGGTTACTTCACTGCCGTTCCTTTCGGTTTGACCTATCCTGAAATGAATGCCTGGATTCGCCATGGTGGCGGCCAGGAGCTGTGGGATGAACTGGCAGGCGAATTTGGCCTGAAATGTATCATGGCCGGTTCAACAGGCTCACAGGCTGGTGGCTGGTTTAACAAGGAAATCAACTCAGCTGACGATTTCAAAGGTCTGAAAATGCGTATCCCTGGTTTGGGCGGCGACGTGATCGGTAAGCTGGGTGGTTCACCTGTGACTGTTCCTGGTGGTCAGATTTATGAAAACCTTGTATCTGGGGCAATTGACGCAACAGAATGGGTTGGTGCATGGAACGACGAGATTATGAAGTTCTATGAAGCAGCCAAATTCTATTACACAGCTGGCATGCATGAGCCTGGCTCAATGATTGCAGCTGGTTTCAATGCCAAGTTCTGGGCAGACCTCTCTGATATGGACAGAGCCATCATCAGCGCAGCAGCAACTGCTGAAAACGAAATGATGATGTCTGAATATAATGGTAAATCTGCACCAGCTATGGTTCGCTTGGAGCGTGATCATGGTGTTCAAATCCGCTCATTCAATGATGATGTTTGGGAAGCGTTGGCAGAGGCAGCTGATGAAGTGTTTGAAGAAGCGCGTGCACATTCAGATCTGGCAAACAGAATCCATGAAAGCTTTGAAAAAGGCCGTAAGGAAATCGGTGGCTGGCTGAAGCTGTCAACTACAGATTATGTAAACCAGCGCAATAGAATCTACGGAATCTAATTGTCTCGTACAGCATAATATAGGCCACGGGGAAGTTAATTCTTCCTTGTGGCCTCTTGCTACGGAAATAAAGCGATGTCTCAAAACAAATTTAGCCTCGAAAATTTTCTTAATTATTTAGCTCTGGCCAGTGCCTTTTCTGGCGCTGTCTATGTTGTCAACAATTTTATTACCTTTGTTTTTGATATGCCCGGCCTGTTTGGCTTTTTGGGTGTTCTCGGTCTGCAACTTGGCAATGATAGCGCTGAATATTCCGGCCTTGCCCTGATGATTGGCGCCCTGCAATCACTTTCCTATTTAATTGCTGTTTTATGGCCATTGAAAATTTTATCCGGCCAGCAAGCTGGCCAACGCCAGTTCCAATTACTCGACCTTTCTGCTGAATTAATTGTTTCTGCTGCCTTTTGGGCTGTAATGCTGGTCGGCATAGCAGATGCTGCCATTTCTTTTGTGCGAATTGAAAATATGCTACCTGCCATAGTTGGCGACGAGTTGGCCCTTGCATTGGGCAAGCCTTCATTCAGAGGGGTCTATGTCCATATTCCCCTGATTTTCTGTGGTATTTTAATTGCTCTTGTACGGCGTGGTATCGATTTTATCTGGCTGGCCGCGCTTATTGTTTTTGCCGAGCTGGCCATTGTGATTACCCGGTTTATTTTTTCTTACGAGCAAGCATTTATGGGCGACTTGGTACGCTTTTGGTATGCGGCTTTATTCCTGTTTGCCAGTGCCTATACTCTTATTCATGACGGGCATGTCCGCGTAGACGTTCTCTATGCTGGCTTTAGTAAAAAGATACAAGCAAAGGTAAATATCTGGGGCTGTATATTATTAGGAAGTCCATTATGTTGGATTGTTTTAACCAGAGGGCTGTGGAATGACACCTCGCCGTTTAATCTTGCAATTTTGAATTTTGAAGTCACCCAGCAAGGTTTTGGGATGTACGTAAAATATATTATGTCCGGGTTTTTGGTGGTATTTGCAATTTCCATGTTGTTTCAGTTTTCTAGTTTTCTGGTCTCTCAGCTAAATATTCTGGAACAAGACAATTCGAATCCAGAAATATCAAAGAGTTAAAGGCGCGTCACAATGGAACTTTATTTTCTTTTCCTTTTGTTTGTTTTGATGATGGCTGCGCTGGGAGCGGGATTCCCGGTGGCTTTCGCCTTACCAGGATCTGCAATTTTAAGCATTGGACTCGCTGCATTATTTGGCTGGGCGCTATTCGATGATGTAAAAATCTTTTTTTCTCAGGATGGTCCGACAGAATGGCTTTCTGCTGGTGTCATGAATTTCCGCGCAATTTTCTATGATTTTGAGCGCGACACGCTTATCGCTATTCCACTTTTTATTTTTATGGGGATTATGCTGCAGCGTTCGCGAATTGCTGAGGACTTGCTGATGACCATGGCTGGCCTGTTTGGTCCTGTTCCGGGCGGTCTTGGGATTTCGGTGGTGTTTGTAGGGGCATTGCTTGCGGCGACTACCGGTATTGTGGGTGCAACAGTAGTGGCGATGGGCCTGATTTCCCTGCCCTCCATGATGCGTAATAATTATTCGCCCTCACTGGCAACGGGAACAATTTGTGCTTCTGGTACACTTGGCCAGATTATTCCGCCATCGATTGTTCTGATTATTCTTGCTGACCAGCTTGGCTCGGCTTCGGATCAGGCCTCTGCCATGCGTCAATCAGCCTATAAAACGGCTACGGGCGAGTTCACTATGCCATCTGCTTTTGATGTAACTTCAACTTCTGCGGGTGATATGTTTCTGGGGGCATTCCTGCCTGGCATGGTGCTGGTGGGTGTGTATTTCGCCTATATTCTTGCAACTGCGCTTTTAAGGCCTTCGATGGCACCTGCAGTACCCAACCCCTCTGGCTTTACGCGCGAATTCTTAATTAAAGTTTTAGTTTCGCTGGTACCGCCTTTGGTGCTGATTTTTCTAGTTTTAGGCTCCATTATTATGGGTATTGCAACGGTCAATCAGGCTGGTGCTATTGGGGCTATTGGCGCGACCATTATGGCCGGATACAAACTTTATGAAGATAAAAAAGGAGCGTTGCACCCAGCCATTTTGGCTGCGCTGTCCCTAGCTGCAATATTTACCCTTCTCGCCTTTTTTGACCTAAATATCAAAAATGTGGCGGTAACGGGAAATCATATTCCTGTCACGCTGGGCATCATCGCTTCTGCGACATTGATATTAGCCATCGCTTGGTCATGCTGGCGTGCATTCAAAGTAGAAAACACTCTGAATGAGGTGATGATCGAAACAGCTAAAACCACCTCTATGGTGTTTATCATCCTGTTAGGGGCAGCCATGTTAACATCGGCCTTTAGAGGGTTTGGCGGCGAGCATTATGTAAAAGAATTTTTGCAAAGCTTGCCAGGCGGGTTCTGGACGCAATTCATTGTGGTGATGGCGGTTATCTTTATTCTGGGCTTCTTCCTTGATTTTATCGAAATCGCTGTGGTTGTTGTACCTATTATTGCACCTATTTTGCTAGCTGACCCGAGCGCCAATATCACCGCTGTATGGCTGGGGGTAATGATTGGGGTGAATATCCAGACTAGCTTCCTGACGCCGCCATTTGGTTTTGCGCTATTTTATCTGCGTGGTGTAGCTTCTTCTGCGATTAAAACCATTTCAATTTATCGCGGTGTTGTTCCATTTATTATCCTACAGTTGATTGCCTTGGGCATTGTAGGGGCATTCCCGCCACTGGTGAATTATTTGCCTAATCGCTTTTATCTGTCTTCATTTAATGCGCCGCCGCCGATGAACCCGCGCTTGCAGGCATGTGTTGAGGAATATCTGGCAGAAACCTTCGTTGCTGATAAGGTGGCTATTTCTGCCTCTATCGCCAAGCTGGAAGCAACCGATCTGACCAACTTGCCGGAAAAGCTGGCCGAAAGCATTTCCGGCTCGGCCAAAGCAGCGGGTTCTATCTTCGCAAAGCTGGATGCGATTAATGCTGCAAAAGCGGTTCTGGATGAAGCAACGATTTCCTATGCCAGCTTGCATACGCTAGTGCGCGATATACAGCGGGAAATTGGCAAGCTGGAAGGACTGAACAAACGCTATAAGAGCGAGAGGCAGACCACAGACAATGAGGCAGAAAAAGCAGAACTAAGTGAAAAAATGGAAAAAGTAGAGGCGCGAATTGTAGCCTTTAAAGACCAAATTCCTGCTGATTGGAAAACAGTTTCTGCTGAATATCAAAAGCATCTGAAAGCATTATCCACAGAAGAGCGTGGCTATCGTCGGGCAATGGATGACAGCTTTAATGGAATCCAAGAAGCGATGAGCATTATCTCCGCCGGGGATGGCTTTACCGCCTTCCAGCCTATTTTGGCTGACCTGATGGGTTCTATTAAAACCCTAAAAGGCCCAGAACTGGAACAGGCCATTAAGGATGCGTCCGCAACTTTAAATGATGTGGCTGGCTCAAGCGAGGTAAAATCCCTGCTTAGCAAAGCACGCCGCGCCTATAAAAAGGATGATATCGAAAAGGCAGACGGGCTGATGGCAGAAGCACAAGCCCTAGTTGCTACAGAGATTAACTGGCGCGAAAGCGCAGTACGCGATGTTCTGCCAGCACTGGCAAGCTATCAGCAGGAGACAGCGGCAAATATTGGTTTGCGTGGCCAGGATCGCCTACCTGAATTCCTGGTACCGCGTATTTCAGCCTGTCGTTCTGTCCATACCGATATATCGCTAAATTTCTAGTGCGTTAGCCACTCCATGCTTATGGCCGCTTTGAAAGTGACCATAGGCCGGAGGCACTAACACAAATCTCTCTAGCCGCAATTTATCAGGTTTAACAGCTATGGACGCGCAAAAGAAGCTTCTCCTATCCAGCCAGTTTACCCGTTTACCACAGGCAGATATCGACGCCTTCAACGGTCTGTCTGTTGGCTGGATCTCCGATGCGCTGGACAGGCAATCTGCCCTGCCGCATATCATAAAGCCTGTCACGCAAAAAACCGAATTTGCCGGCTCTGCTCTGACGGTTGAAACCCCATATAATGATAATCTGGCGGTATATGCCGCCCTGTCTATAGCCAGGCCAGGCGACGTGCTGGTTATTTCCATAGATGATGAAAACAGCGCCAATCCTTCTTGTTCCTTATGCGGGGATATACTGGCAGGCTTTGCGAAAAATGCCGGCATTGTGGCGATTGTCACAAATGGTCTGGTACGCGATAAAATGGGTCTGGATAATGTGAATCTACCGGTTTTTGCCGCTGGGTTGTCACCCAACGCACCGGTAAAAGAAGGGCCGGGCAGTTGCGGATTGGACATTCAGATTGGCGGCCGAATTATCGCATCGGGCGACCTTATATGCGGGGATGATGATGGTATTGTCCATATTGCCCGCGCACAGATTGAACAAACCCGCAAAGGGTTGGTCGCGGTCGCCAACAAAGAACAGCAGATGGATAAAGCACTGCAAACAGGCGCGCCTCAGCCAGACTGGCTAAAAGCCCGCTTGGCAGAAATGGATATAGATTGCCAGAAATACTAGCACCTGTTCTTCTTTGCCCCTTTTTTTTGGCATCACAGCGGATTATGATGTAACACGATATAGAAAATTGCCGCACACAGCCCTGATAACAAGGAGCGATATGACCGCCCTGTCCCCCTCGCCCGAATGGCTGGACATTGCCAGCCCCTCTGTTTATGAACAGGCAGCTGAACAGATGCACGCCCATGCCCGGGCGGTGATAACAGGCGATGCGGGCGAGGCGATATTTACCACCGAACATCGGCCTGTCTATACTGCGGGAACCTCTGCCCGGAAAAGCGAGCTTCTTGCCGATAATGGCTTTGAGATTGTGCATACCGGGCGCGGCGGGCAATGGACCTATCATGGGCCAGGCCAGCTGATTTTATGGCCGGTTCTGGATTTAAACAAACGCAAACGCGATATTCGTGCCTATATTCACGCTCTGGAAGGCTGGATGGCCGATATGCTGGCCAGCTTTGGCGTAGAGGCGGTGCGGCGAGAGGGGCTGCCCGGCCTGTGGGTGGCACGCAAAGATATCTATCTGCCCGACCGGATGGACAAGATTGTGGCCGTAGGGGTGCGGGTATCGCGCTGGGTGACTATGCATGGGCTGGCAGTCAATATCGATCCCGACCTCAGCCATTTTGACGGCATTATCCCCTGCGGTGTGCGCGATGGCGGGGTGACCAGCCTTGCCGATCTGGGCTATATCCTCAGCCGTGCAGAGGTAGAAAATGCCGCCAGAGACGCCTTTGTGCGCTGGTTCGGACAGGATAGCGATATGCGCATAAATCCGCCCTTGAAATAGCTATCTAATAGCTTTCCTGCAGTTCCAGAACGGGTAGCAGGGCGGTGATAGCGGCGTCTGCCTGGTCTGCCAGATAGCTTTTATGCGCTGCCTGCGTGCCAAAACCCTCACCCATCCCCTGATAATGCAGGATACGATTTCGCATCGCCCGAAGCTGGTCAAGTGCGCGCCGCTCGCCTGCTCGCAACATGGACAGGCCATAGCCCTGCTCTGGCGCATCATCAAAGCTGCTATCGCTGAAATCCATCTCTGCCCCTTCATGGGCAATAATATCCACCAGCGCGGCGGCCAGAATAATCACCGACAGATGATGGTCGGCACGTGCGGCCATTACCAGCTCGTCCAGCAGAGCCGTGCCATGCGGGCCCAGTTCCAGCTTGCCCGGTATTGCCAGCAAGGCCAGCAATTCACGCAAAGCCGGGCGGGCCACCTATGCCTCCTCACCCTCGGGCTTTAGCGTCAGGATAACATCATCGACATTCAGATTATCGCCTGTATTTGCCGATATCTCCAACACTGTACCCCTGATTTGGGCGGCCAGCGTATTTTCCATCTTCATCGCTTCTATCACCGCCACATTCTGACCAGCCTCTATCACATCGCCCACTTCCACCATCAAACGGGTCAGCAAGCCTGGCATAGGCGCGCATACCTTGTCCTGGCCAGCCCCGGATTGCGGGGGCGGCATAAAGGCCAGCAATTCTGCTGCACGGGCAGGATAAATCTCAACCGTCAGGCTGTCTGCCCCGCTGGAAATGTGATAAGTGTGATTTTCCGGCACAATCTGGATGGCGGTGGGCTGTTCATTAATCGTGCCGTCAAACAAAATGCCGGAACGATGCAGGGGCTGATCCAGCGTACCTGTTAAATGATAGCTGTTTTTGTTGATGGTGACCTGATCGCCCTCTGTCCCGGCGCACCAGCTGGCCATAACCGGCATCTCTGCCTCATCGCCACCGCGGCATAGCAGGACAAACTCTTTATCTGCATAACCTTCTTCTTGCAAACGGGTCTGGGCGCGGGCGTGAAAGGCAGCGGCCAATGCCATCAGCTTTTCAGCTGCCTCTGCTGCTGGTACAAAAGGGGCAAAGGCATCGCCATATTTTTCGGCAATAAAGCCGGTGGTGATATTACCTGCCCGAAAATCGGCATCATCCAGAATAGCAGATAAAAATTGCCGGTTGGTAGCAACCCCTGCGATTTGGTAATGATCAAGGGCCAGGCGCAAACTGTCTATGGCTTCGGCTCTGGTCGGTGCACTGGCTATCAGCTTGGCGATCATCGGGTCATAGAACATGGAAATCATGCCGCCCTCACACACCCCTGAATCAGCACGGATACCCTTGCCCTGCGGCTCGCTATAGCGCAAAAGCTGGCCGGTAGAGGGCAAAAACCCTCTGGCAGAATCCTCTGCATAAAGACGGGCTTCTATTGACCAGCCTTTTGGCGTGATATCGGCCTGTTTCAGGGAAAGTGCCTCGCCGGCAGCGATACGGATCATCTGTTCAACCAGATCCAGCCCATATACCTGTTCGGTAACGGGATGCTCTACCTGCAGCCTGGTGTTCATTTCCAGAAAATAAAAATCCTGATCTGCCCCGACAATAAATTCCACTGTCCCGGCAGAGACATAATCAACCGCTTTTGCCAGCTCGACCGCCTGCTCGCCCATCGCTTTGCGGGTGGCTTCGCTGATAAAGCTGGAAGGGGCTTCCTCAATAACTTTTTGATGGCGGCGCTGTACCGAACATTCCCGCTCGCCCAGATAGACAACATGGCCATGTGTATCGCCCAGAACCTGGATTTCAATATGGCGCGGCGAGACAACAAATTTTTCAATAAACACCCGGTCATCGCCAAAGGCATTGGCCGCTTCGGTCATGGCAGCGCGCATCGCCTCTGGCAATTCTGCCTCGCTTTGCACCACGCGCATACCCTTGCCCCCGCCGCCAGCAGAGGCCTTTACCATCACCGGATAGCCGATCGCAGCCGCTGCTTTCACCGCTGCTGTGACATCGCTGACCGCCCCGTCTGTGCCGGGTACGCAAGAGACGCCGGCAGATTGCGCCAGAGCCTTGGATTCGATTTTATCGCCCATCACAGAGATAGCGCGCACATCCGGGCCAATAAAACTAAGCCCCGCCTTTTTGACCGCCTCGACAAAGCCGGCATTTTCAGACAAAAAACCATAGCCGGGATGGATAGCCTCTGCCCCGCTATCCAGCGCGGCCTGAATAATCACATCCCCCAGCAAATAGCTTTCCTTTGACGGGGCGGCTCCAATATGCACCGCCTCATCTGCCATTTGAACGTGCGGGGCATTGGCATCGGCATCTGAATACACCGCAACGGTTTTAATTTTCATCTTTTGGGCGGTTGCCATAATCCGGCAAGCAATTTCACCCCGATTTGCAATAAGAATTTTTTTAAACATATCTATTCCAGTGCATATAAAACAGGGTTAGAGCGGCAAATTATCATGCTTGCGCGGCGGATTGCTGAGCTCTTTATCTTTCAGCATATGCAGGGCACGAATAATGCGCCGCCGGCTGTTGCGCGGCATGATGATATCATCCAGATAACCGCGGCTGGCCGCCACAAAGGGGTTCGCAAATTTTTCACGATAATCATCGGTTGCCTTTTTCAGCGATTCCGGGTCTTTGGCAGCTTCGCGGAAGATGATACGCGCAGCCCCTTCCGGCCCCATTACAGCAATTTCTGCAGAAGGCCAGGCATAATTCACATCCCCGCGCAAATGCTTTGAGGCCATCACATCATAGGCTCCGCCATAGGCCTTTCGAGTAATCAGGGTGATTTTCGGCACTGTCGCTTCAGCATAGGCAAATAGTAATTTTGCCCCGTGATTGATAATCCCGCCGGCTTCCTGTGCCATGCCTGGCATAAAGCCCGGCACATCCACCAGCGTGATAAGCGGAATATTAAAGGCATCACAAAAACGCACAAAACGGGCAGCCTTGCGCGAGGCATTGATATCCAGACACCCTGCCAGAACCATCGGCTGATTAGCGACAATACCAACGGTTTGCCCATCCATACGTGCCAGACAGCACAGGATATTGGCCGCAAAATCCTTGTGAATTTCAAAGAAATCCTGCTCATCGACCATCTCGGCAATCACGGTGCGCATATCATAGGGCATATTCGGATTATCCGGGATAATATTATCCAGCACAGGCGAGGCTCTATCGGCTGCATCTGTACAGAACAGTTCGGGCGGGGCTTCGCGATTGGAAAGCGGCAGGAAGCTGAGCAGCCGTCTGGTCTGCATCAGCATATCCAGATCATTGGCAAAAGCACCATGTGCCACACCCGATGTTTTGGTATGCTGGCTGGCACCGCCCAATTCTTCTGCTGTCAAATCTTCATGGGTCACCGTCTTTACCACATCCGGCCCGGTCACAAACATATAGGACGAGCCTTCAACCATGAAAATGAAATCCGTGATGGCAGGCGAATATACCGCCCCGCCTGCACAAGGCCCCATCACCAGCGAGATTTGCGGTACCACCCCCGAAGCCAGAACATTCCGCTGAAACACTTCTGCATAGCCCCCAAGCGAGGCCACGCCTTCCTGGATACGCGCCCCGCCTGAATCATTCAGCCCGATAACCGGCACGCCTACCTTGATAGCCTGATCCATGATTTTACAGATTTTTGCGGCATGGGTTTCTGATAGCGAGCCGCCCAGAACTGTGAAATCCTGGCTATAAACAAAAACAGGCCGGCCGGAAATGCGGCCAAAGCCTGTAATCACACCATCGCCCGGGACTTTATTCTCTTCCATCCCGAAATCATTACAGCGATGTTCAACAAACATATCCCATTCTTCGAATGAACCCTCATCCAGCAGGACAAGCAGACGCTCTCTGGCTGTTAATTTATGCTTTTCATGCTGTTTGGCGATACGGGCATCACCGCCGCCCTTGCGGGCGCCCTCGCGCCGTCTCTCCAGCTCTTCAAGTACCGGTTTCATCTGCCTGTTTCCCCCTTGCTTGTCTGGTTCTTGCTATGTTTTTAGCATCCCAAGAAACCGTTCCAAATCCTGTAATTCCTGTTCAATGCGTTTCTGGCGTGCTTCGGCTTCGCTATCCAGCCCCCATTTCCTATTTTGATAGAGCTCTTCAAGAAAGGCAAACTGGAATAGCCTGCTTGCGTTAATTTCCTGCTCGCTAAATGCCAGCCCCAGCGCAAAAGAACCGGAAAGCGTCACCGCCCGATACAGACTGCCCAGATGCCAGTCAGACAAGGCCGATAAATAGCTGGCCACCCTGCTGCGCAATGGCACGGGCTGGTTTATCGGCATCAGGCCGGAGGTGGTACAGATTTCGACATCAAACTTCTGCCCCATCCAGTTACACCAGGGCGTCCAATATGTCTCTTGCTCTTTATCAAGGCCGGTATCTTCTGTTCCTGCCCGATAGAACAGCACATCATTACCCGCATAATCACATAGCTCGGCGCGCAAGGTTTCAGACTGGGTCATCACGCGGTCAATAACTGTCACTGCCATGGAAAAAAACGGCATATTTTCCGGCTGTATTTCCTCGCCAGCCTCTGCCCATTCCCGGCGCACCGCTTCGGCCAGTTCCCGGGAAGGCAGATGCAAAATCGTTTTGGCCGGGCTGCGCAGTGCCCTGCCATCAAGGGCTACGCCAAAGCCCTGTGGCTGGCTGTCTATGGTGACTTCTTTATAAAAACGCTTCATCAGCCTCACTCTTGTCCAGAGGCGGCAAAATACCCATCCACAATATCTGGCAGGCTGTCAAAATCCTGCAAGATAGCCAGAGCCCCGCATTGCTGTAAAATATCCGGGCTGTGATAGCCCCATAATACGCCAATAAAACCGATACCGGCATTTGCCGCACATCCAGCATCAATTTCAGTATCGCCTACCAGCAAAGTATTAGCCTTATCCACCCCCAGCCTGTCCATCGCGGCCAAGGCCATATCGGGGGCAGGTTTTACATGACAATCATCTGCTGTCAAAGAAATATCCAATAGCCTGTCCAGCCCATGGCGTTCTATCAGGCTTTTCAGCCCGGTACGGCTTTTATTCGTGACAATCCCGGTTAAATAGCCGCGGGCAGACAGGCTTTGCAATACCGCTGCCGCCCCGTCAAATAGCGGGTCAAGGGGCGGATTGCCGCCAAGATATTCATCTCTGGACAAAGCGCGATACATATCCGCCAGCGCAGCAGCTTTTTCGCCATCGCCATCTACATAATTAAGGGCAGAATGGCTGATACCATGTCCAATATTGCCGCGTATTTTATCGGCATCGGGTATCGGCAAATCACAGGCCTGACAGGCTTGCTGCATGATACGGATAATTGTGGTGGCACTGTCACAAAGCGTGCCATCAAAATCAAATAATACCAGTCGCAAGGGCGTTTCCATATCTTAAACCTTCTTTCAATTACCTGTTCATTTAACGCTCAATGCCCTGAAACCCGAAGGCGGGGAAATCCCTTGCACCAGGCAATGTCAGACCCGCAAATTTCACTGATTGGGCAAAATGTTCCGGCAAAGGGGCAAAAATCTCTCTGCCCTCTGGCAGTTTTAGCCCCCAGGCGTGCAGGTGCAGTTTTTTATCGAACCCGCCAATATGCGCGGCCGCCCCGCCATATTTGCCATCGCTTAATATAGGGGTGCCAATATGGGCGGCATGAGCGCGCAGCTGGTGGGTGCGCCCGGTACGCGGGCTAAAGCCGACCAGGCTGACAATACCGGCACTATCCAGGCAAATAAAATCAGTGACAGCCTGTTGTCCGCTTTCTTCATCGACCACCATTTTTTCAAAGCCCTTGCCACCGGATTTCTGCAAGCTGGCAGAGATAACGCCAGAGGCAGGCGGCTTGCCCACCACAATCGCCAGATAATATTTTTTAATGCGATGCTCTTTAAAGCCGGCGGTCAGGTTACGGGCAGATTGTGCACCCTCTGCTATCAGCAACAAGCCGGAGGTATCTTTATCAATACGATGCACCAGCTTGTAATCGCGGCTCGGAAAACCGGAACAAAGAAATCCGTCAATATGTTTTAGCGTCCCTGTTCCGCCTTGTACTGCTAGCCCGGAAGGCTTGTTCAATACCCGCCAGAGAGGTGTCTGAACAAGTGTCATTTTGTCAATCTGCCGGGCAGCAAAGCTGGCATCTATCGCTGTTTTTTTAGCCTCAGAGCTGTCCGATTTCGGTTTTTTTTCGGCCTGTTCCAGAAAATAGGGAGCAATGGCAACAATCTGGCGAGCTTCCACACGGTAGGCGGATTTTACTTTCTGGCTATCCACACGGATTTGACCGCCGCGAAGAGCCTTTTCAATCATCCCCTGACCAATATGCCCGGCAATTTGGCGCAGATATCTGTCGATGCGCATCCCTGCCTGTTCTTCTGTGACGGTAAATTCTTTCATCCCGCCCCCAGAGCCGTGCGTACCACCGCGTAAGCGATGGCAAAGCTGGCAAGAGAGAGAATAACAGATGCGCCAATATATCCGGCTGCCCCGATTAAATCACCGCGCATCCAAAAGCCATAGCCATCCAGCGCAAAGCTGGAAAAAGTGGTCAGTCCACCCAAAAAGCCGATAGAAAGAAAGCCCTTTAATGGCTCGGATATATAGACAGAGGAAGCCAGCAAGGCTGCAAATATACCCATCAGGAAACACCCCGCCATATTGAGGGCCAGCGTTGCCATCCAGCCCGCCTGGCCAAATCGGCCAACCATCCAGACAGCTACACCATAGCGTGCCATTGCCCCTAATGCACCGCCTGCGCCTACTGATAAAAAGATGCCTAACATGGCTAAATTCCTAGCCTATTTTACCCCAAATATCCAGCCTTCACATTTGCTGACCCCGCCGGGCGACCAGATATCTGCCTCGCCTGCCAGCGCGCGCAGCGCGGCTGCAGAAATGGAGGCATCTGCCTCGTCAAAATCAGGGCCTGCAGCATGAAAATCATCTGCCAGCCCCTCGGAGCCAAAATAGGCCAGCGCATTATTTAACACCGACAGCTGGCCATGATGGCCGCGCACCGCCTTTATACCGGCAAGGGCAAAATAATAGCTGGGAAAAATTTCCACCAAAGTAAGGTTTTTATCCCCTGTCCGGCAATTGCCAAATGGCCAGATTTCCGCGCGCGTGTGAAAATGATGCAGCAGGCGCATTCCGGAAAGAGACCCTGTCCCCACCCCGGCAGGCCCTACGCAATTAAAGGTGGGGCTGGGGGATTTTACCGTGCGTGCGGCCTGTTCTGTTTGTCGGCGGCGAGAGGTAAATTTTGCCCCGCGCCGACCGGAAGGCGCATTATAATATGCCCCTAATTCGGGGTGATCCCAAATCGCCCCGCCATAAAGATGGGCAGCGTCTTTATTGATTTCTTCGATGAATTGCCACAAGCTTGGCCCATCTTGCGGGGCGTCTGCGAAATCAGGGAAATAGCCGCATCGCTCGCCCTTGTCATCATAAACAGGATAGGCAAAGGCAAAATCGATACCGGCCAGAACACGCCTTTTTTCAGATATGCCTTCCAGCCAGTCGATAATGGCCTTGCGGCTCCAGTATTTCGCGTCTGGCGGCAGGATGCGTTGCGGGGCTTTTTTACCTGCCTCAGCCATAAAGACGGCTAGACCCGGTTGATAGGGGCCACGCGCACCTGACCAGTCAATTCCCACAAAACAGTCAAAGGCGCGTATCATTATTCGCTCTTTTTTGCCTCACGCAGGCGCTGCCAGTAATCCAGACGTTTTTTAATCTCTCGCTCGAACCCGCGCGGGGCAGGCTGGTAAAAGGCGATACGCGCCAGATTATCGGGAAAGCAATTCTGGGCTGAAAACCCCTCTTCTGTGTCATGGTCATAGACATAGCCCTTGCCATAATCCAGCTCTTTCATCAGCCGGGTCGGGGCATTCAGGATATATTTGGGCGGATTGTGATGGCCCGCCTCTTTGGCTGTTTTCATCGCCTGTTTCCAGGCGGAATAGGCCGCATTGGATTTCGGGGCAGTGGCCAGAAAAATAACCAGCTCGGCTATCGCCAAATCGCCTTCCGGACTGCCCAGCCTTTCATGGGACTGCCAGGCTGAGATAGCTTTTCCCACCGCTTCCGGGGCGGCAAGGCCTATATCCTCTGAGGCAAAGCGCGTTAGCCGCCTTAAAATATAATAGGGGTCTTCGCCTGCCAGCATCATTCGTGCCAGCCAGTAAAGGCCGGCATCACAATCAGAAGCACGCAACGATTTATGTAAAGCAGAGATAAGATTATAATGCTCATCGCCTGCCCGGTCATAATTTAGTGCCCGTTTGGATAAAAGCTGGCCAAGTCCTTCTGCATCCAGTGGCGGCTGGCCATCCTGGCAAAGCTCCAGGATGGTCTCCATCAAATTTATCAGATAGCGTCCATCCCCGTCTGCCATGCCTATCAGTGCCTGACGCGCGCCCTCTTCCAGCGGCAGGGGCTTGCCTATATGGGCTTCAGCCCGCCCTATCAGCTGGTCAAGAGCTGATGCATCCAGCGCGTTCAGTACCAGAACCTGAACCCGTGATAACAAAGCAGAGTTTAGCGAAAAGGACGGGTTTTCGGTTGTTGCCCCGATAAGCCGTATCATCCCTTCCTCGATAGCCGGCAACAGGGCATCTTGCTGGGCTTTGTTAAAGCGATGAATTTCATCAACAAATAACAGGGTTGCCTGTCCTGCTTCAAACAGGGGGCGGGCTTCGGCAAAGATACGCCGCAATTCCGCCACCCCGTCAAATACCGCAGAAATCCGGCGAAATCTCTGGCCAGCCTCTTCGCCCATAATACGGGCAATGGTGGTTTTTCCTATACCGGGCGGCCCCCATAAAATAAACGAGCCGGTGGCATTCATACGCCGGGATAATTGTGCGGTCAGCTCAACCTGGCCGACCACATCTTGCAAGCGCGTGGGGCGCATCGCCTCTGCCAAAGGAGAAGCAGTAAAAAGAGAAGCTCTTGTCATCTTGCTATCATGCCTGTAATTGGCAGGTGAACCAACCATCAAAAATAATAAACAGATTTAAAAGACTATACAAAAGGGGGGCGTAAAAACACGCCCCCCTTTTATAATAATTATTTATACCGGCGCGTTAGGCAGTTGCAGCGACCGCTTCGCCTTCTTCGCTATCGCCAACGATAACCGGCCCTGAATCCTGGCCGCGTGCCTCTTCATCGCGGTCAACCAGTTCAATCACCGCCATAGGGGCTGCATCGCCATAGCGAAAGCCTGCTTTCATGATGCGTGTATAGCCGCCCTTGCGATCTGCATAGCGTGTGCCAAGCACATCAAAAAGCTTGGTTGTCATGGCGTTATCACGAAGCTGGGCATAGGCCAGACGACGAGCGTGCAAATCCCCGCGCTTGCCAAGTGTAATCAGCTTTTCCACTACCGGGCGCAATTCCTTTGCCTTTGGCAGGGTTGTGACAATTTGCTCATGCTTGATAAGCGCCTGTGCCATATTGCGAAACAGCATATTTCTGTGCTGTGACGTTCTGTTCAATTTTCTGCCAGCCGTACGATGCCGCATATTCGTCTCCATTTATACCGCTTAACGCGGCCTTCATACCGTTATGGTTAACGTTTATCTATTAAAAAGGCTCATCCAAGCGCTTGACCAGATCCTCGATATTTTCCGGTGGCCAGCTTTCAATGTCCATGCCTAGTTCGAGGTTCATGATCTTCAAAACCTCTTTAATCTCGTTCAAAGATTTACGCCCGAAATTCGGGGTGCGCAGCATCTCTGATTCTGTTTTCTGAACCAAATCCCCGATATAAACGATATTGTCATTTTTAAGGCAATTTGCAGAACGGACAGATAATTCCAGCTCATCCACTTTACGCAACAGATTTCTGTTAAACGGGAATGGGTCAACGCCCTGTTCAGGGGCTTCAATAGTAGGCTCGTCAAAATTGATGAATGGTTGCAGCTGATCTTGCAGGATCCGCGCAGCATAGGCCACTGCATCTTCTGGCGAGATAGAGCCATCTGTTTCAATGGTCAGCAACAATTTATCAAAGTCGGTAATCTGTCCAACCCGTTCATTTTCCACCTTGTAGGCCACCTGGCGAATAGGGCTGTAAATCGCATCAACCGGAATAAGACCAATGGGTGCATCTTCTGCACGGTTCTGGGCAGCCGGTACATAGCCCTTGCCAGAATCAACGGTTAATTCCATCGACAGCGAACCGCCCTTATCCACATGGCACAGCACATGATCAGGGTTCATAATTTCAACACCGGCTGCTTCGGAAATCATGCCAGCGGTTACAACCGCAGGGCCTTCTGCTTGCAGGCGCAGTTTTTTCTCGCCCTCAACAGACATCGCAACCGAGATGCCCTTTACGTTCAGTACCAGATCAGTGACATCCTCACGAACACCGGCAACCGAAGAAAACTCATGCACGACCCCCTGTATCTGGATCGCCTTTACAGCCGCCCCCTGCAGCGAGGAGAGCAGAACACGCCGCAGCGCATTCCCAAGTGTCGTCCCAAAGCCGCGTTCAAGAGGCCCTAGCGAAACAACTGCTTGCCGCTCGTTATATTCTGAGGCGGTGACAGCAATTTTTTCAGGCTTTTGCAATTCTTGCCAATTTCGTTCAATCATCGACAAATATCCTTTTTGTCATTCATATAAGGTCGTAGAGCCAATGGCCCATTATACCTGTCCGGCTTCCAGCGCAATTAAACGCGAAAAATTAAACCCGGCGACGCTTTCTCGGGCGGCAACCATTATGTGGAATTGGGGTGACATCCCGAATAGAGGTCACGGTAAAGCCAATTGCCTGAAGTGCGCGTAATGCAGATTCGCGCCCTGAACCAGGCCCCTGAACTTCAACATCCACAGATTTTACCCCATGTTCAGCTGCTTTCTTGCCAGCATCTTCTGCGGCCATCTGAGCGGCAAACGGGGTGGATTTGCGTGAACCTTTAAAACCCATTGTCCCGGCTGATGACCAGGCGATGGTGTTACCCTGAACATCAGAAATGGTGATCATGGTGTTGTTAAAGGTCGAATTTACGTGCGCGATACCATTGGTAATATTTTTACGCTCGCGGCGGCGCACTCGTGCTTGTGTAGGTTGCTTTGCCATATGTCCTGCTCTTATGCCCTGTTATTTCTTCTTACCAGCAATCGCCTTTGCCGGGCCTTTGCGTGTACGTGCATTGGTATGCGTACGCTGGCCACGAACCGGCAAATTGCGACGATGACGCAGGCCGCGCAAACAGCCCAAATCCAGATAGCGCTTGATATCCATAGAGGTCTTACGGCGCAAATCCCCTTCTACCAGAAAATCTGCATCGATAATATCGCGCAGCTTGTCCAACTCATCTTCCGTCAATTCATTGATCCGCCTCTCGGCTGTAATGCCAGCCTTGCTGCAGATAGATTGCGCACTGGTCGTGCCAATCCCGTGAATATAGGTTAGGGCGATTTCGACCCGCTTTTTGGTTGGTATATTAACACCAGCAATTCGTGCCACTGGCCTCTCCTTTACAATGTTGACAGCCTATACTGCCTTTCACATTTTTTTACCTGCGTTAAACGGCGCCTTACTAAAGGTTCCGCATTATATGATTTTGACTGCCAAGGTCAAGCGACGCTATTCAGGCAAGCCTCAATCTGTTTATTGACCTCTTCTACCGGCTGCATACCATCGATCGTCACCAGCTGTCCTTTATCTTCGTAATAGGGCAGAACAGGGGCTGTGTTATCGTGATAAACCTTCAAGCGTGCTGCCAGCACTTCTGCATTATCATCGCTTCTGGCGCCGCCTGTTTCGGCTGCCCGTTTTTCGATACGTGCAAAAAGGGCATTTTCATCTACCCGAATTTCAATCACGCTATCCAGCGATATCCCTTTATCGGCAAACATCGCATCAAGAGCCTGTGCCTGTGCAACGGTGCGTGGAAACCCGTCCAGAATAACGCCATTCTTGCAATCATCTGCTTCCATACGCTCGGCTATCATGCCGATCATGATATCATCTGATACCAGCTTGCCCGCATCCATGATTTCTTTGGCCTGCAGACCCAGCTCTGTGCCCGCCGCGATGGCAGCGCGCAACATATCCCCGGTGGAAAGCTGAACCATCCCTCTGGATTGAACCAGCAATTCTGCTTGCGTGCCCTTGCCTGCGCCCGGAGGGCCAAAAAGAATAATATTCATCTATTCCGCCCCCGCAATTTGGACTTCTTAATCAGCCCTTCATATTGATGGGCCAGCATATGTGATTGTATCTGCGAGACGGTATCCAGTGTCACCGTAACCACAATCAGCAAGGAGGTACCGCCAAAATAAAATGGAATGGCATAGGCGCTGATCAGGATTTCCGGCAGAATACAAACAGCGGAAAGATAGGCCGCACCCAAAACTGTCAGGCGTGTCAGCACATAATCCAGATAATCTGCGGTTGGCTGGCCTGGACGAATGCCCGGCACATAGCCGCCATTCCGGCGCAGATTATTTGCGGTATCTTCCGGATTAAAGACAATCGCGGTATAGAAAAAGGCAAAGAACACAATCAGGCCGATATAAATCGCCAGATAAAGCGGCTGGCCACGACCCAATAGCGCGTTCAGAGTTACCAGCCATTCTGCCCCGCCATCCTGGCCACCTGACAAATTGATGATGGAAACCGGCATCAACAACAGCGAGGAGGCAAAAATAGGCGGAATAACACCGGGGACATTGATCTTTAATGGCAAATGCTGGGCTTCGCCGCCAAATACCTTTGCGCCATGCTGGCGTTTTGGATACTGGATCAGAATTTTCCGCAAGGAACGTTCGATAAAGACGATAAAGGCGATTACCGCGATTGCCATAAAGAACACCGCCACAATCAAAAAGGCAGAGAGCGCCCCTGTCCGGCCAAGTTCCAGCGTGCCGACCAAAGCAGACGGCACTTCGGCAACAATGCCGCTAAAGATAATAAGCGAAATACCGTTACCGACGCCGCGGCTGGTGATTTGCTCGCCCAGCCACATCAGGAATAATGTACCGCCTACCAGTGTGACAACGGTTGTCAGACGGAAAAACAGACCCGGATCCTGAACAATTGTGCCAGAGGCTTCCAGCGCAGCTGCAATGCCATAGCCCTGAAAAGAGGCCAGTAATACGGTCAGATAACGGGTATATTGGTTAATCTGCTTGCGCCCGGCTTCACCATCCTTTTTCATGGCTTCCAGCGATGGCACGATAGCGGTCATCAGCTGCATGATAATCGAAGCGGTGATATAGGGCATAATATTCAGGGCAAAAATGGTCATCCGGCCAAGTGCACCGCCAGAGAACATATCAAACATACCCAAAATACCGGTTGATTGCTGGCTAAACACATCGGCCAGTGCAACAGGATCGATCCCCGGCAGAGGAATAAATGTTCCCAGCCGATAGATAATAAGCGCGCCAACAGTAAAGAGCAGACGACGTCTTAAGTCATCTGCCTTTCCCAAAGCACCGAGGCCAAAGCCCTGATTTGCCATTGTGGATTGCGCCATTGCTATACCTGATATCCTAACGCCTGACCTTATTCACTTGCCGGAGCAGGCAGAACAATCTTGCCGCCTGCTTTTTCTACCGCAGCAATCGCAGATTGTGATGCGCCGGCAGCGTGTAATTCAACTTTGGCTTTCAGCTCGCCCTTGGCCAGGATACGCACCCCGTCCCGTGCCTTTGAGATAACACCGGCTTCGACCAGCATCGCTGCATCAACAGGCTTCTTGCTGTCCAGCTTGCCAGCATCAATCGCTGTCTGGATGCGGCCGATATTCACTTCCACATAATCTTTGCGGAAAATATTATTAAAGCCACGCTTTGGCAGGCGTCTGTGAATAGGCATTTGACCGCCTTCAAAGCCTTTAATTGCGACCCCTGAACGGGCTTTCTGACCTTTGTGACCAGAACCAGAGGTTTTACCGCGGCCTGAGCCAATACCCCGGCCAACGCGCTTGCGATTGCGGGTTGCCCCATCATTTTCTCTAATTTCGTTCAGTTTCATCTTCAAAAGGCTCCTGCCCAAAAAAATTCCTGATAATTCATGCCTGGTAAAAAACAAAGCCTCTAGGCTTCACCTTCTACCCTTACCAGATGCTTTACCTTGTTGATCATGCCGCGAACCGCTGGTGTATCTTCCAGCTCGCTTGTACGACCGATTTTATTCAACCCAAGCCCGATAAGGGTTTTGCGCTGTGATCCCTCGCGTCCAATAGGACTGCGTGTCTGTACGACTGTTACTGTATTCTTGGCCATTTCGCTCACCTATATCGTCTGTTTAAGAAGTAGCAGCCTGCTCGGATGCCTTGCCCAGAATGTCCGCTACCTTGCGGCCACGCTTTGAGGCAACAGAGCGCGGCGCTTGAATCTTCTTCAAGCCAACAAAGGTTGCTTTGATCATGTTATGCGGGTTGGATGTACCGATAGACTTGCCCACAATATCCTGAATACCAAGCGCTTCAAAAACCGCACGCATTGGACCACCTGCAATAATACCTGTACCGGCTGGTGCAGAACGCAGCTGAACCCGGCCAGCACCGTAACGACCCAGAATATCGTGATGCAATGTGCGCCCGTCCCGAAGGGGAATACGCACCATATCACGCTTGGCATTGTCAGTGGCCTTACGGATAGCTTCAGGCACTTCCTTTGCCTTGCCGGTACCGAAACCGACGCGGCCTTTGCCATCGCCCACCACAACCAAAGCGGCAAAGCCGAAACGACGGCCACCTTTTACCACCTTTGCTACGCGGTTGATGCCAACAAGCTTTTCAATCAGCTCTGGTTCTTCTCTGAGAGAGGCCTGATCCGCTCTGTCATTATTGCGTGCCATTCCTATGCTCCTTTAAAACTCAAGACCAGCTTCACGCGCTGCTTCTGCAAGCGCCTTCACCCGGCCATGATACATAAAACCGCCTCTATCAAAGACGACTGTTTTCAACCCTTTTTTCAGTGCGCGCTCGCCTACTGCCTTGCCGATAGCGGTGGCAGCAGGAATATCTGCCCCTGTCTTGCCCGCCTTTTTGAAATCGGCATCCAGTGTAGATGCAGCCACCAAAGTTTCTCCTTTGGCATCATCAATGATTTGTGCATAGATGTGCTGAGAGGTGCGATTAACGGACAGACGAAGCTGACCATTGGCATTTTTCTTGAGGCTGGCGCGGTTACGCTGACGGCGCCTCTCAAACATTTCCCGTGTGCTCAACATATTATCTATCCTTACTTCTTCTTGCCTTCTTTGCGTACAATATGCTCTTCGGCATATTTCACACCCTTGCCCTTGAACGGCTCAGGTGGACGCTTTGCACGAATTTCCGAGGCAAACTGACCCAAAAGTTGCTTATCTGCACCAGTGATTTCGATTTTGGTGTTATTTTCAACCTTTACCGACAGACCAGCTGGAATATCCATTTCTACAGGATGGCTATAGCCGAGATTCAGCTGCAGCTTGTTCCCCTGCATGGCCGCACGATACCCCACCCCGTTAATTTCCAGGTTGCGGGTAAAGCCGGTTGCAACGCCGGTGACCAGATTATGGATATTGGCGCGGGTTGTACCCCAAATGGCTTTGCCAGAGATATCTTTTTTATGCGGCTTTACGGTGACAATATTATCCTCAATTTTGACATCCACATTGGATGGCACAGTCATGGATAATTCGCCCTTGCTGCCCTTTGCAGTAAGAACAGCCCCATCTGTGCTGATATTAACGCCATCTGGCAGGGTAATTGGTGCATTTCCTACACGTGACATAGACAACCCTCCCCTAGAATACCTGGCAAAGCACTTCGCCGCCAACATTCGCATTGCGTGCTTCAATATCAGAAAGCACCCCTTGCGGTGTTGACAGGATAGCAATGCCCAGACCGTTATAGACCCGTGACAAATCCTTGATGCCGCGATAAACCCGGCGACCAGGTGTCGATACACGCTTAATCTCGGAGATTACCGGATCGCCATCATGGTATTTCAGCTCAATCTGCAGCTCGGACAGGCCTTTGCGAATTTCTACAGAAGAATAATCGCGGATATAGCCTTCACGCTTTAAAACATCGAGGACATTCGAGCGTAAACGCGATGCCGGTGAAGACACGACAGATTTACGAGCAGCTTGTCCGTTACGAATACGGGTGATCATATCACCGAGCGGATCACTCATTGACATTGTAATCGCTCCTCTTCTTACCAGCTAGATTTCACAACGCCCGGAACCTGGCCGAATGAGGCCAGATCACGCAAGGCGATACGAGACATTTTCAATTTACGGTAATAACCGCGTGGACGGCCAGTTACCATGCAACGATTGCGAACACGAATGCGTGCGCTATCGCGTGGTTCCTGTGCCAGTTTGCATGAAGCGGCAAAACGCTCTTCCAGTGACAAATTCTTGTCACGCGCCATTGCGCGCAACGCATCGCGGCGCGCGCCTCTGGCAGCAACCTTGCGCATACGACGGTTATTTTTTTCAACAGCACTTTTCTTGGCCATGATTATCTAATCCTTCTCGTCCAGGCTGTTAGTTAAGCGTTAACAAAGGGGAATTGAATACCGCGCAGCAATTCGCGAGCTTCATCATCCGTCTTTGCGCTTGTGACAACGATGATGTCCATACCGCGAACTTCATCGACCTTATCATATTCGATTTCCGGAAATACGATTTGTTCCTTGATGCCCATGGCGTAATTGCCTGACCCATCAAAGCTCTTGCCATTTAATCCCCGGAAGTCCCGAACACGCGGCAATGCCACCGTAACCAGACGATCAAGAAATTCATACATTCTATCAGCGCGCAAGGTTACTTTACAGCCAATTGCCATACCTTCGCGCAGCTTAAAGGCTGCATTTGCCTTTTTGGCTCTGGTAACAATGGGCTTCTGGCCAGCAATCGCTGTCATATCGCTAACCGCATGTTCAATTTTCTTTGAATCCCGAACAGCGCTGCCTACACCCATGTTGATTACCACTTTTTGAATTTGTGGAACTTCATGCGGGTTTTTATACCCGAATTTTTCAACAAGTGCTGGGCGAACAGCCGTCAGATAATGTTCTTCAAGACGCGTTTTCATCTCAGCTTCCTTTAACCAATAGCCTTGCCGGATTTTTTGGCAATTCTAACTTTCTTGCCATCTTCTGTGCTGTACCCAACACGCGTGGCTTTACCTGAATCGGGGTCGATCAGCGACACATTCGAAATATGAATAGGCGCTTCCATCTGATCGATACCGCCAGGGTTTGTCTGGGTTGGGCGTCTGTGACGCTTTACCATATTAATCCCTTGTACCTTTACCCGTGCTTCTGACGGGTGCACTTCAATCACCTCACCGGTACGGCCTTTATCCTTGCCGGTATTTACGATAACCTGGTCGCCCTTTTTAATTTTGAATTTCTGCTTTGCTGGCTGGGCCATCTTACAAAACCTCCGGTGCCAAAGAGACAATCTTCATAAAATTGCGTGAACGCAATTCTCTGGTAACAGGCCCGAAAATACGGGTACCGATTGGCTCATTCTGTTTGTTTAACAGCACGGCTGCGTTTTTATCAAAACGAATGGCTGTGCCATCATTACGGCGGATTTCCTTTGCGGTGCGGACGATAACAGCGCGATAAACATCACCCTTTTTTACCTTGCCGCGCGGAATAGCCTCCTTAACAGAAACCACAATAATATCCCCAACGCCGGCGATTTTACGCCCGGAGCCACCCAATACCTTGATACATTGTACCCGGCGAGCACCTGAATTATCAGCGACCTCTAGGTTAGACTGCATCTGAATCATAACAAAACGCTCCTCTTACCTATTTGCCAGCATCGTCATAGACGACTTCAAAAGATTTATTCTTCGAGATAGGTGTACATTCACGAATGCTGACCTGATCCCCTGCCTTCGCCCGGTTCTCTGCATCATGGGCAGCGAACTTCTTGGAAGTGGTGATAAATTTCTTATAGACAGGGTGCATGATACGGCGTTCAACACGCACGATCACGGTCTTGTCTGCCTTGTCACTAACGACTGTGCCCTGCATAATACGCTTTGGCATATTCTCTACCCTTCTACTTTAGCACTGGCGGCATTTTGCTCGCCCAGCACTGTCTTGATGCGTGCAATCTCGCGGCGCACAGTTTTCATGCGTGCCGGATTTTCCAATTCGCCCGAGGCTTGTCTGAAACGCAGATTGAACTGTTCCTTTTTCAGTTCGACCAGCTTTGCTTTCAGCTCATCGCCGGAATTAGCACGAAATGTTTCAGCTTTTACAGTTGCCATTTTACCCTCTTCTCCTCAGCGACTAGTCGCTATCGCCAAGGCGGCGGACGATCTTTGTATCGATAGGCAGTTTTGCTGCAGCAAGCTTGAAGGCTTCCTGTGCAAGTTCCCATGACACACCGTCAAGTTCAAACATGATCCGGCCAGGGGCCACACGTGCCACCCAAAATTCTGGCGAACCCTTACCCTTACCCATCCGCACTTCGGCAGGCTTTGACGATACAGGCACATCAGGAAATACCCGAATCCATAGACGGCCAGTACGACGCAAATGACGTGTAATGGCACGACGAGCTGCCTCAATCTGGCGCGCGGTAATCCGCTCAGGCGCCATTGCCTTCAGGCCGTAAGCCCCGAAGTTCAGGCTGGTTCCACCTTTGGAATTGCCGTGAATACGTCCTTTATGCGCCTTGCGGAATTTTGTACGTTTTGGCGAAAGCATCGACTGTTTCTCCTACTACCCTTAAGCGTTGCCGCGTGTGGCTGGTGAAGATGTTTGCTCGGCCAGGCGCTTGTCCTGTGCCATTGGGTCATGCCCAATCACTTCGCCCTTAAAGACCCAAACCTTGATACCGATAGCACCATAAGTGGTCTGAGCCGTTGCCTCACCATAATCAACTTCTGCACGCAATGTATGTAATGGCACGCGCCCTTCGCGATACCATTCAGTACGTGCAATCTCTGCACCGCCCAAACGGCCGGCACAATTAATCCGAACCCCTTGTGCGCCCAGACGCATGGCAGATTGCACTGCCCGCTTCATGGCGCGGCGGAAACCGACCCGACGTTCCAGCTGCTGGGCGATATTTTCGCCAACCAGCTTGGCATCAATCTCGGGCTTGCGCACTTCAACAATATTCAGGCTGACTTCTGTCTTTGCCATCTTTGATAGATCCGCGCGCAGCTTTTCAATATCCTGACCTTTTTTACCGATGATCAGACCAGGGCGACCTGCATAGATGGTCACACGCGCACGGCCGGCCGGACGCTCGATAACCACGCGGCTGATACCAGCCTGCTTTAGGCGATCCATCAAATGCTCGCGCAGTTCCAGATCCTTGTGCAGCAAGTCGCCATAATTGCGATCTGCATACCAGCGTGAATCCCATGTACGGTTAATACCGACCCGCAGGCCAATTGGCTTAACTTTCTGACCCATTAAACCTGCTCCTCTTTTTCACCAACAATAATTGTCAGGTGTGAAAATGGCTTTAATACACGTGCACCGCGCCCTCTGGCTCTGGCATGGAAACGCTTCATAACAATGCCCTTGCCAACATGAGCTTCTTTTACAAAGAGGCGGTCAACATCCAGAGAATGGTTATTTTCCGCATTCGCAATAGCAGATTGCAGCACCTTTTTCACATCACCGGCAATACGGCGGCGCGAGAAAGACAAGGTGGCAATCGCTTTATTGGCATCCATGCCGCGAATCATAGAAGCAACCAGATTCAGCTTTTGCGGGCTGATACGCAGATTACGCAGCACGGCCTGTGCTTCGTTATCGGCTCTTTTGCGTGGGGATGAAGGCTTACCCATAATCTCTACCTATCGCTTTGCTTTTTTATCTGCGGCATGACCGTAATAAGTACGGGTAGGCGCAAATTCACCAAATTTATGGCCAACCATATCTTCTGATACAGCAACCGGAATATGTTTCTTGCCGTTATAGACCCCAAAGGTCAGCCCAACAAATTGCGGAAGAATTGTTGAACGGCGAGACCAGATTTTAATCACATCATTGCGGCCGGATGCTTGTGCAACCTCTGCTTTTTTCAGCAGATAGCTATCGACAAACGGGCCTTTCCAAACAGAACGTGCCATAATCTCATAAAACTCCTTACGGCTTGCGACGACGCACGATCATGCGGTCAGTTTTCTTGTTATTACGTGTACGCTTGCCCTTGGTTGGCTTACCCCACGGGGTAACAGGGTGACGACCACCAGATGTCCGGCCTTCACCACCACCATGCGGGTGATCAACCGGGTTCATCACGACGCCGCGAACATGAGGACGCTTGCCAAGCCAGCGATTGCGACCAGCCTTGCCAATTTTGATGTTTTGCTGGTCAGGATTGGATACCGCCCCGATAGAGGCCATACATTCTGCCCGTACCAGGCGAACTTCACCAGAAGCCAGACGCAAGATAGCATGGCCACGATCCCGGCCAACCAGCTGGACATAAGTGCCAGCAGAACGCGCAAGCTGCCCGCCCTTGCCAGGCTTTAGCTCGACATTATGAACAAGCGTACCGACAGGGATATTGGCCATTGGCAATGCGTTGCCCGGCTTGATATCTGCCTTTGGGCCAGCTTCCACCTTATCGCCTACTGCCAGACGCTGCGGGGCAAGAATATAGGACTGCTCGCCATCTTCATAAGTGATAAGCGCGATAAAGGCGGTGCGGTTAGGGTCATATTCGATACGCTCAACCGTTGCAGTGATATCCTGCTTGGTACGCTTGAAATCGATCATGCGATATTTGCGCTTGTGACCGCCGCCACGCTGCCATGCAGTAACATGACCAGAATTATTGCGGCCGCCTGTTTTTGACAAGCCTTCGGTCAGCTTTTTAACCGGCTTGCCCTTATACAGGTCGGACTTATCAACAAGGATAAGATTGCGCTGGCTAGGGGTGGTTGGATTAAAACTCTTTAACGCCATCGCTCTTACGCTCCCATCATATCAATAACCTGACCTTCGGCCAGTGTTACGATTGCTTTTTTGGTGTCCGTACGGCGACCTTTACGACCCCGGAACATCTTTGTTTTGCCCTTCAGAATAGAGGTGTTAACAGCCATCACCTTTACATTGAACAGCATTTCAACTGCTGCTTTAATTTCAGGCTTGGTCGCTGTCATCGCCACGACAAACGAAACCTGGCCATGCTCATTTCCCATGGTTGCCTTTTCAGTGATAAGCGGGCGCACAATTGTTTCATACGCCTTCACCTGGCTGATTGTTGTTTCTACGCGCTTGCGGGGGCGGATACTCATTTCAGGCGCTCCTCAAGGTAATTTGCTGCATCACGTGAAAGCACCAGCACATCGCGGCGCACCATATCATAAACATTTGCGCCCTGCTGTGGCAGCACATCCACCAGCGGGATATTTGCAGCGGCACGTGAAAAACCGGTATCAACTGTTTCACCTGTCAGAACCAGCGCATTTGTTGCGCCCAGCTTGGCCAGTTTGGCACGTAAATCAGCTGTCTTGCCATCAGACTTGGCGTTATCCAGAATGATCAGCTGGCCAGCGGCCATTTTGGCAGACAGAACAGAGCGCATACCCAGCTTGCGTACCTTTTTTGGCAGGGAATGACCATGGTCACGAACAACCGGCCCATGTACCACGCCGCCGCCACGGAATTGCGAGACAGAACCATTACCGGCACGCGCGCGCCCTGTACCCTTTTGACGGAACATTTTTGCCCCTGTCTTGGACACATCACTGCGTTCTTTTACCTGATGGGTACCGGCGCGGCGCTTGGCCAGCTGCCATTTTACCACACGGGCAACGATATCAGCACGTGGCTCAATCGCAAAAATGCTATCGGAGAGCTCAATGTCCCCTTTTTTGCGATTGTCGATTGTTTTAACTTCAACCTTCATCAGACGCATCCTTCTTTTCAACATCTGCATTTTCAGCAGCTGGTGCCTGTTCAGCTGTTTCTTCTGCTGCTGCTTCTACTGCAGGGGCTGCTTCTTCTACAGCCTGTTCAGCCGGTGCTTCTGCTGTTGCAACATCGCCAACCAGACCAGCCGGGAACGGGGCTTCTTCAGGCAGTGCCTTTTTCAGGGCATCTGACAGCAGAACCCAGCCATTTTTTGACCCTGGAATAGCACCATGAACCAAAATCAGATTATCTTCTGTATCCACAGATACGATTTTCAGATTTTGCGTTGTCACGCGGGTTGCACCCATGTGACCAGCCATTTTCTTGCCCTTGAACACCTTCCCCGGATCCTGACACTGGCCGGTAGAACCATGGGCACGATGCGAGATAGACACACCGTGAGAGGCGCGAAGACCGCCAAAATTATGTCGCTTCATCGCACCGGCAAAACCCTTACCTTGCGAAATGCCAACAGCATCCACCATCTGGCCGGCAACATAGTGATTTGCGCCCAAAGTGGCGCCCACTTCCAGAACCGCATCATCGCTTACGCGAAATTCTGCCAGCTTGCGCTTTGGCAAAACAGATGCTTTGGCAAAATGACCACGCATGGCTTTGGAAACATTCTTTACCTTGGCCTGACCTGCGCCCAGCTGCAGCGCGACATAGCCGTCCCGCTCTGCTGTTTTTGTGGTAACAACCTGTACATCTTCCAACTGCAGAACAGTTACCGGAAGATGTTCACCGGCGTCATTAAAAACCCGGGTCATTCCAACTTTTCTGGCAATTACACCGCTACGCATAATGCACTTCCTCTTAACTAACAGCCAAATGGCCTACAATTTAATTTCAACATCCACACCGGCAGCCAGATCCAGCTTCATCAGCGCATCTACGGTCTGTGGTGTTGGATCAACAATGTCCAAAAGACGCTTATGGGTGCGCATTTCAAACTGTTCCCGGCTCTTTTTATCCACGTGCGGGCCGCGCAGTACCGTAAAGCGACGCATATTGGTCGGCAGAGGGATAGGGCCACGGACATTCGCGCCTGTACGTTTCGCTGTATTAACGATCTCGTTTGTGGACTGATCCAAAATACGATGATCAAATGCTTTCAACCGAATACGAATATTCTGGTTTTCCATGGCCATATTCCTTTTTCAATCAGCAAAAAGAGAGGCCGAAGCCTCTCTTCAACAATTTCTTACTCAACGATAGATGCAACAACCCCTGCACCTACGGTACGGCCACCTTCACGG
>JAYOMZ010000012.1:0-58125 GCA_038121125.1 Alphaproteobacteria bacterium
GGCTTTGCCCTGTCGCGCCTCTTGCCTTTTATCCATGACCTGATTATTCCAGTGGAAGAATAAAATTTCACCACCATCTTGCTCTGTCTTTAAGCGATATTTTTATGTCTGATAAAGCGAACATCTCTGAAAATGCGTCACCGGCTCCGATGCGGCCTATTCTGGTAGGCCGGGTCAACTGGACAGGGCTTGGCACGCTCTATGTCAAAGAGGTGATGCGGTTTTTAAAAGTGCCGGTACAAACCCTGTTTGGCCCGGTAATGACAGCGACCCTGTTTATGATGGTATTTGCCGTTGCGGTGGGCGAGCGTATTGAACTTGGCAATTTTGATAATTTCGTCCAGTTTCTTGCTCCTGGCCTTATTATGATGGCGGTATTGCAAAATGCCTTTGCCAATACGTCTTCTTCGCTGACCAGTGCCAAAGTACAGGGCAATATTGTCGATTTGCTTTTGCCGCCTCTGGGCCCGGTCGAGATTTTATGTGCGCTTTTGGGCGGAACGCTGACCAGAGGGGTTTTAACCGCGCTCATCTGTGTGCTGACCTTCAGTTTTTTTAATGCCATTATCCTGCCCCCGCATTTCATCATTGCCTGCGGATTTTTAATTGCCGGGTCTCTGGCAATGGGGTTTGCGGGCATAATTGCCGGTATCTGGGCGCGTAAATTTGATCAGCTTTCTGCGATTACCAGCTTTGTTATTCAGCCGCTCGCCTTTTTATCAGGGACATTTTATTCTGTGCATCGCCTGCCAGAACCTTTTGATGTTATCGCCCAGTTTAATCCGGTATTTATGGTAATAGATGGTTTCCGCTATGGGATGACAGGGATTGCAGACGCCAATATTTTCATCAGTGCGCTGGTGTTAGGCGCGCTGAATATATTGCTCTTCTTCTGTTGCTATATCATACTGGCAACAGGCTTTCGGCTAAAAAGTTAAATGCGAACAGGGATATTCCATCGTGAGCGATAACCAAACATCTTCATCTGTAAAAGATGGCATCTTGCCAGAAAGCCAGCTTGCCGCAGCCTTTGACAAGAAGCAGATTTCTGCTGCCGAGCCATTGCTGGATGGCCAGATTCAGCCCGCCAGTCTGGATTTGCGCCTCGGCGCGCGCGCCTGGCGGATTCAGGCGTCTTTCCTGCCCGGGCGCGGCCAGACAGTGATGGATAAAATCGATAAATTTTCCATGTATGAGCTGGATTTGACACAAGGGGCGGTTCTGGAAACAGGCTGCGTTTATATTGTGGAATTGCTGGAAAGTCTGGCGCTGCCTGAAACCTTAAGTGCGACGGCAAACCCGAAAAGCTCTACTGGCCGGCTGGATGTCTTTACCCGCCTGATAACCGACGGGGCTGTTGAATTCGAAGCGGTAGCGGCTGGCTATAATGGACCGCTCTATGCCGAAATATCTCCGCGTACTTTTTCAGTGATGGTGCGCAAGGGCAGCCGTTTGTCCCAGCTTCGTCTGCGCCGTGGTATGCAAATTCTGGATGATGCCGGTCATGCAGATTTACAGGAACGCCATCAGCTGGTGCGTTTTGATGATGAAACAATTGTCTCGATTAATGATGGTATCGGATTATCGGTCAATCTTGTCCCGCAGGAAAAAACTGGTCTGGTAGGATGGCGCGCCCGCAAACATGCCGGGCTGATCGATGTGGATAAACCGGCCAGCCAGCCCGCCGCCCGGTTTTGGGAAGCGGTAACAGAAGCGGATCTGTTCAAGGGCGGTCTGGTGCTAAATCCGGATGAATTTTACATTCTGGCCAGCCAGGAATTTGTCATTGTTCCAGCAGATTATGCCGCAGAAATGCGCGCCTATGATACCCGTGTGGGCGAGTTTCGCGCCCATTATGCCGGCTTTTTTGATCCCGGTTTCGGCATGGCGGAAATCGGGGCAACCCCGACCAGGGCAGTGCTGGAAGTGCGCTCGCATGATGTGCCCTTTTTGATAGAGCAGGGACAGACCGTTTGCCGGCTGGTTTATGAGCCAATGTCCGCCCGGCCAAATCAGCTTTACGGGGCAGCGGGATCCGGCTCAAACTATCAATCACAGGGCTTAAAACTCGCCAAGCATTTTATCTGATATTGCCGCCTGTTCGGTCGCGCCAGTTTTACTTGACAGAATAAGGGGTTTTGCGCGATATAATGCGCCTTTCTCTTTCGCGGATAGGGCTGAATAATGACGCAGGAAACAGATCCCAGACAAGCTGCGGTAATGCCGACTTATGGACGGGCAGATATTGCTTTTGTGCGCGGTAAGGGCAGCTGGCTCTATACCGAAGATGATACAGCCTATCTGGATTGTGCCACCGGTATTGCGGTGAATGTCTTTGGGCATGGTGACAAGCGGCTGGTGGCCGCTCTGCACGCGCAGGCCGATAAATTATGGCATACCTCAAATTTATATCGTATTGGCGAGCAGGAAAAGCTGGCCTGGCGTCTGACCCGCCATGCTGGTCTGGATCATGCTTTTTTCTGCAATTCCGGGGCAGAGGCCAATGAAGCGGCGGTAAAGATGGCACGGCGCTTTCAATATCGGCAGGGCTTTGAAAAACGGTTCAAGATTATTTGTGCCGGCAATGCCTTTCATGGCCGGACATTGGCAATGCTGGCCGCCACAGACAAGCCGCTATTCAGAGAAGGCTTTGGCCCGATGCCGGAAGGGTTTGTGCATGTGCCTTTTGGCAATCTTAATCATCTGCGCGATGCGATGGATGAAGATGTGGCCGCGATTATGGTCGAGCCGGTGCAAGGCGAGGGCGGCACCATCGCCGCCCCGGACGGATATCTGGAAGGTGTGCGCAAGGCAGCCGATGATTTTGGCGCGCTGGTAATCGCCGATGAAGTACAAACCGGTATGGGCAGAACAGGCTATCTGTTTGCCTATCAGAAAGCCGGTATTCAGCCTGATCTGGTCGTACTGGCCAAGGGGCTAGGCGGCGGTTTTCCGGTTGGCAGTGTGCTGGCACGAAAACAGATTGGCGAGGCGATGGGCCCTGGCAGTCATGGCTCAACCTTTGGCGGCAATCCGCTGGCGATGGCGGTGGCAAATGCCGTGCTGGACGGGCTGGAAGAAGACGGGTTTTTAGCAGATGTGCAGCGCCGGGCAGCAATTCTGGATGAAAGGCTGGCCAAACTGGCAGCAGATTATCCCGGCCTTATTCTGGAGCGGCGCGGCACCGGGTTTTTACGCGGGCTGAAGCTGGCCGACAGAATTACCGTAGGCGATATGACCGCTAGCTTGCGCCGGAAACAGCTGCTGGTTGTGCCGGCAGGCGAAAATGTATTGCGCTTGCTGCCGCCTCTGACCATCACAGAAGACGAGATAGAACAGGCCTGTCACATCCTGGATGAGGCGTTTTCCCATCTGGCCTCAGCCTAGGCGATGCCTGTTTCACTTTATTCATAGCTATTATAGCGGAGAGCGCCATGCGCCATTTTATTGATTTAAAGGATTTTGATAGCGATAGGCTGCAAGCGATGCTGGAAACAGCCGCGCAGATGAAATCCGGAACAGATAAAAGCCAGCCTCTGGCCGGTAAATATGTGGGTATGATTTTTGAAAAACCCTCTACCCGTACGCGGGTTTCCTTTGAAGTGGGAATTTCTCAGCTGGGCGGCACGCCTGTTGTTCTGGCGGCTAGCGATCTGCAACTGGGGCGCGGCGAGAGTGTGGCCGATACAGCCCGTGTCCTCTCGCGCTATCTGGATGCGGTGATGATACGCGCCCTGCGCCATGAAACAGTCACAGAATTGGCAGAATATGCCGATATTCCGGTCATTAACGGGCTGACAAATCTGTCCCACCCTTGCCAGATAATGGCTGATTTACAGACCATTCTGGAACGCCTGGGCAGTTTGACAGGGACAAAAATCTGCTGGCTGGGCGATGGCAATAATGTGGCCAATAGCTGGATAGAGGCTGCTGCGCTCTTTGGCTTTGAATTATGGCTGGCAGGCCCTGAAGCCTATCGCCCGCCTGCTGCCTTGCTGGCCTGGGCACGGGCAAAGGGGGCGAATATCACCCTGACCGAAGATCTGCGAGCCGCTGCCACAGATGCCAGCGTGATTGTTACGGATGTGTGGGTATCAATGGGCGATGAGCAAGGCTCGCGCAAGCGCGATATGCAGCCCTTTAAAGCCACCGCAAAATTGATGGAAACAGCCCAGCCGGACGCTATTTTTCTGCATTGCCTGCCAGCCATACGCGGACAGGAGGTAGAGGCCGAGGTGATTGATGGCCCGCAATCTGCGGTATTTGATGAAGCAGAAAACCGCCTGCACGCCCAAAAAGCGATTATGGCACATATTATCAGCGAGAATTTTTAAATCGCCCTTTTATATGCTGACAGGTAATGAGGGTAGATATGGTAAGGGATAAAGGGGCGGAAATGCAGATGTCTGATATCGCAGATGGGATGGTTCAGCCATTTTATTTGACCGGCAATGATTCGGAAAATAAAACCCCTCTGGTGCGCGGCCGTTTTGCCAGATTAACCCGCCCCTGTCAGGCGATTTTGGCACGCCATGACTATCCGGCTGCGATAAATGAGCTATGTGCCGAAGCGATGAGCCTTGCAGCCTGCCTTTCCACCACCCTGAAATTTGACGGGGTCTTCACCCTTCAGGCAAAGGGCGATGGGGCGGTGCAAACATTATTTGCCGATGTTACTTCTGCCGGGGCGATGCGCGCCTATGCGGCGTTTGATGCTGAAAAACTGGCCGATACCCCCCCGGCAGAGCCAGCTATTTTGCCGCGTTTGATGGGCGGCGGCTATATGGCCTTTACCGTCGATCAGGATGCCGCGCTGGGCGATGAAGCCCATCGCTATCAGGGGATTGTCGAGCTGGAAGGCAGCCATTTAGGCGATTGTGCAATTGCCTGGTTTAAAAATTCCGAACAGCTGGCCGCCCAAATAATTACCGCTGCCAGTCAAAATGCAGATGGCTGGCATAGCTCGGCACTGTTTCTGCAGCAAATTGCAGGCGAAGGCGGGCAACATACCAGCCTGAATGAAGAAGAGCTGGCCGATGAATGGCACACCGCGATGGTGATGATGTCCTCTGTCACCAGAGACGAGATGCTTAACCTTGAGCTGAGCTCATCTGACTTGCTCTATCGCCTGTTTCATAGCCAGAATATCCATCTGCAAACACCGCGCCCGATTATCGATAGCTGTCGCTGTTCTGCCGAGAAGGTGGAACAGGTATTATCCGGGCTGGGCGATGATCAGCTGCGCGAGCTTTGCGATGAAAACGGGCAGTTACAGGTGGCGTGCGAGTTCTGCAAGGTGAACCGCGCCTATCCGCTGGCGCAGTTTGTTTCCGCCCAATCCTGAAGCGCCTATTGGCAGTCTGACAGATGACAGATGTCGTTTTTGCTTCATTTTTTGCTGGACTGCGCTATCATTAGGCTAACTATCGGCAATTATAGCCAGATTTGATGAAAGGTTTCGGCGATGATGCAGAATTTATCCAAATTTTTCAAATCACTTCCTGTTATCCTGCTGGCAAGTTCGGTGCTGTTGAGCGGCTGTATGAGCCGGGCGGAAAAGACAATATTGCCGGATTATGAAACAGTCGATTTTCAATCTCTTCGCCTGGATGCCCGAAAGATGGAAATAATCGAAAACTGGAATATGCCGATGGAACCGCCCTATATCGAGCATACGCTGGCGCCAAATCTATCCAGTATGCTGGTGGATTGGGGCAGCCGGGTTCTGGTACCTGTTGGCGGCTCGGGCGAGGTGGTTCTGGACATCTCTCAGGCAAGTGTAAAACAAACTGCCCTGCCCAAAAGTGAAAAGCTGGTCGATCTGTTCAGAGACAATCAGGAAGTCATGGTAAGAGCCGATATCAAGGCAAAGCTGTTATGGATACAGCCTGTTGGCGGCAAGCAGGCCATTATCGATTTGGGTGCAACCGCATCGCGCACCATCAAGGAAACCGCCACCCCGAACGAGCGGGATATCATCATAAGGGAAGTAATGGTAGAGGCGGTTGAGCTGATAAATCAGCAAGCGGCCAAGGAAATCAGAGCCAGTAACGGTCTTATCCGCTTTTAGCGCCGCCAGAATACCGGATTTAACATTACCAGAACGGTAAACAGCTCCAGCCGGCCAAGCAACATACCAAAACACATCGCCCATTTTGCCCCGGCTGGCAGGCTGCTGAACTCGCCAGAAGGGCCAATAACCTCGCCCAGGCCAGGCCCCACATTTGAAATGGATGTGGCCGCCCCGGACAGAGCGGTTTCAAAATCCAGCCCAAACATACCAAGCAACAGGGTCAAAACCACAAAACACAGAATATAGAGATAGAAAAACCCCATCACCGCATCCATGATATTTTCAGGCACCGGGCGTTTATTATAATAGGCCAGCACAACTGCATGCGGGCGCAGCAAACGCGCCATTTGAACCTTGATTGTGGCTGCCAATACTTGCAGGCGGAACATTTTAATGCCGCAAGTGGTCGACCCCGCACAGCCGCCAATAAACATACAAATCAGCAAGATTGTAGTCGCAGAACTGCCCCAAAGGGCAAAATCTGCGCTGCCATAGCCGGTGCCGGTGATAACCGATACCGCATTAAAGGCGGACAGGCGCAGAGCCGAGCTCCAGCTTTCCCCGCCCTGATGCAAATTAAAGGTAATGGCAGCGATCACCAATAAGGTGAGTAACATGAACCAGCGCACTTGCGGGTCTTCTGAAAGGGCTTTCCACCCCCCTCTGGTTAGCGATAGATAATGCACAAATGGCAGGCTGCCGGTTATCATGCCAGCGATGATGATAAGCTCTATCGCTTGCGAGTCAAAAGCACCGATAGATGCGGTTTTGGTTGAATAGCCCCCGGTGGCCAGCGTTGTCATGGCATGGGCCAGCGCATCAAATCCGGGCATCCCGGCCAGGGTCAGCATAAAGGTCCACAAAAGGGTAAGCCCGGTATAAACCGCGAAAATACCGCCTGCCAATTGGGCGGCGCGCGGAATAACCTTGTCAGCTGTATCAAAGGATTCTGTTTTAAAGAGCTGCATTCCGCCAACAGACAGCATCGGCAATACCGCCAGAGCCATCACAATAATACCAACCCCGCCCAGCCATTGCAGCAAGGCGCGCCAGATAAGCACCCCTTTTGAGGCTGCTTCTATCGAGGTCAGGATAGTAGAGCCGGTCGTGGTGATGCCGGACATGGATTCAAAAAATGCGTCTGTAACACTCAGCGATAAAGAGGAAAAATAAAGCGGTAATGCCCCGAATAGCGCGATAAATACCCATGCGCCATTGGTCAGCAAAAAGGCTTCTTTCAGGCCAAGATCGGCTGAATCCTTTTGCCGGTTAGCCAGCCATAAAGAGCCGCCAATAAAGCCTGTCATCATCGCGGCCACTGCAAAGGCTTGCCAGTTCGCATCGCCATAATACAGATCGATACCCATCGGCACGAGCATCGCACAGCCCAGAAACGCCAGAAGCAGGCCTAGTATATGTAAGACAGGAGTTGCCTGCATGTAAGAACTGCAGCCTCAATCATTTATGGTCGCCATAGCCCAGAATGTTTCTACTCTATCTGGCAATAATGACCTGATTTATAGGCTGAAAATGGTCTATCTGTCCAGTTTGCATGAATATAGACAGATAAATCATCCTAGCGCAGATTAATTTGCTGATAGAAACGCGCGCGCAAATCGGCCTGTTCTTTAAACACACCTGTAAAACGGGTTGTTACCATAGAGACATCTGTTTTTTTCACGCCTCTGGTGGTCATGCATTGATGCTGGGCATCTACCAGGATTGCCACACCAAGCGGTTTCAGCGCGTTTTGAATGGCACTTGCCACTTGTGCGGTCATGGTTTCCTGTGTTTGCAATCTGCGGCCAAAGCTGTCCAGTACCCTAGCAAGCTTTGATATGCCCACCACCCGCCTGTCCGGCAAATAGGCGATATGAGCTTTGCCCAAAATCGGTACCATATGATGTTCGCAATGCGATTGCAGCGAGATATCGCGCAACATCACCATATCATCATAGCCCTCTACCTCTTCAAAGGTACGAGCCAGCATTTCTTCGGGATTATCGGCATAGCCGGAGAAAAATTCCTCATAGGCGCGCGCCACTCTGGCAGGGGTATCTATCAGCCCCTCGCGGGCGGGATCATCGCCTGCCCAGCGGAGCAATGTTTCCACGGCCGCTTCAGCTTCTGCACGTGACGGGCGCATCACCTCAGATTTATTTGTAGCAGAAATCTGTTCCTCATCCTGCGCGTTATCATAAGGTGTCATGGCCTGATCCTGTTCGTTGTTTTTTACTTGTTGCGTGCTTGCCGTTATATGAGAGGTATCATTGCACAAGCAATCATATAGCCGGTTATTTTTTAACCGCCCTTCTATACGCTAGTCTTACTGTAAGAGATCATTGCCGTCCAGCATTGCCTGTTGCAGGTAACTAGATCGCTTAAACCAGAGAAAAGGCATTTTTCTTGACAAAAACCAGATATCCAGCCTAGCGTGGGGGCAGGAAATGCGGGTGTAGCTCAGTTGGTAGAGCGCAAGCTTCCCAAGCTTGAGGTCGCGGGTTCGAACCCCGTCGCCCGCTCCATTTTTCCTGTCCTGTTATTTTTGATATGTCTGCCTGGAAAAAGGCTGGAAATGGCCAGCTATTTTCGCTGACCTGTTGCAATGCCGGTGACATGGGTATCTGAATTACGAAAGCCGAAAACCAGTCCGGCATTCTGGCCTTCCGGGCCAAAGATGCCGCCGCGCACGGCCAGCTTGTCCATCTGCACAGCCTCGCCATTTATACGCACCTCGCTATCGCTGGTGATGTGTTTCTGCAACTGATTTTTCTGGCTGAATTCCAATGCAGTGCGAAGAGAAAATGCGTTACTATTCAGCGAAAATTCAGCCTGATTTTCGGCCAAATTCAGCAGAAGCCTGCCAGAGGCTGTGCCAGATGGATTGCTACATCCCATACATCGCCATCTGGCATTCATATCATAGCTAAGAGAGGGCGTTTGCGGCAGGCTCTCGCTTAGATAACCCCAAAGGAAATATTTCCCATTTTCCACAAAAAGGCTGCCATCATCAATGATATTCAGATTGGCCTCTGCCCCTTTTATCCAGGCGCCATTGACATATTCAGGTGGGCTATCCAGCCGATTAAATTTAGAAATGTCAGGCTGTTTTGCCAGAAAGCTGCTTAACGCTGATTGGCCTGTATAGCTGGAAATGACAGGATTATCTGTATCAATCGCAAAACCGGCATAAAGCTGGTTGGGGGTGGCAGCGATATTGGCATAGAGCTGATCGGTTCGGATATCTGGTGCCATGGACGAAGAGGCTGAGCCGCTATTTCCGCCCATACAGCCCGATAATAGCAGCACCATCGCAGATAAGTTGAAAAGCCACAGTTTTTTTTGCATTCGCATATCCCCTTTGGCCGGTCAGGACATTTAACATTATCAGCCAAATGCCTATACGCAAAACAGGGGCGATGTTTCCTGTCCTGAGGGATAGGGGTTGATACAAAAGGATGATCCAAAAGAAGGGGCTGTTCAGCTCAAATATTAGGCAATTTTTCGTGATATCTATCTTCTGCGGTGACAAGAGGCTTGTAATTCGCCTCAATAAAGGCTATGACCGCCCTCAAAGAATTTTGGCAGTGAAAACCCTTTTTATCCAACGCATCTACATCTATTGCAAAATTATCCAGGCGGGTTTTGATGCCGCCGGGCAACCCGTGCAAATCGGTACATATTTGCATAAAATCCAGAGATGTTATTTCTCGGCCAGGCGCAGTTGCCCGATATTCGGGCATCGGCAAGCGCCCGGCGGTAAATAGATGAAACGGGTAAATCTGATAGCTATAAAAATAAGGAGAAAACCCCGATGGCCACAACAACACTTTCAGACAAGAAAATCGCGATTATGGTTGCAAATGGTTTTGATGAAGCCCGCTTTATTGAAATCCAGAAAATGTTGCTAGCTGTTAATGCGCGCCTGAAGGTGATTGCCCCGGGCGCAGGTCTGGCACATGGCCGCAATGGCGATCAGGCGGGTATGTCCTATCCTGTGGATGCCCAGCTATCTGAAACATTGGCGGTCGATTATGATGGTCTGGTTATTCCATCAGGCGACCAGCATATTTCTGTTTTGTCTGACGAATTGCACGCCTCGCGTATCATCCGCGCCTTTATGCGGGAAAATATGCCGGTTCTGGTTCAGGGCAACGCCATTGATTTGGTCGCGGAAATTGACAAGGATATTGATGGCGAGGCGATTAAATCCGCCGGAGCGATGGCAGAACATAATCATCTGTTATGGATTTCAGAAGATACCGCCATGTCCGATGCCTCGCGCAAATTTGTTGCAAATTGTCTTGCGGCAAGCGATGAATCAGAAGAAGATAAGGGCGATAGTGCGGCTGCGTAACCGGTTTTTCTAGCAACTTAAGGCTAATGCGATAAAATGGAAAAAATACCTTCGCCCTGTATCAGCATTTGCCAGATAGATAGCGCTAGCCAGACTTGCAAGGGGTGCTTTCGTACCCGCCAGGAAATTGCCCGCTGGCCAGCCATGGACGGGGCAGAACAGCATCAGCTATTAGCAGAACTTAAACAAAGGCGGGCAGACCAAACAGGGATTGTTAGCCGCCAAACCGCGCGGCAACATTCTGCCGGGTAAGAGGCCAGAGCGCAGGCATGAAAACAAGTTTAGAGAAATTGGCTGCCGAAAAGGGCGTATTGCTGGCAGATGGGGCTATCGGGACAAATCTGTTTAAAGCCGGTCTGGAAACAGGCTATCCCCCGGAATTATGGAATGTGGAGCGCCCCGAGGCGATTACCGCCCTTTATCAGCAATTTATTGATGCGGGCAGCGATATCATCCTGACAAATTCTTTTGGCGGCACCTCTTTCCGGCTAAAGCTCCATCAAAGCGAAACACGGGTAGCAGAGCTTAATCTGGCCGCTGCCGCTTTGGCCAGACAGGTGGTCGATGCGGCCGCCCGTCCTGTGCTGGTGGCAGGGTCTATCGGGCCCACAGGCGAGCTTTTTGCCCCGCTTGGGATGCTGACCGATATCGATGCAGAGGCAGCTTTTAGCGAACAGGCAGGAGCGCTGGCCAAAGGCGGGGTCGATATGCTCTGGATTGAAACCATGTCCTCTTTGGAGGAAGTGCGTGCTGCGGCCATTGCGGCGAAAAAAACCGGCTTGCCGGTCATGGCCACCATGACCTTTGATACAGCCGGCCGGTCGATGATGGGAATAAAGCCCGGGGATTATTCAGATTTTGCTGCCGAGATAGAGTTGCAGGGTTTTGGCGCAAATTGCGGTATCGGGCCGGCTGAATTAATCGATTCCGTTTCCTATTTTGATAGCCGGCAACAGGACAGATTCGTGATCGCCAAGGGCAATTGCGGTATTCCTGCCTATGTGGATGGGGAAATTCACTATCATGGCACGCCAGAGCTGATGGCAGAATATGCGGTGATCGCCCGTGATTTAGGGGTGCGTATTATTGGCGGATGTTGCGGTACCAGCCCTGAACATATACGCGCAATGCGCACGGCACTCGATAGCGTCCAAAAATCACCTCCCCCCTCCAAAGAAGAAATTCAAAAACGCCTGGGGGTAGCCTGGAAAGATTTGCAACACGCCCCATCGGCAAATAGCCCGGACGGGCGCGATCGCCGCCGCCGGCGTACCGGGCGAAACAGACCGGCTTCATAGAAGATTATTGGCTGGCAGGTGCTTACCGACTTGAAGTTTCATCATTTTGGTGCATACTGCCGCCTGTCAGGTTCTGGCTGGCATTTTTGATTGAAGGAGTTCTTGCGGATGCACGTTTATCGAACCCATAATTGTGGCGCGTTGAGCCATGCAGATATCGGACAAACAGTAAAACTTTCTGGCTGGGTACATCGCAAACGCGATCATGGGGGGGTCGTCTTTATCGATTTGCGCGATCATTATGGTTTGGCCCAATGTGTGGTCGATAGCACCGATAGCGCCTTTGGTACAGCAGAACAGCTTCGTAATGAATCGGTTATTACCATCACCGGCGAGGTGCGTGCCAGAAGCGAAGATACAGTAAATAAAGCGCTTTCCACTGGGGAAATTGAGGTTCAGATCGCCTCGCTTGAGCTGCAATCTGCAGCCGATACATTGCCCTTGCAGGTAAATTCGGAGGAAGATTCAGGCGAGGAAGTGCGTCTGCGCTATCGCTATCTGGATTTGCGCCGCCAGCGCCCGCACGCCAATATCATGTTGCGTGCCAAAATCATCCAGTCTATCCGCCAGCGCATGGTCGCTCTTGGCTTTACAGAATTTCAAACCCCTATTTTGACTGCCTCCTCGCCAGAAGGGGCGCGTGATTTTCTGGTGCCGGCCAGATTGCATCCGGGCAAATTTTATGCCCTGCCGCAAGCCCCGCAGCAATTTAAACAGCTGATCATGGTTTCCGGCTTTGATAAATATTTCCAGATTGCCCCCTGTTTCAGAGATGAAGATAGCCGTGCAGATCGAAGCCCTGGCGAATTTTACCAGCTTGATCTGGAGATGAGCTTTGTCGAACAGGCAGATGTATTTGCTGCTGTTGAGCCGGTCGTCAAAGGCGTGTTTGAAGAATTTTCGGATAAAAAAATCGACCCTGATTTTGTGCATATCCCCTTTGATGAGGCGATGCTGAAATATGGCAGTGATAAGCCGGATTTGCGGATAGCGCTGGAAATTTGTGATGTCACGGATATTTTCCGGGGATCCGATTTTGCCATTTTTGCGAAAAATATCGAAAAAGGGGCGGTGGTACGTGCAATCCCCGGCCCCAAATGTGGCAGCCGGGCGATCGCCGATCGCATGAATAGCTGGGCACAAGGCGAAGGCGCACCCGGCATGGGCTATATTATCTATGGCGATGGTGAAGCCAGAGGCCCTGTGGCCAAGGCATTGGGAGCAGAAAAAGCCGAACAGATTAAACAGCAGCTTGGCGTCGCAGATGGCGATGCGGTATTTTTTGCCTGCGCCCCTGCCTCTGAGGCGGCTAGCCTGGCAGGCAAGGCGCGGGTGCGTATCGCTCGGGAACAAAATTTAATCGATGAAAATCTGTTTAAATTCTGCTGGATTGTTGATTTCCCGATGTATGAGCTGGATGAAAAAACCGGCAAGATTGAATTTTCACATAATCCGTTTTCCATGCCGCAAGGCGGTATGGATGCGCTGAACAATCAGGATCCGCTGACCATCAAGGCATGGCAATATGACCTGGTCTGTAACGGGGTGGAATTATCAAGCGGGGCTATTCGAAACCATCTGCCAGAGGTGATGTATCGTGCATTTGAAATTGCCGGCTATGGGGCAGAGGTGGTGGATAAGCAGTTTTCCGGCATGATCAGTGCCTTTAAATTCGGCGCACCGCCACATGGCGGGATCGCCCCCGGCATTGACCGGATAGTGATGCTGATCGCCGATGAGCCAAATATCCGCGAAGTTATCCTCTTCCCGATGAATGGCAAGGCAGAAGATTTGATGATGAATGCCCCTTCCGAGGTAGATGAAACAGCGTTACGCGAATTGCATATCCGCAAGCAACTGCCCAAAGCCTGAACACCGCAGAGGTCTTTTTAGCTGCTCTGGCTGGCCACCCCTAATCTGTGGGTTGCCAGCAAGGTGGCGGCCAGTAATAAAACCGCCCCTGTTTGATGCAATGCGCCTGCCCAAACAGGCACGCCCAGCAACAAGGTGGTCAGGCCAAGCCCAAACTGGATAAAGACAATTGCCCCCAAGGCATTACCCAGCCTGTTTTGCCCTGTCTTATAGAGCTTGCGTATCAGGCCAATGACGGCGATGACAGCCAGAACCGCTATCCAGCGATGATGAAACTGGGCAGAGGCCGGGTTTTCAAACGCATCCCATATCCCCTTTTCCCCATATTCATAAGGAATAAGCCCATCGCCCATCAGCGGATATTCATTATAAAGCAAGCCAGCATCCATCCCCGCCACAAAAGCCCCTGCCAGAATGGTTAGCCCGACCAGCCCGAGCGTGGCCAGATTATGCCCGCCCGGCAAGCGGGCACGTCCAAATCGCAAATTGGCCGCTGTCCAGACAAGGCCGGCAAAGATGATAAGGGCAACGCTGAGATGGCTGGCAAGGCGATATTGCGAGACAGCCGGATTATCCACCAGACCGGAAGTAACCATCCACCAGCCAACAACGCCCTGAAAACCGCCCAGAAATAACAGGCCTGTCAGGGGCAGTTTATAGCCAGCCGGGATTTGCCCGCGCAGCCAGAAATATAATAGCGGCAGGAAAAAACATACCCCCAGCAAGCGCCCCCACAAGCGGTGAAAATATTCCCAGAAAAAAATCGTCTTAAAGCCGGCCAGATCCATATCGGAATTAATTTCCTGAAATTCGGGAGAGGTTTGATAGAGCTGGAAAACACGCTGCCATTCCGCCTCGCCAAGCGGGGGAAGGGCGCCTATCAGCGGCCGCCATTCCACCATGGACAAACCGCTTTCGGTCAGCCGGGTGATGCCGCCTATTACCACCATCAGCCCCACCATCACAGCCATGAAAACCAGCCAGCGCACAATCGCCATAGGCGGGCTATCCGATAGTGAAGCGGTCAGTTTTGCGGGCATTTTATGTCCAGACTTTCTTTACAGAATCGCGTTTCTGTTGCAATCCAGATGGACAAAATCAGCCCATCTCATTTGTGTTACTATATAGATTATTGGCGTTTGTGATTAAAGTCTGCGCGTCAAAAGAAAAAGCAAAAACCGCGTAAAAGCGTTAATTTGCCGCATCTTTTGGCAGTCATTTCCGGTGTTTTGCTATCTGGTGCTAAAAAAATTATTCTTTTTTCCTGTTCGTCTCTTGACAGAAACCGGCATACCCCCCACCTATGGCGCAAGGTTGTCTGGCACTCCATCAAACAGAGTGCCAGATATGAGGAGCAAACAACAACTAGTTATATTTTTGGAGGCTATGGCATGAAATTTCGGCCGCTTCATGATCGCGTTCTGGTACAGCGCGAAGAATCAGAAGAAAAAACCGCAGGCGGGATTATCATTCCTGACACTGCCAAGGAAAAGCCAATGCAGGGCAAGGTTATCTCTGTTGGCTCTGGCGCACGCGATGAGCAGGGAAAGGTTACCCCTATGGATGTGAAAGAGGGCGATATCATTCTGTTCGGGAAATGGTCCGGTACAGAGATTAAGCTGGATGGCACAGATTATCTGATTATGAAAGAATCAGACATTATGGGCATCATTGGCTAACCGCCTGTTGATTGAAATCACGCAAATTTTATTGAAATAAAGGAAGATAAAATGGCTGCAAAAGACGTAAAATTCGGCTCAGACGCCCGCACCCGCATGATGGAAGGCGTGGATATTCTGGCCAATGCAGTAAAGGTAACTCTGGGCCCTAAAGGCCGGAACGTTGTTCTGGACAAGGCATTTGGTGCACCAAGAATTACCAAAGATGGTGTAACCGTTGCAAAAGATATTGAACTGGCTGACAAGTTCCAGAATATGGGCGCACAGATGGTTCGCGAAGTGGCTTCAAAGGCAAATGATACCGCCGGCGATGGCACCACAACCGCAACTGTTCTGGCACAAGCTATTGCCCAGGAAGGGGCAAAGGCGGTTGCTGCCGGCATGAACCCGATGGATCTGAAGCGCGGTATCGATCTGGCTGTTGATTCAGTGGTGAAGTCACTGGAAGCCCAGTCACAGAAAATCACCACTTCGGATGAAGTGGCACAGGTAGGTACTATTTCTGCCAATGGTGAAAGCGATATTGGCAAGATGATCGCAGAAGCAATGGAAAAAGTTGGTAATGAAGGTGTTATCACGGTTGAAGAAGCCAAGAGCCTGGAGACCGAGCTGGATGTGGTAGAAGGTATGCAATTTGACCGTGGCTATCTGTCACCCTATTTCGTGACCGATGCTGAAAAAATGCGTGCTACTCTGGAAGACCCTTATATTCTTCTGCATGAAAAGAAGCTGTCCAATCTTCAGGATATGCTGCCTATCCTGGAAAAGGTGGTGCAGTCTGGCCGTCCATTGCTGATAATTGCCGAAGATATTGAAGGCGAAGCATTGGCAACATTGGTGGTTAACCGTCTGCGTGGCGGTCTGAAAGTGGCAGCTGTAAAGGCACCCGGTTTTGGTGACCGTCGTAAAGCTATGCTGGAAGATATTGCTATCCTGACAAGTGGCACAGTGATTTCAGAAGAGATCGGCATCAAGCTGGATACCGTTACGCTGGAAATGCTGGGCACAGCCAAGCGTGTGGAAATCACCAAGGAAGACACCACCATCGTGGATGGGGCAGGTGCCAAGGATGATATCGAGGCACGTTGCAACCAGATCCGCGCACAAGCTGAAGAAACCACTTCAGATTATGACAAGGAAAAGCTGCATGAGCGTCTGGCCAAGCTGGCTGGCGGTGTAGCGGTTATCCGTGTTGGCGGTGCAACCGAAGTTGAAGTGAAAGAGCGTAAAGACCGTGTGGATGATGCGATGCACGCGACCCGCGCTGCGGTACAGGAAGGCATTGTACCAGGCGGTGGTTCTGCTCTGGTCAAGGCTATTTCCGGTCTGGAAAAACTAAAGGCTGAAAATAACGATCAGTCTGTTGGTATCAATATTATCCGTCAGGCACTGCAGGCACCTGCCCGCCAGATTGCCTCAAATGCCGGTGCAGAAGGCGCTGTCATAGTTGGCAAGCTGATGGAAAGCACAGATGCCAAGCTGGGCTATAATGCACAAACAGGTGAATTTACCGACCTTATCAAGGCGGGCGTTATTGACCCGACCAAGGTTGTGCGTTCTGCTCTGCAAAATGCTGCTTCTGTGGCTAGCCTGCTGATCACAACCGAAGCTATGGTCGCTGAAAAGGATGAGCCAAAGTCAGCCGGCGGTGCGCCTGACATGAGCGGCATGGGCGGCATGGGCGGTATGGGCGGCTTCTAAGACGCCTCTGTCCTATCGAACAAAAATATCAAAAAGGCGGCCAGATTTTTTCTGGCCGTTTTTTTATGCGGGGTTAAGCTACCAGCTTATAGGGGGCTTTTTTATTTTTGGTAAGCTGGATGTGAATGGGCTCTCTATAGGCTTTGGGAACAACTTTTTGACTTTGTTTTTCGATGCTTTTTTCCAGCAAGAGCTGCAGTTTTTCTGCGGCCAGCTGGCGGATGAAAATATCCTGTGTTGCATCCAGAGCCACCTCACCGCGCTCCCATCTGCCAACCGTTTGTGTATCGCGGTGCAGCAGCTGGGCTAATTCTGCCTGGGTCATGCCCATTTCGGTACGCAGGAAACGAATTTCTGTACCGGAAAGAGCATTTTCCTGTGCAACCAGACCCTGGGCGATGATGTTATGAAGCTGGCCGATAGCCGGGATGGTCACAATTTTCTCTCCTTTATCATCAATGGCGATTAAATCTGCCTCAATGATAATATTATCCAGCCCGCATTCAGTATAATGATATGGGTTCATTTTTTTCTCGCCTCAGATTGCCTTTTATGTCTGGTGAGCCAGTACCGCCTTCTGTTCAGTTATTATCTTTCCAGTAGCAGGTAACAATTTTGATATGTTTTGTCTTAAAATCCGGAATAATAATAGCAGTGATTGTGCGCCTGTTTGAGTTTGGTGTAACACCTTCAATTTTATATTTCCAAAAACCTTTTCGCGTTGACGCTTCTGCCAACTCATAAATAAATCCATTTTTCAGAAGATATAAAAGGTCTCCAGTTAAAATAGTGCGTTCTTCTAGTCGGTCTTCTGCATGCGGACTTTTGGATAGATTGCAAAGCGGATCGCTAGCCAGCTTGTTAATTTCTTTTGTTGCTTTTGCCGGTGATAGGCTTTTTGCCATGACACCCGTCCTGAAATATTTCTGGTCTTGCTAAATACACACTCCTCATCTGAAAAACCTGTCATAGTGATAGATCTTATTAAACTATCATTATGATAGGTGTCAAGGCTGAGGTATTTTTGCCAGATTTGCCTAATTTGGAGAGGGAAGAATATTGCTTTCTCCCCTTAACTCCTTTCCAGAAAGGCGCGGCTCTGGGCAATGGCATCGGCAAGGCCGGTGCGTGTAACTTCCACCTCTGGCGGAAAGGCCGAGGTCAGGCGGGTGGGCAGGCGGCTATCCAGCATCACAAAAACGCCTCTGTCATCGCTTCGCCGGATCAGCCGGCCAAAGGCCTGGCGCAGGCGCATTCTTGTCATTCTGTCTGTCCAGCTATCGCGCCCCTGCCAGGCAGCACGTGCCTTGAACAGCATATCCGGGCGTGGCCAGGGTACCCGGTCATAAATGATCATCTGCAAGGCATCGCCCGGCACATCCACCCCGTCGCGCACCGCATCTGTGCCTATCAGACAGGATGTTTTATCTTCCCTGAAAAGCTGCAGGAGGGTTTGCAGGCTCATCTTGTCCAGATGCTGGGCATGAAGGGGTATGCCGGCTGCTTGCAGGCGTGTTTCCAGTTCGGGATAGGTATTTTTCAGCCTCTGAATAGAGGTAAACAGGCCAAGTGCGCCGCCCTTGCTGGCCTTCATCAGCTCTGCCATCGCCGCGGCAATGGTTCGGGGGCGTTCACGCGCAATATCATTGACCACAAAAATACGGGCCTGGCGGGCATACTCAAAGGGCGATTTATGCGCGCTGACCAGGGCTGGATGTGGCAAATGGCTTGCCCCCGAAATAAGCCTGGCAGAATGCCATGCCTCTTCGTCGGCCTCTTTATCCGGCAACTGATTATCGCGAAGAGTAGCAGAGGTGATCGCCACCCCATGGGCAGGGCCAAGCACTGTTTCGCTAAAGGGGATCATCGGATCCAGCCAATGCCGGAACAGGCCGACATCCACATCGCCCAACTCGCTGCGGGTTACCTCTATCCAGTCGATAAAGCCCTCGCGGCTATCCTGTTGCAAATCATTCAGCATTAATTGCCAGGCTGCCAGGGGGCCGGTTGCCCGGCGCATCAGACCCCGTATCGCCCCTTCCAGACGATTGCGGGTCTGGCTGTCCAGACTATCGGCCTTGTCATCAACCATATCTTGCAGATAGCCGGCCAATTTTGTCAGCGGCGTGCCAAGGTCATTTAACAGGGCTTTCAGCTTTTCAGCTGTATCGCGCATCTCGTCCGTGGCAGGATAAAGCTCTGTTTGCAGATTATAGGCCGATTGCGGGTCGTTTGCGCGTTGATAGACAGCCTTTCGAACCGCGCAGAAAAACTGCTCGGCTGCATTTGCAGGGGCATTTTCAGATATTCGTTTTTTCCATCCTGTCGCTGGCAGAAGGCGCGCTATTTCACTTGCCGCGTCCAGATCGGCCAGTGCCATCTCATTATCTGCGAGCATATCGCCAAGCCGTTTTTGCAAGCCGCGAGCCCGCCCGCGCCGGCCATCTTCGCTGCCCCGCAACCACAGCCGCATCTCGGCTGTTTCAAAGGCCGTCAGCGCGGCACTAAAGGCGCTATCTGCGGCATCAAAAACATGATGCCCCTCATCAAAAATATACCGGGTTGGGCGGTTATTATCACCGGCCTGTCCCATGGCGGCATTGATCATCACCAGCGCATGATTGGCGATCACAATATCGGCATGCCGGGCCATGCGTACCGATTTTTCCACAAAACATTTATGATAATGGATACAGGCAGAATGGATACATTCTCCGCGCCTGTCTGCCAGGCCTCTTGTCTGGCGATGGCCTAGTAATTCTATCAGCCAGGAAGGAAAGCTGTTTCCGGTAAGATCGCCATCTGGAGTTGCACTTGCCCATCTGGCCATTAACCCCAATCCAATGGCATCTGCCGGTGCGCCCGGCATCCGGCCTAGCGCATCTTCTAGATTAAGCAAACACAGGTAATTTTCGCGCCCTTTGCGCAGCACAACTTTTTTTTCTGCCTGTTTGCGGTCGGGATAAAGGCGGGTCAGCTCGTCAGCGATTTGATGCTGCAGGGTGCGGGTATAGGTAGATATCCATACCGCGCCGTCATTGCGCTCTGCCCACAGGCTGGCCGGGGCAAGATAGCCAAGTGTTTTGCCTGTCCCTGTCCCGGCTTCTGCCAGCAGCATAAAGGGGGTAGGCCCGCTATCGGGGCTGGCAAAGACCGCTGCGGTTGCGGCCGCATAATCTGACTGGCTGGCCCGTGTTTCTGCATGACCGCCCAGCATTTCTGCCAGACGTTCTCTGGCGGCATCCGGCATTACGGGTTTTATACCGGGCGGCGGGCGAAATCCGCTTTCCGGAATTTCTGCAAGGCCTGACCATATCGCGGCTGCCCGGCCATCAGGCGGGCCATCCTTTGCAGCGCTTACCCCCAGCCGCAATAAAATATCGGGTGCCCATCGCCAGCCGCCGCGCCGCATCATCTCGGCTATCCCGCCCAGTTTGCCGCGCTGCGGGTCAGATATATCTGCCAGCTCGTCCAGAAGCTGTGTTGCAGCCTGGGCGATAGCTAGTATTTTATCTTCTGCGGTGGCGGGTTGTGGCAAGCCCAGCCGCCCGGCCAATCCGCCCGGGGTAGGCGATAACATCTGGGCTGGCCGGATAAAGGTAAATAATTCCAGAACATCCAGCGCATTGTCCAGGGGCTGTCCCAGCCTGGCTTCTGTCCATCTTTTATGGCAGACAATCAGGGTGGTTGTGCCCAGCATCTCCTCCAGCTCGCTTGGCATCGGGCGGCAGATTTCCCCCTCCGGGGTAAGACATAAAAGGCCGGAATAATCTGGCCATAAAAAGCTGGCGTTAGAGAAATCGGGTGCAACATTCATAACGCACAATATAGCGCAAGCAAGGCTTTATTGCCTAGCTGTGATTGCGCCCTGTCACCAGCCTTTGCCAGATGAAAGGCGCATAGCAAAGACTTGACCCGGCCGTGCCAGCATCTTATCACCATTACACAGAAAACTATCTGCCTATCCGATAGCGGCATGGTCAAAAACAGGGAATATTATTTTAATATGACAGCGGATAATTCAACCATATCACCCGCTCTGGCCGAGGCAGCAAAAGCCTGGCCCTTTGCCGAAGCGCGCGCGCTGCAAACAAGGCTGGCGAAAATGCCAACAGATGATCCAAATCGTCCGGTTTTATTTGAAACAGGCTATGGGCCATCTGGTCTGCCGCATATTGGAACATTTGCCGAAGTGGTGCGCACCAGCATGGTACGACGTGCTTTTGAGGTGCTAACAGGCAGGCCTACCCGTCTTATCTGTTTTTCGGATGATATGGATGGTTTGCGCAAAGTGCCCGATAATGTGCCTAATCCGGAAAAGCTGGAACCTTTTTTACAAATGCCGCTGACCGATGTGCCAGACCCGTTTGGTACGCATGACAGTTTTGGCGCGCATAATAATAGCCGCTTGCAGAGCTTTCTGGACAGTTTTGGCTTTGAATATGAATTTATCAGCGCGACACAAATGTATAAATCCGGGGCATTTGATGCCGCCCTGTTGCATATTCTGGCCAATTATCAGGCCGTTACAAATGTTATCTTGCCAACTCTAGGGCCAGAGCGCCAGGCTACCTATAGCCCGTTTTTGCCTGTCTGCCCTGATACGGGTCAGGTCTTGCAGGCAAAGGTAATCGCAACCGATATAGATGGCGGCAAAATCACCTATATCGATCCGCGCGACAGCCGTGAGGTAGAAGTGCCGGTAACAGGCGGCGGATGCAAATTGCAATGGAAGGCTGATTGGGCGATGCGCTGGTATTCGCTGGGTGTTGATTACGAGATGAGCGGAAAAGACCTTATCGATTCTGTAACGCTGTCTTCTAAAATTGTACGGGTATTAAAAGGCACGCCGCCTGCCGGCTTTTCCTATGAGCTGTTTCTGGATCAAAATGGCGAGAAAATATCCAAATCCAAAGGCAATGGGCTGTCGGTTGAGGAATGGCTGTCCTATGGCAGTCCGGAATCGCTGGCTCTGTTCATGTATGGCCAGCCAAAACGTGCCAAACGCCTTTATTTTGATGTGATCCCCAAAGCGGTAGATGAATATTTCACCCATTTGGGGAAATTGCCTGAACAAAGTCCGGAAGAAGGGCTGGAAAACCCGGCCTGGCATATTGATTTGCAAGCTACCGACAAAAAGGCTGAAATGCCGGTCAGCTTTTCGCTATTATTAAATCTGGCGGCGGTCTGTTCCGCTGAAACCGCAGATGAGCTGTGGGGATATATACAAAGCTATGCCCCCGGCACGACCCCGCAAACCCATCCCCATCTCGGCCAGCTGGCAGGATATGCAGTGCGCTTTTATCAGGACAGGGTGCGGCCGGATAAAAAATACCGCACCGCAACAGCAGAAGAAAAAACCTGTATCGCTGATCTGCGGGCAGCTCTGGCCGAATTGCCGGAAAATGCCGAAGCAAGCGAGGTGCAAAGCGTGGTCTATGCTGCCGGAAAAGAGCGTTACGAGAATTTGCGCGATTGGTTTAAATGCCTGTATGAAACCATGCTTGGCCAGGAACAGGGCCCGCGTATGGGCAGTTTTTTCCGCCTTTATGGCTTGTCAAAATCCATCGATTTATGTGATGCGGTGTTACAAGACAGGCTGGTAGATAGTGATTAAAATACAAAGTCTGAATAAAAAACCGAGCCTGAATAAAACAGACCAAAGAAAAAGAAGGGTGCTATGTGGCAATTTGCAGCGCGTTGGACACAAAAACTGCCAGCTGAAACAGCCCATAATATCGCTGTTTTTGCCCTTGCACATGGCTTTGCCCCTATTGCAGATCAAATTTTATTGCCGGTAAAAACTGGCGGCCTTTCTTTTGATAATCCGCTGGGGCTGGCCGCCGGTTTTGATAAAAATGGTGTGGCCAGTCAGGGGGCTATCCGGCTGGGCTTCGGCTTTGCAGAAGTGGGCACCATTACCCCCAGGCCGCAAGCTGGCAATCCCAGACCGCGCCTGTTTCGCCTGCCAGAGGATGAGGCGGTAATCAATCGCTATGGTTTTAATTCCAAAGGCATGGAAATTGCCCGAAATAATCTGCGGAAAATTGCCCATCGTCAGGGGGTGGTAGGGGTGAATATCGGGGCAAATAAAACCAGCCCGGATATGGTGGCTGATTATTATCAGGGCGCATATTATCTGGCCGGTGAGGCAGATTATCTAACGGTGAATATCTCTTCGCCCAATACGCCGGGCTTGCGCGATCTGCAACATGAAAACCATATCAAACAGGTATTACAGGCCGCATTCAAAGGACGGGATGAAGCGATAGGCCAGCCAGACAGGCGCCCGCCTGTTTTTGTGAAACTTGCCCCGGATATGCAAGAAGCTGACCTTTTGCGCGCAATGGATGCCAGCCTGGAGACAGGCATAAATGGCTTTATTTTGACCAATACCACCATCGCCCGGCCAGAAGGTTTGCAAAGCCGGCATCGCGATGAGGCAGGCGGGTTGTCCGGCCAGCCCCTGACGCGGCGCTCTCTTGATGTGCTGGCCATGGCCTCTGCCCATTTGCAACGCCTGAAGGCAAAGGATATTGTGCTGATAGGGGCAGGCGGTATTGGGCGCGCCGAACAGGCCTATGCCAGGCTGCTGGTCGGGGCAGATTTGCTACAGCTCTACACCGCACTTGCCTTGCAAGGGCCATATATTGTGGGGCAGATGTTACGCCAGCTTAAGGCAATGATGATTGCGGACGGGCTGGCAAAGGTAAATCAGATAACACAGAAGAGGCTTTCTGCTGATCAGGCGATTTTGTACGCTGCGCATATTTCGAAAATTGTTTCAAAGAGCTGATAAAACAGTTGAAATTATGCGGTCTGGGGCTGTGCAGCATATCCTTATCCCCTGTTTCATCATGAAAATAGGTACTAAGGGTGGGAAAATAAATCAGGGCAAACAGACGGATAGAGCGGCCAGCTTAAAATCCCCTCGCCTTTGATCCAGCTCAGAACATAATAGAGGCAAAGATATTGATTCTATGGATAAAATAGCATCAATCGATTGCCAGACATAGGATTCCAGCTGAACAGAGGTGCGCCTGTCCTGCAAAGTCACATTTCGCTTGATTAGCCTGTCCATATTCGGTGTCATTCCGTTATTCTAGCAAAAAGAAGTTAAATTTAAGTAAAGGCATGGCGATTATTTTATCGCATCCGGGCAGCTTTTTTTGAAAATGCGGGCAAAATAGAGAGCAGTGGCGGTTTTTTCGGGGTATGGATGGCCGGCAAAAAGACAGAATTGCTTGACCTGCCAGCCATTAGGCAGTATAAACCCGAACGTTATTTTTTATGAGTGAACAAAAAGCGGCATGGCCGCGTCGAGGAATAAAATGTCAAAGCGTTGTCAAATTACAGGTAAAGGCGTGATGTCCGGCAATAATGTCAGCCACGCAAATAACCGTACACGTCGCAGATTTCTGCCAAATCTTCAGCGCGCCAGCATGAATTCGGAGATTCTGGGTCGCGATGTAACTTTGCGCGTTTCTACCAGCGCCATTCGTACAGTTGAAAAACATGGCGGTCTGGATGCATTTTTATTGCAGGCTCGCAATGCCGAGCTGGCAGATGATGCCCGCGCCCTGAAGCGCGAGATTTTGGCCGCACAATCTGCTTAAAAATCAAATACACGTAATTAAGGAAAAACCCCGCCAGGATTTAAGCGGGGTTTTTTATTATCTTATTCTGTTAAAAGGGCTGATTCTGTTAAAAGGGAAATCAGCTCTAGCGCTTAAATCGGCCAAGGCTGGATTTTTTCTTGTCCTCATCAAATAAATCAGCCAATTCGGCCATAACAGTTCCGCCAAGCTGATCCACATCGGTAATGGTCACGGCTCTTTTATAATAGCGGGTTACATCATGACCAATACCGATTGCCAGCAATTGCACCGGCGAGCGGGTTTCGATCATGTTAATCACATGGCGCAAATGTTTTTCCAGATAATTGCCGCTATTAGAGGAAAGGGTTGAATCATCCACCGGCGCACCATCGGAAATCACCATCATGATTTTGCGATCCTCATGGCGTCCGATAAGCCGATCATGCGCCCAAACAAGGGCTTCACCATCAATATTTTCTTTCAGGATGCCTTCGCGCAGCATCAGGCCAAGCGATTTGCGTGCCCGGCGCATAGGCTGGTCAGCAGATTTATATATGATATGGCGCAAATCATTTAACCGGCCGGGCATAGCCGGCTTGCCAGCTGCCTGCCAGGCTTCGCGCGATAGCCCGCCCTTCCACGCCTTTGTGGTAAAGCCCAGAATTTCAACCTTTACCCCGCAACGTTCCAGCGTTCTGGCAAGGATATCTGCGGTCACGGCGGCGATGGTAATTGGCCGCCCGCGCATCGAGCCTGAATTATCCAGAAGCAGGGTAACAACCGTATCTTTAAACTTTGTATCTTCTTCCTGTTTATAGGATAGCGCACTAAAGGGCTGGGTAACCACACGGTGCAATTTGCCTGCATCCAGCATTCCCTCTTCTAGATCAAATTCCCAAGTGCGGTTTTGAAAGGCCATCAATTTGCGTTGCAGGCGGTTTGCCAGCTTGCCGATCATCTGATGCAGATTTTCCAGATGCCTGTCCAGCATAGAGCGCAGCCGCTCCAGCTCGGCCGGATCACATAAGTCAGATGCATCTACCACCTCGTCAAACTCGGTGGTAAATATTTTATAGGGATTTTCATTTTGCTGGGTCTTATAGGGGGATTCGCCCGGCTCGCCGCCCGGGGTCTCGCCATCGGTCATCCCGTCCATATCGGAATCAGATTCCATTTCTGCGGCGTCTTCTGATGCCATTCCGGCCGCATCCCCATCCTGTTCCAGGCTCTGACCATCCTCATCTGATGTATCGTCCTCACCGGTTGCAGATTGCGCCTCATCGGACTGGCCATCCTCATTATTATCCTGACTGCCATCATCGGCATCATCGCCATCTTCATTATTTTCAGCTGTATCGCCCATCTCTGATTGCAGGACGGTGATCAGGCGTTTGGATAAATCGGCAAATTGCTGCTGGTCGCCCTCGGCATCGCGCATCTCCTCCAGCAGATCGCCGGCGCGCGCCTTTATCCATGGCCGCCATAAATCCATTACCATCGCCGTAGAGGCTGGCGGGGCATCGCCTGTCAGCGCTTCACGCACCACCAGCCGTACCGCTTCGACAATGGCGCTATCATCGTCTGATTCAGGCGCGCCAATCGGCATATTATTATAGCGATTATCCAGCTTGGTGGATAAATTATGGCGCACCCCTTCCATCTGGTTTGCACCGACCGCTTCTACACGTGCCTGTTCTGCTGCTTCAAAAATCGCTTTGGCCGCCGGGGCGGTTGGGCAGAGCTGGCGATGGGTTTTTTCATTATGGTGGGCCAGCCACAGACCGGCAGAATCCGCTGCCCCGCGGCTATCGCTTCGGGCAGCACGGCTACGCTCTCTTGGCAGGGCAGGCAGCCTGATTTCTGTCTTGCCGATATGGGTATCCTGTCCGGCATAGCGCACCTGTCTGTCCACGCCGCCTGCCAGTGCGCGCATCGCTGCGGCATTGGCTTTCAGAAAATCGGACTGGTCGTCTGGCTTGCTCACAAAAACTATCCTGTCTCTTTTTTAAGAGGCTTTCTGTGCCGCCGGGGCTTCTGGCAGGTCAATTCCGAACACACGCTGATAATATTCAGCGATGGTTGGCCGCTCAATCTCGTCACATTTATTCAGGAAGGTCAGCCGGAAGGCCAAAGTGATATCATCAAAAATCAGTGCATTTTCTGCCCATGTCAGCACGGTACGCGGGGACATCAGTGTGGATAAATCCCCTGCCATAAAGCCCTTGCGTGTCATATCTGCCATCCGCACCATCTGGTCAATCTGCTTTTTGCCTGCCTCTGTCTGATAGGATTTTTGCTTGGCTAGAATAATATTCACCTCATCTTCATGCGGCAGATAATTCAGGGTCGTAACGATAGACCATCTGTCCATCTGCCCCTGATTTATTTGCTGGGTGCCGTGATACAGGCCGGTTGTATCGCCCAGACCAACGGTATTGGCAGTGGCAAACAGGCGGAAATGTTTGTGCGGGGTAATTACCCGGCTGGTATCCAGCAAGGTCAGCTTGCCATCGACTTCCAGAACGCGCTGGATAACAAACATCACATCCGCGCGCCCGGCATCATATTCATCAAAAACCAGCGCCACAGGATTTTGCAATGCCCAGGGCAAAATGCCTTCCTTGAACTCGGTTACCTGCTTGCCGTCTTTCAGGACAATCGCATCCTTGCCTACCAGGTCAATTCGGCTGACATGGCTGTCCAGATTAACGCGCATACATGGCCAGTTCAGCCGCGCGGCCACCTGTTCAATATGGGTGGATTTGCCAGTACCGTGATAGCCTTGCACCATTACCCGGCGGTTATAGGCAAAGCCGGCCAGAATAGCCAAAGTGGTATCATGGTCAAACTGATAATCAGGATCGATAGCCGGTACATAGGCTGAGCCGGTTGAAAAGGCCGGCACGCGCATATCGATATCCAGACCAAATAGATCGCCCACATTAACCTCGATATCAGGGGCGTTCATTTCATGCGCAGCTTGTCCATGGGTTGTTTCAGCAGACATTCATCATTCTCCGGCAAAGCGTCGTTATCTTTTACAAAATAGGACTTATCAGCCAATCAGGGGAAAGGCAAATAAGAAGCTAAATAATTTGTATAATGCTAGATTTTTTCCTTCATAGCGTTTTTACGCAAAACAGAATAGGCAAGATTGATTTCTTTCAGTTTTTCCTCAGCCTTCGGGTCATCCCTATTGTGATCGGGATGCAGGGATTTGGCCAATTCATTATAGCGTTTTTTCACCTCTGCCATATCTGTATCAGGCGATAGATCAAACAGTGCCCAGGCTTTTCTTTCTTCTGCACTTAATGCGTTCATTGTGGGGTGCGGGCACTGGCTTTCTGTATCAAAAAATCCGAACTTGTCGTCAAAAGGCTCAGAAGAGGCCGCCGCCGCAGACGGGCCTGTCCCAAATTTCCAGCTTGGCCGCTCCCAGGTAGTGGCACGGCGAATTTCCTCTTCCATCGCCGCCCCTTCAATGCCGTCATAATAATTCCAGCTGCTGTTATAATGACGGATATGATCCAGGCAAAACCAGATATAGCTGCGCAATTCAGAACGGTTGCGCGGGGCGGGATAGGGCGCGTCACACATACAGCCCTCTGCCATACAGATACGCCCGTTCTCCTCTGTGAGGGGCGGGACAGCTGTTTTCAGCTTTAACGGCTCTTTTATCTGGCGTTTTGTTCTCATAAGCCTAGACTATAGGGTTCAAAGGTGTGAATACAAGTTTCTGTTCAGGGGTTTTTTGCTCTATTCTGAAAACCGGCAAAGTCCCTTGATGTTCTTCTAGTTTAGCATGGCGGTGCAAAATGTCCGAATCTGATGAAAATAGCGTAAAACAGGCCATAGAAGCGCGCCTGAAAGAGCACTTGCAGCCTCATTTCCTGCAGGTAGAGGATGTTAGCTGGCAACATACCGGTCATGCCGGCGCGCGCCCCGGCGGCCAAAGTCATTTTGAGGTGACCATTGGCGCAGAAAAGCTGTCAGGGTTAAGCAGGGTGGCCGCCCATCGGGCGGTTAATCAGGCAGTGGCAGATTTGCTAGCAGGGCCAATTCATGCCCTGCAAGTCACTATCCGGCGCAACTAGCCAGCGCCAGTTTTTTTCCGCCCTTATTTTTCTTCGGCATAGGCAATACAGCTATTGGCGAGCGAGGGGAGCGGCGTTTCAATATCAGTCGTGTCACTATGACCTGCCATGCGCCTCTGTCGGGCTTTTTCACCATACAGGGTTTGAAAGGCGGTGGTGGCAATTGGCCCCATTAATTCGGTGATATGGGTACAGCCCTTTGGCCCGCCAATCGCCTGTTGTACCTTGCGCTTCCAGCCAGGGCCAATAGTCAGCCCGACCAGCCCATCAATATTTTCTGCCCCCTTTGGACAGATATGATAAGGGCCATGAAGGGTCACCGCCTCGGCAGCGATAATGGTCATATCAAAATCAATGGTGATACGCACCTGCATATGATGTATCGGACTGCCAGCAGCGATTGTGCCATGCGCAGCAGAGGGAAAATCATAATGTTTGGTATCGATAAGCTCGCCTTCAATATCCAGCAAGCCATCGGTTCTGGCAAAGCCCTCACAGGATATACGGCGCAAATGCCGGGCTTCTCTTTTGACAGGGGCAGACAGGCTCATTTTTTACTCCATTAGATTCACGAGGCCTATTCTAAAGAAGGTCAATATTCAAGAGGCGGTATCCGCAGGGCTATCATTGCACCATAGGCGGATAGAGGTAAGCTGATTTCCAGAACGGTTGCGGATACGAAAACGCACCCCGTGAAAGCGGAATTCCTGGCCAATAGCCGGAATATGGCGGCTTTCATAAATGATAAGCCCTGCCAGGGTAGAGGCTTTGTCATCGGGCAATTCCAAATCCAGAATACGGTTCAGATCGCGCAACGTCACCGACCCATCAACAATATATGAGCCATCTGATTGCAGCTTTACTTCCAGAAGCCCTTCATCATGTTCATCATCAATTTCGCCTACAATTTCTTCCAGAATATCTTCCAGCGTAACAATGCCGCGCAAATCGCCATATTCATCAATGACAATGGCAAAATGCTCGCGTCGTTTGCGAAAGGCCTGAAGCTGGGCAAAAAGCTGGGTGGTTTCAGGAATAAAATAGGGCTCGGTCGCAATATCGGCAACAGAAAGGCCGGTGATATCACGTGCGCTATTTTCCTCTATCGCCCGTAACAACGCCTTGACATGCAGCACGCCAATAATATTTTCCGGCTTGCCAGAATAGACAGGATGGCGCGTATGGGGCGATTTTAACACAAAGCGCAAAATTTCTTCCGGTTCATCATCGGCATTCACCGCACTGACCGATGCACGGTGGGTCATAATTTCCTCAACAGAAATTTCGCCTAAATCCAGTACTGAAGATAGCATCGCTCCGGTTTCACGCCCGTCTGCATCGGTATCCTGACTGTGCAAATCTATCAATCCGCGCAGCTCATCCTCGCGCGAGGTAACGCCCATCTTGTCGGTACGCAGGATTTTCATCACCAGCAGATTTAACAGCCAGGTCAAAGGGGTCAGCAGCCACACAACAATTTGCACTGGCAAGGCGATACGCAAGGAAAGCTTGTCGGCATGATTAAGGGCATAGCTTTTTGGCAGCACTTCGGCAAATAGCACAATGATAATGGTCATCACCAATGTTGCTATCGCGACCCCGCTATCGCCTGTCAGGGCAATTGCCGCAGAGGTCGCCAGAGCAGAGGCCATGATATTCACCGCATTATTGCCAATTAAAATTGTCGAGATCAGCTGCTCTCTTTTGGTTTGCAGGGCTTCTACCCGTGCGGCCTGGCGATTGCCCTTGCGCTTGACCAATTGGCGCATCCGCGCTTCCGAAGCAGCTGTCAGCGCGGTTTCTGCACTTGAAAAAAACGCAGATAACAAAATCAATAACAGAATAAGGGCGATTAGCCCGGTAAGGGATAGCCACATTATCGACAGCTCTCCAGATAGTCATGCAGGCTTTGCTCGTCAATCTGATGTTCAACAAAGGCCTTGCCAATCTTTTCAACCAGAATAAAGGTCAGCTTGCCGTCTCTGGCTTTTTTATCCTTACGCATATGGGCGATGATTTGCGCACTGCTCATTTCGGCAATAACCGGTAAATCGCCAAGGGCGGCAGGCAGGCCAAGCCCGTGCAAATGGCCAGCTACCCGCATCTCGTCCTGGCCGGAACACAGCCCCAGATGGCGCGAAAACCCGAAGGCCAGCCGCAGACCGCACGCCACCGCCTCGCCATGCAGCAAACGGCCATCATATCCGGCTTCTGCTTCCAGGGCGTGGGCAAAAGTATGTCCCAGATTTAACAGCGCGCGCTGGCCGGTTTCCTTTTCATCGCGGGCCACAATATCGGCTTTGGCCTGACAGGAAATGCGTACCGCTTCTGCCAGCTTGTCCGGATTGCCAGCCAGCAATTCTGCGCCATTTACTTCCAGCCAGTCAAAAAAATCGGCATCGCCCAGCAAGCCATATTTTACAATTTCTGCATAGCCTGCCTTTAATTCACGAAGCGGCAGGCTGGACAGCATTTCAATATCGGCCAGCACCATTTTGGGCTGATAAAATGCCCCGAGCAGATTTTTACCAGCAGGGGTATTTATGCCTGTCTTGCCGCCAACCGAGCTATCTACCTGTGCCAGCAGGCTGGTCGGCACCTGAATAAAATCTATCCCGCGCAGCAGGCTGGCCGCCACATAGCCAGCCAGATCGCCTACCACCCCGCCGCCAATGGCGATAATCAGCGCGCGCCTGTCGATATTAAAGGCCAGTATCTGATTTGCCAGCTTTTCAAAACAGGCAAAGGATTTGCTGGCTTCACCAGCCGGAACAAGGGCGCGATGGATACTGCGCGCATGAGGGGTCAGGGCATTTTCTATCTTTTCCAGATAGAGAGGCCCTACCTGTTCGTCAGAAATCAGGATAATTTGCCGATTTTCAATAAAAGGCAGAAGTTCAGCCATCGCCGCGGTAAACAGATTGCGGCCGATCAGGATATCATAGCTGTTTGCCGGCAGCGCGATATGAATTTTTTGTATGGTATCAGACATCTTCTAAAAATCTAATTCATCTGGCAGGGCGGGGCAATAGCCGCTCAATATGGCCAGCTTCGCTTAATGTGCCAAGCAGCTTTTTCATCGCTGTTCGATGAGATTGCTTGCCCGTGCGAATGCATAAATCCGCCTCTGAATAGGCAGCGGCACGCTCTTTGCGCAATCTGGTTAAAATTTCCAGCGGATCGCCGGTGGTCAATAAGGGGCGCGAAGCCGGATTGCCAATGCGTGATAGCAAGGTTTCCGGCGTGGAATCAATCCAGATGCTCAGCGCATTTTCCTTTATCGCAGCACGGGTTTCCGAATTGCAAAAGGCGCCGCCCCCTGTAGATAAAACACAGCTTCCCTGCTTTAGCACATCTAAGATGATCCGGCGTTCCATTTCCCTGAAACGGGCCTCGCCTGCCAGTTCAAAAATTTCGGCAATGGAAATGCCGGCCTCTTCTTCGACCAGCATATCGCTATCGATAAATGGCAGGGACAGCGCAACGCTTAACCGCTTGCCAAGTGCTGATTTGCCTGATCCCATCAGACCAACCAGTACCAGTGGCCTGGCGTCCAGACAGCGATAATCCCCGTCAATATCAGAGCGGAATTTTTTTATCAGCGAGGCAGAAAAAGACATGGCAAAACGCTTAAAAACCGGGATATTTCCAAAAAGGTGTAAAAACAGCCCTATCTATAGCTGATTTCCTGCCATTGGTTAAGTGGTCAAAGACAAGATTTGTGCGTGAAATCTGAAGGTTGGTTTCGGTTTTTATATTTTCGCCTTATCCCTGCCATATTTTTGCTCTAGCAAACAGGCTGGCAGTTCTGGTTTGGCGTTCAGGCAGATTTGCCAAAATCTGTCGCCTATGGCAAGACAGATAGGAAAAAAGTCGAAGAAAAGCCGAAAAAAATATTAATGAATGTGGCGGATCAGATGAGAGGTGAGGGTTTATGAATGCGATGAAAATCACAATGCTGATTATTGTTGTTCTGGGGCTGGCAGGGGCGGTATTTCTGGCCAATTGGCATATTCCTGCACCAACAAAAATCATCACAAAGGTTGTGCCAAATGAAACCTTTGTTCAATAGCCAGATGACTGTCCGAACCCGCCTGTCAAAGGCTGGAATGGCCGCCTTTTGCGCTGCCAGCTTTCTGTTGCCGGCGATGGTGCATCCTGCGGCGGCACAGGGGCGCGAGGACGCCCCGGTAAATTTATTGCAGCTGGGGCAAACCGCGCCGAAGACAGATGACAGTTCAGCCGATAGCACGCCCGCCCCGGACAGTCCGGATGCCAGTGATAAAACCCTTGGCAGCGATACAGCAAATGCAGGCGAAATTTTTGTTCTGCCGGATGTTCAGCTGGAAGAGGCAAGCCCGGCCGCCCTGACAGACACACAAAATGCAGCCGCAGAAGAACAAACCGAGCCGCCGGCAAATGATGACACGCCAGCCCTTGTGCGCACCCGCAGTGATTTGCCTGCCACCTCTCTTGCGCGGCGATCTGTCTCCAGGGTCAGCCTGGCTTCTGTCGGGCTAAAACGCGCTGCTACTCTCTCAGAGGATCTAAATGCGCTTATCTGGTCTGATTCAGATGCTGAAACAGCCCTTTATTTGCTGCGTAATGTGCCTGCAATGGGCAGTGCGCCTATTTTAAGCCAGCTGACCTTTGAAATTATGGCTATTGCCGCTGTGCCGCCAAAAGGGGCAGGATCGGTTGCCGAAGAGCTGGTCTCCACACGGCTGAACTGGCTGGCAGCGGCCGGACAATCTGATGCGCTGGCCGAAATTGTGCGGATGCTGCCGGAAGAAGACAGATGGGCAGAATGGAAACGCTGGCAAGTTGAATATGATCTGATCCGCCAGGCAGATGATACCGCCTGCCGGGATGCCGAAAAAAAGGCGCAATTGACACTGGATGATTTCTGGCATCAGTCACGCATTATTTGTGCATTGCTGGCAGGCGATAAAAATAATGCCCGTTTTGCTGCAGATATTCTGAAAGCCAGTGGCGGGGAAGATGTAAATTTCTTTCAGCTGGTAGATAAGCTCCTTGGTTCCGAGGCAGAGATATCGCTGGATCTGGCGACGCTGGATAGTGTGGATCTGGTTTTGATGGATGCCGCGCATGAACAAATCTCGCTGGCCGCTTTTGAGCAAATGCCGTCATCCATGATACAGGCGGCCTCGAATTTTCGATATCTGGCTGCAGATGCCGCATTAAAGACCAGTTTTATGATGCTGGAGCGCGGCTTGCAAAAACGCGGGCCAACCGAACAAATCTGGCGCTCCTTGCTGGAAGCTCCGATGCCGGCCGAAGCGGCTTTGGCCACATTGGATGGCCAGGATGCTTTTGGGCAAACCGCTGCCCGCCATGATGCGCTGGTCAGCGCGTCCTTGTGGGTTGGCTTGGCGCTGCGCAAGGAAGCTGATACCAATATTCTGATCCGGCGCGCCTTTGAAACCGAGATACGCTCTGGCCGGCCAGAATTATTGCTGGATCTCTATGCCAGCCTTATTCAGCAACGTCTCAGCCAGACAGCAGATAGCGAGACAGCCCCGGCTATCGATGCAGAGCTACAAAAGGATTTTGCCCTTATGCTCAGCCTTTCTGCGCCGTCTGATGAGCTGCCAGCTGCTTTGAGTGCAGGCTCAGAGCTGGGGAAAAGCGCTAAAAATGTGCTGGCCGCGACAAAGGGTCAAAGCTGGCAGGCAGAAGATTTGGAAATGGCCAATGCCTGGCCCTTATTACCTGTTCTGGAAGCACAAGGCTCTGTTGGCCCGCAACAGGACTGGACAGCTATGCTAATAAATACTGCGCCGGATTTATTTACCCCCCGGCCGGTTAAACCGGCCTATCACCGGCTTTCTGCGACCCATCTTCTGGCCTTAGGGCAATTGGCAGAAAAAGGGAATATAGCCGAAACGGCCTTGCTGGCCGCTATGCTGGTGCAGCCCGTTGCGCTCGGCTGGATAGAACCGGTGGATGCCGCAGAAATTATCAAAAGCCTGCAACAGGTCGGCTTGCAATCTGTGGCCGATCAGCTGGCAGAAGATATAGTAAAGGCGCATCTGTTACGGGCGAATTTTGCCACCCCTTCCTAGGGCGCAGATATCTATCTAAAGGGGCAAGGGATAGAAAAAAACATGACGGCATTACCCGAAGGCCAGGCTCGGCTAATCAATCGTTTTTTGCAAGCTCAGGCAGCTGAAAAGGCAGCAGCAGCAAATAGCTTGCTGGCCTATGAGACAGATTTGCATCTTATCGCCCGGCAGATAGACGCAGATTTTAGCGATATGGACGCCCATGATTTGCGGCGGCTCATCAAAGGCTGGGAGGCAGAAGGTCTTGCACCGCGCACCCGTGCCAGACGCCTTAGTACCCTTCGCCAATTTATGAGCTGGATGGTCGCAGACGGCTATCGCACCGATAATCCTGTACAATTTCTGGATAGTCCCAAATTGCCAGAAAGCCTGCCAAAAAGTCTGGATGAAGAAGAAGTGTTGCGCTTGCTGGCCGCCGCCCGAAAATTGCCGCCCCCAGATGATTTGCGTATGGAAGCCGCGCTGGAGCTGTTATATGCTGGCGGCTTGCGTATCTCGGAATTGCTGGGGCTGAAAATCCAGGATATATCGCCGCAAAAATCGGCGCTGATGATAACCGGAAAGGGCGGCAAGGAACGGCTGGTACCCATTACCGAACTTGCGCTGCAACGGGCGCTGGACTGGCTGGCTTTTCGTGATAAGGATGGCCCGATACCCCATACAGATCAGCTATTATCCGGCCGGGACAGGGAAATGAACCGCCAGTCCTTTAGCCTGTTATTAAAAAAAATCGCCCGGATAGCCGGTATTGATGCCAGCCGGGTAAGCCCGCATATTTTGCGCCATTCCTTTGCCACCCATATGCTGAACAGAGGGGCAGATTTGCGCACCCTGCAAGCCTTGCTGGGACATGCGGATATTGCGACCACGCAAATCTATACCCGCACCCGCCCTGACCGGCTAAAGGGGCTGGTCGCTAGCGCCCACCCGCTTGCGAAAAATGCGGAAAACAAGTAAAGATATAGAGTGCGAGGGTAGCTCTGTATATCTTCACAAAGTTAGTCGATAGATGAATGGTTTGTTAGATGCGTCACTTTCTGGATTTTGAAAAGCCGATTGCTGCACTGGAAGGCAAAATTGAGGAATTGCGCCATTTGGGCGGCGATTCCGGCGTGAATATCGCCGAAGAGATTGGCAAATTGCAATCACGTATCGATACCGAGCTGGCACAAACCTATAAAAAGCTGGGTGCATGGGAAAAAGTACAGGTTGCCCGCCATCCTGAACGCCCGAAAATGGTACAGATAATCGAAACAATTTTCGATGAATTTATCGCCCTGTCAGGCGACCGTGCCTATGCAGAAGATTATGCGATTATTGGCGGTGTGGCGCGTTTTCGCGGCCGGCCAGTGATTGTGATGGGGACGGAAAAAGGCAGCACAACCGAACAGCGCGTTAAACGCAATTTCGGTATGGTGCGCCCGGAAGGCTATCGCAAGGCTATTCGGCTGATGGATTTGGCCAATCAGTTTAATTTGCCGGTCATCAGCTTTGTGGATACCGCAGGGGCGTATCCCGGGCGCGGGGCAGAAGAGCGGGGACAGGCCGAAGCCATTGCCCGTTCCATTCAATCCTGTCTGGGTCTCAGAACACCGCTTATTTCAGCTATTGTGGGCGAGGGCGGTTCTGGCGGGGCGATTGCGCTGGCCGCTGGCAATCGGGTGGTGATGTTTGAACATGCTGTTTATTCGGTCATATCCCCTGAAGGTTGTGCGTCCATTTTATGGCGGAGTGCCGATAAGGCACAAACCGCAGCAGAGGCTTTGCGCCTAACCGCTCAGGATATGCATGAGCTGGGCGTGATAGACCAGATTGTCGAAGAACCGCTGGGCGGGGCGCACCGCGAGGTTGGGCGCGCATTGCAAAATCTGGCCGACGCGATAGACAGCCAGCTACAGGATTTATCGGTGATGAACCCGGAAGAGCTGAAAAAGGATCGCGAACAAAAATATCTGAATATGGGCGATAAATCGCTTATCTAGCGATAATCCGGCTCATGTTGCAGATTGCGGATTTTCTGGCGTGCAGCCGCCACTTCCGCGATATCTATCTCTGCTATCACAAAGCCTTCTTCCATTGTTCCGGCATCGGCCAGCACCTCTCCCCACGGGTTGATAATCAGGCTATGACCATAGGTCTGGCGGCCATCATCATGGGTACCTATCTGGGCAGAGGCCAGCACAAAACATCCAGTTTCTATGGCGCGGGCACGTTGCAACACATACCAATGGGCCTGGCCGGAAGTTCGGGTAAAGGCAGCCGGAATAGTTAAAATCTCTGCCCCTTTTTTCGCCAGCTGGCGATATAGCCGGGCGAAGCGAACATCATAACAGACAGACAGCCCGATATGGCCAATGCTGGTCTGAACATCCACAATTTCTGCGCCCGGGCGGAAATGATCTGATTCGCGGTAAGCCTTGCCATCGCCAACATCAGCGTCAAACATATGGATCTTGTCATAGCGGGCGGCAATTTTTCCTGTTTCATCTATCAGAAAGCTGCGATTGGCCAGCCTGTCATCGCCATTTTTTTTCTGATCGCCTGCCATCATAAGCGAGCCAGCCGATAAAATTATCTGATGTTTTTTTGCCAGGCGGGTAAATAGCGCAAGAGAAGGGCTATTGGCCTCTTCCTCTGCCTTTGCTTTTAGCGAGGTTTTGTCAGCGGCCAGAAAATTTGCACATTCCGGCAGGCAGATTATCTTTGCCCCCGCTTCGGCAGCCGCGGTGATAAGGGCTTCGGCAATGGGCAGGGTTTCTTCCTGGCTGCCTCTGGCGGTATATTGCAAAACAGCGGCTTTGGGGTGGGGGGCAGATGGGGACATAAAGGTTCTCTAGCTGGATAAATTATTGCTTTGTCCTGCCAGAAGAGGGTCTAGCAGGCCTTTTTTATCAAGAAGATACAGATCGTCATACCCGCCTATATGCATATCATCAATAAAAATTTGCGGTACGGTGCGGCGGCCTTCTGCACGTTTGCGCATTTCGGCACGCGCGTTGCTGTCACTGGTCACATCAATTTCATGAAAGGATATATTTTTTGCCTTCAACAGGCGTTTGGCCAGCGCGCAATAGCTGCATAACATATCGGTATAAATGTCAATTTGCGGAGCGGTCATTTTCCATGCCTTTTCAGATTCCTGTGTTCCATGCCTGATATGGCAGGGCGGGACGCGGAATACAAGAGCTGTATAGAAATAGCTTGCAAAGGGGGATTTAGCCTGCATTACACCACCCGCGCAAAAACAAGGGCAGATACAGAAGCTGCCCCGGTGTGCAGCAGGGTTCGGGCACAGCTTGTCAGGGTTGCCCCTGTCGTCATCACATCATCGATCAATAAGATATCTTTGCCGGCCAGACAGGCTTTGGCTGTTGGATGGACAATGGCAAAGGCACGGCGGACATTTTGCTCTCGCCGGGATTTTGTCAGCCCTGCCATAGACGGGGTGGCTTTGGTGCGCAACAAATATTGCGGGGCGAATTCTATGTTGCTGCCATGATGCTGACATAGCCAGCGTGCCAGTTCAGCGGACTGATTATATCGACGTTTTATATATCGTCTGGCATGAAGCGGTTCCGGAATAACGATATCGGTTTTATCTGCCAGCAGTCCAAACATAGACCGGTACCTGTCACAAAGGACTGGCAAATCGGACAGGTTTGCGGCAGGACAAGATTAAAAAAACCGGCAAAAATCTTTTGCCAGTCCGGAATCTGTACAGGCAGCATTTGTTTTCTCCTGCCGTTCATTCTATATCATGTTAGGTTAATTATAGGTTAAGGCATTTAAAAAATATCGCGTCCTCATCACGAACCATTGGCTATTTTGAAAAAGCGCACGGATGACACAAACACCGCCGGAAATTTTTGACCATAAAAGATGGGTTCGTCAGCGCAATAAAGCCGCCGCAGGATTTTCTGACTTTGCCTTTCTAAAGGAATTGGCAACAGACAGGCTGATAGAGCGGCTACAAATTGTTCGCCGCCAATTTGTCGATATTCTGGATTATGGCTGTCATTCAGGCCAGATGGCCGCAGCGCTATCTGAAATGCCCGCCCCGCCGACGGGCTTTCATCTGATACAGGCTGATCACGCGGCTGAATTTGCTCGGCTGGCACAAAAAAACCTCTCAGCCGATCAGGCTAAAAACGCCCAGACAATTACCTGCCAAAAAGAATATCTGCCGGTTGCCGCGGCCAGTTGCGATTTGATTTTATCGGCTTTGTACTTGCATTGGATGAATGATTTGCCTGGCTTGCTGGCACAAATGCGTCTGGCGCTTCGCCCGGACGGGCTGTTAGCTGTAAATTTGCTGGGCGGGCGCAGTCTAGGCGAATTGCGTGCCTGCCTCAGCGAGGCAGAGAGCGAGATTTCAGGCGGGGTTAGCCCGCGCTGTTTGCCAATGGCCGATATTCGCGATATGGGCGGGCTGTTGCAACGCGCCGGATTTGCCCTGCCAGTCGCCGATGCAGAATTGCTGACCATCACCTATCCGGATATGTTCAGATTAATGGCCGATATTCGCGGCATGGGCGGGCAAAATGCCCAATTTGGCAAATTGCCTCATTTCACCCGCAGGCAGATTTTTTTCCGCGCCGCCGAAATCTATCACCAGCGTTTTGCAACCGATGATGGCCAGATTAAAGCCAGTATAGAGCTGATCACCCTTACGGGCTGGGCACCCGATGCCAGCCAGCCGCGCCCCTTGCAAAGAGGCAGTGCAACGACCCGTTTTTCAGACGCATTTGATGTTTCAGACACCCAGTAAATCTTGCAACACCGCGATAAACTCGCCATTTGCCGGCGGCATGGGGTAGTCGCGCAGACGGTTCGCCCGCACCCATTTAATCTCGCCGCCTTCCAGCGCTTCAGGGGTGTTTTGCCAGCGCCGGCAAATATATAACAGCAAGATTAGATGAAAATCCTCATAGCTGTGAGAGGCAAAGCTGACCGGGGCTAGACAGCTATCTTTTGTCTCTACACCCAGCTCTTCTCTTATCTCTCTTATCAGGGCGTCTTCGGGGGTTTCCCCTTTTTCTATCTTGCCGCCCGGAAATTCCCAATAGCCCGCAAAATCTTTGCCTTGCGGGCGCCGGGCCAGCAGGATGCGGTTATCTGTATCCGCAAGTGCGATAGCTGGAACAATAAGGGCAGGTTTATCCGACATGGCTATAAAAGGGGCTTTCTGCTAGCTTCGATAATCGCCATTAATGGTGATATAGCCATGGGTTAAATCGCACGTCCAGATGGTGGCCATGCCGTCTCCCAGCCCGATATCCACTTCGATATCTATCTCCTGGCCTTGCATATGCCGGGCAATCGGGCCTTCTTCATAGCCCTTTGCCGCTGCGCCATTTTCAGCGACCAGATAGCCGCCTATTTTAATCTGCAGCTTATCCCTGTCTGCTACTGCACCCGATTTGCCAACCGCCATCACAATCCGCCCCCAATTGGCATCCTCGCCAGCTATCGCTGTTTTCACCAGAGGGGAATTGCCGATGGACAGGGCAATTTTTTTAGCATCCCTATCTGATTGTGCGCCGGTTACCGTGATGGTGATAAATTTACTTGCCCCTTCGCCATCGCGCACAATTTGCTGGGCAAGATCGGTCAATATGCCCAGCAGCGCGTTATAGAAAGCTGTTGCCTGTGTGCTATCGGGGTCGGTGATGGGGGTGTGTTTTGCCTGGCCAGTAGCCGCCAGATAAACACTGTCAGAGGTTGAGGTATCGCTATCGACCGTGATGGCATTAAAGCTTTTTTCGGTTGCGCGGCTCAGTAAAATTTGCAGGCACTCCTGGCTGATAGCGGCATCTGTGCCGATATAGGCCAGCATGGTCGCCATATCAGGGGCTATCATGCCAGAACCTTTGGCAATGCCATTTATGGTAATTTGCGTGCTGGCCAGTGCAAAGCTGGTGGTTGCCCCTTTGGCAAAAGTATCGGTGGTACGAATAGCTTCTGCGGCTTGCTGCCAGCTGCAACTGCCCAGTTTTTTGATGATTTCATCCTTCATATTCAGGATAAAATCTGCCTGCAGCACTTCGCCTATCACCCCTGTTGAGGCGATCAGCAAGCTTTCCGGTGCAATATCCAGCGCATCGGCAAACAGGGTGCGATAGGCATATATCGCCTCTTCTCCGCGGCTACCAGTAAAGGCATTGGCATTGCCGGCATTTGTAATAACCGCCCGTGCCTGGCCACTGGCAATCCCGCTACGCGAGAGATGGACAGGGGCAGAGGCGGTCTGGCTGGTGGTAAAACAGCCGGCAAACACCGCCCCTTCTTCTGCCAGCAACAGCATTAAATCATCACGCCCCTTATAGCGCATACCGGTAGCAGCCGTTGCAAGCGACAAGCCGGCAATGACAGGCATATCGGGAAAATCAGCCGGTGCAAGTGGAGAGATATCTGTCATATTCGGCACTTCCTGAATTCAAGGGCAGAGCATAAAAAACAGGCTTTACAATACAGCCTAATTGGCTGAAGAGGCCTGAGCTTCCAGACGAATATCGGCGAATGGCCGGCGTTCTATCCTGGCATTTGTGCGCAAGCTATCCAGCAAGCGTCCCAGATTTTGAGAGATTAAATTCTGGCGCAATTGCGGGGCTAGCTCTTCAATTGTCGGGGCTTCGGCAATACGTTTTTCTTCGACCAGAATAATATGCCAGCCAAACTGGGTTTGCACCGGTGTTTGGGTGAAGCTGCCTGCTTCCAGCGCAAAGGCAGCATTTTCAAAGGCCGGTACCATCGCTCCGCGCGGAAAATAGCCCAGATCGCCGCCATTTGGCCCGCTTGGCCCGGTAGAGCGTTTTTTTGCCAGCTCGGCAAAATCTGCCCCGCCCTGCAATTCAGCAATCACCGCTTCTGCTTCGGCCTTTTCCTTGACCAGGATATGGCGCGCGCGCACTTCATGGCGGGATTGCTCATCTGCAACAAAAATATCATAGGCTTGCTGAACCGCCTCATCTGTGATGGATTTGCGCAATTCGCTATTGATCCAGGCCTCGGCCAATACGCGCTGGGCAGCGATGCTCATCTGCTCGATAACGCGTTCATCATTGGTAAGGCCAGCTTCATTGCCGGCTGCAGCGGCCAGTCTGGAATCCACAATATCATCTATCAGACGGTCGAAATAGGTTTCCAGCGGTTGCTGGCGAATTTCTTCAGGCAATTTTTCCACAAGGCGTAATACCTCATCCAGATAAATATCCTCGCCATTCAGCTTTGCCACCAATATTCTTTCCTGTGAAAAGGCGTTTGGCACGGGGGCTGCTATCACAAGGCCGCCCGCAAGAACCAAAACGGGCAAACATTTTTTGGCGATGGTCATTAAGGGGGCAAATTTCATGTCTCATCCTTTTGGTTTTGGTGTGCGAATTATCTGCTCTGGGCGGTCAGGCTTCAGCAGTATGTCCCTTGCCTGTCATCGGGGCATTTATTGTTGTTGCTAGCATAACACAGACTGGAACAGCAATAACCGCCAGCCGGTTTTTTCATCTATCTGGCTGCCATTCTTTGGCATTTTGTGTCTTTGGCCGGAATTTCAGGATTATTTTCTTTCCAGCCATCGCAAGATTTGCTGTTCTATCCTTGCTTTTATTTGACAAAAGCAGGGTGAATGCCTATCTGCAAGAAGGAGCTTTTCAACAGGCTTGCGCAGGATAAACGCTGATCTGGTCAGCGATGCTCTTAGCGGTTCAAGAGCAGGGAAGGAATAAGATGTTTTCAGGATTGGCGAAAAGCCTGTTTGGGGATTCCAACAGCCGTGAAATAAAAAGGCTGGAAGCCCGAATTGCTGATGTAAATGCCCGCGAATCAGAATTTACCGCGCTGAGTGATGATGCCTTGAAAGGCATGACAGAACAATTTCGTGAACGCCTGAAGGCCGGCCAAAGCGAAGATGATTTGCTGATAGACGCCTTTGCCACTGTCAGAGAGGCAGCGCGCCGGACATTGGGGCAGCGCCATTTTGATGTTCAGCTGATAGGCGGGCTTGTCCTGCATCAGGGCGGCATTGCCGAGATGAAAACAGGTGAGGGTAAAACGCTGGTCGCGACGCTGGCGGTCTATCTGAATGCGCTGTCTGGCAAGGGCGTTCATGTGGTGACAGTAAATGATTATCTGGCCAGCCGCGATGCCAGCTGGATGGGACAGGTTTATGAATATCTGGGTCTGAGTGTTGGCTGCATTGTCGCAGGACTGGATGATGATGCGCGCAGGCGCGCCTATCAATGTGATGTGACCTACGGCACAAACAATGAATTCGGCTTTGATTATCTGCGCGATAATCTGAAATTCTCGCTTGAGGATATGGTTCAGCGCGACCATCATTTTGCCATTGTGGACGAGGTTGACTCTATCCTGATCGATGAGGCCAGAACACCGCTTATTATTTCAGGGCCTGCTGAAACCTCTACAGAATTATATATGGCCGTAGATGGCTTGATCGGCTCTCTGACAGAGGCTGATTTTGAACTGGATGAAAAGGCACGTTCGGTCACCTTTACCGAAACAGGCGTACAGCATGCAGAAGAATTGCTGATAGAAGCCGGGCTGATGGCAGAAGGCAGCCTGTATGATATTGCCAATGTCAGCCTGTTGCATCATATGACCCAGGCCTTGCGCGCACATAAATTATTCCAGCGCGACACCCATTATATGGTGCGCCAGGGACAGGTAACCATCATAGATGAGTTTACCGGTCGGGCCATGGATGGCCGGCGCTATTCCGATGGCTTGCATCAGGCGATTGAAGCCAAGGAAAAGGTCGCCATTCAGCCGGAAAATCAGACGCTTGCCTCGGTCACCTATCAAAATTATTTCCGCCTGTATGACAAGCTGGCAGGAATGACAGGTACAGCCCTTACCGAAGCCGGGGAATTTTCAGAGATTTACAAGCTGGAAGTTACCGCTATTCCGACCAACCGGCCTGTATCGCGCATTGATTCAGATGACGAGGTGTATCGTACCTCTAAAGAAAGAGATGCTGCGGTGATTGCCCAGATTGAGGAATCACAGAAAAAAGGCCAGCCTGTACTGGTCGGGACAGTCAGTATTGAAAAATCGGAATTATTGTCCAAATCATTGGGCGCGCGCAAGATTGCCCACAAGGTTTTGAATGCCCGTTTTCATGAAGAAGAGGCAAAAATTATCGCGCTGGCAGGTGTGCCAGGTGCGGTAACCATCGCCACCAATATGGCCGGACGCGGTACAGATATTCAGCTGGGCGGCAATTATGATATGCGCATTGCCGAGGAAGCCACAGGCGCAGATGGCGAGATAGACACCAAAAAAGCAGAAAAGATCGCCAGCGAAATCGAAACACTGAAAGAAAAAGCCCTTGCGGCTGGCGGGTTATATGTGATGGGCACAGAACGCCATGAAAGCCGTCGTATTGATAACCAGCTGCGCGGCCGAACCGGGCGTCAGGGCGATCCGGGTGCGTCAAAATTCTTTTTATCGCTTGAAGATGATCTGATGCGTATTTTCGGCTCCGAGCGGCTGGATGGTATGCTGCAAAAGCTGGGGCTGGAAGAGGGCGAGGCCATTACCCATCCCTGGATCAACAAGGCGGTGGAGAAAGCCCAATCCAAGGTTGAAGCCCATAATTTTGAAATTCGCAAACAATTGCTGAGATATGATGATGTGATGAATGATCAGCGCCAGGTGGTGTTTGCCCAGAGGCGCGAGATTATGCATACCGCAGATGTCAGCGAAACGGTGCGCGAGATGCGCTATGATGCCATTGATCAAATCGTCGAGGAGGCTATTCCGGCAGGCAGTTTTGCCGATCAATGGGATGGCGAAAAATTGCAAGGCGCATCGCATCAAATATTGGGACTGGAAATTCCGGCTGCAGACTGGATTGCCGAAGATGGCATTGCAGATGAAGAAATTACCGAGCGGCTGCAGAATCTGTCCGATAGCTATATGGCAGAAAAGGCGGTGCGGTTTGGCCCTGATCTGATGCGGATGGCTGAAAAATCACTGCTGTTGCAAGTGCTGGATCAGCAATGGAAAGAACATTTATTACAGCTGGAACAATTAAGGCAGGGCATTAATTTGCGTGCCTATGCCCAAAAAGACCCGCTCAATGAATATAAGCGGGAAGCCTTTAATATGTTCGAAGCTATGCTGGGCTCCATGCGCCGCACAGTGACGCTGGCGCTCTCTCATGTCGAGGTTCAATCTTCTAATCGTGAGGCAGAAACACAGGATGCGCCGCCACCGCCATCCCAGACAAGCGCAGCGCCTATCGATAATAAAGTGCCGCGCAATGCTCCATGCCCCTGCGGTTCCGGGCGCAAATATAAACATTGCCATGGCAAGCTATAGGCTTATTGCTGCCTGGAGCTGGCCAGAATTTTGCTGTCCGGGAATTGAGTTAAGAGAAAAAGATGAAAAAATTTGCGCTTAAATGTGAAAATAGCCATGAATTTGAAGGCTGGTTCGCAAGTGCAGATGCGGTCAAGGAACAAGCCGCAAAAGGGCTGATAGATTGTCCATATTGCGGCAGTCTTGAGGTGAAAAAACAGCTCTCAGCCCCTAATCTTTCCACGCCAAAGACAAAAGCCCGTATCGCACAAAAGGCTGTGCAAATCGCCCCTGATACAAAGATAGAGGACAAAAAACCTGTTTCTGCCCCTGCTGCTGTAATGCCCGCTGGCAATTCGGCAGGGGCAGCGGCCTATCATACCGCCCTGCGTATGGCTGTTCAGCAGCTGCGCAAAACAGTTGAATCGCAATTCACCAATGTGGGCGATAAATTTGCCGAAGAGGCGCGCAAAATCCATAATGGCGAGGCAGAGGAAAATAATATTTACGGCACCTGTACCAGACAGGAAACCGAAGAATTGCTGGAAGAGGGGGTGGAAATTATGCCCCTGCCGGATCTGCCGCCGGAACATTAGGATTTATCTTGAAAAAAAAGCCTCAGCGAAGCTGGCCGGACAGGCCGTAATTTACCGCTGTCACGGATGTCATCCGAAAACCGCCTGTTAAATCTGGGGCAAAGCCGGTGATATCATCTATCAATATGCCAGCTTCTTCACATTCCGCACGCAAGGTTTGCGGCGAGACAAACTGGCTGAATTGATGGGTGCCAGCAGGGACAATCCGCAACAGATATTCGGCGGCAAATTTTGCCAGCAACAAAGATGGCAGGCTTTTATTTATCGTGGTGATGGCGATAACCCCGTCCGGCTTCAGCATTTTAACCATCGCGGCTAAAAAGGCAGGCCGGTCAGTGACGTGTTCGATGACTTCCGAGGCATAGATAAAATCAAATCTGGCCTGATATTTTTTATTAGCTGCCAATATCTCCGAGCTGGTCTGGCGGTAATCTATCACCAGATTTTGCTGGCTTGCATGGGCTGTTGCAGCCGTGATAGCCCCTTCGGAGGCATCAATGGCGGTAAGTTTTGCCCCAAGCCGCGCAATAGGCTCTGCCAGCAAGCCGCCGCCGCAGCCAATATCCAGAACTTCGCGATTTTCCAGACGCCCGGCCTTGTCGGTCAGGCCTGCATGGCGGGCAGTACGCAGTAAATAGTCTATACGGGCAGGGGTAAATAGATGCAAAGGGCGCATCGCACCATTTGGATCCCACCATTCTTTTGCCAGCGCATCAAAGCGGGCAATATCCCGGCTATCGATGGTAGAGCCGGTTTGGGCTGTTTTCGGGTCGCTTCTCGACGCGCTGGTTTTTCTGCCCACCTTCTTCATCCTGTAAATTTGATTAAGATATCCTTTAATAAATATAGCTTTTGTTGTATCAGAGGAAACAATTTTGGTGTGATTTTTGCGAGGCGGGCAGTAAAGCTGCTTATGGCCGCGCATAATTTAAGGCAAAGACTAGATAAAATTTTCAGGAATAAACACGCATAATGGGACGCATCGTTCAAAAATTTGGGGGCACTTCTGTTGCGGATCTGGACAGGATCAGAGCCGTCGCCCAACGTGTAAAGACAGAAATTGATGCCGGCCATCAGGTGGCGGTTGTGGTCTCGGCTATGGCCGGGACAACCAATCAGCTGGTGGAATGGGCACGCAATATTGGCCCCATCCATGATGCCCGGGAATATGACACAATCGTTGCCACAGGCGAGCAGGTAACCGTTGGCTTGCTGGCTATCGCGCTGCAAAATATCGGGGTGGATGCACGTTCCTGGCTGGGCTGGCAAATCCCGTTCCAGACAGACGGGGTGCATGGGGCAGCGCGGGTAGAGCATATCGATACACGCCTGATTGCAGAAAGGCTGGAACAGGGCCAGGTCGTGGTTGCAGCCGGCTTTCAGGGGATCAGCCCGGAAGGGCGGATAACCACACTTGGGCGGGGCGGCTCGGATACGTCTGCGGTGGCACTCGCCGCTGCCTTGCAGGCAGATAGATGTGATATCTATACCGATGTGGACGGGGTTTATACCACCGACCCGCGCATCATGCCAAAGGCAAGAAAGCTTAATCATGTTACCTTTGAAGAGATGCTGGAAATGGCCTCTGCAGGGGCAAAGGTACTGGAAACACGGTCTGTTGCAATGGCGATGCGCCATAATGTGAATCTTCAGGTGCGCTCAAGCTTTACCAATGAGCCGGGCACAATGGTTGTTGATGAGGATAATGAGATGGAAAAACAGAAAATAAGCGGGATTGCCTATAGCCGGGATGAGGCAAAGGTTACCCTTGTTGGCCTGCCGGATAAGCCGGGCATTGCCGCAACCATTTTTGAAGCGCTGGCAGAAAGCCATATTAATGTTGATATGATTGTGCAAAGCGCCTCGCCGGATCAAAGCCGTACAGATATAACCTTTTCTGTTGGCGCTCTGAATGTGGATAAGGCGGTAGACTGCCTGAAATCCATTGAGGCAAAGCTGGAATATAAGGATATTGTTTTCGACCCGAATGTGGCGAAAATATCTATCATTGGCACAGCGATGCGCTCTCAACCCGGCATTGCAAAAACGATGTTTTCTGTCCTCGCGGAAAAGGGCATTAATTTGCACGTAATCTCTACTTCCGAGATTAAAATCTCGGTGCTGATCGATGCAGATTACACCGAACTTGCGGTACGCAGCCTGCATGATGCCTTTGGCCTGGAAGATGCCTGACAGGGGTAATTCGGGCTAAAAACTGCCAGAATATTCGAAAATTCGCGAAAAAAGTGTATTTTTTACTGTTTTTTGTGGCATTTGCGTCGTTTTTACGGTAAGCGAAACTTAGGTGAGTGTGCGCTGATGATTAATGGGTTGTTATTATGACGAAAAACAGCGTTCGGAACGATGAAGCTCTGGTAGCGGATGAAATTGGCAAGCTTTTACGCAATGCCCGCGTAGAAGCAGGGTTTTCTATTGTTCAAATCGCCGAAATGACCCGAATCACCAAAAGCCATATTACCGCACTTGAAGCCAATGATTTTGAAAGCCTGCCAGGGGCGGCCTATATACCGGGCTTTATTCGCAATTATTGCAAAATGGTGGGGCTGGATCCCAAACCGCTTATTGATGCCTATAAACAAAGCATCAACCCTGTTCTGGCCAAGCCTGAATATAAATTCCCGGTTCAGGCTCTTGTGCCAAAAATGGCGGGTAGCATGGTGGCGATGTTTGTCGTGGTAGCGGGACTTGCCAGTTATATTGGCTGGAATTTCCTGCAAGAGGGTGTCACGCCCACCCAGCAGATTGCCAGTCTGGAAGAAGAGGCAGCAGGAGATCTCAATCGCTTTGATCAAACCGAAGCGGTAGGCCCTGAAATCCTCACTACCGAGCCAGCTGATAGCAGAAATCTGCAAACAGAAAATGCAGCCCCCGCACCCGTCATCACGCCTGACCAGCCAGCAGCTGTGGAAAAACCGGCTGCCGTGGTCGCCGAACAAGGGGTTGCAGAAGACAAAAAATTAGCGCCAGTACCATCAGAGGCTGGTCAGACAGGTGCAATGCCTGTTGAAACAGCACAAGCTATCCAGCGCTCTGTTGGTGAAAATACAGATGCGGGCGCTTCGGCCCCCGACACCACATCCCGGCCAGACACAGCCATTGTCGCACAAGCCCCTGTTCAGCCAGACGCCGCCCCTTTATCCGGGCAGGTAAACAAGCCGTCTCTTAGCGGCACCGCTGCCCAGGCGCTGTCGCGCGCGCCCATGTCCGAGATTATTATTTCTGCATCGGCCACTTCCTGGATAGAAATCGCCAAATCCAATGGTGAAATTGTGGTCAGCAAATTATTGCGAAAGGGCGACCAATTTATCGCCGCCGCAGATACAGATTTATTCCTGAGTACAGGAAATGCAGGCGGTATTCGCCTGGCCGTTGGGGATCAGCAAGCCGTGCAAATTGGCAAAGTTGGGGAAATTATCCGCGATTTAGCCCTGAACCGCGACAGCCTGTCCCAATTTAATTCCACCTCAGATTATTAGCCCTTTTTTTACGCATGGCGCGTGCGGCTGCTTCAAAGGCAGGCCTATGCGCCTATTTTTTTAGCAGGCGCGATACTGGTCAAATGCGGCCAGAGGCAGTACAACCAGTGTCAGCAGATATTTGCTGGCTAAAAGATTAAGGAGCGCAGAAAAGATGAATGCGCAGGCATTAAGACCCTACAGACAGATAGACAGACGCAAATGCCGCAAAATTCATGTCGGCTCTGTTGCGGTAGGCGGGGATGCGCCTATTTCTGTGCAAACCATGACCAACAGCCTGACAACCGATATCAAGGCTACGCTGGCACAAATTGAAAGCGCTGCCGAGGCAGGGGCAGATATTGTTCGGGTATCCTGTCCGGATGAAGATAGCACCAGGGCTTTGCGTGAAATTTGTCAATTTAGCCCGGTGCCGATTGTTGCCGACATCCATTTTCATTATCGCCGCGCGCTGGAAGCGGCCGAGGCAGGGGCGGCCTGTTTGCGCATTAATCCTGGTAATATTGGCAAGCCGGAACGGGTGGCCGAAGTAGTGCGCGCTGCCCGCGATAATGGCTGTTCCATGCGTATCGGGGTGAATGGCGGCTCGCTGGAAAAACATCTTTTGGAAAAATATGCCGAACCCTGTCCCGAAGCGCTGGTTGAATCAGCATTGGAACATGCCCGGTATTTACAGGATCTGGATTTTCACGAATTTAAAATCTCGGTAAAGGCTTCGGATATTTTCCTGGCCGTTGCCGCCTATCAGCAATTGGCAGAGGCGATAGATTGTCCGCTGCATATCGGCATTACCGAAGCAGGGGGACTGCGCTCCGGTACGGTGAAATCTGCTATCGGGCTGGGAAATCTGTTATGGGCAGGCATTGGTGATACCATCCGCGTGTCGCTTTCAGCTGATCCGGCCGAAGAGGTGCGGGTGGCCTATGAAATGCTGAAATCGCTGGGGCTAAGGCGGCGCGGCGTGACGGTAATTTCCTGTCCATCTTGTGCCCGCCAGCAATTTGATGTGATCGCTACCGTACAGGAAATTGAAGAAAGGCTGGAACATATCAACAGACCATTAAGCGTATCGATTATCGGCTGTGTGGTAAATGGCCCTGGCGAGGCAAGAGAGACAGATATCGGTATTACCGGCGGCGGCAAGGATACCCACCAGGTGTATATTTCCGGGCTTGCCCATCACCGGCTGACCAACGAAGATATTGTCGATCATGTGGTGCGTCTGGTAGAAGAATATGCAGAAAAAATGCCCCCTGAAGAGGCGGTGCAGTCATAAATAAACAACTATAAGCCATAAAACCGGTCTCTTAGTCTGAACTCAGGAATAGTAACGATGGATATCATTCAGCCTGTTCGCGGTACCAGCGATCTGCTTCCCGCAGATAAGGCGAAACATAATCATGTGATCGATTGCGCCAAACAGGGCGCCGCACAATTTGGCTATGCCGAGATGGCTACCCCTATGTTCGAGTTTACCGAAGTATTTAGCCGTCCGCTTGGCGCCAGTTCAGATGTAGTGGCAAAGGAAACCTACAGCTTTGAAGACAGGGGCGGAACAGGCCTGACCTTGCGCCCGGAAGGCACGGCTGCTGCGATGCGGGCTATTATCTCCAACGGGCTGACACAAAGCCTGCCGCAACGCTGGTTTTACGCAGGGCCCATGTTCCGATATGAGCGTCCGCAAAAAGGCCGGATGCGGCAATTCCATCAAATAGGCTGCGAGCTGATAGGCCCTGCCAGCCCGCTTGGGGATGCTGAGATTATCGCCTGCGGTGTGCATATTCTAAAATCGCTGGGCGTGCTGGATCAAACAGTTTTACATCTCAATACGCTGGGCGATAGTGACAGCAGACAGGCATACCGTGCTGCCCTTATTACGTATCTGCAAGCCTATCGAAATGATCTGTCCGAAGATAGCCAGCGCCGGCTGGATACCAATCCGTTGCGGATACTGGATTCAAAATCAGCCAGCGATAGGGATATTTTGCAAGATGCCCCGCAATTACATCGCTATCTGACCCCGGCGGCACAGACCCATTTTGACGCAGTAAAAGAGGCATTGCAGGCGGCCTCTATCGCGTGGGTGGATAACCCGTTTTTGGTGCGAGGGCTGGATTATTACAGCCATACAGCGTTCGAATTTATTACCGATCAGCTGGGCGCACAAGGCACGGTTCTGGGCGGCGGGCGTTATGATGGTCTGTCACAAAGTCTGGGCGGGCCTTTGTTGCCGGCGGTCGGGTTTGCGGCCGGTATTGAACGGCTGGCCTTGCTGGGCGAAGAACAGGCACAGCCTGTACCGGATCTGGTGCTGCTTGCTGCTGAACAAAGCGCAGAATCTGACCTGTTCGCGCTGGGATGCCGGTTGCGCACAGACGGCTATCATGTGGTTTCCATACTGTCCGGGAATATGGGTAAAAAGATGAAGGCAGCGAACAGGCTGGGCGCCAGATTTGCCCTTATTGCCGGGGCGGATGAGCTGGGGCGAAATTGTGTCAGCCTGCGTAATATGCAGGATGGCACACAAACAGAAGTGGACATTTCTGTAATTGGCAACTGGCTGGCACAGCAGGGTTAAAGAGGGGTTCTATCTGGAAGATGAGTATTATTGCCAATATAAAAAAGGTGCTGGGGCGGCGTGACGAGATCGAGCAAAAGCTGTCTTTAGGACAAATAGAGACAGAAGAGCTGACCAAATTATCGCGCGAGCTGGCCGAAATTCGCCCGGTTGCCGAACAGGCAAGCTATTTACATGAGCTGATGGATAATCTGGAACAGGCTCGGCAAATACTGGAAGATGAAGGGGCGGATGCCGAGCTGGCTGAAATGGCGCGCATGGAAATTGACGAGCTGAGCGACAAGCAGGAAGAGGCCGAGCTAAAGCTGAAATTACTGTTGCTGCCAAAAGATAGCGATGATTCCAGAAACGCGATTTTGGAAGTGCGCGCCGGGACAGGCGGGGATGAGGCCGCCTTATTTGCCTCTGATCTGTTTTCCATGTATCAGCGCTTTGCTGCCCAGAATGGCTGGCGCTTTGAAGTGATGGAAATTTCAGAAACCGGCATAGGCGGCTATAAAGAGGCAACCGCCAATATTTCCGGTCAGGATGTATTTGCCAGATTGAAATATGAATCAGGGGTGCACCGCGTTCAGCGGGTACCTGAAACCGAAGCAGGCGGGCGTATTCATACCTCTGCTGCAACCGTAGCGGTGTTGCCCGAAGCCCAGGATGTGGATATCGAGATCAATGAAAGCGATCTGCGCATTGACGTGTTTCGGGCGTCCGGGCCAGGGGGGCAATCGGTGAATACAACCGATTCAGCGGTACGCATTACCCACCTGCCCACAGGGATTATGGTCAGCCAGCAGGATGAAAAATCCCAGCATAAAAATCGGGCAAAGGCGATGAAAATTCTGCGCGCCCGTTTATATGATGCCGAACGTGCACGCCAACAGGCAGAGCGTGCTGCCTCGCGCAAGGGTCAGGTAGGATCAGGCGATAGATCCGAGCGCATCCGTACCTATAATTTTCCGCAAGGCCGGGTTACCGACCACCGCATTAATCTAACCTTGTACAAGCTGGATAAAGTCCTGAATGGCGAAGCGCTGGATGAGGTGGTAGATGCGCTGGCATCTGAAGATCAGGCTGCCCGTCTTGCCGCCGGGGATAATGAGGAATAGGCCATGACAGGGTCTGCGCGCCCGCTCCTTCGGGCGGTGAGGGACGCACTGAACACCGATAGCAAGCTGGATGCGCGCTGGCTGGTCGGCCTGGCAGCCGGGCTGGAGCAGGCCGTAATGGGCCATCAGAATATAACCCTGACCCCGGATCAGGAACTCCGGCTGGAAAGATTAATCAAACAGCGTAATGACGGGCTGCCGATAAGCCGGATGCGGGGCAAGCGTGAATTCTGGTCGCTGGATTTTTATTTAAATGATGCCACGCTGGATCCGCGCCCCGATAGCGAGACGCTGATAGAGGCTGCGCTAGCCTATGCCAGAACAGCATTATCGGATATTCCCTCTATCAATGTGCTGGATTTGGGGTGCGGGTCGGGATGTTTATTGCTGGCACTTTTATCCGAGCTGAAAGAGGCAACAGGGCAGGGGATAGATATCGCCCCGCAGGCGGTAGCACAGGCACGGGCAAATGCCGCATCGCTTGGTCTGGCAGGGCGGGCAGATATATCTATTGGCAGCTGGGCAGAAGGGCTATCACAGCCCTTTTACCTGATCCTGTCCAACCCGCCCTATATTTGTGAAAATGATGACAGCCTTTCAGATGAGGTGCGCTTGCATGATCCGGCACTCGCGCTTTATGCCGGGGCAGATGGTCTGGCCGCCTATCGCGCCTTGCTGCCCCAAATTGGCGCTATTCTTGCAGATAAAGGACAGGCCTTTCTGGAAGTTGGATATGGCCAGATAGAGCAGGTAAGCGATATCGCCGAGCAGGCAGGATTAACAGTCAAACAAACTTATAGGGATCTGGCAGGTGTTGAAAGATGCCTTGCTGTGGCAAAATAATGCAGTTTTTTCTTGCACTATTGGCGCGTACATGTTCAAACAGGGGAAAGTAATCATCAACACCGCATAATGCGCTGGGTTACATTTCTCCATCAAAATGAAAAACCAAACTCGGTCACAGGCTGAATTTGTGAATATGGATTATTTATGAGACATAACCAAGGTCAGAATTCCAAACGTTCCAGAGGGCGTGGCCGCCGTAATGGTGGTCATAATCAGGTTAATTTCAACCGGAACACAACGTTCGATTCAAATGGGCCGGAAGGTCGGCTGCGCGGTAATGCCCAGCAATTATTTGAAAAATATACCGCCCTTGCCCATGATGCGAACGCCGCTGGCGAGCGTATTTCAGCAGAGGCCTTTGCCCAGTTTGCCGATCATTATTACCGCATTCATCAATCTATTGTGCAGGCAGCAGAACAACAGCGCAAAGCCCATGATGAGCGCCAGCAATCGCGCCGACGTGATGTAAATGGCTCAGGCGATGACAATCTGGATGAGCGTGTGCCGGCAGAAAATTCGCCAGAAAATTCAGCAGAAGAATCCGATGAAACCAAAACAGAAATTGCAGCAGAAGAGCTATCGGATGAAGATGCTGCAATGGGCGTGAAAAAAATGGTTTCTGCAGGGCGTACGCGCAAACCGCGTGCCAGCAAAAAAACACAAGCCTCAGAAGAGGACGATAGCCCGGAAAGTGAAGATACCTCCGAGGCGGTAGCTTAAAGCAAAACAGGGGCATTTCTGCTTTCATAATGATGACCAGGATATAGCGGCTTTGGCCGCTATTTCTTTATCGCCAGCCTATCTGCCCGCCCATCTAGCTATCTAGTAGGTGTCTATTGCCAGTTTGTCGCCGCACCGCAACACCCCGCCGGTACAGATACGGGCAAACATCCCTAAATCTGTATGTCCCCAGGCCTGTTCCATTTCCGGCAGAAAATCACGTTCACGTTTGCCAGTTTGCGGATTGACAGAGATTGCCCCGCATCGCCCGACAGGTTCAATAATTTCCAGTTGCACATCACCTATGGTTACGATTTTTCCTGCCCAGCCTTGTTCGATAAATTCTGTATCGGTGGCAAGGATAAGATTTAACCGAAACCGGCTGGCAGAGGTTTCTGTGCCTGTCAGGCGTGCAAAAGCCTCTAAAGAAGCGCTGCCGCCCAATGTTATCCAGGGGGCAGCCGTATCGCTATAGCCGCCTTGTGCCAGCTGGCTAAGGATAGGCTGGCTGGTAAAGGCATCCGGCATAAAATCATAAAGAGCTTTTGACAGGCTGGCCCTGTCTTTTATCGGCGCTTCGGCCAGTTTTTTGCCTTTGTGATACAGGCTGAGGCTCTGGCCGCTTTCTTTCAGACGAAAGGCCAGTTCTGCACATCTTTGTTCGCGCAGCAATTGCATAAAATGGCGTTTTGCCAGCCAGCCTTCGGCCAGTTTTTCATGGGTAAGCGGGTGGCCGGTGGTCAGGGCAAATGCCCGGTCATGGGGCAAAAGGCTGTTTTCAACAGCCTCAATTTCTTCCAGCCTCTCGCCAACAAATCCCTTTACCGGAAAACGCCATATCTCGGCCAGCGCTATTCGATTATCTGTTTGTAAATGCGGATCTGTCATCATCTTAAAGGGGGCGTTTCTCAACAGGGATATCGCCCCTCAGATTAGCGCGACAGGCTGGCCTGTTGCAAGCTCACCCCTGCATAGCGCGGTGTAATGCTGTCCCGCATCTTTGATTCTACCGCCTTGACTTGAGCGTTGAAGCTCGCCATCAGATCAGCTGGCACACCCTGTCCGGTAGGAAGTTTGACCGTTAGCGGGTTCAGCTTTCTGTTATTCACCAAAATCTCGTAATGCAAATGCGGGCCGGTTGAACGGCCTGTCGAGCCAACATAGCCAATAACCTCGCCCTGCTGAACCTGATGGCCATTTCGTATCCCTGCTGCTAGGCCGGATAAATGGGCATAGGCTGTCTTGTAGGTGGAATTATGACGGATGCGGATATATTTACCATAGCTGCCATTCCAGCCGGCAAATTCAATATGTCCGGTACCGGCTGCTAAAACAGGCGTGCCTTTTGGTACAGCAAAATCCAGCCCCTTATGCATCGCACTATATCCGGTGACGGGATGGCGGCGCATACCAAAGCCGGAACTCAGCCTTGCGCCATTTACCGGCGTCCGCATCAGCGTACGCACGGCCGACTCGCCATTGCGGTCATACCAGCCTTCCTTGCCATTTGGATGGACAAAACGATAAAAGCCCATCTTTTTGCCAGACAGGACAATGCCGGCATATTCCAGGCTGTCAGTTGATAGACGCTCTCCTGTTAATTTATCGATAGCGCTATCATAAATCAGTTCAAACTGATCGCCTGATTGCACTTCGCGCTGGAAATCCACCGAAAAGCTCATCACCCGAACAAATTCATCCAGCACTTCCAGCGGGATTCGCACGTCTTTTGCCGCCTCATATAGGGACAGGCTAATTTCATTGCCGGCATGAACAGAGCGCAGCTCAATCGGCCGTATCGCGCGTATGGATTGCCAGCCCTTTACTTCCGGGTCTGTAATGCCGTCATGGCGAATCACATAATGATCTAAAAAGACATTTTTAAATGCGCCTGTTTTCTGGCTGTTGCGGGGCAGATGCACTTGCAAGGCAACCGCCTGGCCTTCTGTATCGAGGGCAGCGGTAAAGCGTGTGCCAATCTGCAGGCGGCGCAGATCAATCTTGCCTGTCAGCGCATCAGATACCGATGCAATATCCTGATTGGTGAAATCTGCCTTTTTCAGCAATTTGGCTAATGTCTCGCCGCTGGAAAGGGTGAGATCAAATATCTTGCTGATGCTCTGACCGGCTTCGCGCTGAACCATTTGCTGAATATCTGCGGTGGCGTGGGGCAGAATATCTTCCATGCTGGGGCGGGCAGATGGTGTTTGTATCTCAACCTCCATGCCGCCAAGCGTCGCTGCATAATCAGGGCGTGCGCGTGGCAGAGCCGGTCGCCCGTCATTGCCATCAAAGGCATCGATAACCTTGTCCGCTGAGGCTGTTTTTGCAGGGGTCGATGAAAAAATAGAGGAAAGGAGCGAATCAGAGCCGGTTTGCGTTGGGGTGATAACGACCGTTGCGCTATTGGCAGCGCGGGCAGAGCCATCCATCACCACAGGCACGGCCAGAATCAAGCCAGCTGCCATTACCATAACCCGCAGCCCGTGCGAAAATGTGATTCGCGGACGCAAGGTCGGTTTGGTAAAAAAAGCGGGTGACAACATATTATTCAAAAATTCTAAATTAATTTTAATTAAACAATTAAGGTTTGAATCGAACTTTCCCTGTACAGCATATTGCATTCCTTGAATTTTTTCACAAAAAATCTGTGCAAATTGCTTTCTATCCACATCATTACTTACCTATTTTTCGAGCGTCAAACTATTTTTACCATGCATAAACTGCACCAAATTGCCTGAAAGGCTGGATTGGCAGGTAAAAAAATGGTAAGATGATCTTCCGGCTGGTCAGAAAGATAGCCAGGCTGGCAGTGCCTGATACAAGGGGTAAAGCTGTCATGCTGATGGATATTTTTTGATTTATATCAGCCGGGATGATTCGCTTTTGCGGGTTTGGATGGTAAAAATGTGGCCGTGTAATAAAGCAGCGTGACTCTTTTTTTACGAATTAAGGGCTTCATTTTACGCCACTGCCAGCATCGAAACAGTGCCTAGATTTAATATAAGGGATAAAAACCCTTTATTCAGGCGGTTTTGGATGGCGGTTTTCGGGGTAAAATGCAGAAATTAAAAAAAATTCACATTTTTTTCATTTTTGGGTTTGACACTGGGTGAAAGCCAGCATATAACCCCCAAACTCGCTGCTATTCAGCGGGCGAGATTGTCCGACATTGAAAAAAGCGCTTCATCTTTTATGAAGATGGGCGTCTGTCATGTCGGAAGCGTTGTTTGAAATTGTTAGTCTGTTATGAAAGGGATTCGTGGGCGGCGATGTCTGTTGATGTCGTCTTGTATAAAAACAAGTCCGCCTTAACGAAGACCTGAAATGAATCACTATTGAAATTGAAGTAATTCAATTTCGCTTAGCTCATGGATGAAAACTTAAGGTAGGCACCTAACCGAAGCTGGTTTTACCAGCATTCAGGTCAATCTAACTTGAGAGTTTGATCCTGGCTCAGAACGAACGCTGGCGGCATGCTTAACACATGCAAGTCGAACGCTATTTTATAGAGTGGCGCACGGGTGAGTAACGCGTGGGAATCTGCCCTTCTGCCTGGGATAACAGCTGGAAACGGCTGCTAATACCGGATACGCCCTTCGGGGGAAAGGTCCGCCGCAGAAGGAGGAGCCCGCGTCTGATTAGCTTGTTGGTAGGGTAATGGCCTACCAAGGCGACGATCAGTAGCTGGTCTGAGAGGATGATCAGCC
>JAYOMZ010000013.1:0-50604 GCA_038121125.1 Alphaproteobacteria bacterium
GCTTTCCTTTTTGGCTTTGGGGCAAATACCCTGCCCCAGCTTAACAGATGCCAGCGCATAAGGCGAATGACAAGTCCGGGAGGACAACAAGTCTCGATAGCAGCCAGAAAGGCGTATAAAACAAAAAAATAAATCTCTTTCCCTTATCTGGCATCAGACAAAAATTGCGCTTGGCCCCGCCATAGGATAAGGTCTGATGCAAGGATTTAGGCGCCAGACGGCTATTCTGGCTATTAAAGGGAAATCGATGAAGCTTCATTTTGTTGCCTCTACCCATGCAGATTCCATAAGTAGGCTGAAAAGCCTGACCAGCCGTTATGGCCAGCATCCCATTGCCGAGGCAGATGTGATTGTGGTTTTGGGCGGGGACGGGCATATGCTGCACACCATGCGAGAGAGCATTGCTCATGGCAAGCCGCTTTTTGGCATGAATGGGGGGCGCGTAGGCTTTTTGATGAACGCTTTTAGCGATGATGATTTGCTGGAGCGTATCAATACAGCTGAAACAGCGCATCTGCACCCGTTACGGTTGCTGGCAACCGATATAGAAGGGCAAACACATACTGCTATCGCTATCAATGAGGTATCGCTATTGCGCCAAACCCATAATGCTGCCCATTGCGCGATTTATGTGAATGATGTGCTGGAAATGAATATGCTGGTCTGTGACGGGGTGTTGCTGGCCACACCGGCCGGCTCTACGGCCTATAATTTATCCGCACATGGGCCTATCATTCCAATCGGGGCAGATTTGCTTGCCCTGACGCCAATATCCCCCTTCCGGCCAAGACGCTGGCGCGGGGCGTTATTGCCAGCTGGCAGTATTGTGCGTTTTGAAGTGCTGGATGCGGAATTTCGCCCGCAATCCATCACTGCAGATAATATCGAATTTCGTAATATCCAGAGCGCCCATATCACCCAGGATGACAGTATCACCATCCCGCTATTGCATGATATGGGACATGGCCTGTCCAGGCGGATTATCTCGGAACAATTTACCGCATAATATCATACAGGTTTTTCAAGGCTGTTTCAGATAGTCCGGCAGGGTTTCAATCTCGCTCAGAAAACGCGATATCTCGTCAAACAGGCGGCGCGTTGTCTCTGGCAGCTCGTTCAATAATTCATGGCGGGCATCGGCAAAGGATATTTGCTGACAGCTCGGCAAATAGCCCAGCATCTGGCGGGCCCGCGGCAAATTGACCACCCGTTCATCTTCTGCCAGCAAGGCCAGAACAGGACATTCAATCTCTGCCATCCAGTCCGGATTAAGGCTGGTCGCCACACAGGCCTCAAAAGCGGCCTGTACCCAGCCCACCGATGGCCGATAGCGGCGCAATTCCGGCTGTTTTTCAAAAATCTGATATTGCCGGTCATAACCCTCCGGATAGCGGGTCAGCACATTATCCAGACGAAAGCGACGTGCCTGTATCATCGGGGTCATACGGCTAAAGGGAATGAGTTTGCGCCGAAAGCCCAGCTGAATAAGCAGCTTTGCCAGAAGGCGGGTAAACCAGACAGGCGGGGCAAGCGGTACAATCATTGGCGAGAGCAAAATAGCCGCCCGGACGTGCCGGCGATACAGATGGGCGGTGCGCAAGGCAAAATAGCCCCCCATTGAATGGCCCAGCACATAAAATTCTTTATCCAGATAGCCTGCCTTTTCCAGTAGCAAGTCCAGCGCTTCCATATGCTGGTTAAAATGATCGCAATGCACCAATTCCGGCAGGCTGCCCAGATGGCCAGAACGCCCCTGCCCCGGCCAGTCCAGGATAAGACAGCTATAGCCTTGCCCGGTTAATCGCCGCGCGGTCAGGGCATATTTCTCGCAAAATTCGGTAAAGCCGGGCAGAATCAAAAAATAGCCTTTAAAGGGCTTGCCGGTTGGCCAGAAATGCGCGCGCAACGGATAGGGACGTGTTTTGGTTGCGGCCAGGACAATATCCTCGCCGCCCAGCTGGCCGATATGGCGGGGATCTGGCTGGTTATGGTGATTATCTATTTGGGCGGCATTCATATATTCTGCCTCTTTTCAGGCATCTATTTGCGGCTGATTGGCCGCTTCATAAAGGGCTGTTTGGCCTCTATCAATGTCAAAGCCGCTGGCCTGGCGAGCCCACATAGCGGCATAGAGCCCTTCTTTGGCCAGAAGCTGGGGATGTGTGCCGCGCTCGGCTATATGGCCATCTTTCATCACCAATATTTCATCACTATCAACAATGGTTGATAAACGATGGGCGATGATAAGGGTGGTACGGCTTTGCGAGACGGCATTTAGCGCTGTCTGAATCTGTTTTTCGGTCTGGCTATCCAGCGCGGATGTTGCTTCATCAAACAGAAAAATGGACGGCTTTTTCAATATCGCTCTGGCAATCGCCACACGCTGTTTCTCGCCGCCCGATAATTTCAGGCCGCGTTCACCGACCAGCGCTTCATAGCCTTCCGGTAATTGCTTGATAAAGCTATCGATGGAGGCCAGCCTTGCCGCCTCTTCAATCTCTGCCTGGCTGGCCTCTGCCCGGCCATAATGTATATTATAGCCAATACTGGCATTAAACATCACACTATCTTGCGGCACAACGCCAATAGCGGCGCGGACACTGGCCTGTTTCACGCTCTGGATATCCTGACCATCTATTTCAATATGCCCGTTTTGCGGGTCATAGAACCGGAATAGCAGGCGGGAAATAGTGGATTTTCCTGCCCCGCTTGGCCCCACAATCGCTACCTTCTTTCCGGCAGGTACGGTAAAGCTTACGCCTTTTAGAATGGCTCTGTCCTTATAGGCGAAATGAACATTATCAAATTTGATCTCGCCTTGTGACAGGCTTAACGCCTTGGCATTTTCAGAGTCTTTGACATCTGGATGTTCATCCAGCAACCCGAACATACGTTCTAAATCAATCAGGGATTGTCGTATCTCGCGATACACCCAGCCCAAAAAATTCAGGGGCAGATAGAGTTGCAGCAAATAGGTGTTCACCGCAACAAAATCGCCAACACTAAGCTTGCCTTGCTGAATATCATGCCCGGCAATGCCCATTATCAGCACAAGGCCAATGGCGATCACCGCCCCTTGCCCGATATTCACCGCTGCCAGAGAGGTGCGTGATAAAACAGCCGCATCTTCATATTGGCGCATGGAAACATCAAATCGCTCTGCCTCATGGGCTTCGGCATTGAAATATTTCACGGTCTCGTAATTTATCAGGCTATCTACCGCCTTTGTAGCGGCTTGTTCATCTGCCTTGTTCATCTGCCGGCGAAATTTCATCCGCCATTCTGTCACCTTTATAGTGAAAAGCGCATAAATCAAAACCGTGGCAAAGGTGATGATGGCATAGGGCCAGCCAAACATCACCCATAACAGAATACTGACCAGCAACACCTCTACCAGCAGAGGTACAACTTCAAAAGCAGCGCTGGTCATGATAAATTCCATGCCCTTTGCCCCGCGTTCAATGGCACGGGTCAACCCGCCTGTCTGCCGATCAAGGTGAAAGCGCATCGAAAGCAAATGCAAATGGCGAAAGGCCGTCATAGCCGCCCCGCGTACCGCCCTCTGGGCAACCCGGCTAAACAGATATTCCTTGCCTTCGGAAAAAATCTGCTGGCCAAGACGACTAAGGGCATAAGCCCCCAGAATATACCATAGGATAAGGGTGGAAAATCCGGCATCGCCATTTACATAATCCACCGCCCCGCCATATAAAAGCGGGGTGATGATATTCGACGATTTCGCCAATATCAGACAGGCAAATGCCCCGATAATGCGGTTGCGGATCTGTGTATTGCCGCGCGGGGCAGCATAGGCGGCTATTTCCAGAAGCAGGGATAGAATACTGCGGCGGGAAATGGGGCTTTTATTCTGGCTGGCCTGTTCACTCATCAGGCAACTGAAAAGCTCTCACCACATCCACATCTGGCGGTTTCATTGGGGTTGTTAAAGGTAAAGGAGGAGGAAAACTTATCTTCCTGCCAGTCCATTTCCGAGCCAATCAGAAACATTACGGCAGCAGGATCAATAAAGATAGTAACGCCTTTTTCCTCAATTTTATCTTCAAAAGGCTTTTGTTCGCTGGCAAATTCCACCTGATATTGCAAGCCTGAACAGCCGGCTGTCTTGATCCCGACACGCAAGCCAATAGCCGCATTTTCTGCACCTTTTTGCATCAGCTTTTTTGCCTGTGCGGCTGCCGCATCTGTCAGGCTTAAAATCGGTTTGTCAAAAGCAGCGTTCAGCATTTAATCAAACAATCCTTTTTTCAAGACAGGAATATATCACGCCTCTTATCTATAGCTAAGAATATCAGAAACCAAAATCAAGTGCCAGCTTTGCATCTTCGCTCATGCGCTCGGGCGTCCAGGCGGGATCCCAGACCAGCGTTACCGATACACGGCCAGCTGTTGCCAGTGCGGCGACTGCATTGGCCACCTGTTGCGGCATCTCGCCTGCCACAGGACAGCCAGGGGCGGTAAGCGACATTTCAATTTGCACATCCCCGGATAGCGCGCAATCGATGGTATAAATCAGCCCCAAATCATAGATATTTACCGGAATTTCCGGGTCTTTTACCGTCTTTAACGCCTCGATAATATCTGCCTTGTCTGCTGGGGCAGGCTCTTTCAGGCTTTCACCTGCATAAGCAGTATAGCCAGATGAGGTATCGGGCAGAAAATCAGCCAGGCCTGGCCCATTTTCATCAAAGATGGAATACCTGCCGCTCATCTCGCCTAGCCTTTGAAAATCCGGTTAACTTTTTCCAGCGATTCGGCCAATTGGTCGAAATCGGAACGCTGGTTATAGACCGCAACAGAGGCGCGCGCTGTTGAACTCAGCCCGTAAAATTTCATCAGGGGCTGGGCGCAATGATGGCCAGCGCGTATGGCCACCCCGTCCTGATCAATCAGGGTTGAAATATCATGGGGATGCACCTCGTCCAGGGTAAAGGAAATCACTCCGGATTTACCAACCGCTTGCCCGACAAATTTCAGCCCCTCTACGGCTGCAAGGCGTTGATGCCCATAGCGCAGCAAATCCATTTCATGATCACGCAAAGCCGCCATACCGATAGATTGCACAAAATCAATGGCGGCTCCCAGCCCGATAGTCTCGGCAATAGGCGGTGTGCCCGCCTCAAATCGATGGGGCGGCAAAGCATAGGTTGAACGGTCGGTTTCCACGTCATCTATCATATCCCCGCCCCCCATAAAAGGTGGCAGATCTGCCCAGATATCCCCGCGCCCCCAGCAAATACCGATACCGCTTGGCCCATAGAGCTTATGGCCTGAAAAGACGTAAAAATCACATCCCAATTCTGTGACATTAACCGGCATATGGGTAACGCCCTGACAACCATCCACCACGCAAATTGCCCCATTCTCATGGGCAAGGGCAGCGATTTCCCGCACCGGAAAAACCGTCCCCAAAACATTGGAGACGTGCGGAATGGAAATAATTTTTGTCCGCTCGGTGATATAAGATTTAAAGACCTCCATATCAAAACTGCCATCGGGATTGACAGGTGCTGCGACAGTGCGCGATCCCACCCGCTCGCCCAGCAAATGCCAGGGCACGATATTGGCGTGATGCTCGGCAACCGTGATCAGCACTTCATCGCCTGCTTTAAGATGCGTATTGCCATAGCTATGGGCGATCAGATTAAGGCTCATGGTCGCGCCGGAAGTAAAGACCACCTCTTTTTCATCTGTGGCATGGATGAATTTTGCCACCTTGCCCCTTACCGCCTCATAGGCATCGGTAGAGGCTTCCGAGAGATAATGCAAGCCGCGATGGACATTGGAATAGGTCTCGCTATAGGCAGAATGCAGCGCATCCAGTACCATTTGCGGCTTTTGGGCAGAGGCAGCAGAATCCAGATAAACCAGCTTTTTGCCATGAATTTCTGTTTTCAGAATAGGAAACTGATCGCGTATCGCCTCTGCATTAAATTCAGATGTCATCCAGCCCTCCTCTCAAGATTGGCTAGCGATTAGCCGCAGACCAATTCGCAATTTGTGCGCCCATGAAAGCGGCAAAATCGGCATCTTCTATCTCTTCCAGCGTATCGACCAGAAACGCATCTATCAGCATATTGCGGGCATCTGCCTCTGCAATGCCGCGACTTTTCAGATAGAACATCAGATTTTCATCCAGCTCGCCCACCGTTGCCCCGTGCGAGCAAACCACATCATCGGCAAAGATTTCCAGCTCCGGCTTGGCATCGGCTTCGGCATCGCGCGAGAGAAGGAGCGCACGGCTCATTTGCTGGCCATCTGTTTTCTGGGCATCAGGGGCAACCCGCACCTTGCCCTGAAACACGCCCCTTGCCTTGTCATCCAGCACGCCGCGAATAAGCTGGCGCGAGCGGCAATCGCGCAGCTCATGCGCTACAAAGCTGGTAATATCATGGTGCTGGCGATCCCTGCCCAGATAGATAGCAGATTGGGCAAGCTGGCTATCTGTCCCTAAAAACAGGCTATGGGTTTCCAGCCGTGATAACGCCCCGCCCATAGAGATGGCAAAGCTGTTAATCTGGCTGTTCTTGCCCATTTGCATCTGATTAAGGCCAAGATGGGTGGTGTGATCTGCCTCTGCTTGCAGCCTGATATGATGTAAAACTGCACTATCCGCCACATCATACACCATTAACGGGCAGGCAAGCCCGGCTTGCGAGCTATGTATCTCGGCTATTCGTGCTGTAGTACCTTTTTGCACCCGTACCATCACTAATGGATAGCAGGCAGTGTCCTTATCCCCGCCTGTTATGTTCAGGATAATCGGTGTTGGACTGTCTGAAGCAGCAGATTTTTCGATATCAATGGCAATCGCACTTGTCTGATGCAGGGCAGATAAAGCTGGCAGGAGATGATCATTGGCAAGCCGGGTAAAAATGGCAGCACGGGCGCTGTCATCTGTGCTGATATCACGAAGCGAGATACCCTTCGGCAGGCTTTGACCAGATGGAAGCCTGGTGCTACCGCCGGATATCTCTATCACCAGCCCCTCCAGCCCCTTAACAGCAGATGTGCTGGCTGAATTTTCAGCCCCGTTGGCGGGCGAAAACTGCTTTTCGCGCAAATGTGCAAGCGAGGTATATTTCCATGCTTCCTGGCGATTATCCGGCCAGCCTTTTTGATCTAAAAAATCTCTGGCTTTGGCTTGCTGTTCTGGCCAGCTGATAATTTGAGATAATTTATGCGGCATCGACCAGCCCCGCATAACCATTTTCCTCAACTTCCAGTGCCAGCGATTTATCGCCTGATTTGATGATGCGCCCCCCTGCCAGAATATGCACATAATCTGGCACAATATGAGAGAGCAAACGCTGATAATGGGTGATAACCAGCATCCCGCATTCCGCCCCGCGCTGGGCATTCACACCGTCCGAAACAATTTTCAGCGCATCCACATCCAGCCCGGAATCAGTTTCATCCAGCACTGCCAGGCTTGGCTTGAGCAGCGCCATTTGCAAAATTTCATAGCGTTTTTTCTCACCGCCGGAAAAACCGACATTTACTGCCCGTTTCAGCATTTCATTATCGACGCCCAGATCAGCTGCGGCTGCCCGCACCAATTTAACAAACTCCAGCTGATCCACCTCATGCTCGCCGGCTTCACGGCGGCGGGCATTTACCGCAGCACGCAAAAAGGACATACCGCTAACACCTGGCAATTCGACCGGATATTGAAAGGCCAGAAACATCCCTGCCCGGGCGCGCTCATCTGCTTCCATTTCCAGAACAGACTGGCCATCAAGCAATATATCGCCTTCGGTTACCTCATAGCCATCACGGCCGGACAGCACATAGGACAAGGTGGATTTACCCGACCCATTTGGCCCCATAATCGCATGAACCTCGCCGCGGTTAATGGTCAGGTCAATCCCGTGCAGGATTTTTGTATCGCCAATAGAGGCGTGTAAATTTTTAATTTCTAGCAGTGTCATTTTTTATCCTCCAGGGGCTATTATCCAACAGAGCCTTCCAGGCTGATACCAATCAATTTCTGGGCTTCAACGGCAAATTCCATTGGCAGTTCTTTCATCACTTCCTTGCAGAAGCCATTGACAATAAGCGAGACAGATTCTTCCTCGCTCATCCCGCGCTGCAGACAGTAAAAAAGCTGGTCTTCGGAGATGCGCGAGGTGGTCGCTTCATGTTCGATTTTTCCAGACGGGTTGCGCGATACAATATAGGGTACGGTATGCGCTCCGCATTTGTCGCCTACCAGCAGCGAATCACATTGGGTAAAATTACGCGCCCCTTCTGCCGGCTTATGTACCTCTACCAGCCCGCGATAGGTATTTTGCGACTTACCCGCCGAAATCCCCTTGGAAATGATGGTCGAGCGTGACCCCTGCCCAAGATGGATCATCTTTGTGCCGGTATCGGCTTGCTGGGCGCCATTTGTCACCGCAACCGAATAAAACTCGCCCACACTATCCTTGCCTTTCAGAATACAGGACGGGTATTTCCAGGTGATGGCAGACCCTGTTTCCACCTGTGTCCAGGAAATTTTTGCCCTGTCACCACGGCAAATTCCGCGCTTGGTCACAAAATTATAAATCCCGCCCTTGCCGGTTTCATCACCGGGATACCAGTTCTGGACAGTGGAATATTTAATTTCGGCATCTTCCATCGCGACCAGTTCAACCACCGCAGCGTGCAGCTGGTTTTCATCGCGTTGCGGGGCGGTACAGCCTTCCAGATAGCTGACATATGAGCTATCTTCGGCAATGATCAATGTGCGTTCAAACTGGCCGGTATTGCGCTCATTAATGCGGAAATAGGTCGATAGCTCCATCGGGCAGCGCACCCCTTTGGGGATGAAGACAAATGACCCGTCGGTAAAGACAGCCGAGTTTAATGCCGAGAAATAATTATCGGCAACCGGCACGACAGAGCCCATATATTTTTTGATCAAATCGGGATATTCACGAATCGCTTCTGAAATAGAACAAAAAATCACGCCTGATTTCGCCAGCTCCTCGCGAAAAGTCGTCGCAACAGAGACAGAATCAAACACCGCATCCACCGCAACCCCTGCCAGCATTTTCTGCTCATTTAAGGGGATACCCAGCTTTTCATAGGTCGCCAGCAATTCCGGATCAACCTCATCCAGCGATTTGGGCCCTTCTGCCGATTTTGGCGCGGCATAATAATAGACATCCTGATAATCAATTTCCGGGATATTCAGCTTTGCCCAGTCAGGTGATGGCATTTTCAGCCAATGGCGATAGGCCTTTAGCCGCCATTCCAGCATCCATTCAGGCTCGTCCTTTTTTGCCGAAATAAAGGCGATGATATCTTCATTCAGCCCCTTGGGCGCCTTTTCGGTTTCGATATCGGTCACAAAGCCGTATTTATAGCTACCGGTGGCATCTTCTACAGCGGCGATTGTCTCAGTTGTGGCTACCATATCTTCTAGACCTCTGGTTGAGATGTATGTTCATGCGTTTCCAGCGATGCAGGAAACAAATTGGATGGATGAAACAGATCAGACAGGCTGACCCCGTCCAGGGCTGCGCGTATCGCCCCGTTAATATGATTCCAGCTGCCGCTCATAAAACAGCCCTGCTGAACCGCGCATGGGTCATCTGCCCCCTCGACACAGGCGGTCAGGGCAATGGGCCCTTCAATGGCTTCGATAACCTGGGCAATACTGATGGCGGTGGCTGGCATCGCCAGCTGGCAGCCGCCTTTATTGCCGCGGCTGGTCGCGACCAGATCTGCTGCGCTAAGCGCCTTGATAATTTTGGCCACAGTCGCTTGTGTCAGCTGGGCGTGATGGGCTATCTGGGCACTGGATAACAGCTCGCCCGGCCGGCCATGCAAAACCCCCAATACCAGAATAGCGTAATCTGTCATACGATTAAGGCGTAACATTTGCGCGTTTGCTCTCTAGCCTGTTGAAATTGCGAATGATTATCATAAACAAGACTATTTTAGTCCTGTTTAACTCTAGCTAGGTCTTTAGCAAAAATTTGCAAGGGGATAAAGGCTGTTTCTGCTGCAAACAGGCAAAAAGTTTTTCTATGATGTAAAAAAGGCTGTGTGGTCACGCCAGGACAGCTAACACCACCCTTCCCGATTGTTTCAGGCTCTAATTATAGGCTTCGGCGCGCAGCTGGTATCGCCCTTCTTCAAACCCGTCAAACACATCATCAATATCTGGATGATTGACCGGGCCATTTTCTGTGTCTGACAGCAGATTTTGCTGAGAGACATAGGCAGAATAATAGGTTTCCGAATTTTCCGCCAGCAGGTAATAAAAGGGCTGTTCGCGCTCGGGGCGGATATCTTCTGGAATAGCGGCATACCATTCTTCGGTGTTATCAAATTCCGGATCAACATCCACAATGACACCGCGAAATGGATAAAGGCGATGCCGGACGACATCGCCAATGCAAAAAACAGGTAATTTGTTTTTTAGTTTGCTCAAAGGGTTCATCAGATAGATATCTGTTCCTAGAACCGTTCTTTAACTTTGAGAACCTGACGACCTTTATACATCCCTGTCTTCAGATCAATGTGATGCGGGCGATGCAATTCACCTGTCACCTTGTCTTCTACATAGGCATCGGCGCTAATCGCATCATGGGCGCGGCGCATATCACGCTTTGATTTGGTCACTTTGCGCTTTGGAACAGCCATTTTCGTAATTTCCTTTAATCTGCACCTGAGCCTGTCTCGTTTTGAACAGGCCTATTCAGGTGACGCGAGTATCCTTGGCATTTATCTGATGGCAAGGCAAGGTTGGTGGAGCCAGACGGGATCGAACCGACGACCTCATGCTTGCAAAGCACGCGCTCTCCCAGCTGAGCTATGGCCCCTTAACCTGCACCTTGTGGTCAGCGTTCAAACTGAACCCCTCAGAACAGAGGTGTTTATTCATTAAATGGGTCGTCAGGTCAAGCCTCTTTTGACCTGACGATGCAGTTTTTTTACTCTGCACAGCCCAAAAGGCGTGTTTTAGGCCGCAGACAGGTTGCCCAGCGCTTCAATCACCGCAGGATGCACCAGCTTTCCACCCCGAACATTCAGGCCATTTGCCAGATGACTGTCTCTTTCCAGCGCAGCCAGACCATGATTGGCCAGTGCCATCACAAAGGGCAAAGTCGCATTATTCAGTGCGGTTGACGAGGTAAGCGGCACAGCCCCCGGCATATTTGCCACGCAATAATGCACCACATCATCAATGATATAGGTGGGGTTTTCATGGGTGGTGGGTCTGGAGGTTTCAAAACAGCCCCCCTGATCAATTGCCACATCGACAATGACCGAACCCGGCTTCATTTCCTTTAGCTGGCCCTTGGATACCAGCTTGGGGGCGCTTGCCCCGGGTATAAGCACCGCCCCGATAACCATATCAGCCTCGCGCACAGCCGCTGCCAGCCCTTCATGGGTGGAAAAACGGGTGGCAACAGATGCCCCGAAAATATCGGATAAAGCACGCAAACGCGGCAAAGAACGGTCAAATATCGTGACATCCGCCCCTAACCCTGCGGCCATTTTAGCCGCATTTGTACCGACCACACCGCCGCCAATTACCACAATTCTAGCCGCTTCTGTTCCCGGCACGCCTGATACCAGCAAACCGCGCCCGCCATTCATTGCCTTTAAATGGGCCGCCCCTTCAATAACAGAAAGCCGGCCTGCCACCTCGGACATCGGGGCAAGCAAGGGCAAGCCGCCCCCGGCATCGGTAATGGTTTCATAGGCAATGGCAGTACAACCAGAGCGCATCAACCCTTGTGTCTGGGCGGCATCGGCTGCCAGATGCAAATAGGTAAACAGAATTTGGTTCGCCGATAATTGCTCCCATTCCTGTTTTTGCGGCTCTTTGACTTTGACAATCATTTCGGCATCGCAAAACACCTGCTCGGCAGTTGGGCTGATAATAGCCCCGGCCGCCTGATAGGCATCATCGCCAGCCCCAATACCGGCCCCTGCCCCTGATTGCACCATCACCTGATGGCCAGCCTTTACCAACTCAGCTACAGATGACGGCACAAGCCCGACCCGAAATTCGTTATTTTTAATTTCCTTTGGCAAACCGATAAGCATCTTTATTCTCCTTGCAGAAAATCGCGCCCTTTGGGGGGGGTGTTTTTCATCCCCGCCAAAACGCCCTGTTTATTCTGATATGAGAATAGCGCTATTTAGACAAAATTATTGCGCTTATTAATGCTTGTAATTACGATTTTTTACGGTATAATTTGATAAATTTAATATTTTGCCAAAGTTAATTGCGTGAAACCATTAAAGACAACAATATTATACAATCATAATATTGGAAAACATACTATCTATAGGGGGTGTTATGGATAAAATCGACAGATCTATCCTGTCTATCTTACAGGAAAATGCCCGTATTCCAAATGTGGAACTGGCAGACCGTGTCGGCTTGTCCGCCTCTGCCTGTCTGCGCCGGGTCGCCCAGCTGGAACAATCCGGCCTTATCACCGGCTATCATGCCAGATTAAGCCATGAAAAGCTGGGCCATTCGGTACTGGTACTGGTGCATATCACCCTGCATGGCCAGTCAGCAGATATGCTGTCTAACTTTGAAAAGGCGGTACGCAATGTGCCGCAAGTATTGGCCTGTTTCCTGCTGGCCGGGGAAAGTGACTATTTGTTGCGGATAGCGGCACGTGATGTAACCGATTATGGCCGTATTCATAGCGAATATCTGTCTGCCCTGCCTCATGTCTTACGGATGGAAAGCAATTTTGCCTTGCGCGAGGTGGTCAATCGCGGCCTGTCTGCAGAAGAGCTATAGATCTTTTTTATCATCGGGGCTTGGGGCTGTTTCAGGGCTGTTTCAGGGTTGTCCCATGTGCGCGGATTTGTGCCAGCATCTTGTCAAAAGTCTGCCAGTCATCAGCCTCTGCAATAGGCGCCCAGACCCCTTCCATTGCGGATATTTCCATGGTTACCAGAGGCGCTGTTTTAATCCGGGCGATAGCCTCGGGGGTTTTTTGGCGCGCACGAACTGTGGCAAGCTGTGCGCCAAGCTCGGCAAGGCCTCTGTCCTGTTGCCAGAGCGCAGCCGTTGCCTCATCCGGGGCGAGCTGGCCACCATACACATCCTTAAATAGCTGATCCCATCCAATCCCGCTTTGCCCGGCAGCCAGAAATACTTGCTGGCTGATGGCCAAAGCTGTCTTATCCTTTGCCTCTACCCCCAGCCGCCAGCAGATAGCACGGGCAATCTGTGTTTCCACCTCTGACCAGTAATCGCCCAGTGCTGCGCCCAGTGCCTCGGCATCCAGAATGGTTTGAAAACAATCTGCAAGCCGGCAAAGCGCCCAAAGGGCGGCTTCTGGCTGGCGTCCATAGGCATAGCGTTTTTGCTGGTCAAAATAGGCAGCGGTAAAACCGGGCTGCATCGCTGGCAAAAATCGCCAGGGCCCGTAATCAAAACTCTCGCCTGTAATATTGAAATTATCGGTATTCAGCACACCATGCACAAAGCCGGCGGCCATCCAGCCAGCGACCATCCGTGCTATTTTTGCCGCTAGTTGCCCCAGAAAAGCGGGAACTAATTCTTTTAAATCTGCCTGCGAATCCAAATCCGGATAATAATATTTGATGGTATGGCGCAACAGAATCTCCAGATTTTCCTGTTGCCGCAGATAGGCCAGCCTTTGAAAACTTCCAATGCGGATATGTGAATGCAGCATCCTGGTCAGCACCGCCGAGCGGGTGGGCGAAGGCTCATCCTGACGGTCAAGCGATTCGCCTGTCTCTATCACGCAAAAAGTTTGGGAAGTCGGCACATTAAGCGCGGTCAGCATTTCGGTTGCCAATATCTCGCGCACCGCCCCTTTCAGGGTTAACCGGCCATCTGCTGTACGGGCATAAGGCGTGCGCCCCGACCCTTTCGTGCCCAAATCCAGAACCCGCCCCGTTACTTCCTGCCGGCATTGGGCAAATAAAAACCCCCGCCCATCGCCAATATCCGGGTTATAGACCCCGAATTGATGGCCGTGATAGCGCAAGGCAAGTGGCTGGGGGATATTATCTACCAGCGGTACAAAACGGGCAAAATGGCGAATAAAATCTGCATCAGAAAGGCTGTCGAGGCCGATCGCGCTAGCCGCTTCATCATTGCGATAGCGCAAAATGCTTTTCGGAAATTCAGCTGCCTGCACCGCATCATAAAAGGCTGTGCCAAGTGCAAGATGGATAGGGGCAGGTTGATAGCGAGACATAGCGGCCTGTTCTAAAAAAACCAGATAATCAAAATCTTTGTCAAAAGCCGACCTTTTGGGCGTGAAAGGGACAGACAAATAATTTTTTTATTCCCTACTCTGTTAGGGAATATGGCGATGCCGTCAAGCCCTGATATGTGATAAAGGAGATATCAGATGGATGATTTAAGCTCTGTATTAAAGCCGATTGAGGTGGCAAATGGCCTGCCAAATGCCTGTTATATTGACCAGAATATGCACGCAAAAGAAGCAGATGCTATCTTCAGACAGGGCTGGGCGGCGATTGGATTTGGCTGTGATGTGCCAAAGCCGGGCTGTGTCTATCCTGTTGATATGCTGGGCATTCCCTTATTGATGGTGCGTACCAAGAAAAACGAGGTATATGTTTTTGAAAATGTCTGCCGCCATCGGGGCATGATTTTGGTTGAAGAGGCTGGCCAGCTTAACGGGCCTATCACTTGCCCCTATCACGCCTGGTCCTATGATTTGGAAGGCGCGTTAAAGGCCACCCCTCATGTTGGTGGCCCCAATATTCATAATGACGAGACGGTGATTTGCGAAACCCTGTCCCTTAACCGGGTCAGATCGGTAATGTGGCGTGATGTGGTATTTGTTAATCTATCCGGCCTTGCCCCTGAATTTAGCGATATCGCCCGGTCTTTGCGCGAAAGATGGGCAGAGTTTGAACAGCCCATTTATAGTGGCGGGGCAGATTCGATGTTTACCCTTGAGGTGGATTGCAACTGGAAACTGGCGGTGGAAAATTATTGCGAAGCCTATCACTTGCCCTTTATCCATCCCGGGCTGAACAGCTATTCGCGCCTGGAAGATCATTATAATATTCTGGATGACGAAATTTATGCCGGGCAAGGCTCTTATGTCTTTAAACCGCAGCTGGATAAGGAGGGCAGAAGTTTTCCTGCCTTTGAAGGCTTGTCAACAAAATGGGATACCGCCGCTGAATATTGCGCCTTTTTCCCCAATGTGCTGTTTGGCGTGCATAAAGATCATTGCTATGCGATTTTACTGATCCCCAATGGCCAGGCCAAAACCACCGAACGGGTCAGCATATATTATGCAGATGAAACAGCCCTGAGTGCTTCCTATGCAGAAATGCGCGCCACAAATACCCGCCTTTGGAAAGGCATATTTATTGAAGATATTGATGTGGTAGAGGGGATGCAGCGCGGCCGCAATGCCCCGTCATATGATGGCGGAAAATTCTCGCCCAAGATGGATAACCCGACCCATCATTTTCATAAATGGGTAGCCGGCCAGATGCAGAACAGCTAACGCCTGACCGCTTTTAGCCCTATTCATACATTTTGCTTAACCGGCCAGAGAGCACATATTCATCGATGAAAACCCCCAGACGAATGAATTCATCATAAAAACGTGTACCCTTTGTTGCCGCCAGACCCTTGAAATCGGATGACATATGGCGCACGATCGACAAATCGGAAAGGGGTGGTGAAACCACCACATTTAAATCTTTTAAATTGTCACTAAGCATGGACAGGTCGCGCTGGGCAGGCGGGACTTTATTTGGCACAATAATAAGGTGAGGAGAGAGCGTATCAAGACTTTCCTTTCGCTCATCCATTTCTTGGACAAATTCAATAGTTGGCCGCAAATCTGCCCAAGATAAGGTCGTTGGGATAATAATACATTCAGCCATCATAGCAAGTTGCCATACATTGCCGGGCCAGCCTGCCCCTGTATCTACAATTGTCAAAGAGTCGGCGCTGGCGCGCATCTGCCGCAAAATACTGTCTAGCGTTACAAGACTAAGTCCGTCAAAACGGTCGGATACGGGAACATGCCGAACATCACTGGAATTTGCCAACGCTTCCAATAACTCGAAAGAAGTACCTTGCCTGTCCGCATCCACCATTTGAACTCTTGTCCTATCCTTTTTGTTTTGAAAATAGTCAAATAAGAGCGTTGTAAGTGTGCTTTTGCCTACCCCGCCTTTAATATTTCCAACAAAAATGGATTGACCCTGGTCCAATTTTACAGTTCCTAATCCCAATACTATTTATAGAAAAGATGCCTTAGTGAAACATCCCATAATTTAACTTACTAATCGACATAAAACAGCCTTTTATTAAAACATTTGGAAAATAAAAGGCTGTTTTTTCTATATTTTGGGCAGAAAAACAGCGTTAAGATAGAAAAATATTTGTCGATAATTGTTGATAACGGTCTTTAAAATCGCAAAAGCCTACCACAAAATATCTTCTTAATCCCTGTTCCTGGGCAGTATATTCACGCAAATAAATCAGAATGGTTCCGCGCCAAAATCGCGGCTTGCCCAGATAATGTCCTGATGCCGTCAAAATGGAAAATCGCTGTGCCAGCTCGCCACAAGGCTTGCCGGTGACAGGCGATGAAGCGTTTCCTTGAAAAAGAGCTATGATAGCCGCGCTATCTCTTTCCGGGAAAAAAGGGTTTTGCAGAGTAGAAAAAATACCATTTTGGCCGATTATGTCCTGAAAACAGGCCAATTCTGTATTAATGCTATTTTCTGCACATGGCGCATTATCCAAAGGTGTGCTGATTTGTTTCAACAGATAGGCAGATCGAAGCCATTGGGCTATTGCCTCCCCATTTTCCGTTACGGTCGAGATTTTTGTCTGATGGGTCTTTTGGATAGTATGAACCAGGCCGCCGCCAATCAGAGCCATAAGGGTCAGCCCGATAAACAGGGCTTCGAGAAAACTTACACCTGCCGGTCTGCTCATAGCCGCAGATGAAAGGCTATTTTCCTCTTTTTGCGTTTTTTCGCCAGCCTTCATTTTCCCTGCCCCTCACATTCACACACTTTTGACCGATGGCGAGTGGTTATCTCTCACCCGCAAGGGAAAACCGGCTATTTCAAAGCTGCAATTGCCTTTGCCTGATGATACAGATTACGAGTTTCATCGACATAAACATCGCGGGCAACATGACCCTGTTTGAACATATCGCGCAATTTAATCATCTCGCGTTCAATTAATTGCAAATTATCTTCAATGGTCAGGCCTTCTGCACTTGGCAGCATCTGTTTCTTGCGTTGTGTATTCTGGCGCTCCCCGCGTTTGAATATCATAAAATCATCAGTCTGTTCCAGGTCATCGCTTTCTTCTACAGCCAGGCTGTCAGCTGCTGTCATGCTGGCAGGGACAGCCATATCGGGATCTGTTTCCATCCGTGCTTCTGATGTTGTGTCAGGCTGTTCTGCCGGTGATTTGGTTTCTTTGCGGCCAATAAGCGCAATGACGAGCATCAGCAAAAAAATACACAATAAAGCAGCTGATAGTCCTGCTATCAGCATCGCTTGCGGATCGCCAGATTGTGCACCGTTCAGGACGTCCATCAAAATGTCATTCATTCGAGTATTGCCCATACTTATTCCAGCGATCTCATCTCGGAATGGCTGTTTATACAGAATAGCCATTCATATCCTTATAGCAAAAAATTGGGTAAATTGAACCTAACGATTTCGCAAAGCTGTTAATTTTTGCTAGACGCCCGACTTTCAAGGCGGCAAAACTGAATAATATGCTTATCCTGTCTGTTCGTTAAACAGCTAATCAGCGGCGCTGAAAAAACCATAAATAGAGGGGGATATGACAAATACACAACCACAACAAACCGTTTCCTTTACCCGTATGGAAGCTGGCACAAAAGAAGATTATGCTCTGCTTGACAGGCTGGAAAAAGCCTATATCAGCGCCCTGCCCCAACGTATTTTATCGGCACTGGAAAATTTACAGGACAGCCTTGGCGGCTATCAGGTAACACGACTTGAACATTCTTTGCAAACCGCCACACGGGCAGAAGAAGATGGCGCAGATATCGAGCTGATTGTCGCTGCCCTTATCCATGATATCGGGGATGATTTAGCCCCGGAAAACCACTCCCAAATGGCAGCGGCGATTATCCGCCCCTATGTCCGCGCAGAAGTGACCTGGATATTAGAGCATCACGGCATTTTCCAGATGGTTTATTATGCAGACAAATTGGGTCTGAATAAGGATGAGCGCGAACGCTATCGCGGCCATAAATGGTTTGATAGTGCAGAAAAATTTTGCGGGGCATGGGATCAGGCCTCCTTTGACCCAACCTATGCCAGCAAACCGCTTTCCTATTTTGCACCGATGGTCGAGGAAATATTCAGCCGTCCTGCTTTCAGCCCTGCCATCATTGGCGAGCCAGACAGCCAAACCGGGTAATTTTTCTCATGCTTAACCGGATCAGCCAAAAGCTGTTTGAAGCCTCTATCAGCAATGCCTATACCAGACGTTTCAAAGAAAAGGGCGCAGCAGCCGAAGGTGTTTTCTGGGCATCAAAATTAAGCCAGACTGCCCGGTTTGACCATATCCTCAGCCAGATTATGGCACAGGATGCCAGCCAGACTATCCATCTGGCCGATATTGGTTGCGGCTATGGGGCCATGTGGGAGTTTATCCAGAGAACTCCGCGTTTTCATAAGCTTGTATATTCAGGATATGATATTAATGCAGCCATGATAGGCCATTGCACCCGCCATTTTATTGATGGCAAACAGCGCTTTCATATCGGGCGCAAGCCGCACCGGAAAACAGATTATGCGATCTTTGTGGGTACGTTTAATCTATGCCATACCGATGATTATTATTTATGGCAGGATTATATTTTACGCCAGCTTTCCTATAGCTGGAAAGAGGTTCGAAAAGGCCTGGCGCTTAATATCACCAGCCTTCCCAACCCCAGAATACAAAATCAGATTTTCTATATAGAGCCGGGAAAATTCAAAGCCCGGCTGGAACGCGAATTTGGCCGCACCCATGCCAGTGCCACCCGCTATGTTGATAATGATGCCAGCTTTATTATTCGAAAATAGCTAAATTTCAATGCGCCTCATCGCAGTGACCGCCAATTTTCGAATAAGATGCGAACGGCGGGCCCCTACCAAATGGCGCAAGGGGGCTGGACGGATAATCAGGCTGTCAAACCCGTCAGACAGAATGATGCCGCATTGCTCGGCATCTGGCAAAATCTCAATCGGAAAATCTTCTGCCACAGCAAAATAAAAATAATCTGCAAATTCAATATATTCTGGCCATTTTTTGTCACTAAGAAAATCCTGGCGCGAGGATTTAACTTCAATGATCGAAATTTTTTGAGCTGGCCCAAGAGTGATTAAATCAGCGCGACGATTATTTTTCAGCGTGAATTCCTTTAAGGCCGCCTCGCCCGCATCGATAAATAATTTTGCGGTGGCGCGTGTGATTTTTTCTGCAACAATTTTTTCTGCAGCCATTTTTTTGTCTGGCATTTGGCAAAAACTCCCCCGATGCAGTTTATCTGCCCCAATAAGGTTTATCTATTTGGCAAGCAGCTGAATTACGCTACGCTTGTAGCCATATCAATCCTATAACAGAAAGTGTGATTTACCATGACCTTTTCACTGATCGCCCGCGAGCCGGAAACAGGCCATCTTGGTATTGCGGTTGCCAGCCGTTTTTTTGCGGTTGGGGCGGTGATTCCCTTTATTACCCCGGCAGGGGCAATTGCCACACAAGCACTGGTCAACCCGCTATGGGGGGTGGAGGGCAACAAGCTGCTGGCCAGCGGGACGCGCCCGCAAGCTGTATTATCCCGGTTACAGGACAAGGATGCAGGCCATCGCCAAAGACAGGTTCATGTGATGGCAAAGGATGGCACAAATGCAGCCTATACAGGGGCAGATTGTATTGAATGGGCTGGCCATAAGGCAGAGGACAATCTGTCCGTTGCCGGAAATATGCTGGCCGGGCCTCAGGTTCTGGAGGCAATGCTGGCCAGCTATCATGATAATGCTGACAAGGATTTTGCCGAGCGTATGCTTTGTGCAATGGAAGCAGCAGAGGCGGCAGGCGGCGATAAAAGAGGACGGCAATCTGCCAGCCTGACCATCCATCGCGGCGAGGATTTCCCATGGATTGATCTGCGCTGTGATGACCATGCTGAACCGTTGACAGAAATCAGGCGGCTGCTGGATGTGGCATCAGAACGCTATCTGCATTTCACCGAAATGATGGGCAGCAGTGCCAGATTTAGCGGCCATGCGGACAGGTCAAAAATTGATGCGGCAATTGCGGCGGCGGCAAAAAAACGCGCGGCAGAGAACAAGCCTCTTGCCTCACAGGCCTATGACCGGCCACAAAATTAGGCTATCCGCTCACCCTATGGCAGGCGCAAAAGCTCGGCATTTGCCCCAAAATCCTCTATCAGCCCCTCTAGCGGATTTTTCCTGCCATCAAGGACAGGGGTAAAGGGTGTTTCTACCCGATTTTCTGGCAAAAGAGAGGTGCTTGCCAGTTCAGACAAGCCAAAATGACGGTCAATTTCTGCCAGAATAGCGCTAAACTCAGGGGCAGGCCCCAGCTTTTCGCGTGCCTGAAAGATAATCTCCTGTGCTTTTAACCATTGACCATCTTCTATCGCCAGACGGGCAGTGCGAAGCACTGGTGCATACAGATTGGCCGGCAATGGATCGCTTTCCTCTTTATCTTGCGGCGCATTTACCATGCTTTGTGCAGCGCTATCTGCTAGTGCGGCCAACTCTTCCTGGCTATCAGAAGCAGGGACAGATGGGGCAACCGGATCTGGTTCTATCACCGGTTCAGGCGGGTCATAGCAACAGGCCAAAGCCGGTTTATGCCCAATAATCGTGAAATCTGTGCCCATGATGACAGATGAAAACGCAACCAGCATAAACAAAGCACACACCCTGCCAGATATCATAAATCGCCATTTCATTTTTTGATCACGCATTTGACGGCTTTCATCCAGCATTTTTGATTTCCTATTCAGGCCTTAAACGACCAGATAGGCAAAAAATTAAAAGACCCGATTTGAATGAATTTTTCGCAGAAGGCTGGTCGCCAAAAAATAGTTTGCATTAAAACTAATTTAGAGCATTCATCTATCGGCATAAGGATGCTAGCCTGAACCAAACGCCCTTGGGGTGCGGGGAAGATAAAATGGGTGATGACGATAAAAAGACAGGCGAAAAATTGCCACTTGAAAAAGACAGGCAGGCAGAGCAGATAAAAATCCTGATGGATAAAGATGCCCATCAGCTGGAAGACAAGATTGCCAATCTGCGTACCATTCATCATCTGGATAAGAAACGGATAGAATCCGCCCTCAGCCAATGGATGAAACCGAAATAACAAAAAGCCCTGTCTTGAGGCTGTAATAAGGAATAAAGAAAACGAGCTATGCGAGCGATTAGGTATTTTGCCATTTTTTCATGGATGATGATTTGGCCTGTCATTGGCCAGGCCATCACGCTGGAAGCCTACGCAAAAAATCCCGATGGCTATATCCTGTTTATCCGTCATGCCCTCGCCCCCGGTACAGGCGATCCTTCGCATTTCAGGCTGGAAAACTGCCAGACCCAGCGCAACCTTAGCCAGCAAGGCGTGGATCAGGCCAAAGAGTTGGGCGCACAGCTTTCACAGGCAGGGCTGAAGATCGCAGATATTTTCACCAGCCAATGGTGCAGATGCAAAGATACCGCACGCGCGCTTGCGCTGGGAGAGGTTATTGAAGAGCCGGGATTAAATTCCTTTTATCAGGATTTTGCACCAAAAAAAGAAACGCTTGCCCGCTTGCGACAAAAACTCAGCCAGATAGATGAAGCTAAGGGCATTACCATTATGGTGACCCATTTTGTGACTATTTCTGCGATTACCGGGATAGGCGTATCAAGTGGCGGCATGGTTAGCTATAACCCGAAAACAGGGCACGCCATGCCAATAGAAGGAAAGTAATATGCGTCTTGTTGCCAAAATATGTTTTACGCTTTTGCTGATAGCCGGGCTGGTATTTGGCCTGATGAAGCTTTATCCTTATTTGCGGCCAAACAATACCGCCTTTGCACCGGACACCCCTTCGCAGACGGTTTCACCGCGCCTGAAAGGGATATTCAAGGGGCTGGGAAGCGGCTTTTCAAAATAGGCAAAAAATGCTTTTGCCAAACAGTAATTTATAAAGAGGCATATCGATGCTGGGCAAAGCCATTATCCTGATCATTCTAGCGATGCTGATATGGGCCGGATATAGCAAACTGGCCAGAAAATTGGGATTACCAGGATTAAAAAAAACCGCTGCCGCCCCGCCTGAACAAAAACCGATTTTGACCAAATTCAACCTTATAATTGCCGGGTTAATCGCGGTATATCTGATGTGGGGACTTGTCCAGATTTTAGGATAACGCCTCTAGCCCTTTTTAATTTCTTGGCTCTTTTTAATTTTTTAGCCCCGGTAATTTTTCAACCATTGTAATTTTTCAACGCATCTTCCAGATCATCCAGCTCGTCACAGCCCAGCCAGCAAATCTTTTTCAGCCGCTCATAATTGGCCTCGGCAGATGCTTTGTCCTTTAGCATCAAAAACAGCTCGCCCTGATATTCCAGTGCGCCCTTATGTTTGGGATCTAGCCGCAAGGCCTGTTCATAATGGAAGCCCGCCTTGTCCAGCTGGCCAGCTTTGCGATAGGCAAAACCCAGCAGATTTTGCACATCCGCATCGTCCCTCGCCTTTGCCTCAATGTCATGCAAGACAGGGATTGCCTTTGCAAATTGCCCCTCTTTTATCAGCTTGACAGCCGCATCATATCCAGCCGGTTTTGACGGTGCCGCACTATAGGAACCGCTGCCCGCCGCCTGTGCAAAAAAAGGAACAGAGGCCAGCAGAAGAGAAAGAAGAAAAACAGCTGCCAGGCCAGTTTTTCTGAATAAAACAAGGTTTAACACCATCCTGTTGCTCCTTTATATGTCCCGGGCGGGAAGCCAACCTATTTTTCGCTATCTATACGTGCCCATGCGATAAATGGATGCGCGCCCACATTGTCGGGTTTGACAGGCAAGCCTTCTGCTATAGAGTAATATCAGCATAAAATTCAGACAGGCAGGAGACACAAGAAATGTCAGATAATGAACAGCATGAGGGCGGATGCGCCTGCGGGAAAGTGCGCTATCAAACCACCGGCCAGCCAGAGGTGCACGCAGTGTGCCATTGCCGCTATTGCCAGCTGCGTACAGGCTCGGCCTTTGGGGTGGGGGCATATTTTCCAAATGACAAGGTCAGCCTGCTGTCAGGCGATTTAAGCCATCATCGCTATCAGACACAATCCGGTAATAATGTGACCACCAGCTTTTGTTCTGCGTGCGGTACGACCACCCATTGGCAGATAGACTCAGAATTTCTGGACGGGAAAACCGCGATTGCGGTCGGCACCTTTGACCCGCCCTCTTTCTGGTTTGATATTAACCGCGAGATTTTCTTGCGTACCAAAGCCCCCTTTGTCGAGATTGATGCCGAAAACAAGTTTGAAACCTCTGGCACTTACAAGCCGGTAAAAGAGGATGAAGACAGGCAAAATCCGGCCAAATAACGCCCAGCTTTAATAAAGCCCAGCTCGATTAAAACCGGGGCTATATAAAGACAGCTATAACAATTCAAAAAAAGAACCCGGCTATGTAACCGGGTTCATTTTCATTCCGCCAACAGCCTGTTCCACCGGCATCAGCTCTATGGTGGAAATATTGACATGGGCGGGCGCATCCAGTGCGAACAAAACCGCCTGTGCGACATCTTCGGGGCGAAGTTCTGTAATGCCGGACTGGCTAAGGGCGTTCATACGCTCGGCATTGCCGGTGGCTGCCTGAAAAAAGCCGGTTGAAACGCGCCCGGGGCATATTTCGGTCACCCGGATGGGCGTACCGCTCAGCTCGGCGCGCAAATTCTGGCTAAACAGATGGACAGCCGATTTTGTTGCCCCGTAAAGCGCCGAATATAGCGTATGCAGCCCCGCAATAGAGCCAATATTCACAATATGCCCCTTGCCTTGTACGCGCATCTCTTCCATCACGGCTGCGGTCAGCTTGATAGGGGTTGTAACATTAATATCCACCGCTTCCTGGATCAGGTGCAGGGGCAAATTATCCAGCCCGTCAATGCCATGCCCGACCCCGGCATTATTCACCAGAATATCTGGGGAAAATTTCTGTATTTCTGGCAAAACAGCCTCGCTATCGCGAATATCGGCTGCCAGCGTTTCGATATCGCCTGCCTCTTTTAATTTGGCCAGATTATCCGGGTTTCGGCCAATCGCCAGTACCTGGCGCCCGGATTGTGCCAGCGCCTGCGCCAGGGCAAATCCTATACCGCTTGTGGCCCCTGTAATGACAGCTTTTTTCAATTCGCTCATCTGTCCTGCCCCTTTTTTTAATATTACCCGGATTGTTGAAAAAAATACCTGCTCATATCATGTCCCTGCCCGGCCGCCCCCGTCAAGCAGGCGCAAAAGAGCCAGACAGAGGCCTTTTTTGGAAATAAAAAGCCTGCCGGCTAAATCCTTATGCAGGGGCGCTGTTATTTACCCGATCGGACAAGGTCTGGGCGGTTTCCACACGCTCGCTATATCTATCCACCAGATAGTCTGTCCGCCCTCTGGTCAGATAGGTGAATTTGACCAGCTCTTCCATCACATCGACAACCCGGTTGTAATAGGAAGACGCCAGCATCCGCCCCTCTTCATCAAATTGCTGAAAGGCCTTTGGCACAGAAGATTGATTGGGAATGGTCAGACAGCGCATCCAGCGTCCCAAAATCCGCAATTGATTGACTGTATTAAAACTTTGCGAGCCACCAGATACCTGCATCACGGCCAAAGTCTTGCCCTGTGTCGGCCGAACCGAGCCAAGGGCAAGCGGTATCCAGTCAATCTGGGATTTCATAATGCCGGTCATGGCACCGTGCCGTTCGGGCGAGCACCAGACCATCGCTTCTGACCAGCTAATAAGGTCGCGCAATTCAGCAACCTTTGGATGGCTGGCATCTGCCCCGTCATCCGGCAAAGGCAGACCCGAAGGATTAAACAGGCGACATTCTGCCCCCAGCGCCTCCAGAATACGCACCGCTTCCTCGCTTAAAAGGCGGCTATAGGAACGCGCCCGCAAAGAGCCGTATAGCAGAGCAATTTTTACCGGTGCTGGATCGCTATTGCCCAGCGCGGCATGGTCAATAGGCGATAGAGCAGCAGCATCAAGATTAGGCGTTGTCATGGCAAAAAGACCTGTTTTTAAAAAATGTTGAACCCGCAAAATAGCATGGATAGGAAATCAAAACCCGGGAAAATTGTTTTGCGGGCGGAAATAAAGAGGCAAAAATCGGCGAGCTGCCAAAAATTCGCCAAACATATCCATTATCAGGGCAGAATATTTTTTTCCTCCCCTGAACTGGGGCTGTCTTCGGGCAGCCCTTTTTTTATTTCAAACCCAAAAGTGCCTTTCGAAGCGCTGGCTCTGATGTATCCGCCCCCAGCCAGATATTTATAAAAGCCTGTGCAAAGGCAGCATCTGTAATGGTAACAGGGGTTTTTCCCTCATAATAAAAGGTGATCGTGCCTTTATCTGTCCAAAAAAGGGCTGCCTTTGTGGCCGGCTGAACAGATTTTATCCCCTGCTGCAGATATTCCTGCCATCGCTCTATCTGGCTGTTGGTGATATTTTTCTGTCGCCGCATCTCTTTTATGGACGCTTCCATAACCTCGTCTTTTGCTAAATCGCGCTTGTACACAAACTCCAACAAAAAATCCTTGTGCCAGGAAAATGGCGCACCATCGGAAAGTAAACGGATATCATATACCTCCCATAAAAATATCTTCAAGGTTCCCTCGCCTATGATGGTCGGGGATTGCAGCCGGGTGCGCCAGACCTCGGACGTTGCCATAACAGCCGGGGCAAATGAGATGAGCAAAAAGAGAAGTATGGTTCTGAAAAACATCATGATGGCGGCTAAAAATTCGATCGGGCTAAATCGAGGCGAGTGACGATACGCCCAAAAAACAGGTTTGTCTCCATTCTAACAGGCACAAGCACACCATTGCCTATATCCGCAATATAAGCTTTTGTTCCAGGCTTATCGTCATTTGTTTTACCAAAGCGCGATTTACGCCTGTGTCCGCCAATAGCCCTACTTTCCACACCGCAAACTATGGCTGTCCCCTTATAGGCGAAATCCCGGTCTTTTTGTACCGTCCGGGTACCATAATCTGTAAAACGCAGCTCGGCTCGTCGCCTGCCATCGTAAATCTGGAACCTGCCAATACATGGCGCACCAGCCTTAAGGCGGTCAAGCATTGTCATCATCGCACTAAAAGGGTCAGTTACGCCGCGCATCATCGCATCATCAAGCGGATAAACCTTTTCCAAATCCAGAGGCGGTTCAAGAGTGGTAGTGGCTATTTTTCCATCCGCAGACCAAGAGGTTTCAGATGTTCGTAATTTTGATTTATAGATGCTGGCCATATCGAGGCGTTGTCCTTGCCAGCCCTTTGATAGATTTACTGCTTTTACGCTTACATATCCCTCAAAATCTGCAAATAATGTTGCAATACCTTCGGACTTAAATTCACCCCTCATGGAAAATTTGTCATCAGCAACCTGCCATATTGCCTGACTAGTCCCAACATCCACTGCGCCATATTCAGTTTTATAAAAAACGTTGAAAGTAGAGCTGGAAAGGTCATTTGCCGTGCCATTAACAGCTGTTCCAAACCCCATTATCAAAAAAACAACGATAGGCAAAATAGCGCGCGATACTCTCATCATTTATCAAACCAAAACATAAGATTATTTGATAACCAGCATATTGCCAGCGCCAGCCCTTAAAGCAAAACAGCGCCCGCTATACTGATAGGGTGGCGCTGTATGCTTGCTTTTCAGATGGTGGAGCGTACAAGGATTGAACTTGTGACCCCCACGATGTCAACGTGGTGCTCTCCCGCTGAGCTAACGCTCCTTTACCGCATCTGAGCCGATAAACGCCACTTGTGTCGCGTTTATCTGGCATGATGTAAGGCCAATTGCCGGTCAAGTCAAGCATTGAAAGATTTTACCGCCTCTGGCCGATGGTGGCTGAATTTATTTGCCCCGACGGCAGAAAACCACGTAGAGTTTGCGCCATGATGGAAAATAATCCCCTGTCCATAGAGCTATCTGAATTTCGCCAGCCTCTGGCCGATATGGCGCGCAACCCGGCAGCCAGAGAAAGCGGCCATGACTATCTGAACATCCCGTCAAAAAAAATTGAAAATGATGGCACTATCCTTGCCAGAGACGCACTGCCCCTTCCCCTTATTTGCGGCGGTATGGCGGCCAAAAACCTGATAATCGCTGTCCCGCATGGCGGCAGATGCTATCCTGAAGGCTGGTTTACCCCGGCTAACTATCCGCGTGCGCGCAGCCTGGAAGATACAGGCACAGATATATTGGGGCTGATGCTGGCCCGTGCCCATCGCCCTGGCCTTATCGCACAAATCGGGCGCGGCGTGGTCGATTTAAACCGCCCGGAAGAGGCGATAGACAGCCAGCTTTGCCCGGATATAACGCAAAAAGCCCCTTCTGTTTACAAGCCCTATATCGCGGCAGGCTACGGGGTGATACCGCGTCTTTCAGCCATGCGTGAGCCGATATATGACACCCCTTTCAGCCAGGAACAGACAGAAGATATCCTGGCCAGCTTTCACCGCCCCTATCACCGGATATTGCGCGAAAAATTAGAGGAAATGCTGGCAGAAAACGACCATATCCTGTTGATAGATCTGCATTCCATGCCAGATCCAAATCGCCAGTTCCACCCCAAAAAACAGATAGCCCGCCAGCGCGGCTTGCCGGATTTTATCTTTGGCAATCTGCATGGGGCTACCCTGCCAGCTTCTCTGGCAACCGCCATTGACGAGGTGATGCATCACCGGATTGAAAATAACGCTGCTTTTAGCTGGGGCTGGAATGCGCCCTATGCCGGGGGGTATACGACCCGTTTTTATGGACTGGAATATAATAAACAGACCGATAGGCGCCTATCGGTTTTGCAAATTGAAGTAAACCGAACGCTCTATCTGGACAAGCATAACCGGCTGGACAGTACAGCCCTTATGGCCATCGCCCGGCTGCTAGACAGGCTGATGAGCAAGATGGAAGACGCGCTGGCACGATAAGGCCGGCATTTTCTAGCCAGATCAGGGTTTTAAGCATATCAGGATTTCGGCTGATAGGGGTTTGTCCCTTTACGCAGCATCATTCGCACAGGTATCCCTTCCAGACCAAAATCCGCGCGCAAACCACCTATCAGATAGCGCAGATAGGATTCTGGTATATCCACCGGACGGCTGGCAAACAGGGCAAATGTGGGCGGGCGGGTACGCACTTGCGTCATGTAACGGATACGCAAACGCCTGCCTTGTGACATGGGCGGGGGATGGGCTTCCAGCATCGGCTCCAGCCAGCGATTAAGCCGCCCGGTTGAAATGCGCGTATTCCATTTTTTGTGAATATCGCTGGCCGCTTTCATCAGCCTGTCCAGACCGCGCCCATACATCCCCGAAATAGGCACAACCGGCACGCCGCGCACCTGTGCCAGCGAGGTTTGCAAACGGTCATTTATTTGCTGCATGGCCTTTTGCTTGTCAGCCACATCATCCCACATATTGGCTGCAATGATCAGCGCCCGGCCTTCATCGGTAACTTGCCGGGCAATAACCATATCCTGTTTGTGGGGCGGCTGGCGGGCATCCAGCATCAAAACGCATATTTTGGCATATTGAATAGCCCGTTCGGCGTCATTTACCATCAATCTTTCAATACGGTCGGTCACCCGTGCCTGGCGGCGCATACCGGCTGTATCGACCAGCTCATAGGCCTGACCTTCCCATTCAAAGGGCAGGGTAATGCTATCGCGGGTAATGCCCGCCTCTGGTCCGGTCAAAAGCCGTGCCTCGCCCAGCAATGTATTGGCAAGGGTGGATTTACCCATATTCGGGCGCCCAATAATTGCCATCCGAACAGGCCCTTTATCGCGTTCATCTATCCAGATATCAGGGCCATCTTCCTCTTCTGGGACAGATATATCCTCTAAATCTTCATCTGCCTTGTCGGCGGCGGCAAACAGTGCCTCTTCCAGCCCTATTTCGTGCCCACGCTCCAGCAAGGCATCAAACAAATCGATTAGCCCGTCGCCATGAGCAGCCGATATCGGCACAGCAGCGCCCAGCCCCAGCTGCCAGGCTTCAGCCAGTGTTTCTGCCCCGGCCTTGCCCTCGCATTTATTGGCCAGCAAAATAACACTGGTACCCGATTTTCTAATCTCGCGGGCAAAATGCACATCATCTGGCAATATCCCTGCCCGTGCATCAATCACTAGCAGCGTGATATCAGCTTGTGCAACCGCTAATTCTGTCTGCTCGCGCATCCGGTCTTGCAAACTGCCAGCCCTGGCCTTTTCCAGCCCGGCTGTATCTATCAGGCGAAATTGCATACTGGCCAGATGGGCATCGCCCTCGCGGCGGTCGCGCGTCACACCTGGCTGGTCATCGACAATCGCGTGCCGGGTGCCGGTTAACCGATTAAATAAGGTTGATTTGCCGACATTTGGCCGGCCAACAATGGCAAGGGTAACCGTCATTTTCTAGCGCATCACTTGTAGCTGGCCGGATTTTGTCAGATAGACAAGGCTGGAACGGGCAATTTGCGGGGCGACCTTTACTTTTCCGCCCAGAGACTGGCTGGAAACAATTGCCCCTGTATCGGCATTCAGACTGACAAATTTGCCATTTTCAGACAGAATATGCACCTGATTAGAGGCGACAATCGGGCCATAATAATCGGTCACGGTACCGGGCTTTGCTGCCCCCAGCGTACCTGAACCATCCAGAGCGGTTATCCATCTGACCGCCCCGTCTGATTTACGCAAGCTGACAAGATGGCCTTCCACAGACAAAACAAAGATACTATCGCCGGCAATCCAGGGCATTTGCACCCCTGCCAGGGGATGTTCCCAAATCTGGAAACCTGTTTTGGCTTCATAGGCACTCAGCAATCCGGACTGGCTAATCACATAGATCATCTCGCCTTCATGGATGGGGTGGGCCAGCACATCGCCCAGCTCCTGAAGCGGGGTAACGGGCGATAGGCTGGCAAGGCTGTCTGCCCATAATAGCTGGCCATTATCAACGCGGTGGATAGCAATTTCGCCCCCTGCCCCGGCCAGAACCAGCTCGCCGCCATTTACCGCAGGAGACGGCGCGCCAAACACAACTGTATCCACTGGCAATCCAACACTCTGCCAGGCCAGCGCACCATCCGATAAACGATGGACAAAGACATAGCCATCAATATCGGTAACAACCACTCCGGCATCGCCAATAAAAGTAGGGCCGCCTGCCAGAGGGCTGTCATGTTCTATTTTCCATAGCTCTGCGCCATCTTTGGCATCCAGCAAGCTGAGACTGGAGCGCGAGGCATGAACCGCCACCTTGTCCTTATTAACCGCTATCCCCCCTGCAATGCCTGGAAAGACGCCACTTTTAGGGGGATTGACCTGATATTGCCAGACAAGGTTGCCATTTTCCAAATCAAAGGCGGTTAGCAGCGCATCTGCCCCCAGCGCATATACAAACCCGCCTGCTATCATCGGCTGTGGCAAGCTGACCACATCATCTTCCGGGGCAGCAATTCTGGCCTGCCAGACAGTTTCCAGAGGCAGTTCCAGCTGCAGATGACCGCCTGTATGGCCACTGGACAGGCCGGGATGGCCGGCATTCTGATTTTCGCCAGCCGCGCCAATAGTGCCAAATTCAGCACTCGCATTTGTATCTATTTCCAGACTGTTGACTTCCAGCAGAACCGCTTCACGCTCGCCTTTTAAAATCAGCTCTCTTTTTGTACAGGCGCTCAGTCCCAACAGCGATATCGCTGTCAGCAGGGCGGCAAAGGCGCGTGGCCATCTATACTGATACAGAGCTGAAAGGCTGTTCATTATCCAGATACCTTGCTGTTTACAATCGTCAAAAGCTGGCTGGCACGCTGGCGCAAGCTGGAGGGCGCTTCATTCAGCGTGGTAATCTTTTCCAGAAAATCTGCTGCCTGCTGGATACGCCCTTTTTTCAGGGACAGGCCGGCTGCCTGTTCAAGGGCCAATCCCTGCAACGGCCCTGCGCTATCGGCCAGAGGGTTAATCCGGTTCAGCAATTCATCGCTATTTGCGCTATCCGGGGCGTGCATGACAGACAGTAACAAGGCTGTATCGCGATAAAACGGGTCAATATCGCTGCGCTCTGCCAGTTGTAAAAATGCGGCCTCGGCTTCATTATTCCTGCCCTGCTCTGCCAGCTTGCGCGCAATAGTGAAATCTGCAAGCAGCTGATAGCCCGGGGTCAGGCTGTCCATCACCTCTTGCAAGGCATCGCCTTCATCTGTTTGTGCGGCTGCCTGATAATAGGCCGTTGCCGCTGCGCCATCGCGCGCCTCTTTCCAATAGACATATCCCTGACGCGCGCCGACAAGGGCGATTATCAGCACAGCAACCCCTATGACATATTTGCCATAACGCTGCCAAAGAACTGCTTGCCTGTCCTGTTTCAGCTCTTCATTAATCTCGTCAAAAATATCTGCCATCTGTTCTCGTCCTGACCTGTCTCAGGGTTAGTATTTTATCTCACCGCCTTTATACGTCTGTTAGTAGGGTTTTTTCCAGTTTTTTCTGTGTCAATTTTCTATTCTGGCGCACAAGCCATAGCCCACCGTTCTATAGGGCTTGACCTTTCATATCGATTTAGCCACTCTTTTAAAGGAGGGGGGTGGCCTGTCTTGGCCGGGTTCGCCCCGTATATTCAACGGTATGTATCATAAAATACATAAAATTCGGGATAGATAAATTTAGCGGATAATAGAAATAAATGTCATCTCATTCCATTTCACGTAAAAAATCCAGAACCCTCTATTTTTCCCGGACAGAATTATCCACTATTTTATCGACCTATGCTGCGCGTGTTGCCAGCAGTGACTGGCGCGATTACGCCCTTGACCACATCGATAATTCAGCCATTTTTTCTATTTTCAAACACGCCCATGAACAACCGCTTTTCACCATTGAAAAACAACGTATCAAAGGGTCTGATCAGCCGGTTTTTATTTTAAAGGATCGCAAAAAAACCCTTTATCGCACTGGAAAATTACCTGAATTGACCAATTATCTGTATCGCCTGCCCCGGCTGATACAAGCCTGAAAACACCCCCCCCTTTTTAATATTTTCATGCCAAAAACAGCCCTTTGATAGCAGGGTGAGCGCCGATTAGGGCTTGCGCCATCCTGTTTATTTAGATATACCTAAATTAGAACAAATCAAGAACAAATAAATCTTCAAAAGCTAGGGTATATCTGCCAGGTGGGAAAGTTTAAAGAGCAGAAAATTCGGGCAACAGAACCGCATCAGCCTGTATGTTTGCACCATCTGGCTGCACAGAATTTGGGTGTTTTTTGCTGGTGCAACAGATGCAGCCATAATGCCGATTTGCCTGTGGATATTCTTATCGAGCGGCTGGGCCCGCTATTTCCTGTACCGGAACTGGGTATTTATCTGCGATGCAGCAATTGCGGGGCGCATGATGTCGCTGCCCGGCCAGCCTGGCCACATTATGGCGGACAAATTGCCCGTCATGGCTAGATAGATGCCCGGGACGCCCTATCTTAACTGGACAAATATCCCAACACTGCCTAAGCTGGCGGCGTTTGAAAAATTTTTTAAAACACTTAAAAAACAACAAAGAGGCGTAGCTGATGACACCGACGGAAACTCAAAAACTGCAACGTTTTCTGCGCCAGCGTTTCGGCAATCATGATATCACGCTGGTCGCGCGGCCAGAGGCAAAGGATTCGGTAGAGTTTCAGCTGGATGGCGAGACATTTGGCGTTGTCTACCGCGATGATGATGAAGGCGAGCTATGCTATCATATCCAGCTAACGGTTCTCAGCGAGGATCTGGACTAGCCTGCCCCTGTCCAGCTGGTTTGTGCCAGTAATATTCCTGCAAAGATAAACATTACCAGAGCGGTGAGCAGATCAACTATCTGCCAGGCTCTGGGGGTACGGATAAACGGGCTAAGCCGTTTTGCCCCGAAACCGATAGCGGCAAAAAAGCTGAGGCTGGCAAGCGATGCCCCGACGGCAAAAACCAGCTTTTCTATCCCGACATAACCGATAGATACCGCCCCAAGCAATATTACCGTATCCAGATATACGTGCGGATTGGCAAAGGTAAGCACCGCCAAAAGAGCAAATATGGCACCAAGGGTTCCCGGATTTTGATTGTCAGAATCAGCCTGTACAGAATAGTTCGCGCGATATGCTGCGCGTACCCGCCCTGCCCCGTAAATGGCCAGCCAAAGCGCAGACAGCCCGAACATCCAGTCAGAATATCGGGTAAAGACAGGTGCCATGACCGTCCCCAACCCCAATACGCCCAGACAAATCAGCACCGCATCGGATATGCCGCAAAATAGCACCACCGCCAAAATATGCTGTCCCAGCAAGCCCTGTCGAATAACAAAGCTGTTTTGCGGACCAATCGCCAGAATCAAAGACAGGCTGATAAAAAAGCCGGAAAAAAAAGCAGACAGCACTATAACCCCGTTTATATGCGCGTTACATTGGATCTGAACAGGCAAATCTGTCTGCAACAAAATAATATTTTTCCCCGGAAAGATATGACAAATAGATGAAATAGGTCTAGCGTTTTCAGGATAGAAAAAACAAATTCAAGAATTTCGGGAAGTTTACAGATGGCAAAGAAAAAGGTCGCAATGGAGCTGGGCATGGGCACATCCCTGCGCCGCCAGGATTACACCAAGGCAGCAATCAGAGCCTTGCAGGATGCGCTCTGGCATAATTCGCTGACAATGGCTGATGCGTTCGGCTTTTCGCGCGAGGATATGATTGTCGAGGTGGAAATCGGCGTCCAGAAACCGGAAAAAGTGGATATTGAAGCGGTAAAAGCTATTCTGCCCTATGGCAAGGGAAGCGTACAGGTCGTCCATGGCGGGCTGGATATCGCCAAGCCTGCCAGCAAGAACTCCTCAAATCCTGACGGGGCAAATCCTGACAGGGCAGATACCGATAATACGGTCATCGCCAATGCCGCGGTTAATGTCTTTTTTGATATGCAACCGGCTGCTGGCAAGGGAGCGCGCACATGAAAAGGCTGATTTTGGAAATGGGCACAGGCAATGACCTCTATGGCGAGGATTACACCAAAGCCGCGTGCCGGGCGGTACAGGATGCTATTCATCACAGCTCTCTGGTGCTGTTTCGATCGCTAGGGCTAAGCCATGAAGATATGCAGGTAAATGTCACAATAGGCGTTCAGAAACCCGAATTGGTGGATACCGGAAAAGTTGCAGATGAATTGCCGCGCGGCCAGGCGATAGTAACGGTGGTCAAAGGCGGGCTGAATGTCCAGGACACAGATAATGGCACGCTTTCGGTGATTGCAACGGCCGCGATTGAAGCGTGCCTCGATATTAACCCCGATGACTGGCAGCTTAGCCAGTAGGACAAGGAGAGGCAGATGACCAGCCAGCTACTGACCAATATCGATGTTCTAGCCACCATGAATGATGCGCGTACCGGCAATTCAGGGTGCGGGGACGAGCTGGCAAATGCCGCTATTCTTGTCGAAAACGGGGTCATCAGCGCGGTCGGCAGTTCAGCAGAGCTGGCCAGCCATGCCGACAGGGTAGATGAGGTGATAAACCTTTCCGGCCATATTGTTATTCCCGGCCTTGTAAACACGCATCATCATTTGTTTCAAAACCTGACCCGTCTTATTCCCGAAGCCCAGAATGAAAGCCTGTTTGGCTGGTTAAAGACCCTTTATCCCATCTGGCAACAGCTTACCCCCGATGATATTTATATTTCTGCTGCTATTGGCCTGTCTGAACTGGCGTTAAGCGGCTGTACTACCTCATCAGACCACCTTTATCTTTATCCTAATGGCAGCCGCTTGGATGACACTATCGAAGCGGCTCAGGATGTGGGTATCCGCTTTACCGCCACCAGAGGGGCGATGAGCATTGGCGAGAGCAAGGGCGGCCTGCCCCCTGACAGCCTGACCGAAAAAGAAGACGAAATTCTAGAAGATTATCTGCGGGTTATCGATGCCTTTCATGATGAGCGCCCCCATAGCATGACCCGTATCGCCCTTGCCCCCTGCTCGCCCTTTTCGGTCAGTATAGAGCTGATGCGCGATACCGCTATCATGGCCGCCGACAAAGAGGTTGGCCTGCACACTCATCTGGCCGAGAATATTGAGGATATCGATTATTCCCTTGCCCAGTTTAACCAGCGACCAGGCGATTATGTAGAAGCGCTGGGCTGGACGGGCAGCCATGTCTGGCACGCCCATTGTGTTCAGCTCAATGACCAGGAAATTGATCTCTTTGCCCGTACCGGGACAGGGGTAGCCCATTGCCCCTGTTCGAATATGCGCCTTGCCAGCGGCATTGCCCCGGTGCGCCAAATGCTGGATGCCGGGGTAAAGGTGGGGCTGGGGGTCGATGGCTCTTCTTCCAGTGATAGTGGTCATTTAATGAATGAAGCCCGCCAGGCCATGCTACTGCAACGGGTACTGGCAGGGGCAGATAATATGACCGCCAGACAGGCATTGCGACTGGCGACCAGAGGCGGGGCAGAAACCCTGAACCGTGATGATATCGGCCAGATAGCCGCCAGATTTGCCGCAGATTTGGCTATTTTCGATAGAAATTGCATTGATTTTTCCGGCACACAATCAGACCCGCTTGCCGCGCTGGTATTTTGCGGGCCGGTCAAGCCGCGCCATGTGATGGTCAATGGCCGAATGGTGGTAAAGGACGGTATGCTGGCCAGGCTGGATATGCAAAATCTGCTGACCCGCCATGACAAGGCTGCCCGCGCCCTGTTAAATCGGGGACTTTAGAAAAAATCCGCCTCCAGCCAGCTGGCGATTTGGGCGGCAACAGACAGGCCAATATGGGCAGGGTCTTTACTTTGCAAATCAGGCAGGCCTATCGGACAGACAAGCTGGTCAAGCGAGCAATCATCTATCCCCTGTTTTTTCAGGCTATGGCAAAAACGCTGATATTTTGTGTGCGAGCCTATCAGGCCAAGACGCCCAAAATCCCCTTTTTTCAATATCGTATAAACCAGCGCTTCATCTATCCTGTGCGAATAGCTCATCACCAGATGAATAGCCCCTTTCGGGGCATGGCTGGCAATCCGCGTCATATCGGATGCCGGAACATAGCTAATGGCCGGATCCCGTATCTCTGGAAAGCGGCTATCATCGCTATCTATCCAGATTTTATCCAGGTAAAGACCGGCTACCGCCCCCATCACCGCACGGCCAACATGACCCGCCCCGTAAAGATAAAAGGGGGTTTCTGTCCGCTCTACCGGCATCTGTAATTGCCCGTTTTTTGGCTCAAAGAGAGGGTGCAGGACAGGCTGTTCTGCCGGTACATATATATCCTTCAGGCCGAGATTTTTTCCGGATGAATGCAGATATCCGGTGGTGTTTTTATCCGGGGCGGCTTGCAGGGCGGGCAGACAGTTCAGGCTAAATCCTTCAAACAGCAAGCTGACCTGTCCCCCGCAACATTGCCCCAGATGCGGGCCCAGAACAAAGCGGCGAAACTGGCGGATAAAGCCTGTCTTATCACCTGTTTTATTTGCGGCCAGTTCTGCCAAAATCTGGCGAGCATATGCCATCGCTTCAAATTCCAGTGTGCCACCGCCAATCGTGCCCCTGATACCCTGTTTGGTGACATACATATTTGCTCCGGCTTCCCGCGGGGTAGAGCCCTTTGCCTCTGCTATCACTATCCGGCAAACCGGCTGGCCAGCGGCCAGACAGGCTTCTATCTTTTGCTTCCAGCCTGGCATCAGCGCGCGATACCTTTTAGCGTCATCAAAAGCTGTTCGGCTGTGGCAGGGGCATCCAGATTGGGCAATCTGGCTTCTGCCAGCCCCTCTATCGCATGGCGCAGGGCAGAATGTACACTAATAGCCAGCATGAAAGGCGGCTCCCCAACCGCTTTGGATTTGTGAATGGTATCGGCCGGATTACCGCCTGAGGAATATAAACCAATATTCAAAATAGCCGGCCTGTCCGAACAGGCAGGAATTTTATAGGTAGAAGGGGCATGGGTTTGCAATCGCCCGTCTTTGCCATAGACCAGCTCTTCAGTGGTCAGCCAGCCCGCCCCCTGTATAAAGCCGCCTTCAATCTGGCCATGATCCAGAGCCGGGTTAATGGAATGCCCCACATCATGCAGGATATCGACCCGTAAAATTCTATTCTCGCCTGTCAGCCTGTCGACCGCTACCTCGCTCACCGCTGCCCCATAGGCAAAATAGTAAAAAGGAGCGCCTCTCAAGCTTTTGGCATCCCAATGAATATCGGGCGTGGCATAAAACCCGGTAGCCGACAGCGATATACGCCCCTGCCAGCATTGCATCGCCGCTTCCGCAAAGCTCAGGCTTTCCTTGCCAATAATAACCTGCCCGTCTGAAAAGCCTACCTCGGACGGGTCTGCCTGATACTGGCTGGCCAGATAGGCCGCCATACGCGACTTTATGGTATCCGCTGCAGCGGCAACCGCCATACCGTTCAAATCAGTGCCAGATGAGGCGGCTGTAGCAGAACTGTTTGGAACTTTGCCTGTATTGGTAGGCGTGATGGCTACCTTATCCATCGACACCCCGAAAGCATGGCTGCAAATCTGGGCAATTTTGGTAAACAGCCCCTGCCCCATTTCAGTACCGCCATGATTGAGATGGATAGTCCCGTCGGTATAGATATGCACCAGCGCGCCTGCCTGATTAAGCATGGTTTTATTAAAGGATATCCCGAATTTTACCGGCGTCAGAGCAATGCCGCGCCGCAATATCGGGTTATTTTCATTCCATTGCTCAATCTCTGCCCGGCGTTTTTGATAATCTGCATCTGCTGCCAGTTTTGTGGTCAATGCACCAATAATGCAATCTGTTACCGGCTGGCCATAGGGGGTGGTTTTCCCGTTTTCCATATCCTGTTTATCGGGATAAAAATTGCGCTGGCGCACCAGAAAGGGATCAATCCCCAGATAGGCAGCAATATCATCTATTACCCGTTCCATCCCCAAAACACCTTGCGGCCCGCCAAAACCGCGAAAGGCGGTATTGGAAGGGGTGTTGGTTTTGCATAAAGACGAGCGTATCCGCATTGCCGCAATGCCATAGGCATTTTCTGCATGCATCATCGCCCGGTCCGCAATGGCAGCCGATAAATCAAAGGACATACCGCATCGCAAGGCCTGATGAACATCCAGTGCCTGAATAACCCCGTCATCGTCAAAACCTGCATCATAGGAAATTTTGAAATCATGGCGTTTGCCGGTAACCCGCATATCCTCATCACGGTCATAGACCAGCTTGGCAGACTTGCCTGTCTTGACCGCTGCCAGAGCTGCAATAATCGCTGGCAGATTAGCCTGGCTTTCCTTGCCGCCAAATGCCCCGCCCATCCGGCGCACCTGAACAGTTATCTGGTGAAATGGCCGGCCAAGGGCTTCTGCTACTTTGTGCTGAATTTCTGTTGGATGCTGGGTGGAAACATACAAGCTGAGTTCCCCTGCTTCGCCGGGTATGGCAATGGCCGCCTGTCCTTCCAGATAAAAATGTTCCTGGCCGCCTATCACCATCTGCCCCTGCATACGATGGGGGGCATCCGCTAATCCGGTATCTACATCGCCTGTTACTATCTGCTGGGGCGCACGCAGCAAGCTGTTTTGTGCCAATGCGCTGTCAATATCCAGAATGGCGGGCAATTCTTCATAGACAATCTGCGCCTTTAATGCGGCCATACGTGCCTGTTTGGCAGAATGTGCCACAACCGCAAAAACAGATTGCCCGTGATAGCTGACCATATCTTTTACAAAGACAGGGTCATCGCCAAAAACAGGGCTAGCATCATTTTGTCCCGTAATATCCTCTGCGCTAAGACAGCACACCACCCCGTCTGCTGCCAGAACATCTGTCAGGTCAAGACTGACCAGCTTTGCATGGGCAACCGCAGACAGGCCAAGCGCGATATGCAGCCCGTCTTCGGGAAAGGCTATATCATCGGTAAATTGGGCAGCCCCGGTGACATAAAGCGCCGCGCTATCATGGGCGATGGGCTGATGCAGGCTGTCATGCAATTTTTCTGCCTCCCCCTTCATGATTTTGCCGCCATGGTGAAATCATCCGGTACACGAAATGCCCGGGGTGAGGAAAGCCGGCAATAGCCTGAAAGATGCTCTTTAAACAGCTTTTCAACAAGCTGTGCGGCCACCACCAGGCGATAGGCGCGGCTGGCACGCATATCATCAATGGGATCAAAATCGGCTGCCAGCGCTTGGGTAACAGCGTCTGCAAGGGCGGTGGTCGATAGCTGGCCTAACTTTGCCAGTTCAGATACCGCCTGACCTTTCAGACACGCCTCCAGATTTATTGCTCTTTTGGGAATGGCCGCCATACCGCCAAAGCCGATTTTGATATCGGCTATTTTATCCTGATCTATCTTAATACAGGCCGCCATCAGCACCGCTGAAATATCCTGGTCAAATCGTTTCGAAATCTTGTAGGCATAAAGATGCTGATCATCCGATAGGCGCGGCAAAAGGATCGCTTCTACAAACTCGCCTGACAAACGGTCTTGCTGGCCATAATCTATGAAGAAATCTTCCAGCCGGATTTGCCGTTTATCGCCGCCTCTATTCAGCAAAATCTCTGCCCCCAATGCCAGGAAACAGGGCGAAAGATCGCCAATGGGCGAGGCATTGGCAATATTTGCACATACCCGGCCAGAGGCGCGCACCTGTGCCGAGCCAAACCGTGCCCAGATTTCCTGTAAGGCGGGATAATCTTCTGCCAGATAGGTCATGGCCTGTTGATGGGTAACCCCTGCGCCGATTTTAATAAGGCTATCTGTCTTTTCAATTTGTTCCAGTTCGGCCACCCGGCCAATATGAATAAAATGGGCAAGCTGGCGATGCTGTTTGGTCACCCATAAGCCAATATCGGTTGCCCCGGATAATATCTGTGCGTCCGGGTTCTCGATATAGAGCTGTTCCAATTCTGCGATACTGGTTGGCGCGTTAAAACGCTGCCCCCGAACAGAGATTTCCAGCCCTTTTTCAGCCTCTTCTTCCTGCATTTGACGCAAGCCATCTATATCGGCTTGCAAGCGCGCTATCGCCCATTGGGGGCGCGCCATATTTGCCAGTGCCTCGCCAGCACGAACAATCGGCCCATAGCCCGTACAACGGCATAAATTGCCACTGAGCAGGCTTTCGATATTGCTTGTGTTAAATGCCAGTCCCGAACACCAGCCAGCATATAAGGACATCACAAATCCGGGCGTACAAAAACCGCATTGCGCGCCGTGATTGTCTATCATGCTTTGCTGGACAGGGTGCAATTGCCCATCTGTGCCGGCAACCCCCTCTATAGTGGTAAGCACCGTGCCATGCAACATGGGCAGAAATAAAATACAGGCATTTACAGCCTGCCATACCAGTTGATTGTCCCCTGCCAGACGGCCGACCACTACACTGCACGCCCCGCAATCGCCTTCTGCACAGCCTTCTTTTGTACCGGTTAATTTCTGATGCAGGCGAAGCCAGTTTAACAGCGTCATATCCGGGCGCAATCCCGACTCGCCAGCTGTTGTTATTTCTATTTTTTTTCCATTCAGGAAAAAACAAATAGCCTCACGCATCCAGCACACCTCTGGTGGTTATCTGGCTCTGTGCCCTGATATGCGCTGGCAACAGAGCAAATATCGAAGAGCGGGCGCAAATGATGCTTGTTCAAGCGCGCCCGCCTCTATGGTTTTATATCAAGGCCAACGCCTTAATTCGGGATATTTCCTTCAACCCCTTCAACATAGTAATTCATGCCCCACAGGCCGCCATCATCCAGCACCTTGCCAGCTTCCAGAACCATATTGCCTTTATTGTCTTTCATCGGGCCTTCAAAAATATTCAGGCTGCCAGAAGCAATGCCGGAACGGGCAGCTTCTGCCTTGGCAGCAACCTCTGCTGGCATATTTTTAAATTCTGTCAGCACCAGATAATCATCGCCGATACCTTTCCAGGTATTACCTGCCCAGTGATCCGGGCCATCGCCTGTTGACCATGTGCCATCTATAACTTTTTGTACCTGCGAGATATAATAAGGCCCCCAGTTATTTACAGAAGAAAACAGCTGTGCCTTTGGCGCGAATTTATGCATATCAGAAGACTGACCAAAGCCTTTCACACCGGCTTTTTCGGCTGTCTGCAACATGGCCGGGCTATCAGTGTGCTGTGCCAGTACATCTGCCCCTTCGGCAATCAGCACTTTTGCAGCATCAGCTTCTTTTACCGGATCATACCAGCTATTTACCCAGACAACCTTGATGCTGGCATCCTTGTTCACCGAACGCAGACCGCGAGCAAAAGCGTTAATCCCCTGAATAACTTCCGGGATAGGGAAAGCGGCCAGATAGCCGATAGTGTTTGATTTTGTGGTCAGACCTGCCACAACGCCCTGTACATAGCGCCCTTCATAAAAGCGGATATTGCCGGTGGCCATATTTGTCGCACGCTTATAGCCGGTAATGTGGTCAAACATCACATCGGGATATTCCTTGGCCACTTTCAGGGTCGGCTCCATATAGCCAAAAGAGGTGGTGAAAATCACCTTATTGCCTTGTGCGACTAGCTCTCTTATCACACGCGCAGCATCCGGGCCTTCGGGTACATTTTCTACATAGGTGGTTTCAATCTTGTCACCAAAATGGCTCTGTAATTGCTGACGACCCACTTCATGGGCGTATGTCCAGCCATGATCGCCAGGGTTGGTCAGATACACAAATCCGACTTTCAGCTTATCTGCCTGTGCCGCAGAAATGCTCATCACCGCTGTCGTCAGCAATGCGCCCAATGCCGTTAACATTCTTTTCATTTTCATCTCCTCTATGGTGTTAACGCGTAATAAAAAAACTCTTTCCCAGATGGGCAGGTGCGCCTAATGCTATATGCCCCCGGCTGGCTATCGTTACCAGAACGATAATCGTTGCCAGATAGGGCAGCATGGACAAAAATTGTGCCGGTATCGGCCATCCCCTTGCCTGTCCGGCCAGCTGCATAATCGTCACCCCGCCAAATAATACTGCCCCGATAGTTACCCGCCAGGGCTGCCAGGATGCAAACACGACCAGCGCAAGCGCTATCCAGCCCCGGCCAGCGGTCATCCCTTCTGCCCAGTGCGGGGTTAGAACCAATGGCAAATACGCCCCGGCCAGCCCGGCCATAAACCCGCCAAACAAAATGGCATAAAGGCGAACCCTTAGCACATTATAGCCCAACGCGTGCGCACTGTCATGATTAATCCCAACCGAGCGCAAGATAAGCCCTGGCCGTCTGCCCATCAGGAAAAATGAGGTCAGCCCGACAATCACAATCGCGCCATAGGCCAGAATATCGAGCTGGAAAAACACCCCGATAAAGGGCAGTCCGGAAAGTATGGGTAAATGCAAGGCAGGCAAGCCTTCGATTGCCTGTCCCACCAGCGGCGCCCCTATCAGGCCGGAAAGACCTGTACCAAAAATGGTCAGTGCCAGCCCGGTCGCCACCTGATTGGTGGCCAGCCCCAAAACAAATAGCGAAAAGATAGCCGCTACAAACATACCAGCTACCCCGCCACTGAGTATCCCGATATAGGGACTGCCAAACAGACTGGCCGCCCCAAAGGCCGCCACCGCCCCCATCAGCATCATGCCTTCCACGCCCAGATTTAGCACCCCGCTTCTTTCGACCACCAGCTCGCCGGTGGCAGCCAGTATCAACGGGATAGAGGTCAGCAAAACGGTTAATAAAAGCTCGTCAAACATTTGCCTTACCCTCTTTTGATGTTTTTGCAGCGCCTTGTCCTGAAATGCCGCTTACCCACACCAGCCGGTAGCGGGTCAAGGTCTCGCCTGCCAGCAGCATAAATAATAAAATGCCCTTGAAAATGCCGGTGACCACTTTGGGAATACCCATTGAAATTTGTGCCGTATCCCCGCCAAGTTCGGCCAGCGCAATAACCAGCCCGGCTACAATCACTGCCAGAGGGTTCAGCCGTGCCAGAAATGCTACAATAATCGCGGTAAAGCCATAGCCAAAAGAGATATGCGGCTGAAGCTGGCCGATATTTGCCGACACCTCTATCATTCCGGCCAGCCCGGCCAGCGCTCCTGAAATCATCAGCACCGCAAAGGTAGTTTTAGCCTGGCTAAAGCCGGCAAAGCGGCCAGCGCGCGGGGCATCGCCCATCAGCTTTATCTGAAAGCCTGCCAGCATCCGCGAGAGGTAAAACCACCCCCCTATTGCAATTAAAAAGGCAAAAATAACGCCCCAGTGCAATTGTCCGAGACGGCCGATACCAGGCAGGATAAGCGCAGGGATCAGACCGGCATCGGGATAGGTTTTGGTTAGCGGAAATCCGAAAGACATCGGATCGCGCCAGGGCCCGCGGACAATCCAGTCTAAAAATAATGCCGCAACATAGGTCAGCATCAGCGAGACCAGAATCTCGTTCGTGCGAAACCGCACCTTTAGCAAGGCTGGTATCGCCCCCCAAAGCCCGCCTGCCAGCATCGCTGCGCCCGCCATCACCGCAAGAAAGAAAGGCGATTGCACCTCCGGAAAAGACAGAGCCAGCCAGCCAGCGCCCATCGCCCCCAAAATCAGCTGGCCTTCTGCCCCGATATTCCAGACATTTGCCCGATAGCAAAAAACCAGCCCTGTCCCGATAATAATCAGAGGGCAAGCCTTTACCAGCAGATTACCGATCTGATCAGGGCGCGAAAGCGGCGCAACAAAAAATTCATACAAAGCCTCTATCGGATTATAGCCCAAAAAGCCGAAAATCAGCCCGCCAATAATCAGCGTCAGCACAATAGCGATCACCGGTACCAGCAAGGTCAGTGACAATGGAACAGACGCGCGCGGCTCTAGCACAAACATCAGGCTCTCGCTCCCTTCACTGATTTTCTCAACGATTTTTTGGCAGACTTCCTTGCCGGTTTTTTAACCGCTTTTTCAGGGTGGCTGCCGCCCATCAACAGGCCAATCGCCTCAGCGGTCATTTCCCTGGCGGCATAGGCAGGCGACAATCTCCCTTCATGCAATACCGCAATTTTATGAGAGACAGCAAAAATCTCTTCCAAATCCTGAGAAATAACAATCACAGCTGCCCCGTTTGCGGCCAGTTCCATCATCGCCTTTCGGATAAATTGAGCCGCACCGACATCCACCCCCCATGTGGGTTGCGAGACAATCAGCACATCCGGCTTTTTTGCAATTTCGCGCCCCACCACAAATTTTTGCAAATTCCCCCCGGATAGAGCAGAAGCCAGCGGATCAGCCTCCGGCCGGCGCACATCAAACATCTCGGATATCCTGTCTGCAGATTGCGTCGCATAGGCTTGGCTTACCACCCCCATCTGCACCGCCCCTTCCCGCTCATAGCTGGTCAATAGCGCATTTTCAGACAGGCGCATCCCCGGCACAGCGGCATGACCATTGCGCTCTTCCGGCACAAAGGACAGGCCGGCAACCCTGCGTGCCATCGGGCCCATCTGGCTGATATCCCTGTCGCCCATAAAGATGATATCAGGCTGGCTGGAACAATATTCCCCTGTCAGCGCATCCATCAATTCTGACTGGCCATTTCCGGCAATCCCTGCAATGCCCAGCACCTCGCCAGCATGGGCGGTCAGATGGATATCACGCAAAGCGGTATCAAATGGCCCGGCCGCCGGACGGTTTAACCCTTTAATATGCAAAATAGCCGGGGCATTATTGCGCGCCTCAGGCGGGGTAATCGCAGATATTTTCGAGCCAACCATCAATTCTGCCAATTGTTTGGCTGATTTGTATTTTGTCTTTACTTCGGCAATTTTTTCCCCGCCGCGCAAAATCGTTGCCCGGCTGGTCAGCTGTTTAATTTCGTCCAATTTGTGCGAGATGAATAATACTGCACAGCCCTGCCCGGCCAATTTGGCCAGAACATCAAATAATTGCCGGGTTTCCTGCGGCGTCAGGACAGAGGTCGGCTCATCCATAATCAGCAAGGCCGGGTTTTGCAGCAAACAGCGCAATATTTCTACCCGTTGCTGCTCGCCCACTGACAGGTCTGCAACCAGGCTATCCGGGCGCAAGGGAATGCCATATTCGGTTGATTTTTCTGCAATTAATTCTGCCAGCCCCTCTTTGGGAAAATCGGCTGGCAGCGCAAGGGCAATATTTTCTGCCACGCTCAGGGCTTCAAATAGCGAGAAATGCTGAAATACCATGCCGATGCCAGCGGCGCGCGCCTCTTGCGGATTGTTGAACTGAACTGGCTGGCCGCGCCATTCAAAATGGCCGCTATCTGGCTGTAACAGGCCATAAATCATTTTCACAAAGGTCGATTTGCCCGCCCCGTTTTCACCCAGCAACGCATGCAGCTCACCCGGATAAATGGTAAAATCAATATCGCGATTAGCCACAAAACGGCCAAAGGATTTGGTCAGACCCACCCCGGCCAGAAGCGGCGATAATGGCGTGGTTTTTGACTGGTTAGACGGGCCCATAACATAGCTATCATCAGATGAAAACAGGTTCTCGCCCGATACTGTAATCCGGTTTTTCAGGTGAGTCTATGACTGAAAGAAAACAAAAGCTGCTTTTCGTTCAACCGCCCCCGTTACAGGCTTTTTTCCGGCTCTTTCAGACGCCAGCAAATATACAGCCCTATTAGCGAGCTGACCAATACCAGAATAAATGCCGTGCGATAATCAGACGCGCTATAGACAGGAGCTGCCCCTTCCATTTCCCCCTGCCACTGAATATCCAGCATCCAGCCCACCAGCGGCTGCAGCACCGCACCGGAAGCAACGGTAAGCGAATTCACAATACCGATAGCACCGCCCATAATTCTGGTCGGTATCACCTCGCGCACCAGCGCAAAACAGCAGGCCATAAATCCGCCGGCAAAGCCGATAAGGATAAATAATGCAACCGAAAAAGCCAAAGGCAGGCCAGGCATAAAGATAAGCCCTAAAAGCGCAAAAGATACTATGGCCGAGCCAACAATTAAAATAGGCCGCCTTTTGCCCAGACGGTCAGACAGCCAGCCCCCCGCTGGCGCGCCCAGCGCCCAGCCCAAAAGCAAGAGCGAGACCAGAAAAGCCGCTTCCGGCCTGCCGAGCCCATAGGCTTGCATCATATAAGGCGTTCCCCATAATCCGGCCAGCACCAGCATCGGCCCCGACATGGTCGCAGCGACAAGCGCAATCTTCCATACCTCCAGGCTGAGGGCGGCCTGTTTCAGGACGGATAGCAGCGACATTCGCTGCGCGCCTCGCTGGACAGGGCTGTCTGTGCCTAAAGGCTGGTTTCGTACAAGCAGAAAAATTACCGCCGCCAGAACAAAGCCAAATGCCCCCAGCATAAATAGACTGGTGCGCCAGCCATAATTGCCAACAAACAGCGCCAGCGGGCCTTGTGCCAAAATCCCGCTGCCCATGCCAATAAACATGGTCAGCCCGGCCAGAAAACCAAATCTGGAAGGCGGGAACCAGCGTGCGGCCAATGCCAGCGATCCCAAAAAACCAACCCCGCACCCTATCCCGATAAATATTCGGCCGAAATAGGCCATATAGAGGCTGTCTGCAAAGCCAAATAGCAGCGAGCCTGCCCCGGCGGTGCAAAGCGCCAGCGTCAGCAAAATCCGCGCCCCGACTGTTTCCAGCAAGGCACCAAGCGGAATTTGCAACAGGACATAAGGGTAGAAATATAAAGCTGACAACACCCCCAGCATCGCGCCGCCAATGGCAAATTCTGTCATTAAATCGGTGACCATCACCGACGGGGCAACGCGGTGAAAAAACGCATAGCCAAAAGACAGAGCCGCCAAAGACCAGATCAGCGCAGCATAAAAGCCGCCTTTTGGCTGGCGTTCAAACCAGCTTTGCGGCTGTTTTGAGCCCGTATCGGATACAGACATTTTATCGCGCCCACCCATTTTAAAAGAGAAATGCTTTCATCCGGATATTAATCCGGTTAAGGATAACTGCATTGCGCTTTATTTGTCTTTTGCCAAAAGCGCCCTACATCGCCATCATAACCGCTTCAATTTTTGGCGCTATCATTAATTTGACCCTGATTGACTTTCCCTAATTGACCTTGTTGAGCAGATGCCCGCTTCCTTCCCTTCTCTTAATCTGAAAAATACCCTCAATCGCTGGATAAGGGCATCTGCCTTTATTCTGGTTCTTGGCGGTCTGGCGGCCTGTTCCTTACTTGAAAAGCCTGTGAGTGATGCCATTATGAGTTCCGAGAATTACAATCCGCAAACCGGGCGCTTTTTTAATAGTGACGGCTCTGAAAACAAAAAAACCGCTGGCCAGCTTTTTAAAATGGCCAGGGCCTTTTTTACCCGCGAAAAAGACCCTTTGGAAGATACAGGCTTTCCGGCTCTAGACCCGGCCGCCCAGCCAGACAGCCCAACTGGCCGCCAGGTTACCTGGATTGGACATTCCACGATGTTGGTCAGTATTAATGGCCAGCATATTTTAACCGATCCCATTTTTATCGGCCGTGCCTCTCCTTTCAGCTTTATCGGGCCCAAACGGGCTGGCAAGCCAGCGATGGAAATCACAGAATTACCCCCAATTGACGCGGTGGTTATCTCGCATAATCATTATGATCACCTCAGCCTGCCCAGCCTGAAAGCCTTGTATCAGCACCAGCCGGATATTCATTATTTTGTTCCGCTGGGTCTGTCTGGCTTGCTGCAAAAAGCAGGCATAACAAACATTACCGAACTGGATTGGTGGCAAAGTGCCACCCATAACGGGATAGAATTTACCGCTACCCCGGTGCAGCACTGGTCATCACGCAGCAGCTTTGACCGCAATCAGACCCTATGGGCGGGATGGATGGTAAAATGGCCGCATTTCAGCTTTTATTTTGCCGGGGATACAGGCTATTCAGGCGATTTTATCCAGACCCGTGAAAAGCTGGGCACGCCGGATCTGGCCGCTATTCCGATAGGAGCCTATAACCCGCGCGAATTTATGAAAGCCTCGCACGTAAACCCCGAAGAAGCGGTGCAGATTTTCAAAGATTTAATGCCTGAACAGGCTATTGCCATTCATTGGGGCACGTTTAAATTAACGCTTGAGCCTCTGCAGGAACCGCCCCTGCGCCTGACAGCTGCGCTGAAAGAAGCCGGTATCGAGGCCACGCGTTTTCTTGCCCTCACCCATGGTCAGAAACTGCCTCTGGAGTGATTTTCTGGCCGCCAGGATAATACAGCTTGCCGGCGGCGGCGGGCAGACATTCGCAACCCCGACCATAATTCCTCACGCTCCATATAACAGCCGCGCAACCAGCGTCCCCCGCTATTGGGGGTAAAAGAGGTGCGGCCATGTAACACCCGCCTGTTATCAAAACACATCATATCGCCTGGTTGCAGCTTGAACTCTGCTTTAAATTCCGGGCTATTACCCAGCCGATAGGCCAGTTTTTGCGCTGCATGAATAGCTGCCATTTCTGCCAGCTCGCCGCGCAAGGGCGCCCGCAGCCAGCTGGTCCAGCGCACCTCATCCAGCTGGCCAGACGCATCACAATGAAATAGCGGTACCTGCATCCGGTAATCTGACGTTTTTGCCTTATTCACAAAATCGATAGGCCGGCTGGCCAGCAATTCATATGCCTCTGGCCGGGTGGCTTTGATATGCTCGGCAACCGCAAACCCGTCTGACAGGGTAGACATACCGCCATCTGAGTCATTTTGCAGACAGAATAAAAATTGCAGCCCCGGCATATATTCGCGTGTTGCAAGATCTGTATGGGCCAGCAATTCCTCGCCTGTGTAGGCATTGGAATCGGCATCTGGCTTTATCTTCACCTCAAAAATATGCCCGAAATTAGAGGTACGAATAACCCCTATTTTCTGTGGAAGGGTTTCGATCATTTCCGGGGTTTGCGGCAGGTTTTTAACAATCACCGCCCCGGTGCGGATAAATTGTACCAGAAAGGCAAAAAATGCATCCTCATCTGTCAGGATAGCCTGGCCATCCATTGCCGGTATCGCGTGAAAATCAGCCGCTCGCCAAAGCTGGCGCGATAAATCCACCCCAAAATCACATTCGCCGAACAGCCCTGTCTGATAAAGCCAGCCCGGGTGAAAATGCGAAACACCGCTGTCCTGTGCAGTTAATTTTTGTGACCAATGCACCTGTACCATCTGGCGACCATCCAGCTCGGCACGGGTAATATGAAACCCGTCCGGTATATCCAGAGGCGATAGCAAGGCCTCTCTTGTCACCGGATGGGTAGAGTTCTCGTTCGGGCAATGTTCGCGCAAATCAGCTGCCAGATGATGGCTGATACGGCCATCTCCATAGTGCACCGACAGGCCAAGCGGTGTAACCTCCAGCCCTTTAATGGTTCTCATTTCATAGCTGTCAAAATCAGGTGTCAGCATTTTTGGCCAAACTCCCGCTCATTGGTAACAGATGCGCGGATAAAACGCACTTTCATCCAAAAAACTGTCGGATAAAAAAAGCCCTGTAAAGAGAGAAAATGCCCTCTTGTCGCCTGAGGCAGGTCAGGCACTGGCAGAGAAGAAAATTTGATGCATGAGCCGGCCAGGAAAAAGCGTGAAAAGTCCGGTTATGATTAATGCCAGCACATAGCTATAGGTCATGATTTTTCGATGCCGGACTATCTGGCCGGCACGCGCTGCCCGTACGCCAAGATATAGAAAACATAAAGTCATCACAGACAGGAGATGAATCGGGCTGAACAAGCCAAAGAGCCGAATTTCATGAATAAAAAAACTGGAAAGAGCGACCACCGCCATAGATAACACCCATAATCGGCCGATTAGTTTATGCCCAGCTGTACCTTTTGGCAGAAAAAATTGCACGCCGCCGCCCGCAATGGCAAAAAAGGCAGCCAGAATATGAAACTGTATCACCCATGGCGCGGCAAAAAAGGGTATAAGGGTAGGGCTCATCTGCTTGCCTGTCTTTTTCAGGGGTGAGAGGGGCTATAGAGATTGACCAGAATAACGCCAGTCACAATCAAAAATAGGCCAAGGATAGCTGGCCAGCCAAGGCTTTGCTTAAAAATCAATGTCCCCAAAATCGCAATAGTGAAAACGCCCAGCCCGCTCCATGTTGCATAGACAATCGATAGAGGGATGGTGCGGATAGCAAAGGTCAATAGCCAGAATGCTGCCATATAACATACCGCCAGCGTAAGGGTTGGCCAGAGGCGGGTAAAATTGGCAGAGACCGGCAAGAGCATTGTGCCGGTCACTTCCAGGAATATTGCAGCGATCAGATAGATATAATTCACCGACATAGTTTTTCCCCCCTTTTTTGGCTACGGACAGGCTGTTCGCTATCTTATCCCGTGTCAGGATTTAAGGAAAATCAAAGCTG
>JAYOMZ010000014.1:0-50089 GCA_038121125.1 Alphaproteobacteria bacterium
CGTTGAAGGAGGAAACTCCTTCCGGGGGTTCGAATCCCTTCCCCTCCGCCATTTCTTTTCCCGTTTTTTAATCTATGTCTGGATTACAGCCAATCGCTGATTTCCTGATGATCCTTTCAGTGATCCTTTTGCGCTGTGACGCTCACGGTTTGAAAGCGATAAATAACGGGCAGATTATCATGTCTGGCTGTCAGCCAGTCTGGCTGTGATGCACTTTTCTTAAATTAGAAAAAACTTCATAAAAACATATGCTTGACTCTTTTTTTTCTGTCCTTTTATAGTCGGGCTTATGGCAGATCAGCAAGGTACGCAGGCTGGCGCAACGCCGCCTGGATCAGAAAAATTTCAGATGTTAAAGACCCTGCTGGCAGAAATGTTTCAGTTGCATCGCGGTGATCTTGATTTCGGCCTCTACCGGATCATGAACATGAAAGCAGCAGAGGTGACAGACTTTCTGGATAACCAACTCCTGCCTCAAGCAAAACAGGCGCTGGACAGTCTGACAGATGCAGAATTGCACACAATCCGCCATCAACTTGAAGCGACCATTACCAGCCTGAAAGAGAGCGGCCTGGATGAGGCGGCGATTGAGGCGGCCCCTAAAGTTGTTGAGCTGCGTGCCAGCCTGGCCACAGCAGTGGCAGATGCGGGAACAGAAGCCCATGTCTATAATCACCTGTATCAGTTCTTTTCACGCTATTATGACAAAGGTGATTTTATGTCCCTGCGCCGTATTCGGGGTGACGGGCAGGCCAGCTATCTGATCCCCTATGACGGGGAAGAGGTAAAGCTGCACTGGGCTAATGCTGACCAGTATTATATCAAAACAACGGAAAATTATGCTTCCTATATTTTCACGTGTGAGGGCTGGCCGGATGGGGTGCGGGTACGCTTTGAAATTGCCGCGGCGGATGCCGAAAAGGACAATATAAAACCATCTGAGGATAAGGCGCGATTTTTCATCCTGACTACACAGGAGGATACAGAACAGATTAAAGCAGACGGCACAGACCTGGTGATCCGGTTTGACCATCGCCCGTTAACAGATACAGAGAACAGCGGCCTGCAGACTCGTCACAGCGGCTGGCGATGCGTGCGCCCACGGCCGAGAATGACAGCCGCACGGTTCTGGAAAAACATCTGGCCGCCTATACCGCCAAGAACAGCTTTGATTATTTTATTCATAAGGATTTGGGCGGATTTCTGCGGCGGGAGCTGGGTTTCTATCTGAAGACAGATGTTCTGTTTCTGGATGATCTGGTTGATGAAGGCCGGTTGAGGTGCAGTCTGGCGATGATGCGGGCGGTGCGTATGCTGGCGGAAAAAATTATCGATTTTCTAGCCCAGCTGGAAGAATTTCAAAAGGCCCTGTGGCTGAAGAAAAAGGCGGTTCTGGACACGCACTATTGCTTCACTCTGGACAAGATACCCGGCGGCGCAGGTGATGCCCTTTATCCCCTGATTGCACAGAACATAGCTCAGCGGGCAGAATGGCGCGATTTATACAGCGCAGATGGGCTGGATGGCTGGTCAGAGGATAGCGCTTTATCGAGGGATTTTCTGGATTCCAATCCGCATCTAAGCCGCCAGCAGGCTTTCTGTAACACCATGTTCAGGAAGCGAATTATTTTGTATAGCTGTATTATAGGCTCTGCGTTGCCATATATAGGATAACCTATATTTGGAAAAAGCCTCTACTTCATCAGAGAACCTAGCCTCTCGAAATAAAATTTTTGCTATATTTTGTTGAGCAAGAAATTGCTTTTCTCCCGATTTATCCGAGAAATATAAAAATACAGGCAGTGCGCCAAGATAGTTTAGAGTTAGAACCGTGCTGAGGGCATTATGCCAGTCAGAATCTGTATAATTCTGCTTCGATGAAAGGTTTGGAAATAATTTTTCAAACTCGGCATTGCTAAGTAAATCTGCATCCGAATTAGTCCCGATTGCATATTTGTTGATTAATTTTTCCATCAACAGATTTGTGCCGGTCTCTGCCCGCACGGGCTGCGCCACCAGCATCCATACAGCGAGGATAAGGGTAAGGGAAATTGTGATTATATGTCTCATCGCTCGTCTTTCACGGCTTCAAAAACATGAGCCTTTCCCATCAGGCCATTGTCCAGCCTGGGGCGCGTTAACCTTTTTGTGCAAGTCATGTAATTATCATTTTTATTCTTAAAGGCGGCGGTTTGCCGGGCTGTCCCTTGCCCCCGATCTCCCTGTCCCTTTTCAAAATCGCTTGTTGGGGGCGGCAAAAACGCGCTAGGCTTTTTTTCATCTTGTTTGCCTGTCTGTCCGGGACGCCTCTTGCCCTGGTTCGGGGGGACAGGAAACGCAACAAAAATAACGCTCGGAAACGAAAACAGGGACGCGATAAAGATGACAGAAAAACGGGTAAAAAAATTGCTGGTCACCGGGGCGGCGGGCGGTATAGGCCGGGCAATTCGTACCCTGCTGGAACCGATTGCCGAAACCTTGCGCCTGTCTGATCGTGCCGGTCTGGGCGAGGCGGCCGCCCATGAAGAGATTATCTATTGCGAGCTGACCGACAGGGACGCGGTAGAGGCGCTGGTCGCGGGCTGTGATGGGATTATCCATCTGGGCGGCCAGTCGGTTGAGGCAGATTGGCAAACCGTTCACGATAGCAATATTGAAGGGCTGTATAATTTGTATGAGGCCGCGCGCATCCATCAGGTAAAACGCATTTTATTTGCCAGCTCCAATCATGTGATAGGCTATTACCCCCAGACGCAGCTGCTGGATGCCTATAGCCCGCCGCGCCCTGACGGGCTTTATGGTGTGTCCAAGGCTTTTGGCGAGGCGCTGGCCTCGCTCTATCATGATAAATTCGGCATCGAAACCGCGATTGTACGCATTGGCAGCTGTTTTCCCGAGCCGGTGGATCACCGTATGCTGGCGACCTGGCTGCATGCCGAAGATTTCGTCAGCCTGATCAGATGTATGTTTGATGTGCCGCGCCTTGGCTGTCCTGTCATCTATGGGATGTCCGATAATGATACGGTGTGGTGGGATAATCGCCATGTGGCCTATCTGGGCTGGCAGCCCAAACATACTTCGCGCATCTTCAAGGACAAGCTAGATAAAAAAATGCCCCTGCCGGACAAGGCGGCAGCGGTCGCCTATTATCAGGGCGGAGTCTTTACCGACCATCCCATTATGCAGCGGGATGAAAAATGACAAACAAAAATAAAAGCTTAAGACATTTCAGATAAAAAGAGGGGTTTTAAAAAATGTCACAAAAAGAAGAAAATTTTTATCATATTGACGATACAGATAGCGGTATTTTTCGCGAATTGGGCGAGGGGCTGACCACCCGTATTTTTCCCGGCCAGCAGGCGATGATATCGGTGGTACGGGTTGCACCAAACGCAAAAGGGGCTATTCATTCCCACGAACAGGAACAATGGGGCTATCTTATTTCCGGCTCGGCTATCCGTATTCAGGGTGGTGAGGAGATAGAAGTAGGCCCTGGCGATTTCTGGTGTTCGCCCGGTCATGTGGAACATGGCATTATTGGCGGGCCGGACGGGGCGGTGATTTTGGATGTGTTTGCCCCGCCACGCCCGGAATATCTGAAAGCCGGTAAAGGGTTCGGGGTCTAGCTCTTTTGATCCAGCCGCACTGATTTTTTCAGATCATGCAGAATATCCCTGTTTCCCGCCCTTATGGATAATTGAGGGCGGGTAATTTTTTATGTCAGCCTTTTAAGCGACAAAATCATGGAAACCCCCATGATTTGATAACAGCTAAAAGAGTCAAAAATGACAAATAAAACTATCGCAAGAAGCACACATAACCCTTCTAAAATCATTGGCAGCAAGCTGGATGATTTATTAGAAGGGACAGATATGTCTGAACTGATAAATGGCCGGCAAGGCGGTGATCAGATAAAGGGCAATGGCGGAAGTGACACGCTGATAGGCGCCGGCGGCGATGACAGAATAGAGGGCGGAGCCGGCAATGACCTTCTGTTTGGCGGTGAGGGCGCAGATATCCTGAAAGGCAGCTTTGGGGCGGATATATTTGTGATTGATTTTCGCCCCGAAGCCTTGCTGGACGGCCATGATATTATTCTGGATTTCAAGCTGGGCGAGGATAAAATATTTTTCCATTCCCATGAAGATGCCGATTTTGGCGATATTCGCGAGAATGGAAATGATCTGGAATTTTATGTCGATCATGGCGACAGGGAGGTGCTGGCAAGTGTGATGCTAAATGTCGCAAAAGATGATTTTTATGCCAGCGACTCTCTTACCTTTGTCGAGATTGCCTAGCCAGCACAACATATCTCAACTGGTCTGGTATGTTTTCCAGACCAGCCGACCCTGAAATGACCCCCCTTTTGGAACAGCTTTTTCAAAAGGGGTTTTGCCTGAAAAAAGGCGAGGGGCGCATTACTCAAAGCCTTTTACTGGCCTTTCCAGAATTTGCAGGTGCCCACCTCGCGCCCATTTGGCTGGGAATCCACATAATCCTGGCCAAGTTTGGCAAAGCGATAGCGCATCTTCCAGCTGGGTTCGTCAAAATTCACCACCGTATCGCCCCAGATCAGCATATTGCGATGGCGGAATTTGGCGACCTGGCAAAAGGCCTCCTTATTACCCATGCGAAAGGTCTGTTTATCCGTGGTCGGGCACCATTCTTTCCATTCGCCCCGATTGCGGCGTTCATAGACCTTTTTGTTAAAGAAACCTTCCAGCTTGTAATTGCGCTCGCCCACCCCCTTGATTTTGCATTTAATCTCGGTCGCGGCCAGTGCCGTGCCAGACATCAGCCCGGTCAGACAGATTGCCGATACCAGCTGCTTTATATTCACCCCAAACATTTCAACCCTGTTCATTTTATCTTTTCTCGCGCTTTTGGCGCTATACCCATTTGCGTGTCTTTATTTATGCCATGGCTGGGTGGCCAGGTCAAAGCAGGGTGCATTTTTTCCCATATCGGGGCTGTTTTTCGCGTACTATCTTTTGTATGGTTTGGCGAGGGGTTTCTTACATCACAATCGCAAGGCGGTAACGCTGGCATGACACCGGATACAGATTTTTGGATAGAGGCTGGCCTGCTTTTCCCCGGCCATGGCGCGCCGCCGCTTGCCGATCAGCAGATAAAGATATCCAATGGCACAATAGCCGCGATTGAGCCTGCCTCTGGCCGCGCCCGCCCCGCCCCGCCCCGATATGCGGATATTCTCGCCCCGGGCTTTATAGATATTCAGATTAACGGGGCAGGGGGCGTTCTGTTTAATGACCAGCCGGATCTGGCCGCACTAAAGGCCATTTCGGCGGCCGCGCGTTTGGGTGGTACTTGCCATATCCTGCCAACCTTTATCACCGCTGCTGGCCAGAGCTATAAACAGGCGATGCAAGCGGTTACAGATGCTGCTGGCCTGGCTGAAATTCTGGGTCTGCATCTGGAAGGCCCGTTTTTATCGCCTGAACGGCCCGGCATCCATGATGCCCGTTTTATCCGCCCGATAGAGCCAGCCGATATCGATCTGCTGTGCCGTTTTGACGGGCGGCTCTTGCTGACCCTTGCCCCGGAACAGACAGATGCAAGCACCATAAAAAGGCTGGCAGAGGCAGGCATTATCCTGTTTGCCGGCCATAGCGATGCACGCATGGAGGAGATGGCAGAGGCTGCATTAAATGGCCTATGCGGGGTGACCCATTTATTTAATGCCTGCTCGCAAATAGCTGCGCGTGCGCCCGGTATTGTCGGGGCGGCATTGACCAATCCGCGCCTGTTTGCCGGGATTATCGCGGATGGCCATCATGTACATGATGCCAATCTGCAATTGGCGGTATCACAGATGGAAAACCGGCTATGTCTGGTCACAGATACCATGCCAAGCTATGGCGCGACATTCACAGAATTTATGCTTGCGGGGCAGAAAATAACGCTTAAGGATGGCAAGCTTACCTCTGAGGCTGGCCAGCTGGCCGGGGCGCATCTGGGCATGGATCAGGCGGTGCGAAATATCCTGCAGCGTAGCTCTGTTTGCCCGGAACAGGTGCTGGATATGGCCAGTGCCATTCCGGCAAAAATATTGGGGCTGGAGGCCGAATATGGCAAAATAGCTATCGGCCGGCCTGCCAGCCTGACCTGTCTGGATAAGGGATTTCACTGTTGCGGGGTCTATGTGCATGGCACGCCCTATATGTGCAGCCCGGCCTAATCACTTGCGTAATAGACCGCCCGGGCAATCGCCCGTGCCATGGTGGTTGCCCCAAAATGACCCAGCAGCATTTCTATTTCCGGGGTAAGAGCGATATCCTGGCTGGCGGTCGCTGCTGCAAAGATTAAATCGCCATCCATCAGGCAATGAGAGGGAACAATTGCACGGGCAAAGCCATCATGGGCTGTGATGGCCAGGCGCCGGGCTTGCGATTTGGTGAGGGGCAAATCGGTTGCGATAACCGCGATGGTGGTGTGGGCACGGCTATCGCTGGCGGTAATGCCTTTTTTGGTAACAGGCATGGCCAGCGGGTCGGCTATCGCACTGCCGCGCCCGCCAAATTCGCCATCAATCTCAAAAGGGGCTGCCCAGAATTTATCTGTACCCGGTATGAAGGGGCTGCCAAAGCTGTTAACAGCGGCCAGTGCGCCAAGGGTAAAAAAGCGCCCATTGCCAAGATTTACCTGCAAAGAGGCCGAGCCTATCCCGCCCTTATCTGTGCCTGCCATTGCGCCCATACCCGCCCCGACCGAGCCAAGCTGAAAATCTGTGCCCGCTTGGGCGTAGGCATCCTGACCCAGCTGGTAATAGGGGTTTTCTGTCCAGTTTTTATCCCCGCCATTGGCCAGGTCAAACAGGATGGCAGCCGGGACAATCGGTATATGCTGGCCGGCAATTTCATAACCGCGCTTTTGGGCGGCCATGATATCGCACACCCCGCTTGCAGAATGCAGACCAAAGGCCGATCCCCCGGATAATACCAGCGCGTCTATTTTGCTGACCAGCTTGTCCGGGGCAAGCAAATCAGTCTCGCGGCTGCCGGGCGCACCGCCCATCACGTGAACCGCTGCGGTAAAGGGGCTGCTAGCTGTAACAACAGTTACCCCGCTTAGCAGATCGGCATCCTGTGCATGACCTACCTGCAAGCCGCTGACATCGGTTATCAGATTTTGCGGGCCGATCATTAAGGATGGGGCAGGCATCGTTACATCAGACTTTCAACTGGTCAATCAGCCTGACATTCCCCAGATAAACAGCAGCCAGCAACATACCATTTTGCGTGCGTGTTTCCAGTTTTGCCAAACTATCCCCGTCACAATAGCTCAAGTAATCTATCGCGGTAAATCCGGCGGCCAAAATATTATCGCTTGCCTTTTTCAAACAGGCCTCTACTTCTTTGCCTTGCCGAATTTTAGTGGCAGCTTCCTGCATGGCCTGATAAAGGAAAGGGGCGATTTGCCGCTCTGCCGGGGCAAGATAGCCATTGCGCGAGGACATGGCCAGCCCGTCTGCCTCGCGGATGGTGGGGCTGGCGATAATTTCTACCTGTAAATCCAGATCCCTGACCATCTGGCGGATAACTTGCAGCTGCTGGTAATCCTTTTCGCCAAAGATAGCGACATCTGCACCGGTTTGCTGGAATAATTTCAATACAATTGTGGCGACCCCGCCGAAAAAATGCGGACGCGTCTTGGCTTCATATCCCAATGCCACCCCGGCCGGAGAAATAGCGGTTGCATGACCGCTTTCATACATTTGCTCTGGTATAAATACCGCATCACACCCCCCTGCCGCGCGCAATTTTTCAAAATCGGCTTCATGGGTGCGCGGATACATATCAAAATCCTCGCCTTGCGCGAATTGCAGGGGATTTACATAAATGGTGGTAATGATTTTATCTGCTTTGCCGGAAATCGCCTCTAGCAGGGACAGATGGCCAGCGTGTAAATTGCCCATGGTCGGGACAACGCCAATCCGCAAGCCCTGCTGTTTCCAGCTGGCCAGCAGATCTGCCATCTCTTGCCTGTTTTGCAGAATTTTCATTGCTTGTTATCGCCCTAATTGCCGGCAAACTTATTACCGGCAAAATTGTCTTTCGCTCTTATAAGGCAATTAAATTCTTTTGTCTTTTGAAGATTTAAAGACAGGGTCTGTTTTTTGATTTGGGGAACTTTTGCCTTGTTCGGACAGACCCCTCAGGATTTAGCCTTTTTTGCCAGTAAATCAGTTAAATGCAGGACAGATTCAGACCCGCCAATTTCCGCAACACCGCGGCAGAATAAATCCATTACCGCAGAACTGATAGGCGTATCTTCATAGGCTTGAATATAATAGCCAATATCCTTGGCCGCATTGCTGAGCGAGAATTGCAAACCGCTAATATCCTTGTCTGTCAGGAAAGGGCGAAAGCGTTCCAGTACAACCGAATTTCCGCCGCCCACATACAGGACATCCAGAAATCTTTGCGGATCAATCCCCTGTTTTTGTGCCTGAGCGGCGGCTTCTGCCATCACCGCTGCATAGCCAAGCGAAACATAATTATGAATAAGCTTTAATGCCTGGCCAGAGCCAACCGCCCCTGCATGAACGATATTTTCTGCAAATTGCGAGAGCAGGGGATGCAGCTTATCAAATATGTCCTTTTCCGCCCCGACAATCAGGTTCAGCCGTCCTTCGGCTGCTTCCTTGGGGGTGCGGGTCATGGCCGCATCGACAAAAGAAATGCCTGCTTCTGCCAGTTTGGCGGCAAAAAGCCGTGTTTTTTCCGGCATACTGGTCGAGCAATCAATGATGATTTGCCCTTTTTTAGCATGGGCACTTACCCCTTGTGGACTAAATAGAATTTCTTCTACCTGTGCTGCCCCTGTTACGCATATCAAAAGGATATCAGCGCCGTCTACCACCTCTTTAATGCTGTCTGCGGCCATAGCCCCTGCAGCCTCTAGCCGGTTTGTGGGCTGGTTTCCATGATGGGTAAGAAATGTCAGGCGATAGCTGTCATTTTTCAGAATATTGCTGGCGATACCATGTCCCATCAGGCCAATGCCGATCATGCCAATATGCATTGTCAATTTTTCCCTTTTAATATTTTTTTAAAAAGCCATTTACAGGATTAATCCCTTGCCGCCCCTTGAGCAAGCTCACGATAATTATACTCCTGGCTTTTGCTTGTTAAATCTGTGCCACTTAACCGTTTTTTTATTGCGGCTATCATGGCAGGGTAGCGACGGCGTTTGGTAAAAGATGTGCCTATACGGTTTAACCGGCGCAGGATTTTATGCCACCAGCCATTCTCTGGCCAGCCTGCTTTTTCAGCCGGATAGCCGATAGTAGTCGGGCTTTCATCTTCGCATACAACAGGCGGGTTCACGGTCAGGATATGCAGCCCATGATCCCACCAGCGATTCAGGAAAAGATCAACTTCATACATCATTGGCAAATATTGTTTGGCCAAATGCGCGGCCGCCTTGCGTGTAATGACATAACTTTCTGCGCCAATACTGTTATATCGACAGGAGGACAGCCAATGCGCCCCGGAAAGCCGGGCAATATCGGTAAGCGGGCGTCCACCCCTGAAATGCAAATTAACGATATCTATCCTGTCTTCCAGCAAACTCAACTGATGCAATATATCATCCAGATCCTTATCCAGAATGGCATCATCTTCCAGAATGAGTGCCATTGGCGCATCACTTGCGGCGATTTTTCGCCAGGCGTCAAGATGGCTAAGGCCAGCCCCAATTGCCCCCTTGCTCAGCGGATGGGGTAAATATTTCTGGCGGGCAGGCGTGGTAACATTGTCAATTTCATCTTCTGCCAGATTTTTTCCGTTCACCGCGTCAATAAAGGTGAAAGAAAGGCCAAGCACGCCAAGACGTTCGGAAATAGCCTTCCTGCGTGCATGGGTATGTTCAAGGGCAATAACATAAATCGGAACAGGGGCGGCCATATCTTAAAACGGGTCACTTGAAATTACATATCATTAAACGCCTATCGCCCCATATTAGGTGAAGCCTTCATGCTGTCAACATCGCTTTTTTTTGAAAAATATTTTCAAAGTTTGAACAAGGGGTAAAACCAGCGATTGTTTGGCGGATTTGGCAAAAAAACTTGACAGCTCATCTGCTTATGTTTTTGCTAGCTGGATGGTTGCGATCTTTCGGTCGCAGATTTCCAAACAACATATAGGATAACAGGATGAAACTCTTTTCAGCAGGGGCATCACCCTTTGGCCGTAAAGTAAAATTAGCTTTGCACGTATTATCTCTTGCGGCAGAGGTTGAAATTATTCCCACCGATACCAGCCAGCCGGATTCAGAAAACAGAAAACAAAATCCGCTTGGTAAAATTCCTACCCTGATGTCAGAAGGGATGGCTATTTATGACAGCCGGGTCATTCTGGATTATCTGGATGACAAGGCCGGTGGCGGTAAATTATTTCCGGCCAGCGGCACGGAACGTGCCGAGATACTGGTAGGCGCTGCCCTTGCAGACGGGATGATGGATGCAGCTATCCTGATTGTCTATGAAGGGCGTATGCGCCCTGAAGGGATGCAAGTTGCCTCTATTGTGGACTATCAGCGTGGCAAGCTGGAGCGCAGCCTGCAAGCACTGGAAGCAAAGGCCATTACCTATCGTAACGGGGCATCGCCCAATGCTGCTGAAATTGGCCTGGCTTGTGTTCTGGATTATCTGGACTTGCGCGCCATTATTGACTGGCGTGCCATCGCCCCCTCCTTGCAAGCCTATATGACCGATTTTGCGGCCTCTGTGCCGGGCTATCATGATAGCTTGCCAGATGGCATTCCAGATGCCCCCTGGCGCAATAAGTAAGGAACGTTTTATCCCCCCTCTCTTTTCTTGATAGAGAGGGGGTTTTTCTTGTCTGTTTCTAGCTGTTTAAATCGATAACAGCTGGCCGACTGGCCGCTTCCAGCGGTTTGCGTGCCAGAGACAGCAATGGCGGTATCATCAGCAAGGTCGCAAGGGTAGAAAGCGCCAGCCCGCCAAAAACCACCGTGCCAATGCCGCGATATAATTCCGAGCCCGCCCCGGGAAATACCACCAATGGCACAAGCCCGAACAAAGAGGTGAGGGTGGACATGAAAATAGGCCGGATACGATTGCTGGTTGCTTCCAAAATCGCTTCATCTACACTCATGCCATCTTCACGAATATGCAGGCTGGTTTGCTCTATCATCAAAATGGCATTATTCACCACCACCCCGGTCAGGATAACAAATCCCAGCATGGTCAGCATATCCAGCGATTGACGGATAAACAGGTTAAGAATTGCCAGACCGGCAATGCCGCCTGCACTGGCCATCGGTATAACCAGCAGGATAATGGCTGGCAGGGTAAAGCTGCGCAGCAAGACGACCATCAGAAGGAAAATCACCGCAATGGCGGCCAGCACATTTGTTTGCATGGCTGCCCATGTACGGGCCAGCTCGCCCGCGGCCCCGCGCACACTTACCTGAACATTTTTTTCTGCAGCCAATGGCGCGATTTGCGGCAGGATTTCAGTTTCAATCTTTTGAATGGCACTTTCCAGAGGCAGGATTTCATCGGGACGCAATTGCAGGGAGCGTGCCTGATTGCCGCCGATACGCCTGATTTGTTCCGGGGCGCTGACAAAGCTGACACGGGCTAATTGCCCGGCAGAAACAACCTCGCCGGAAGGGGTGATAATGGGCAGGTTTTCCAGATCCGATATAGAAAGATTACCGGCATTCTGGCCAGCCAAAGTCAGATCAATTAATTCCCCGTCAATGGGGATCTGGGTTACCCGCATCCCGTCATTATAGATGTCAACCGCCTGGGCAAAGCTTTGCATGGACAGACCCGATGCGGCCAGTGCGACCGGATCCGGGGTCAGCTGAATTTGGGGTGTGCCGGTATTCAGGCTTGGCAGTACCCGTATCTGATTGCCTTCATTGCGCGGAAAGGCCTGTGCCAGCGCATCGTTCAGGGCGGTAGTGACCGTGCCGATATTTTCCTGTGTGGGGCCTGTTACATCCAGACTGATAGAGCGCGAGCCGCCTACCGAGCGGCCAAATAAAGAGGCCTGGCGCACAAATGCCCGTGCCCCTGGCTCGGCAAAGACAGGCCGGCTAAGGACATCGCGCAGCTCGTTAATACGTCCGGGATCAACAGATGATGCACCGGCAAACGCGCCGCCCGCAAAAGCGACAAAGAAAAAGCGCGATATTTCAGGCGGGCCATCGGCGCTGACCTTTCCCTCCCATAGGGGGCGGGCCCCTTCTTCCATACGGGCAGCGATGCGCTTGGTTTCTTCCATTGAATAGCCAGGCGGCACACTGATAGAGCCAAAAACAAAATTGGCATTGCCATCTGGCAGATAATCCAGCTGCGGCATAAACCGCCAGGTAGAAATGCCAGCGGTGATGATCATTGCCACGACCAAAGCTGCCCCCAGCATCCGCCGCCTAATCGCCATTCGGGCATAGGCCATAATAGCGTTTTTAAACTGCCTGGCCGCGTTATCCAGCAAGGGGATCTGCCAGCTTTGTTTTCGAAGCGGCTTGTCAGAACGCAAGAGCAGGGCGGACAGGCTGGGAATAAGGGTGGTGGAAACCAGCACCGATATTAATACCGATACAGATATGGCCACGCCAATATCGCGGAAAAGCTGGCCAACCGGTAATTTTAGCATCACCACCGGAATGAACACCACAACTGTGGTCAGTGCCGAGCCCAGAATAGGCGCCCAGACCTGGCGCGCGCCATGAAAGGCAGCTTGCGGCGCTGCGATGCCTTTTTGCCGCAATCGATAAATATTTTCCTGAGATACAATAGAGGCATCCACCACCATTCCGACCGCAAAGGCCAGCCCTGCCAGCGAGATAACATTAATAGACATACCCAGAGCCGCCATCGCCACAAAGGTTCCGATAACCGAGGTCGGGATCGCCATGAAAATAATAAAGGTTGGGGCAAAGGCACGTAAAAACAGCACCAGAATCGTGAGGGCAAGTAGCCCCCCAACCCAGATATTCTGTTTCACCAGATCAATCGCTGAGGCAATATAATCGGTCTCATCATATACCACGCGTAAATTCAGCCCACGTGATTTCAGTACATCCTCATTCATCTCATCGATCACAAGGCGCAAATTTTCCATTGTTTCAACAACATTGCTATCCTGTTCGCGAAGGGCGTTTAAAATAACCGCATCCTTGCCATTCAGCCGGCGAAAGCTGGTTCGTTTTTTTGATACCAGTTTTATTTCGGCAATATCGGATAACAGGACAGGGACAAGCTGGCCACGGGCATTTAAATCATTGCGTATGACGATTTGTCCGGCTGTCTGAGGGGTGAATAAATTGGCTTGCGTACGCACGGTATAGGTGCGTTTGCCGCGCTCTATAGTGCCGACAGACAAGGTGGCAGAGGCTTGCCTTAAGGCTTGCAGGACTTGCGGCAGACCTAGATTATACCGGATCAGATCGGCCGGATTTACTTCGACCCGCATTTCCCGGCGTCCCCCGCCATAAAGGGAGATTTCTGCAACGCCGCTTACCCTCTCCAGCGGGGCAACAATCCCATCTTCCAGAAAATTGCCCAGCTGTTCGACATCTACATCGCTCTGCTCGTTGGCGGTAAGGGCAAGGCGCGCAATAGGGCTGTCATCTGAATTGGAAGTCCGCACAGACGGGGCAGAGGCTTCATCTGGCAAATCGGTTATACCCGATAGCTCGGATAACAGCATGGTCAGTGCCTTGTCCATATCTGTTCCAACACTATAGGTCAGCGTCACACGCGCGCGCCCTGTGTCCGAGCGTGAATTGATATCTTCTACCCCGTTCAAGCCGGATAATTCGGTTTCCAGCCGCGAGACAATCTCTCTATCCACATCTTCAGGCGATGCCCCTGACCAGTTGATACGTACCTGCAAGATGGGCTTTTCAATATCCGGGCTCATCTGAATGGGGATAATTTGTGATGAAACCACCCCGAACATGACGGTCAGTATCATCACCGCCATGACAGCGACAGGGCGTTCGATTGCTAATTTGATCAAGCTGTTCATATCAGTTCTGCTTTTTCCAGCTGCCGGATTTTTTGCCCGGCTTTGCGCCTTTATCGGTACGCGCATCAGGCTGGGCTATTTTATTGCCATCGCTCAGTATTTCATTGCCCTTGGTGATGACCTCCTCGCCAGCCTCAACGCCCGATAATATCACCACCTTATCGCCAACCGTGCCCCCAAGTGTTACAATGCGCTGCTCTGCCAACCCGTCTTTTGCAACAAAGACCACATAGCCGCTATTGACCGGCACAAGGGCATCTTGCGAGATAGTAATCAGATTTTCAGGGGCCTTGGTTGGTATAGACAGGCTAAGGGCGGTATTTTCTGCCCGTGCCAGAGCTGGTAAAGGGTCAAGGGGTACAAAGCGCACAGGGCGCGTGCTGGTACGGCTGTTCTGGGTAGGCAGGATAGCGCGAAGACGCAATTTTATCTGCTCTGCCTTGCCAGAGGCAGAACGGCTAGCGGTTTCCAGCCGGGCATAGATAACATCGCTTTCAGATAAAAAACCGATATAATCTGACGGAATATCGGCTTCTACCTCGAAACCATCATCGGTGCGGATGCGGGCAATTTTATCGCCCTCGCGCATATATAGGGCATTGGCATCTGCCAGTTCAAAGATTTGCCCCTGAACAGGGCTTTTTATAATTGCCGCCTCGATATCTTCTTCCAGCTCGGCAAGTTGCAGGGAGAGCTGATCTGCACTCAGCCTGGCCGTCTCGTGCTGTGCGGTTAGCTGGGCATGGGTGCGGTTCCGCACCAAAAGCTGCTCTCTGGCTGCCAGATAGGCAGATTTGGTGGTATCATAGGCTTCCGGGGAAATGGTCTGGCTACGGCGCAGTTTTTCAGCTCTTTCCAGCTTGGCCGCCAGCAAGTCCAGCTTTTCACGGGCGACCTCGCGAAGCTGATCTTCAAATTCGATATCGCTTGCCAGCTGGCCTATACGGGTTTCTGTTTCCCGGATTTGCAGTTGCAAGAGGCGGTGCTTGTTTTGCAAGGCGCTGCTATCCTGTTCTGCCAGTTTCTGATCTTTGGCTATTTGATCGCCAATACGTAAATCTGTCAGCCGAACCCTGCCGTCAGCCGGGGCGGTAATAATTTCCATCAGGCCTGTTTTTACCCGCCCCTGAATAGGGGTTTGCGGGGCAACCTGTTGCTGGGTGGCGGTTTGTGTTTCAACTGTTGCCGCGCGTCCAAAAGACTGGGCATGGGCCAGATTTATCGAAGCAGCGCCAAAAAAGAGGAGGCTGAAAATCATAACGCATCTGCTGGCAGATAGCTGATGACGCCGTATCACAGAGGTTTTGACCATAAAAATACTTTCCAAAATGCCAGACAGGATAGGATATTACCGATAAACCCGGGCGGTAAAATAAAGGCTTTCCGGTTCTGTTATAGCTTATACGCAGATAAATAAATGCAAGTATTATTTTTGATAATACATATTTTATTTTAACAAGATGTTATTTTGGCAGGCTTTGTCATATCGCTTTGGTAAAGGGAGGTAAAAACAAAGCCTCCTTCCGGGTGGAAAGAGGCTTTATCATTAGCAAACCCTTGCATGGCGCAGAGTGTATTATAGGGAGGGAGGAACCCTCTGCGCTTTATGATGCTTTAGGCAGCGTCATTCTTGTTGTTTGACCAGTCGCGAACATAATCTGCGATTTCGCCGCGTGTCAGGCCGATATCTGCCAATGTCCGGTCATCCAGACGGTTCAGGGCGCTTACGCCACCGGAAATTTCGATCCACTTGCGAAAGCGGCCAAAGATGGTTGGGGTGTTGTCGTTTATAGCTTTCTTTGTTTTAGCCATAGCTGAGTTCCTTTTCATAAGAATGTTTGAATGTTGAGGTTTTTATCCAACAGGACAATACATTCCACCCGTACCGCGCTTCTCTTGTTTTTTTTATTATTCGAGCGCTTGTTGTATATGTCATATATGCTGACCTAATCAAAATGTAAAGTGTTGTTTTTAAATATTTTACAATTTTTTTTATCTATAATTTTCTAATGTTTTTTATGATTTTCCACAGGCTTTTTTTCAAAAAATTACCAAAATTTGAAATAAAATGATCATTGGCATTTCGGGCTATGTATTTTGGCCTGTTCGGTTTTGTCTTTTTACCGATTTTTCTTTTTTTCAATCGCCCTCAGCCATAGAATAAAACAGCCCAGACTTGCGATAGGAAACGCTTTTTGCCCATGTCCAAACCTGCCTATGCCAGCTATCCATTTATTTGCCGTTCCTGTCTGGCATCGGGTTATATCGGGGCAGAGGCGCGGCCAGAAGCCTGTCCGGAATGCGGGGACGCATCATTGGTAGTGCATGATGAGCTGTTCAGCCTGTCGATAGCGCATATAGATTGCGATGCTTTTTACTGTTCGGTGGAAAAGCGGGATAATCCTGAATTGGCGGACAAGCCGGTTATCGTGGGCGGGGGCGAGCGCGGCGTGGTAGCGGCGGCCTGTTATGTTGCACGGCGCTATGGTGTTCGCTCTGCCATGCCCAGCTGGCAGGCAAAGCGTGCCTGTCCTTCTTTGGTTGTAATCAAGCCCAGAATGGCACATTACCAGAAAATAGGTCGCCAGATTCGCCAGATGATGCAAAGCCTGACCCCGCTTGTTCAGCCACTTTCCATTGATGAGGCCTTTCTGGATTTATCCGGCACACAAAAGCTGCATAATGCCTCGCCAGCATTGGCACTTGCCCGCCTGGCTGTTCGGATAAAACAGGAAATAGGGCTGAGCGTATCCATCGGGCTGGCGGCGAATAAATCTATGGCAAAAATTGCCTCTGATCAGGATAAGCCGGATGGCTATTATGTTATCGGGGCGGGCGAGGCGCAAGAATGGCTTGCCCCGCGTCCAGCCAGCCTGCTATTCGGGCTGGGAAAATCGCAAATGGCCAAATTACAGGCAGCCGGCATTCAAAGCTGCGGCGATATTGCCAGCTTGCCAGAAGGGCGGCAACGTGCCTTGCTGGGATCGGATGCCGGCCGGCTGGTTAATCTGGCCCGCGGTATTGACCCGCGCCCGGTTGTACCGCATAGCCGGGCAAAATCCATTTCCTCTGAAACCACATTTAGTGAAAATCTGTCTGATTATGCCGCTCTGGCAGCGTTGGCCGAAACATTATCGGCAAAGGTATCGCGCCAGCTGAAAACCCAAAATCGCGCCGCGATACGGGTTGTGCTAAAACTGAAATTTGCCAATCACCGGCTGATTACCCGGTCACGCAGCCTGTCTGCTGCTACCCAGATGCAGCATGATATTTTCGCTGCTGTAAATGAGCTGCTGAAGCCGGAAACAGGAAAGGGGCAGTCCTATCGATTGCTGGGGGTGGGGGTGGATCTGGACGCGCTGGATGCACGCCAAACAGATATTACCCCGGCCAGCCTGCTGGATCTGGTGGATGAAAAAAGACAGAAAAAGAACAGGCTGGAAGCCGCCATCGACCAGTTGCAGGATAAGCTGGGAGAGGGCGTTTTAAAAACAGGCCGTCAATTTAAATCGCAGGATAAATAGAATTTACCTCGACCATAAGGATTTATTTTCATGCCAGACCCTTTGAAACCTTCAACAGACCTTTTCTTTTATGGCACCTTGCGGGCAGCAGAAATCAGAAAAAAAGTTCTGGGATATGACGTGCCGGATGCGCGGTTATTGCCTGCCCGGTTACAGGGATTTCAGGTGCGACGCGTTTCCGGGGCGTTTTATCCGATGATTGTTGCCAGCGCCTCTGATGATATTGTCGAGGGGCTTGTCATGACAGCCATTGACAGTGGCGATTTGGACAGGCTTGATAGATTTGAAGGGGAGGATTATCAGCGTATTCATGTTCTGGCAGAAATATCTGGCCAGCCCTGTCCGGTGCAGATTTATCAGGCTTCTGCGCATCTGCGCGCGGCAGAGAGATGGGATTTCCGCCACTGGTATGAAAATGAGCTGGAACAATTTTTATCCAGGGATTTTGATTCGGACGGGGTGCGCAAGCCCTGAATTCTCGCCCGGCCTTGTTAAAACACTTCTGCAAGGCTGTTTTAAAAGAAATGTTTTTTAGGAATGTGATGTAAGGGTAGAAAACTTTTATGGATGGATTTATATCAGCGGCTCTCTCGGCTCTATCTATTCAAACAGATAATATGGCTATTTTCTGGTTTGTCGCCGGACTATCTGTTTTTTCTGTGGCGGTTTCCAAATCAGGTTTCGGCGGGGCGATGGGGGCATTGGCTGCGCCGTTAATGCTGACTGTGTTGCCAGCCAAAACAGCCCTTGCTGTGCTGTTGCCCCTGTTTTTGGCGACCGATTTCTGGACGGTTTATATCTGGCGCGGCTATAGCGTGAAAAAATTGCTAGGCTGGATGGTTGTGATGGGCGTAATCGGCCAGATTTTTGGCTGGATGGTCATCAGCTATATTGATGATCAGACCCTAAAAGCCTGTATTGGCGGTCTGGCGCTGTTTATGGGGGTGCGCTACTGGTACCGGGTCTATAAACCATCGATTGGCAAAGCTGCTGCCCATATTAAAAAAGCCATGCGCAACCGGTTTCGTGAACGGGCAGCAATTTGGTGTACCCTGTCCGGTTTTTCTAGCTTTATTTCCCTGACAGGCGGTATTCCGGTACAGGTCTATATGTTGCCAATGGCCATTCATCGCTTTTTCTTTGTTGGCACGCTGGCCTGGTATTTTCTGCTGATAAATCTGGCAAAATTGCCCTTTTTTCTGGATTTGGAATTATTTACCACTGGCTCTCTGGTGACCAGTGCCTTGCTATTGCCGATTATTCCTGTGGGGGTGATTTTTGGCAAATGGCTGGTACGGCGCATAAATGACCGGATTTTTTATCATATCGCTCATTTTTTTCTGATCATATTGGGGCTCAGGCTGGTATATACTTCCCTGTAATTCAAGGATAGGCGCAGGAGGGATATCAGATGAAACGTTGGCGACATTTGCTGGTCGCTATCGCGGCTGTGCCAGTCATCGCCCTTTATGCGGTTTTTTGTATGTTTCTGGCAGATTATGTGACCGGCCTGCACTGGCTACTGGATAGTCTTTTTTATCTGGCCGCTGGCCTTGCATGGCTCTATCCGGCAGGCTTTGTTGTCAGCTGGCTTGCCCGCCATGAAGCCTGAAAAAATTCTGCCTCTGTCCAGCCTGTAAAAAAGCGATATTTTTTGCCCTCTTGCCGGTTGATCTTTGGAACAGTTTCTGTCGATATTCAAAGGAACAATATTTTTGTGCAGCCCAGGATCAGGCAAGGTTCATCAGGCTGTCATAAAGGCTTGCAAGTAATAGATGGCGATGGATGGGAAAGCGCGCGTGAAACGCTATTCTGCCTTACAGATTTTAAAACAGGGTCTGACTGGTAATACAGGCTGGCAGCCTGCCTGGCGCGATGCATCGCCCAAGCCGGCTTATGATGTGATTATCATAGGCGGGGGCGGGCATGGGCTGGCAACCGCCTATTATCTGGCCAGCATTCACGGCATTACCAATGTGGCTGTGCTGGAAAAGGGCTGGATAGGCGGCGGTAATTCCGGGCGCAATACCACCATTGTTCGCTCTAATTATTCTATTGAGGGCAATACTGCTTTTTATGAACATTCCCTGAAATTATGGGAAGGGCTGTCGCAAGAGCTGAATTATAATGTGATGTTCAGCCAGCGCGGCCATTTGAATTTATTTTTCACCCCCGCTCAGCGTGATGGTCTGGCCCGCCGCTATAATACCATGCGTCTTAATGGCATTGATGGCGAGTTTCTGACCCGCGCGCAGGTCGAAAAGATGGTACCGCATCTCAATTATTCAGATGATGCGCGTTTTCCTATTATGGGCGGCTTTTTTCAGGCGCGCGCCGGCACCGCCCGGCATGATGCGGTTAATTGGGGCTATGCCAGAGCTGCTTCCGCCCTGGGGGTGGATATTATCCAGAATTGCGAGGTAACCGGCTTTATCCATCAGGCAGGACAAATTGTCGGGGTGGAAACCAGTCGCGGCGAAATACGGGCAGAAAAAACAGGGATGGCAGTTGCCGGATCAACCTCGCTTTTGGCAAAAATGGCCGGGCTGGGCAAATTGCCAATTGAAAGCCATAAATTGCAAGCCTTTGTATCCGAGCCTATCAAGCCCTTTTTGGATACTGTTGTGGTATATTCTGCCTATCATGGCCATTTTTATATCAGCCAGTCTGACAAGGGCGGAATGGTATTCGGCGGGGATTTGGACGGCCATAATTCCTATGCCCAGCGCGGCAATCTGCCAATTTATAATAATGTGGCAGGATGTGCGATGAATGTGATGCCGGCATTGGGGCGGGTAAAGGTTTTGCGGCAATGGGCCGGCATTATGGATATGTCTATGGATGGGTCGCCCTTTATTACCAAAACAGATATTGACGGGCTTTATCTGAATGCTGGCTGGTGTTATGGCGGCTTTAAGGCTATTCCCGGCTCTGGCTGGTGTTTTGCCCATACTATTGCCCATGACCGCCCGCATGAAATTAACAGCCTGTTGACATTGGACAGGTTCAAATATGGCCGACAAATCGATGAAAGCGGGCATGGCCCATTTCCCAAATCCCATTGATGCCCAAATTCCATAAAGAAAGCATTTTCTGTTCCATGAGCATTTCATCCCCAAAAATTTTATCCCTAAAAATTTCATCCCCAAAAGTTTCGTCCCGGGCAATTTCAGAAAAGGTTGTTCCATGCTGAGAATTGATTGTCCATTTTGCGGGCTGCGCAACCATGATGAGTTTACCTATCTCGAAGATGGGAGTGTGAAGATGCCCGCCCTTGCCAATACCGATAAAAATGCCTGGTATGAGGCGGTGTTTTTACGTGAAAATCCGCGCGGGGCGCATATTGAAGACTGGCATCATACACAAGGCTGCCGGATGGTTCTTCGGGTAAAGCGCGATACACTTACCCATAAAATCACCTCTGTTGTGCCAGCTCATCCGGAATATAGAAAAATGCTGGCATCCAAAGACAAGCCTGTCCGCCAATTGGCCAGGAAACCGGCAGGGGCGAGGGCGAAATAATGGGCGGATATCGGCTTGAAAAAGGCGGGCTGATTAACCGCGATAAACCGGTCGCTTTCAGCTTTAACGGGCGCAAATTAAGCGGGTTTGAGGGCGATAGTATTGCCTCTGCCCTGTTAGCCGGTAATGTCCGGCAAGTTGGCAGAAGTTTTAAATATCATCGTTTGCGCGGAGTGATGTCGGCCGGGCCAGAAGAGGGAGGTGCGCTATTTAATGTTAATGACGGGGCAAAACGTATCGCCAATGTTAAAGGCACAATGGCAGAATTGCGCCCAGATATGCAGGTCTATGCCCAAAATGCCTATCCGGGCATCCGCTTTGATATTGGCGCAATAAACAGCCTGTTTGCCCCTTTTTTAAGCGCCGGTTTTTATTATAAAACCTTTATGGGGCCGATGCGCAGCACCTCTTTCTGGATGTTTTGCGAACATTTTATCCGCAAGGCAGCCGGTCTCGGCACCGCCTCGCGCGCGCCTGATCCCGATAGCTATGATATCGCTTACGGCTTTTGCGATGTGCTGGTGGTAGGGGCAGGGCCATCTGGCCTGCACGCCGCAGCAGAATTGGCTGAACAGGGGCGCAAGGTCATTCTGGTCGAACAGGATTTTGACGCAGGGGGCAGCTATCTATCCAGTGGCAGGCCAGAGGATTTAGCCTTGCGCGATAAGCTGATCCGGCGGCTAAAGGCAGCCGGGGGGCAATTAATGCTCCGCTCTACCGCCTTTGGCCTTTATGACGGGCTGGTCACCGGGGTGATAGAGCGCCTGACAGACCATATTACCGACCCCGATCCGCATTGCCCGCGCGAGATTACCCATATTTTGCACCCCCGGCACGTAGTTCTGGCCACCGGGGCGAGCGAGCGCGGTCTTGCTTTTGGCAATAATGACAGACCCGGCGTGATGCTGGCAGGGGCGCTGCGCAGCTATGCCTGTCGATACGGGGTGATGGCAGGGGGCTCTGCGGTGCTGGCCACCTGTCATGATGGCACCTATGAGGATGCGATTATTCTGGCCGGGCTGGGCATGGAAATTACCCTCATCGATGCCAGAAACCGCAAAAGCAGGCAATATCAGGCGGCGATTGCGGCTGGCATTACCGTTCTGAACGGCAAGGTGCCAGTAAATGTTGCGGGCAGTAGCGCGGTTGCCGGCATAGAAGTTGCAGATATAGATGAAAAGGGCGTGGTGGATAAGGTGACTAGCTTTATAGGCTGCGAGGTGGTGGGTATGTCCGGCGGCTATTCGCCTGTTATTCATTTACCCTCTCATCGCGGGATAAAGCCGCGCTGGGAGGCCTCTATCCAGGCTTTTGTAACTGGCCAGACATCGGAAAATATTCATGTCATCGGTGCAGCAGATGGCGTGTTCGAGGCATCTGCCTGTATCGATCATGCCCGGCAATTATGTGCCAAAATGACGGGCAAAAAGCTGAAAAAACAGATTCGGCGCGGCATTCCGGGCGGTATGCGCCCCTTATTCGAGATACAGATAGACGGGCGCAAATTGAAATCCTTTATCGACCCGCAACATGATGTGACCAGCGAGGATATCCGCCAGGCACACCGCGAGGGCTTTGTGTCTGTTGAGCATATGAAACGCTATACTACGCTTGGCATGGCGACCGATCAGGGGCGTATGGGCAATATATTAGGTCTGGCAGTGATGGCACAGGCACAAGGGCTGGCGGTTGGCAGCAGCGGCGTTACAACCTTTAGACCGCCCTTTACCCCTGTATCTATTGGCGCGCTGGCGGCACGTGAACGCGGGGCAGACTGGCGGCCTGTTCGCCGCACCCCCATGCATTACCAGCATTTGGCCGCCGGGGCGGTGATGACCGATGCCGGGGCGTGGAAGCGTGCCTGGTATTATCCGGAACAGGGCGAGACAATCGATGATGCCTATATAAGAGAGGCCGCCACCACGCGCCAGAATGTGGCGATGGTCGATGTTTCTACATTAGGGAAAATCGCGGTTCAGGGCCCGGATGCCACCGAATTTTTAAACCGGATTTATGTTAATCCATTTGCCAGGCTGGCTATTGGCAAGGCCAGATACGGGATCATGCTGCGCGATGACGGGATGGTGCTGGACGATGGCACAACCTGGCGGCTGGCCGAAGATGATTATTTTATGACCACTACCACAGCACAAGCCGCCCCGGTCATGCAGTTTTTGGAAGAATTGCTGCAACGCCGCTGGACAGATTTAAAGGTGCATATCAGCTCGGTCACGGATCAATGGGCAGGTATGGCTGTTGCTGGCCCTTATGCGCGCGAGATATTGTCCGCTCAATTTCCATCCGAAGACTGGTCAGATGCGGCCTTTCCTTTTATGGGGGTGCGCGAGATTACCTTTGATATGGATGGGCGCGAAATAATCTGCCGGATCGCGCGGATTTCCTTTTCAGGCGAGCGCGCGTTTGAGATTTATGTACCCTCGGACAGGGGGGCGGCGCTCTGGTCGTCTCTGGCCGCCCATATCAAAGAGGCGGGGGGCTGTTTATATGGCATGGAAGCACTAGGGGCGTTGCGAATCGAAAAAGGCCACGTCACCGCAGCAGAGCTGGATGGAAGGGTCACACTCGAAGATGCCGGATTTGGCAAGATGGTTTCTAAAACAAAGCCCTTTATCGGCTCTGTATTGCGCCAGCGCCCGCATTTGAATGCTGAAAACAGGCCGCAATTGGTCGGGATTTTTCCAAAAGATAAAACCGGACGTTTTTCTGCCGGGGCGATTTTATGCCATCCGGATGAAGTGTTCGGCTTTGGGGAAGGCTGGGTCACTGCGGTTACCCATTCCCCTGCACTTGGCCACTGGATAGGGCTGGGCTTTATTTCTGGCGGAGCAGAGGCATGGCAAAACAAAATTGTTATGATAGCTGATCCGGTACGCGATAATTTTATTGAGGCAGAGATCGTCAGCCCGCATATGTTTGACCCGCAAGGAGGGCGCCAGCATGGGTGATAGCCTGAAAAAACAGACGCCGTTTGGCGCGCATCTTCCGGTAGGGCGGCATGGCAAATCCGGCAGCCGGGCAGGGGTGAAAATCACCGAATACAGGGATTCTTCCCTGTTGCAGCTGGCCTTTTTCCCGGATCAGGAAATAGCGGCAAAAACTATGGTAAAGCGGCAATTTGGCTTGCTAGCCTTGCCGGATATTTCTGGCTCTAGCCAGACAGACGGGCTGTTATGTCTGCGAGCCGAGATAGGAAAAATTTGGCTGGTTTCCGAACAGCCATTGGGAGCAAATCTGCCTGCCAGTATGAAAAAATATTATCCGCTTGATTTATCGGCCTCAAAAATCTGCCTGCATCTGTCCGGGGCGCAATCCGGCCAGTTGATCAATCGCCAGTCAGCCATAGATTTATCCTGTCCAGATGGGCGATTTATGGCAACATCCATGCATCATGTTGGGGTGCATATCCTGAAAATGGGGGCAGAGAGCTATCTGCTATTTCTGCCTTCCAGCTTTGCTGAATCTCTGGCACATGGGCTGTTTGACATCGCCTGCCAGTTCGGGGTGCAGATTGCCAAACCCCTGACATGGCCTGAAAATAGTCTGAAAATAGCTGAATGATGAAAGCGAAGGGCTAATGCTGTTTTCTGTATTTTCCGGCCGCAAAACACCTGTCCCGAAACGCAAAACCGCCCGCGGAGGTGAAAAACCGGTCAAAACAGAAGAACGGCCATTACAGGCGGTGCTTAATCAGGGTTATGAATTGATGGAAATGCACGGGCTGTCAGGCTGGCAAATCCGATTTGATCATGCCCGCAGGCGTGCAGGTTTATGTGATTATAACCGCAAGGTGATATCACTATCGCGCCATTATGCCCGCTATGCCGAAGCCAGCCATATCAAGGATACGCTATTGCACGAGATTGCCCATGCGCTGGTCGGGCCAGGACATGGCCATGATGTTGTCTGGCGGCAAAAAGCACGAGAGATTGGCTGTACGGCGGCCAGATGCCATACGCTGAGCTTTTCCAAAGCCAGATGGATGATGCGTTGTCCAAAGGGGTGTTTTGCCAGTGAACGTCATCGCCGTAGTGCCGGGCTGGTCTGTGCAAAATGCAAAACGCCTGTTGAATTTCTGCCCTATCACGAGGCGATGGCTATAGAAGGTGTGTCTTGCCAGGAGCGCCTGGATGAATAGGGCTGTGTTATTTTCCTTTGCCGATCGTCAGACAATCTTTGATTCGGCCATTGACCAGCTTGCCCGTTATCCCTTTGCCCATCCGGAATTTTTTACAGATGCCGAAATTAGCGCCTTGCGCGCGGCCGCCCTTGCATTACCGTTTCGTAAGGCACGCGCAATGGTTGGCAAGAATGTTCATCAGGATTTTGATATTTGTTTTCCTGCGCCGATCAAGGGCGTTTTTGCACAATTGGCAAAGGGGCTAGAAGGGCTGGTCAACGATCTGGCAAAGCGCCAGCCGACCCTGTTTGAAATGCCCTTTACCCTCAATGATTTTGCGGTGCAACGCTATCGTGAAAATTCCGCTGGTATTGGGGTTCATAAAGACGCGCTGAGTTACAGAAACCTTGTCTTTATCATCACTCTTGAAGGGGCATCACAATTATATTGCTGTTCTGACAGGCAGGGAAGCAATAGACAGATTATCCATGATGACCCTGGCCGTCTGGTGATATTACCGGCTCCCGGCCTTGCCCATCTTTCAGACCCGAAAAACAGGCCTCTGCACGCGGTGGATAATGTCACAGATGGCCGCCTGTCTATCGGCTTTCGATGTCAGAGAGAGCAATCCTGAAGATTTATTCATAGCCAGATGGCCTATCCTTTTGACAGGGCTTGCACGCCAGCTAAAACACTGTCACAGTAAAAGGTGATCAGATGGCAGTGGGACAGGCCATCTTCTTTCGGCCAGCTTTCGGCCAGCAGGTCTTTAGCCAGTGCTGCTAAGAATATGTTGTATGACCTTGTCATCTGACAGATATCGATGTCAGACAGAGGAGTGATACAAGATGATCATTAATGTTTCCGGACAAAATATGGATACAGGCACAGCGTTTCAGGAACATAGCCGAGAGCTGATAGAACATATTGTCGAAAAATATTTCACGCCCGCTGTCAGTGCCAATATTACTCTGGAAAAGACAGATGGCGGATTTCACGTCCGCATCCGAATGAATTTAACCCGGCGCATAGAGCTGGAGGCAAGCGGTTTTGCAAGAGATGCCCATGCCGCACTGGAAGATGCAGGCCAGCATGCCGAAAAACGCCTCAGACGCCATAAAAGACGGCTGAAAAATCACCGCCAGCAGGCCGAAACAGCTGATGAAATTATCGCCGCACCCATGTCGGTTTATGCGACCATCGCCCATCAGGATAATATGCGCGGCGACGAAGAGCTGGACGCACAGGATAATAGCGCATCAGATGAGGGAGCAGAAGAAAGCCTGCCTATCATTGCAGAGCTGTCCTATGAGGTGGAAAGCCTGAGTGTCGAGCAGGCCGTGATGCGTCTGGAGTTAAGCGGTGATAGCTGTTTGCTGTTCCGTAATTCCGGGCATATGGGGCTGAATATGGTGCATTTACGCAAAGATGGCACGATTGGCTGGGTCGACCCGCGCGGTACACGCGAATTGCAAGAGGCGGCCAGCGCCTAGAGGCACCAAAACCCTATCTGGAAGCGGTTGCTGGCAGGTTAATGGCTTCAACCTGCCATTGCCCGCCGGCATGATGGGCATATTGATGGGGCAGAAAATGAAAGATGGTTTGGCTGTAATTGGCGATTTGTATCGATAATGCCGTGTCCAGAGGCAGACCCGTGCAATAGGCAATCACCGCTCTTATCGTATGGGCATGGGCGAAAAAGATATGCGGACGGCTGTCTTCTCCCTGCGATATCCGCGCAGAAAAATCTGTCATAAAATCAGCTATACGCTGATATTGCTGGGCAAAGCTCTCGCCATTTGGGGGGATCAAATCGGCCGTCTGGAAAGAAAAATTATGACGGGGCGCGCTTTCTAATTCAGCCCAGACATCATCCAGTTTTGCCCCTGCCCAATCGCCCAAATCCTGTTCGATAATTTCATGGGTCAGGGTTTTTTGCACCGCAACCGGCCGCCCCAATTCAATCATGGCTTTTTCAATTTGTGCGGCTGTCTGCTGGCAGCGTTTTAGCGGGCTTATTTGCCAATGGGCATTTTCAGGCAGGCTTTTTGCCAGAGCGGTAGCACTGGCCGAATCCGGGACAATATCCGGGTCATGGGCAGGTACATACCCCTCTGGCCGCCAGGAAGGGGCATGGCGTATCCAGACACATTTGGTTAAAGGCTTCTTCATCACTTTCACTTTCTTTTTCATAAATGAAATGGCATAAATTCCGGCCACTGCAAGCGATAGATAGCTAAAAAGCTGAAAAAATCCGATAATGTTTTATAGAAGCGCTGCAGTGCCGGTTCGGGCAAGCCGGATAGTTTTTTTTGGCATTTATTACTATTGACGACAGGGGTTGAACAGCGATAGGCAAAAAGTGACGGTGATGGGCAAGTAGGTGTCCTGTAAAAGATATTCAGACAGGCCAGTCCCCATAACCTTTTATTAGGGCAGGGATGGTGTTTCCTGATGCAATGGGGGATATATGGCAAGACGTGGCGCGCGCAAGGCAGGGGCTCAAACAGATGGGCCACGCAAATTGCTGGACGGGCAATTAGCCTGGCAGAATCCGCGCTATATTGACAAAGCCACTGAACCGCTTTCAGCCGATCAAATCGAGGCAATACATGAAGCCAGCCTGGATGTTCTGGAACAAATCGGTATCCGTTTTCTGAATGAAACCGCCCTTGATTATCTTCAAAAAGCAGGCTGTGATATCGACCGCTCGGACATGAATGTCAAAATGGACAGGCATTGGGTGATGGAAATGATAGGCCATGCCCCGTCCAGCTTTACGGTCACGCCGCGCAATCCCGACAGGCAAATTATTATAGGGGACGGCTATTTCCATTTCGGGCAAGTATCCTCGCCGCCCAATATTCTGGATAGTGAAACCGGCAGGCGTATGGGCACAAGAGCAGATTTTTGCAATTTTCTGCATCTGTCCCAGGCCTTTAACTGTATTCATGCAATTGCTGGCTATCCGGTTGAGCCGATGGATCTTCATGCTTCTGTGCGCCATCTTTATGCCACGCTGGATATGCTGGTCTATAGCGACAAGGTTATTCATGGCTATTCACTGGGCAAGGAGCGTATCGAGGATGTGATGGAGATGACGCGCATTGCCGCTGGCCTCAGCCACGCAGAATTTGACGCAAGCCCGCATATGTTTACCAATATCAATTCCTCCTCGCCCCTGAAACATGATTATCCGATGCTGGACGGGGCGATGCGGCTGGCCAGGCGTAACCAGCCTGTGGTCATCACCCCCTTTACCCTGTCCGGGGCGATGGCTCCTGTGACCATTGTTGGCGCGGTGGTTCAGCAAAATGCCGAAGCGCTGGCAGCCATCGCCCTGTTGCAATTTATCAATAAGGGCACGCCTGTGGTTTATGGCGCCTTTACCAGCAATGTGGATATGAAATCAGGCGCACCTGCCTTTGGCACGCCGGAATACATCCGCGCGATGCAAATATCGGGACAGATGGCACGGTTTTATAACGTACCGCTTCGCACCTCTAATGCCAATGCGGCCAATGTACCGGATGGCCAATCTATCTGGGAATCTGCCTTTTCCCTGCAAGGGGCGCTTTCCGGTCATTCCAATTTAATCTATCATGCAGCTGGCTGGCTGGAAGGCGGATTGTCGGCCAGCCCGGAAAAATTTGTGATGGATTGCGAAATGTTGCAACAGGTTATCTATACCCAGAAGCCTCTGGAATTCAGCCCCGATGCCCTGGGGGTGGAAGCGATAAGAGAGGTAGGACCAGATGGTCATTTCTTTGGTTGCGAACACACTAAAAAACTATATAAAACAGCATATTATAGTCCATTTTTATCAGATTGGTCTAGCTATGAAAGCTGGCAGGAAGCCGGTGCGGTCTGGACGCATGAGCGCGCCTTTACCGCCTATAAGCGCATTTTGGAAGAACATCAGCCGCCCGCCATTGACCCGGCGATTAAAGAAGAGCTGGAAGCCTTTGTTGCCCGCCGTGTTGAAGAGGGCGGCGCACCGACTGATTTTTAACCCCCCAATTACCATTTAAAAAAAGAGGAAAGTTATTATGCAGGATCAGGCCAGAGTTGTTGTTATCGGGGGCGGCGTTGTTGGCGCGTCTGTTTTATATCACCTGACCAAACATGGCTGGACAGATGTGATGCTGCTGGAACGCTCGGATCTGACCTCTGGCTCTACCTGGCACGCTGCAGGCGGGATGCATACCATCAATGGCGATCCCAATGTTGCCAAGCTGCAACAATATACCATCAGCCTTTATAAGGAAATTGAAGAGCTTTCGGGGCAGGATATCGGCCTGCATATGACAGGCGGGGTGATGCTGGCCGCCACACAGGAACGTTTTGACTGGCTAAAGGGGGTCTATGCAAAGGGCAAATATCTGGGCATGGACGAGCTGGAGATTATCACCCCGGAACGGGCAGCCGAATTAATGCCGCTTTTAGACCCGTCTCAATTTGTTGGCGCGCTTTATGACCCGATTGAAGGGCATTGCGATCCCTATGGCGTAACCCATGCCTATGCCAGGGCTGCGCGTAAAAACGGGGCTGTTGTGGAAACCCAGACAAAGGTAGAGAGCCTGTCCCAAAGCCCGGATGGTACCTGGCATATCACCACCAATAAAGGCGATATTCGCGCCGAACATATTGTCAATGCTGGCGGTTTATGGGCGCGTGAAATTGGCCGTATGGTAGGGCTGGAGCTGCCTGTACTTGCGATGGAGCATATGTATTTGCTGACCGAAGATATGCCGGAAGTAGCCGATTTCAATGAAAAGGAAGGCATTGAAATGCTGCACGCGGTTGATTTTGATGGCGAGCTGTATCTGCGCCAGGAACGGGGCGGGATGTTAATGGGCACTTATGAGAAAGCCTGCAGCCCCTGGTCTGAATATGAAACGCCCTGGTCATTTGGCCATGAATTGCTAGAGCCGGATATTGACCGTATTGCCCCTTCTCTGGAAGTGGGTTTCCGCCATTTTCCAGCTTTTGAAAATGCCGGTATCCGCAAAATTATTAACGGGCCTTTTACCTTTGCCCCGGATGGCAATCCGCTTGTTGGCCCCATCGAGGGCATGACCAATTACTGGTCTGCCTGTGCGGTTATGGCGGGCTTTTCGCAAGGGGGCGGGGTCGGGCTGGCCTTGTCTAACTGGATTGTTAATGGCGATCCGGGCTTTGATGTTTGGGCAATGGATGTCAGCCGGTTTGGCGATTATGCAAATATGGCCTTTACCAATGCACGGGTACGCGAGAATTATTCCCGCCGTTTTTCCATTCGCTATCCGAATGAGGAATTACAGGCTGCCCGCCCGCTTTTGACCACGCCTATTTATGATCTGCTCAAGGACAAGGGCGCACAATTTGGCGCCAGCTTTGGTCTGGAAGTTCCGTTATGGTATGCCCCTGAAGGGGTGGCAGATGAGTTTTCCTGGCGGCGTTCAACCGATTTTGACCATGTCGGGGCAGAAGCAAAGGCGGTGCGCGCATCTGTCGGGCTGACCGAAATTTCCAATTTTGCCAAATATAGCATTGAAGGGCCGGGCGCTGCACAGTGGCTGGATGGCTTGCTGGCCTGTAAATTGCCAGCTATTGGCCGAATGACACTAGCCCCCATGCTCAAAGAAGATGGGCGCGTTATTGGCGATTTCTCGCTTGCACGTCTGGATGAAGACAGCTTTTTTATTGTCGGCTCGGGTATTGCTGAAAGCTATCATATGCGCTGGTTTACACAGAATTTGCCAGAGGATGGCTCGGTGGATATCTATCCCGAAGGGCTGGGGCTGACCGGCCTGAGTATTGCAGGGCCGAATGCCCGGGCGGTTCTGCAAAAATTAACCCGCAAGGATGTCAGCCATAAGGAATTTGGTTTTATGTCTATTGCGGCAATGGATCTGGGTATGGTGCCTGCATTGGTCGGGCGGGTCAGCTATACAGGCGACCTGGGCTACGAGATTTGGGTGCGCCCGGAATATCAGCGCCGATTATTTGAAGATATCCTGGCAGCAGGGGATGAATTTGATATCCGCCTGTTTGGCAGCCGCGCGTTGAATGCCTTGCGTCTGGAAAAGAATTTTGGCAGCTGGGGGCGCGAATTCCGGCCGGTTTATTACCCCCATGAAACCGGTCTGGACAGCTTTTGTGCCTTTGACAAGACAGCCGATTTTATCGGCAAGGCAGAAGCCGATAAAGCCCGGGCAGAAAATGCAGGTGCCTATCGCTTGCGCAGCTTTATAATAGAAGCAAAAAATGCCGATGTTATAGGCGATGAGCCGCTTTTTCATAAGGGCGAGGTAGCCGGCTTTGTCACCTCAGGCGGTTTTGCCCATGCCTCCGGCGTTTCGGTAGCGATGGGATATGTCAAGGCTGAACTGGCTGATGAAGAAGAAGGCTGGCATGTCGAGCTATTTGCCGAAATGCTGGAAGCCAGGATGCAAGAACAGCCCCTGTTTGACAGTAATGCCAGCCGAATGCGCAGCTAGCTGGCTTAATATTTTGGCTGGCTGTCAAGGGCGCGCAAAAACATCTCCTTGTCGCAATTGCCGCCAGAGGCCATCACAACAATCTGGCGGCGCTGATCTGTCTTTTTGCCGGTTTGGGTGTCATTGAAATGGGTCGCAAACGCCTCGGATAGCGCGGCTGCCAGCGCGACCGCGCCGCCTGGCTCTATCGTTAGTTTGAAATAATCCCAGCCAATGCGCATAGCCTGCAAGGCCTCATCATCTGTAACGCTTAGTCCTGCTCTGGCCAGCTTTTGATTGATAGGGAAGGTTATCCTGCCCGGTGTCGGGGTAACAATTGCATCACAAATCGAGCGGGCTTTCGGGTCATTTTCTTCATAATTGCCACTGGCAAGCGAGCGTTCAGTATCATTAAAATCAGCTGGCTCTGCTGTATAAAGATGGATGCCGGAAAACGCATCTGCCAGCGCGGTTGCACTGCCCGCCATCAACCCGCCGCCACCGCAACAGCAAATAAAGCTGTCGGGTATAAAGTCGGCATGGCGAGCCTGTTCTGCAATTTCCAGCCCGGCTGTGCCTTGCCCGGCTATCACACGTACATCATCATAGGGGCGGATTAGCTCTGCGCCCTTATCTTTTGCCAGTTTTTCGCCTATTTCCTCGCGGTTTTCGCTATAGCGATTATATAATACCACCTCGGCGCCATAGCTGCGTGTACCGTCAATTTTGGCTTGCGGGGCATCTTCTGGCATAATGATGGTTGCCTCGCGCCCGGATAGCGCGGCTGCCAATGCAACAGCCTGTGCATGATTGCCGCTGGAAAAAGCGATGACAGGCTGGCCGGGGCTGGCAAGCGAAAATACCGCATTACACGCCCCGCGAAATTTGAACGAACCTGTTCGCTGCAGGCAATCTGCCTTTATATGCAGATCAAAGGGCAATTGGCGGTTCAGCCTGTCCGAGCTAAGCAACGGGGTTATGCGAACTTCCCCGCGGATGCGGTTTTCGGCCTGGCGAATATCATCTGCTGTAATCATTGGAAACCTGTTTTTTATGTGATGCGGGATTCACCCCTGCTTTCTTTTTGACAACAAAATGGGGTTTGCTTCAACGCAAATCTTGTTTTCCGCCGGAAATTTGCTATTTTCAAAAAACTATGGCGGGCTGATTTGTCAGCCCAAATCAAAAATCCTTTATGAAACAGACGAGCTTTTTATGACCAGCCTTTATCCTGATCTGCCTTTTTCCGGTTCCTATACGGCATTGATCACCCCTTTTAAAGAAGATGGCTCACTGGATGAGGCAAAGTTTGAAGCGCTTGTCGACTGGCAGATAGAAGAGGGCACGCACGGGCTGGTACCGGTTGGCACAACAGGCGAATCCCCCACCCTGAGCCATGAAGAGCATGACCGGATTGTGGAAATTTGCGTGAAAGTAACTAATGGACGGGTGCCCATTATTGCCGGTGCAGGCTCTAATAGTACCGCAGAGGCGGTAAGGCTGGCACAACACGCCGAGCAAGTAGGCGCAGATGCCGTACTGGTGGTATCCCCCTATTATAACAAGCCGACCCAGGCAGGGCTGAAAGCCCATTTCACCAGTGTGGCAGATGCCATATCCATTCCATTAATAATCTATGATATCCCTGGCCGGTCGATTGTTCAGGTCTCTGATGCGCTGATGGCAGAGCTGGCCAAACATCCCAATATCGCCGGGGTAAAGGATGCAACAGCGGATTGCGGGCGTCCAACTGTGCTGAGAAATTTAATTGGCAATGATTTTTGCCAGCTTTCGGGCGAAGATGCGACCGCTCTGCCTTATCTGGCAGCCGGCGGGCATGGCTGTATTTCCGTGGTTAGCAATGTTGCTCCTGCCTTATGCTCGGAGATGCATCGCGCCTGGATACAGGGCAATGATCCGGCAAAGGCGCTGGCATTGCATCAAAAGCTGATGCCGCTGCATACATCCTTTTTCTGTGAGGCCAGCCCGGGGCCGGTTAAATATGCTGCCTCGCTATTGGGGATCGCAGGGTCTACCACCCGCCAGCCTCTGGTTGAAATTGCCGAAAGCTCCAAAATGGCGGTAAAAGCGGCATTGAAAGCAGCCGATTTACTCTAAAGCTGTAAAGCATAAGGGCATCTGATGGCCATCAATACAGGACGCATAGCCGAAAATCGCAAGGCGCGTCATGATTATCTGATAGAAGATACGCTGGAAGCTGGCCTGATTTTGCGCGGCAGTGAGGTAAAATCCCTGCGTAATGGACGGGCAAGCATCGCAGAAAGCTATGCCGGAGAGGATAGAGGCAGGCTGGTATTGTTTAATGCCAATATTTCTGTCTATCCAGCTGCCCGCGATAATCATGAACCGAAAAGAGTGCGCGAATTGCTGGTCAGCCGCAAAGAGCGCAATAAATTGCTGGGCATGATTCGGCGCGAGGGGATCACGCTTGTCCCGCTTTCCCTGTATTTCAATGATCGCGGTATGGTGAAAATTCAAATCGGTATCGCCAAAGGCAAGAAAAAAGCCGATAAACGCCAGGCAGAACGCGATCGCGACTGGTCACGCCAGAAAAATCGCCTGCTTAAAGGTGGCTAGATAACCAAATCTAGCTAAAGGCTGTTAAGCGCGCACATACCTTGTCAAACATTTGCGTGGTTAGACGATTTGTTTGCACATTATAGCGCGAACAGTGATAAGAGCTTATCAGTTTCAGACCATTTGGCAGTTCCAGCGCCTGATCATGGGAAAAAGGATAAGCTGCCAGCTTTAATCCAAAATGGCGCAGCACTGTTTCATGGGCGATACGCCCCAGTACGAAAATCGCTTTCAGCCCTGTCATCGCTGCAATTTCTTGCGATAAATAGGGGCGACACATTGCAATTTCCGCTGCCACAGGTTTGTTTTGCGGCGGCACGCATCTGACCGCATTGGCTATTCTGACATGGCGCAGAACAAGCCCGTCATTTGCATGGGCAGCATAATTGCCCGATGCCAGCCCGATTTTAGTCAGCGCATCATACAGCACTTTGCCCGCAAAATCGCCGGTAAAGGGACGGCCAGTAGCATTTGCCCCGCGCAGGCCGGGCGCCAGACCCAAAATCAGGATAGACGCCTCTATTGGCCCGAAAGAGGGGACAGGCCCGTTATGCCAGTCAGGATGAGCCACGCGATGGCTATCGATAAAGTTGGCCAGACGGGCACATTTTCGGCAACTTTCAGGGGCGACAAAATCAAGCTGGGAAGATGGGCTATCCACAATGCCTATTCCCGTTCAAATTGGGCAAAAATATCATCCAGCTCCAGAAAATGATCCGCCTTGCGCCGCAGGGCATCGGAAACCATATTGGGCTGGGTGCGCATGGACGATACAACAGTTACCCGCACCCCTCTATCTTGTACCTCTTCCAGCAGGCGGCAGAAATCGCCATCGCCGGAAAACAGATAGGCATGATCGATATAGGGCGAGAGCTTTAGCATATCGAGCGCCAGTTCCATATCCATATTGCCTTTGGTGCGCTTCTCGCCGGTGAACTGATTGACATATTCACGGGTCAGTTTGCTGACGATGGTATAGCCATTATAGTCAAGAAAATCAATGAGTTTGCGAAGGTGAGACTGCTCGGAAGGGTCGGGCAGGGCAGTGTAGTAATAGGCGCGAATAACCCGCTCTTTCTGTTTGAAAAAATCCAGCAGGCGCAGATAGTCGATATCCAGATTTAACAGCTTGGTGGTGGCGTGAAAATTAGAGCCGTCAATAAATAAAGCAGAACGTTCAGGTAAAGTCATTTCTAAAAAAACCTTAAAAAATACTGGTTAAAATAAAAGCGTTTAAAAAATAAATTTTTTCATCAATTGGTTGTAGGTTTATTTTGCCCTTTTTTTTACAAGATGTCTAGTATCTGAATAGGGCTTCTGGCATCATCGCGCCACGGTTGCGCCCTTGTTTGGCCTGCTGGCGCATTTTATGTCACTTATGATGAAAGAACAGGGCGATTGATGACAGCTATCCGTGCATATTTGGGCATTGGCGGTAATCTGGTACCGGACGGCTATGATAATTTATTGTCAGCACTGGAGGCAGCCATTGACCGGATCCATCAAATTGCCCCGGTGATACAGCGTTCCAGATGGTATAAAACCGCCCCTGTGCCAATATCGGATCAGCCAGATTTTTTAAATGCGGTTCTGGCGGTGGAAACCGGGCTATCCGCATCAGAGCTGCTAGGTCAGCTTCACCGCATTGAGGCCGGTTTCGGACGGGTGCGGTCTGTGCGTAACGCTGCCCGGGTTCTGGATATTGATATATTATTTTATGGCGATCAGATTATTAACAGCGAAAACTTGCAAATCCCGCACCCTCGCTTGCATGAACGTGCTTTTGTTTTGTGCCCTTTATGTGAAATTGCCCCTGATTTTATCCATCCGGTTATCGGCGCAACCAGTACCGAACTATATGATGCCTTTTTACAAACCCCTGAAGGGGGACAGGCCTGTCTGCCCCTGAATGCAGGTCAATCCGGATAACCCTTGCGATTTATCTTGAGCTATTGCGTAATTTAGGCTAATAGAGGGCATCATTTTACCAACGCCACGCTTATAAGGAGACGAGCTCTATGGCCCGCGTCACCGTTGAAGATTGTATTGAAAAAATCCCAAATCGCTTTGATCTGGTACTTACCGCTGCCCAGCGTGCCCGCAACATCCAAAAAGGCGAGCTGCTGACCATCGACCGCGATGATGATAAAAATCCGGTCGTCGCTTTGCGCGAAATTGCCGAAGAAACCATTGATACCGGCAATATTGAAGAGCGTATTGTTCGCTCGCTCCAGCGTTTGAATGAGCGCGAGGAAGAAACCACCCTGCCAGATGAAGCCTCGGCAACCGCTGAAGAAGATATGTCCAATATGATCGGGCTGAACAGTATCGATAATCTGGAAGATTCAGGGATGCAAATCGGTACCGGAGCCGAGCTGGACGCAACCGGCTTTGAAGATGTCGATATCGCCTCGCTTGACGATGATAGCTGATTAGCGGACACTGTCATTAGCCAATTAAATCTTTACAGATGACAGCAAAATGCCACAGGGATTTATATCCGAACCACAGCTGAGCGATAGCGATCCTGTTAACACCGGTTACCGGTCATTGGTGGATGTGGCATCCGGCTATCTTTCAAAAGAAGGTCTGTCCTGTCTGGAACAGGCCTTTCATTTTGGCCGCAACGCCCATGAAGGGCAAAAGCGCGATAGCGGTATTGCCTATTTCACTCACCCTTTGGCGGTGGCTACCCTGCTGGCGGAAATGAAGCTGGATGCTGATAGCCTGGTCACAGCCTTGTTGCACGATACGGTCGAGGATTGTGATGTCAGCCTGGAAACACTGGCCGAGAAATTCGGCACAGATGTGGCTGAACTGGTTAACGGGGTAACCAAACTTAGCCAGATCGAGCTGAAATCTATCGATACCAAACAGGCAGAAAATTTTCGTAAATTTGTGCTGGCGGTCGGGCGTGATATTCGCGTGCTGCTGGTCAAGCTGGCAGATCGTACCCATAATATGCAAACGCTGGGCGCGGTACAAAAAGAGGAAAGACGCTGGCGTATCGCCAATGAAACAATGGAAATCTATGCCCCGCTTGCCGAGCGGATGGGCATCACCCGCTTTCAGCAGGAGCTGGAAGACCTTGCCTTTAAAGAGTTGCAGCCGGAACTGCGCGAATCCATCATCAGCCGGCTGGAATTTCTGGCGATAGAAAAAGAACAGCTCGTACCCGATATCTGCGCTGAATTAAAACAGCTTATCCAGCAGCATGACATGAAATGCGAGGTAACAGGCAGACGCAAAACCCCTTATTCCATCTCGCGCAAGATGAAGGTTAAAAATGTCACAATGGAACAGCTGGCCGATGTGATGGCCTTTCGTGTTATTGTTCCGGATAGTGCCAGCTGTTATCAGGCATTGGGGATTATCCACACCCATTTCCCTGTGGTGATGGGACGGTTTAAGGATTATATTTCCACCCCCAAGGCAAATGGCTATCAGTCGCTGCATACCGGGGTTATTGGCCCGTTAAAACAGAAAATTGAAATCCAGATCCGTACCGCAGAAATGGATGACAAGGCAGAGCGCGGTGTGGCCGCCCATTGGAGCTATAAACAGGCAGAAGATGGCGGCAGTGCAGGACAGGTGCAAAAGCTGGAGACCTTTCGCTGGGCACGCGAGCTTGTTTCCTTGCTGGAGCTGAATGACGAGCCGACCGAGTTTTTAGAGAATACCAAGCTGGAAATGTATAAAGACCAGGTGTTCTGTTTTACGCCAAAGGGCGATCTTATCGGCCTGCCGCGCGGGGCAACGGCCATTGATTTTGCCTATGCGGTACATACGGATGTTGGCGATAAATGTGTAGGCGTTCTGATCAATGAAAGACGCCGGCAACTAACCACCGAATTGGTCAATGGCGATCAGGTAAAAGTATTAACCGATAAAAATGCCAGGCCAAAAGCCGAATGGGAAGATTATGCTGTAACAGGCCGCGCAAAATCTGCGATTAAGCGCTTTATCCGTCTGCAAAAGCAAAATGAATTTGGCCGGGTTGGCAAGGCCTTGCTGGAGCGGGAATATCGTTTTCGCAAAAGCCCTTTTGATGAGCAGGTCATTATCAGTGCGCTGTCTGCCTTTAACCTCAGCACAATAGATGAGCTATATGTGCATATCGCAGAACAGCGCATAAAAACACGCGATCTGTTTGAACGCCTGCACCCCGAACAGGCGATTGCCAGCAACCAGAACAAGCGTGAGCGCAAGCAAAATACAGATGCAATGCCCTTGCCGGTTTTTTCTATGGATAGCAGCTATGAAGGCCTGGCGGTGCATATGGGTAAATGCTGTCATCCCCTGCCAGGGGACAGAATTGTCGGGATTGTCACCACAGGAAAGGGGATAACTGTCCATACAAAAAGCTGTTCTACCCTGACCAAATTTGTTGAAATTCCGGAATTATGGCTGGAAGTGGAGTGGCCGCGTCATCATCAGGCCAGATATGCGGGGCGGATTCAGGCAGTAATTTTGAACGAGCCGGGGGCATTGGCGGCATTATGTACCGTTATTGGCCAGCAAGCAGGCAATATCACCCAGATTCAGCTGACCCAGCGAAATTTAAATTTCTTTACCTTTGTACTTGATATTGATGTAAAAAATCTGGAACATATTCAATCTATTGTCTCTGTATTAAGATCCAATAAATATATTGAATCCGTAGATCGTCATAGTTTGTGACATTTTAAGTAATTTAGGAATTTATGTTTAGACGTCGTGTTCCATTAAGCTGGAAAGGCCGTTTGCGCGAGATAATCCTTCCGCGCAAGGGGTTTTCGCGTCTGTATAGCTATATGGCACAGCGGGTGTTGCGGATGCCCGGCACGCCCTATTCGCTGGCGGCCGGCTTTGCCTGCGGGGTAGCGGTATCCTTTACCCCGTTAATCGGTTTTCATCTGGTGCTGGCAGCTGTATTGGCCTATCTGATGCGCGCAAATATAATTGCGTCATGGGCAGGAACGATTATTGGCAATCCGTGGACGTTTCCGTTTATTTTTATCCTGCTTCACAAGGTTGGCAGCTATCTGACCGAGATGTTTGGTTTGCAAAACTGGTTTTTTGCCGGTGAAGCGGTAACTGGCTTTGGTCAATTTACCCATCACTTTTTTCCAATTGTTATTGGGGGTATGGTGATGGGGGTCATCAGCTGGGGGGTAAGTTTTGGTCTGGCCTATTGGGCAGTGGTCAGCTGGCGTCGCCACAGGGCGCGTCGCATGGCAGCAAAAAGACAGATGCGCGCGCGCTCATCCAGGGTATAAAAATAATTATCTGTAACCGGTTTTTAACCTCGTAGGCATGACAAGCACACAGGAATGGAGAAAACATCGATGGAATATCTGCGTTTGGGCGTAAATATCGATCATGTTGCAACAGTTCGCAATGCTCGGGGCGGAACACATCCCAGCCCGGTTGCCGCTGCATTGCTGGCACAAAAGGCAGGGGCAGATGGCATTACCGCCCATTTGCGCGAGGATAGACGCCATATTCGCGATGACGACATTACCGCCTTGAAAGAGGCGATTGATATTCCGCTTAATTTTGAAATGGCCGCAACTGAAGAGATGGTCGCTATCGCGCTGAAACTATTGCCTAATGCTGCCTGTATTGTTCCCGAACGCCGTGAAGAGCTGACCACAGAAGGGGGGCTGGCGGTAGCAGGGCAGCAGGCACGCTTATCACCGCTGATACAGCAATTAAAAGGGGCGGGCATTCGTGTATCGCTGTTTGTTGATGCAGATGAGGCGGAATTAAACGCAGCAGCTGAACTGGGCGCAGATATTGTCGAGCTGCATACAGGGCGATATTGTGATAGCCCTGCTGGCAGCCCGCGCAACCAGGAACTGGAGCGGATCGCCAAAGGGGCGCAAATTGCCGCCTCTGCCGGGCTGGAGGTACATGCCGGTCATGGCCTGTCTTTTGAGACAGTACAGGAAATTGCCGCCCTGCCGGAGATTGTCGAGCTGAATATTGGCCATTTTCTGATCGGGGCAGCCATTTATACCGGTCTGGAAGATGTTATCTTGCAAATGCGCCAGTTGATGAACCAGGCAAGGGCAGCTGTGTGATCATTGGCATCGGACATGATATTTGTGATCAGCGCCGCATCGGGGCCATTTTTGACCGGTTCGGGATACGGTTTTCTGCGCGTATCCTTACCCGGGAGGAGCAGGCTGAATTGCAGGCCAGAAAGAACAAATATGCCTATCTGGCGGGTCGTTTTGCGGTAAAAGAGGCGGTATATAAAGCGCTGGCGGCGGCCGATCAGACAGAAATGCGCTGGCATCATGCTGCAACCCTGTCCAGTAAAAATGGCGCACCGCAGCTGATATTATCAGGTGCCTGTCTTGCCGGCGCAAAAACCCTGTTGCCGCCCGGTCACGGCTTGAAGCTGCATATTTCCCTTAGTGACGAGCCGCCCTATTCCTCTGCCTTTGTGGTGTTGAGTGCAGAACAGGAAACAGAATAATCAATAAAATCGCGATAACCTCTCAGCCAGTACTTGATGCTTTGTATCCTTTTGTGGTTAAAGCATACAATCACACAATATGAACAGGTAGTTATGAAGATGCGATCAGGGGACAAGACGGAAGAAAAATCAGGGGTCGTGGAAACCCTTAAAACGCTTTTTATCGCAGGTCTGATTGCGATCAGCTTTCGCTCTGTTGTGGCCGAGCCGTTTAATATCCCCTCCGGTTCGATGATCCCGACCCTGCTGGTAGGCGATTATCTGTTTGTTTCCAAATTCAGCTATGGCTATTCGCGCCATTCCTTTCCCTTCAGCATCGCCCCGATATCCGGGCGGGTGATGGCCAGCACGCCCGAGCGCGGGGATGTCGCGGTATTTCGCCTGCCATCAGATGTATCGGTGGATTATATTAAACGGGTGGTTGGCTTGCCAGGCGACCGCATTCAGGTCACCGGCGGCATATTGCATATAAATGGCCAGCCTGTGGAACGCCGCCTTGTCGGAAATGGCAAAATCAGCTCATCTCAGGGCGGGTTTATCACCCAGCGTTATGAAGAAATATTTCCTGACGGGCATCGCCATATTATTCAGGAAGTCAGCGATAACCAGCTTTTTGACAATACCCCTGAATTTACCGTACCGGATGGGCATTATTTTATGATGGGCGATAACCGCGATAATTCACGCGATAGTCGTTCTTCTTCGGTCGGGTTTGTCCCCTTTGAAAATTTCATTGGCCGGGCAGAGTTCCTGTTTTTCAGCCATGGCGGGGATGCCCGTTTTTGGGAAGTGTGGAAATGGCCTTTTTCGATTAGAATAAGCCGTATGTTTAGCGGTATTTCCTGATAGAGAAAGGCGTATAGCTCGCGCGTGACAGATGTGAAAAACAAGCCTGAAAAAAAAGACGATTTGCAAGGCCGGATGGCATGGCAAGAGGCAGAACGCCTTATTGGCTATCAATTTACCGATAAAACATTATTACAGTCTGCCCTTACCCACAGCAGTGTGGCCGCCACCCCCGCCCAAAGCTATGAGCGGCTGGAATTTTTCGGCGATCGCATTTTAGGACTGGTAATAAGCGACTGGCTATATCGCACATTTGAGGCAGAAGATCAGGGCGAATTAACCACCCGTTTCCATGCGCTGGCCAAAGGCGAATATCTGGCCAGTGTCTGTATCAAATTAGGGCTGCAAAACTGTCTGTTTCAGGAAAATGGCCAAAAAAAACTGGCGGAGAGGACATCGGTACAAGCCGATATAATCGAGGCTGTTATCGCGGCTATCTATCTGGATGGCGGGCTGGGCGCAGCAGAAAAATTCATAAAAACTAACTGGCAGGTCGATAGGGGCGTACCAGATAATATATCTGAAAATCCGAAATCCGCGCTTCAGGAATGGGCAGCAGCAGAAAAATTGGGGATACCGGAATATCAATTGCACGCCCAGTCTGGCAGCGATCATGAGCCGGAATTTCATGTGCGGGTAGAGCTGAAAGGGTTTCCGGCGGCAACAGCAAGTGGCCCCTCGCGCAAAGCAGCAGAACGCGCTGCCGCCGCCGCATTTATACAGGCACATATTCAGCCAAAAAAAGGCAAAAAATAGATGACAGATAATCTGCAAGATAATAACGCAGCTGGCCTGACAAGAGCGGGCTTTGTGGCGCTGATAGGCGCGCCAAATGCCGGTAAATCCACCCTTATGAACGCTATGGTCGGGCATAAGGTGTCGATTGTCACCCCCAAAGTCCAGACTACCCGCAGCCGGGTGCGCGGCATTGCCATGCATGACAGGACCCAGATTATCTTTGTGGATACGCCCGGCGTTTTCACGCCCAAAAGGCGGCTGGACAGAGCTATGGTCAGCGCTGCCTGGCAGGGCGCAGAAGACGGGGATGTGCTGTTATTGCTGCATGATTGCGCGCGTAAAAAAATAGATGCAGATACGCTGTCCATTATTGAAACCTTGAAAAAATCGGGTGCGCGCGCTTCGCTGATATTAAATAAAACAGATTTAACCCAAGCCGAGCATTATCTGGCCCGCACCAGAGAGCTGTCTGAATTATATGATTTCGAAAAGATTTTCATGATTTCAGCTGAAACAGGGGAAGGGGTGGAAGATGTGAAGAAGTGGCTGGCAGAACAGATGCCGCAAAGCCCCTATTTATTTGATTCCGAAGATTTGTCCGATTTGCCGATGCGCCTGATGGCGGCTGAAATTATGCGCGAAAAGCTGTTTTTAAATTTGCATCAGGAACTGCCCTATCAAATGACGGTCGAATGTGAAAGCTGGGAAGAGCGCGCAGATGGCAGTGCCGAAATAAAGCTGGTTATTTTTGTTGCCCGTGAAGGCCATCGCGGTATTGTGCTGGGCAAGGGCGGGCAAACCATCAAGCGCATAGGCCAGGCAGCCAGACGCGAGCTGGAAGAAATTTTTGATCAGCGCATCCATCTCATCAGCTTTGTAAAACATAAAAAAGACTGGATGGATGACAAGGATCGCTATCGCGACTGGGATCTGGATTTCAATGCCTGAATGGACAGATAGCGCGATTATCCTGTCGGTTCGCCCCTATGGCGAGAATAAGGGGGTGGTCAATCTGCTGACAGCCGATAGAGGGCGTCATGCCGGCCTTGTTCACGGATTTGATTCGCGCACCAAAAAGGGTTTTTACGAGCCGGGCAATCATGTATCGGCAGAATGGCGCGCCCGGCTAAATGAACAGCTTGGCACTTTTCAGATAGAGCTGGTAAAAAATCCGTCTGCCCATTTTCTGGATATCCCTGTCCGCCTGGCCGGGCTTTCTTCTATCTGTGCGATTTTGGATGTAGGCCTGCCAGAGCGCGAACCTGTAACCGCAATATGGCAAAGCACCCTTGCGTTAATAGATATTATCAGCCTGGCAGAGGGGGAGGAAAGCTGGCTTTCCTTTTATGTTCGCTGGGAAGCAGAATTGCTGCGTACGCTTGGTTTCGGGCTTGGGCTGGATCGCTGTGCGGTAAGCGGACGGGTCGACCAATTGGTCTATGTCAGTCCCAAAAGCGGCAATGCCATTCATAAAGATCATGCAGGCGGCTATGCAGACAGAATGCTGGCCTTGCCGGATTTTCTGCAGCCCCATAACACCGGCTCTGCCCTTAATATATCGGCAAAAGCCCTGGATGAGGGATTGCAGCTGACCGGGCATTTTTTAAAGCGCCGGTTATTTGATCTATTGGATAAGGATTTGCCGCAACCACGTTTGAGACTGGCACATCTGGTAGCAAAGCGCTATAACAACACATAAATATTGTGTTTCTGTTGCCAGTCCTGTATCCGGCACAGATATAAATCGAGCCTATTTTTTTTGAGACCATCATGACAAATGATCTTTTATCTGACGAGCATATCCAGAAAGCAGCCTTTTCTTCTGCCTTGTCCGAGCGCTATCTGGCCTATGCCTTGTCCACTATTACCGCCCGATCCCTGCCAGATGTGCGTGATGGCCTGAAGCCGGTACATAGGCGCCTGTTATTTGCCATGCGCCAGCTGAAACTTGACCCGGATCAGGGATTTAAGAAATCTGCCCGTGTGGTTGGCGATGTGATGGGTAAATTCCACCCGCATGGGGATGCGGCTATCTATGATGCAATGGTGCGGCTGGCACAGGATTTTGCCATGCGCTATCAGCTGGTGGACGGGCAGGGCAATTTCGGCAATGTCGATGGCGATAATGCCGCTGCCATGCGCTATACCGAAGCGCGTATGACCGAAGTTGCCAGGCTATTGCTGGATGGCATTGATGAAGATGCCATAGATTTCCGCCTGACCTATGATGGCGAGGCAGAAGAGCCTGTCTTGCTGCCAGCAGGTTTTCCCAATTTGCTGGCCAATGGCGCACAGGGGATCGCCGTGGGGATGGCAACCTCTATACCGCCGCATAATGTTACCGAGCTATGTGATGCGGCCATGCATCTGATTAAATATCCCGGTGCGGCTATTGATACGCTATTGGGCTATGTCAAAGGCCCTGATTTTCCGACAGGCGGGGTTCTGGTAGAGCCAGACGAGACCATGCGCGCGACCTATAGCAGTGGCAAGGGCGGTTTTCGCTTGCGCGCCAAATGGGAAATAGAGCGCGAAAAGGGAGGAAGCTGGCAAATAATCGTCACCGAAATTCCCTACCAGGTGCAAAAAAGCCGTCTGATTGAAAAAATGGCGGAAATGCTGCAAGACCGTAAATTGCCAATGCTGGCCGATATTCTCGATGAATCAGCTGAAGATATCCGCCTTGTGCTGGAGCCGAAATCGCGCCGGCTGGATCCCGAAGTGGTGATGGAAAGCCTGTTCCGCCTGACCGAATTAGAGGTGCGGATTTCAATGAATTTGAATGTGCTGGATGCCAGCGGCAAGCCCAGTGTTATGGGGCTGAAAGGCGCGTTGCAAGCCTGGCTGGATCACCGGCGTGAAGTGCTGGTAAGGCGCAGCCAGTATCGGCTGGAAAAAATTGCCAGAAGGCTGGAGATTTTGGAAGGCTATCTGGTGGTGTTTCTGAATCTGGATGAGGTGATCGCCATTATTCGGGAATCGGATCATCCGCGTGATGAGCTGATGGCGCGTTTTGGCATTAACGAGGTTCAGGCAAATGCGGTTCTGGATATGCGCTTGCGTGCCTTGCGCCGTCTGGAAGAAGAAGCTATCAGAACCGAACGCACCGGCCTGTCAGAAGAACAGAGCGATTTGCGCGCACTGGTTGGCGATGAAGAGCGGCAATGGCGGGTGGTACATTCCCAGATAAAGGATGTTCGCACCCATTTTGCAAAATCCGATGAACGCCGTACTGCCCTTGACAGCGCGCCCGAGGTAGATGTGGATATCGCTGAAATCCTGATCGAAAAGGAAGCCATTACCGTTATCTGTTCGGAAAAGGGCTGGATACGGGCGATGAAAGGCCATCTGGATTTGGCAGGCGAGTTTAAATTCAAAGAAGGGGATGGCCCTTTATTTGCCCTGCATGCCGAGACCACGGACAAGCTGCTGGTCTTTGCCCAGAATGGCCGGTTTTATACCCTTTCCTGTGACCGATTGCCAAAGGGCAGGGGCTTTGGCGAGCCGCTTAATCTGATGGTGGATGTGCCTGTGGACACCCCGCTTGTATCGCTGATAAAGGCAGGGGAGGGGAACTTGCTGGTTGCGGCCAGTACCGGACATGGTCTGGTCATTGATATGAAATCTGCGATGGCACAGACCCGTTCGGGCAAACAGGTATTAAATCTGTCTGGCAATGCACGGGCAGTGGCGTGTTGTGTGGCAACAGGCGATCATGTCGCTGTTGTTGGGCAAAATAGGCGTTTGCTGGTCTTTAAGCTGGACGAAGTGCCGGAAATGCAGCGTGGTAAGGGTGTTATCCTGCAACGCTATAAGGATGGCGATCTGTCCGACATCAAGGTCTTTACGCTGGCAGATGGCCTGTCCTGGCAGATGGGCGGGGGGCGTACCCGTACCGAAACAGATTTGCTGGCCTGGCAGGGCAAGCGCGGGGCGGCCGGTAAATTGCCGCCTAATGGCTTTCCGCGTCCGGCACGTTTTACCTGAGGCGTCTTTGGCGGAATAAAGATGATGGGTGTAAAGACAGGCCTGTTACAGTGAGGCGGTTTCCCATTTGCCATTTTTAAATAGCTGGCACGGGCTAAAGCGCGCCTTATAGGCCATTTTCTGGCTCTGCTCGACATAATATCCCAGATAGAGATAGGGCAGCTCCAGCTTCTGGCTTAACCTGATTAAATCCAGAATCATGAAGGTGCCAAAGGAACGTTTGGCCATATCCGGGTGCGTGTCAAAAAAGCTGTAAACGGCACTTAACCCATCACGTTGCAAATCGGTCAGGACGCAGGCGGCCAGCTGGCCATTTGCCAGGCGATATTCATACAAGCTGGTCTGGATAGGGCTGTTGGATATCATGGCCGAAAATTCATCAAAGCTCATGCTGGCCATCTGGCCATCTTCATGGCGTTGCCCCAGATAACGCTGGAAAATATCATAATGCTCTAATGTCAGGCTGCCGTCATTTATGGTTCGGGTTAAATCGGCATTTTGGGATAGTACCCGTTTGTGATTGCGAGACAGGGCAAAATCCGATGCAACCACCCGGATAGGCTGGCACGCCTGACAATGCAGGCAAGCTGGCTTATAGACCCAGTTTTCCACTCGTCTGAAACCGGCTTCGGCCAGGCTGTCATGTTCTTCCGGACGCGCGCTGATATCGCCTGCCAGACGCTGTTCCTGCTGCCCGGCCAGATAGGCGCAAGGCTGCGGGCGCGTTACACGCAGACGCAAGGGCAGAACAGGAAATATGCGGCTGGTTTGATCCATAAGTTTAGTTTTCGGTAATAAGGGTGTTTTTGCAAGTTTTTAAAAAAGAATCTTGCACGCTATTCACTATCTGGTTTGTTCAGGAAGGTTCTGCAATCACATTTACCGCAAAGTTTTTATTTTTCAGGGTGAGAATTATTTCTGCGGCGTGTGCCTGACCTCTGGTATCGACAACCGCATCGATTTTGGCCAGCTTTGCCGGGACATCATAAAACATTCTCTGGTGATAAATCTCGACAATATTGCCGCCGCAATCAGCAATGGAGGTGGCGATTTTGGCCAGCATCCCCGGCTCGTCCGAAATGCCGATACGCAGGCGGATAAGCCGGCCATCCGACATCATATTCCGGTTCAGGATTGTCCCCAGTAACCGCATATCAATATTGCCGCCGCAAATAATGCCGCCAACGGTTTTGCCAGCAAAGCGGTGCGGGGCGGCTGCAATGGCGGCCAGGCTAGCTGCCCCGGCCCCTTCAGCGATAACACGCTGCTGTTCTGCCAATGTGCCAACCGCCCATTCCAGCTGTTTTTCACTAACAATAACAATATCATCAACCAATTCCTGGACAATCGGACGGGTAATGCCGCCCGGGCTTTTTACCGCTATCCCTTCGGCGATAGTCTCGCCGCCGCATTGAATAGGCTGACCGGCAATTTGCTGGCTCATGGAGGGGTAGAGTTCTGCCTCCACACCGATAATCTGTATCTCCGGCTTGACAGATTTTGCAATAAGGGCGATGCCTGCGATGAGACCGCCGCCGCCAATGGGAATAATCAGCACATCCAGTTCCGGAACAGCGCGCAGCATTTCCAGTCCGGCTGTTCCCTGACCGGCGACCACATGAGGGTCATCATAGGGGTGGATAAGGCTGTAGCCATGTGTTTTTATCAACGCCTTTACGCTGTCTTCACACTCGTTCAGATTGCGCCCCTTTAGAACAATTTCCGCCCCATAGGCACGGGTGCGTTCAACTTTGGCAAAGGGGGTTTGCTCTGGCATGACGATGGTGGCTTTTATACCCAGATTGCGCGCCCGAAAGGCAAGGGCTTGTGCATGATTGCCAGCTGACATGGTAATCACGCCGCGTTTGCGTGATTCGCTATCAAGCGCCATAAGCGCCATATATGCCCCTCTGGCCTTGAAAGAAGAGGTATATTGCAGCTGCTCATGCTTGAAATACAGATTACAGCCAAACTGTTCGGACAGGGCAGGGGAATATAAGGTGGGGGTTTGAATAATATGCCCGTCAAGGGCGGTGCTGGCCGATAAAATATCCTCTGCATGAACCGCGAACATGGATACACCCTCTCTTTTTTTTGAAAATCTGCCGGGACTGAAAGATATCACCCTATAGGGCAGGCGTTAAGATAACAGGGGTATGTAAAAAGCGACCAGTTTTTCTGTTTTCCTGTCATATTGGCCAGAAAATCAGCCAAAACTGCATTGCACAGACAAATGCCAGCTTTTATTTGGCCAGCTTTTCTGCCATCTCTGCGGCAAAATAGGTTAAAATCCCGGCCGCCCCGGCGCGTTTGAAGGCCAACAGGCTTTCTTCCATGACCGCCTCTCTGTCCAGCCAGCCTTTCTGGGCTGCGGCATTCAGCATCGTATATTCACCCGATACCTGATAGGCAAAACAGGGGATATTAAAGCTGTCTGTCACGCGCCGGATAATATCCAGATAGGGCATACCGGGCTTTACCATCACCAAATCCGCCCCTTCGGCAATATCAGCACGAACCTCTCGCAAGGCTTCATCGCTATTGGCCGGATCCATCTGATAGGTTTTTTTTCCATCCCCGCCCAATTTACGACCTGCCCCGACCGCATCGCGAAATGGGCCATAAAAGGCAGAAGCATATTTTGCCGCATAGGACATTATCATCACATTTTCATGGCCGCTGGTCTCCAGCATATCGCGAATAGCCAAAACCCGCCCGTCCATCATATCTGAAGGGGCGATAATATCGCATCCGGCATCAGCAAGGGTACGCGCCTGTTCAACCAGAATTTCAACGCTGGCATCGTTCAGAATTTCGCCCTTATCGCCCAGCACGCCATCATGGCCATGGTCGGTATAGGGGTCGAGAGCAACATCACATACAATGCCGATATCCGGACAGGCTGTTTTAACCGCTTTTACCGCCTCGCAGACCAGATTTTTATCATTAACCGCTTCTCTGCCATCGGCTGTTTTCAGGCTGTCGGGTGTTTTGGGAAAAAGCGCAATAGCCGGAATGCCAAGCTGATGCGCCTTTTTGGCCTGTATTACAATCTGATCAATTGAATGACGGCTTACCCCTGGCATAGAGGCAATGGGATCGCTTTGATTGCTGCCTTCACACACAAAAAGCGGCCAGATAAAATCTGCAGCAGACAGGGTGTTTTCCCGCACTATATCCCGAATAAAGCCAGCGCTTCTGGTGCGCCGCAAACGTAAATAGGGAAAATGTGATTCTGTCATAGTCTTCTCAATTTCATGTTGTAGATATGGCCTGCAATAGTTGCCAGCCGGAAAGGCCGCAATTGTGCCAGGAACAGCTTTGGTCTCTGGATAGCATAAAAAGACAGGCAAATATAGAAAACTTCTGGATAACAGGGCTGCGAGCGATAGATTAATCTGCCAGAAGGGCGCTGGACTACTTGCATCAGAACAGGTTTCTGCCCTAATATCCGAGAAATATTTTTGTTGGATTTCGGGGCGATGAAATGTTCAAAAAACAGCCCCTTTTTCGGAGCGTTCCCACGTCATGCGTTTATCAAACTATTTCCTGCCTGTTTTAAAAGAAAATCCAAAAGAGGCGCAGATCGTCTCGCATCGTTTGATGCTGCGTGCGGGCATGATACAGCAATCCAGTGCCGGCATATATTCCTGGCTGCCATTGGGGCTGAAAGTCCTGTCCAAAATAGAACAGATTGTACGCGAGGAACAAAATCGCAGTGGCGCGCATGAAATCAAGATGCCAACTATCCAGCCAGCCGAGCTATGGCAGGAATC
>JAYOMZ010000015.1:0-45139 GCA_038121125.1 Alphaproteobacteria bacterium
GGCTATTCAAAGATTGCTGAAATCCGAGCCGCCGCAATTTATGCACCCTTCTATTGCTGACAAGATTACCACAGGCGATATGGAAGCAGATTTTGACCAATTGGCGGAATGCGATCTGATTATCGAGGCAGTGATAGAACAGCTGCCAGTTAAACAGGCGTTATATAAACGCCTTTATCAGACCATATCGCCTGATTGTGTGGTGACATCCAATACCTCCACTATTCCTATCTCGCTATTAACCGCAGATATGGATTCTGACTTTTGCGCCCGTTTTGCCATTACCCATTATTTTAATCCGGTGCGCTATATGCGCTTGCTGGAGCTGGTAAGCGGGGCAGAGACGAGGGCAGATATTCTGGACAGGCTGGCGCTGTTTAATGATCAGGTACTGGGAAAAGGGGTCGTGCGTTGCTCGGACACGCCCGGATTTCTGGGCAACCGTGTGGGGGTATTTGCCTTGCAGGCTGGCTTGCATGAAGCGCTGGAAGCCGGGATTGCGCTGGAAGATGCCGATGCGCTTATCGGCCGGCCAATGGGTATTCCAAAGACAGGCATTTTCGGTTTGTATGATCTGATAGGCACTGATTTGATGGTTGATGTGGTGGCCTCTCTTACCAGTATTTTGCCGACCGGTGATGCGTTTCATAGCGTTGGATTTGCCCCGGAAATGGTGCAAAAAATGATAGCAGATGGCTATACCGGCAATAAGGGCAAGGGCGGTTTTTATCGGCGCGGGGAAAAGGGGCGCGAGGTTCGCGCGATTGCCAAAGGCGGGGTGGATAAGGGCTGGATAGCGGCATCTGGCCAGCTGCACCCCGCTGCGATACGCGCGGCAGAATTACAGGCCGCACAGGCAGAGCCACTGGACGCTATCTTTGAAGATAATAGCCCGCAAGGGGCCTTTGCGCGCCGCGTATTGCTGCGTATTTTATCCTATGCTGCCAGCCTTGTTCCCGATATTACCAGCTCGCCCCAGGATATCGATGATGCGATGAAGCTGGGCTTTAACTGGCAACGCGGCCCGTTTGAGATGATAGATGCGGTAGGTCTGGAACGTTTGCGCGGCATGGCCGCACAGATGGCATTGCCCTTGCCGCCACAGCTGGCACAGCGCACGCAGCCCTATTACCGCGTAAATGGCAAAAATCTGGAAATAGATGTCGCGCAAAAAGGCTATCAGCCTGTCAGTCTGCCAGAAGGGGCGATGCGCTTTTCAATGATGCGGCGTTCTGCAGAGCTGCTGGCCAGAAATGAGGCGGCCAGCCTTTATCGGCTGGGGGGGGATTTGCGGCTGGTTGAATTTCATTCCAAGGCCAATGCCTTAAATGATGCCTCGATGCAGATTGTTCACGCCGCTGCCACTGATCACGGGCGTGCCATTATTATCCATAATGATGCCCAGCATTTTTCCGCCGGGGTGGATCTCAATCATTTTCAGGCACTGATTAACACAGGCAATTTTGCGGAAATGGATGCCTTTCTGGACAGGTTTCAACAGGCGGTAAAAGCCTTGAAATATAGCCCGGTTCCGGTCATTGGCGCGCCATCTGGCCTGGCCGCAGGGGGCGGGTTCGAGGTGCTGATGCATTGCGATAAGCTGGTGGTGCATAATAACTCTGTTCTGGGTCTGGTCGAGGCAGGGGTCGGCCTTGTGCCCAGCGGCGGCGGCGTAAAAGAGACCTATTTGCGCTGGTATGCCAAAACCGGAGACTGGGAAGAAGCGGCCTGGAAGAGCTGGATGCAAATTGGCTATGGCCGTACCGGCAGCTCGCCCCGGCTGTCGGCAAAACTGGAATATTTCCGCCAAAGCCATGATATCTCTATTATGAGCCGTGACAGATTACTCACCAGAGCTATCGAGGAAGCCGAACAAATGGCGGGTAACTACCATGTTCTGCCCGTTCCCGAAGTTAGGCTGGCCAGCCATAGCCTGATGGCCAAAATGGATGCGTTTATGCAAGATGGCGTGGATAAAGGGATGTTCACTGCCCATAATAAAGTGGTGGCGATGGCTATTGCCAGCATCATGGTTGCCGATGAAGCAGAGCCGGCCGAAACATCCGAACAAGCCTTGTATGACCGTGAAAGAAGGGCATTTTTGCACCTTGCCCAAACCGATGCTACAGCACAGATGATCGCAAAAATGCTGGCAGGCTAGCTGCTTATTTCAAGCTCTATTACTTTATCTGTGGCAGCGTCTATATCGCGCGGATCATGGCTTACCAGCAACACCGGCAAGTTCCGCCTTTCTGCCTCGCTTTTTACCAGCCGGGCAATATCTGTGCGCCGTGCGTCATCCAGGCTGGAAAAAGGCTCGTCCAGCAACAGGGCTTCTGGCTCTGCCAGCAAGGTTCGAAGCAGTGCGATGCGGGCTTGCTGACCCCCTGACAGGGTTTCGGGATCGCGCGTCCCCATCCCCCCCAGCCCGGCTATGTGCAAGGCTTCTTCTATTCGGGATTTGCGCGCCTCCCCTCGCACCGATGCCGGCAATCCAAAGCCCAGATTATCACCAACGCTCAGATGGGGGAATAATAACGCTTGCTGGAACATCAGCCCGACGCGCCGCCTTTCTGCTGGCAATTTATCTATTTGCCGCCCTCCTAGCCAGATATGGCCTTCTGCCTCCAGCCCCTCGGTAGGGATGCCGGCAATCCAGCGCAGCAGCGTGGATTTTCCAGCTCCGCTTGGCGCGCTCAATACGCATATCTCGCCGCTGGCAATCTCCAGATTTAGCGGGGAAAATAGCGGGGCTTGCCCAAAAGCAAGGGCGGCATCTTTCAGGATAAGCATTTCTCAGACAGCCTCGCTTGTGTATTCATCCTGCCCTGATTAAATATGCAGGATGCATTCGGGCATAATTTTGCCAGCGCCAGGGATAATCTGCCAGCCAGACGAGCCAAAAGATAGCACCCATAGAAAATAGTTATGATTTATTAAACCTTATTTAACGAAATTAGGGTAGACTGGTTCTGCGTCAAATTATAACAGGTAAGGCTTCTGGCATTGGGTATAAGCCGCGCATCGGTAAAAATTAACATCAAAAGGCGTTTTCGCATGAGCCATTTTCTTTCTTCACTAAAATCTTTGACGCTTGGGCTGACCGCATTGCTGAGTGTGATATTTTCCTTATCCGGCACGGCTATCGGGGCAGAAAATTTTGACAGTCTGATAAAAAAAGCCAAAGGCCAGACAGTATATTTCAATGCCTGGGGCGGCTCGCCCCAGATCAACAGCTATATTGCCTGGGCTGGCAGCCAGCTAAAATCGCGCTATGGCGTTAATGTGGTTCATGTCAAGCTGACCGAAACAGCCGATGCGGTCGCGCGTATTCTGGCAGAAAAATCTGCTGGTAAAAATACCGGCGGGTCGGTGGATCTGGTCTGGGTGAATGGCGAGAATTTTGCCTCTCTTAAACGCCAGTCATTGCTGCGTTCGGATAGCTGGGCGTTTAACCTGCCCGCCTTTGCCTATACAGATAAAGAAGCCCTGCCTGGCATCGTCAGTGATTTTGCCAATCCGACAGACGGGCTGGAATCGCCATGGGGGCGTGCCCAGCTGGTTTTTGGATATGATAGCCGCTATGTGCCAGAACCGCCACGCTCGGCTGAGGCTTTGGCCAGGTGGATAGAAAAAAACCCGGGCCGTTTTACCTTTCCCCAGCCCCCCGATTTTACCGGCACCAGCTTTTTAAAACAGATTTTGCTGGAAGTGACGCCGGACAGATCTGTCTTTGCCCGGCCAGCCGATACAGCTGATACAAAAACAGCGCTTGCCCCGCTATTTGTCTGGCTGGACAGGGTGCGCCCGCATCTCTGGCGGCAGGGGGTAAATTATCCGGCCAATTACACCGCGATGGTGCAATTGCTGGGTGATGGCGAGCTGGCTATTGCGATGGCCTTTAATCCGGCAGAATTTTCAAACGGCATTTCGCAGGGGATTTTGCCCGATAGTGTGCGCAGCTATATTCACCAATCGGGAACGCTGGCCAATGTGCATTTTGTGGCGATTCCCTTTAATGCCTCTGCCCCGGAAGGTGCCCAGCTGCTGGCAGATTTTCTGTTATCGCCCGAGGCACAAATTCGCAAAGCCAATCCGGAAATCTGGGGCGATCCAACAGTTCTGTCTATTCCAAAACTGCCTGCCGACAAGGCGGCTGCCTTTGCCGCATTGCCGCGCGGTCTGGCTACCCTCAGCCCCGCGGATTTGAACCGTACCTTGCCAGAACCGCATCCAAGCTGGGTTGGGGTGATTGAGCGGGCCTGGGCAGAACGCTATTCGGCAAATTAGGCTTTTTTACGGGTCGGGGGCGGTAAGCTGGTTATCAGGGACAGGGTAAAATGGTAAGGCTTGCTATCCTGCTTTTATGCCTGTTGCCGGTCGGGGCAGGATTGCTGGGGGCTGTCCTGCCAGCTTTTGGCTGGTTTCCGCCTTTGGGCGGGATGCATTTTTCCTTTCAGCCTTTTGCCGATTTTCTGGCAGAACCCGGCTTGCAACGCTCGCTTTGGCTTAGCCTGTCTATTGCTTTTGTCTCGACTTTTTTATCTTACTGGCTGGCGATTTTTTTGCTGGCATTAATCTATGGACAGGGTCAGTCCGGCTTTTTATTCCGGCTGATATCGCCGCTTCTTTCCGTGCCGCATATCACTATCGCGGTCGGGTTTTTATTTCTGCTTCAGCCCAGCGGCTGGCTATCCCGGCTTGCCTCGCCCTGGCTAACGGGGTGGGAGCGGCCGCCCAATCTCAATATTGTTCCGGATGAAAATGGCGGGGTGCTAATCCTTGCCCTGATTGCCAAGGAATTACCCTTTTTATTGCTGATGGGGCTATCTGCCTTAAGCCAGATAAAGGTGCGCCCCTTGCTGGATAGTGCGGCAACGCTGGGCTATGGGCCATTGGCAGGCTGGATGCATTTGGTACAGCCGCAACTGGCCGTTCGGTTGCGTCTGGCAGTGTTGATCGTCATGGTATTTGCGATATCGGTAGTGGATATGGCAATTATTCTTGCCCCGTCCACCCCTGCCCCTCTGGCAGTTCGGATATTGACCTGGTTTCGCGATCCCGACCTTTCTTATCAGTTTATTGCCGCGGCGGCGGCGGTCATGCAACTGGGCTGTGCTTTGCTGGCCTGTGTGGCATGGATGGGTCTGGATGGCGCGCTATTAACAGGGCTGGCACGCTTTAGTGCGGCGGGATGGCGGTTTAGTCGGCTACCGGCAAGGCTGGCGGCATTGTTAAAAAAGACAGGCTTGTTTCTGGCGATATGGCCATGTGGGATGGCGGTGTTTGGGATGTTGGCAGCGATTATCTGGGCATTTGCCGATATTTGGCGTTATCCCTCTGCCTTGCCCGATAAATGGGGGGTGGCGGCATGGGAATATGCCTATATCAGCCTGGGCCAGGCCAGTTTGAACAGCCTGATTTTGGGGCTGGTTTCAGCTGGCATATGTGTTGTATTCGCGCTTTTATGGCTGGAAACACAAGCCGCTTGCCGGGACACCCCTTTCGAGAGGCTGATATATATCCCCTTGTTGCTTCCGCAAATTGCCTTTTTGTTTGGAATGCAAATTCTGCTGATTTGGCTGGGCTTTGACGGGGTATTTCTGGCACTGATTTGGGCTCATTGCCTGTTTGTCTTTCCTTATGTGATGCTTTCTTTTGCCCCGTCCTGGCGGCGCTTTGATGGCCGGTATCTTGCCATAGCTGCCACGCTGGGGGCAGGGCCGATACGCCGGTTTCTTTTCATTAAATTATCGATGATGACCCTGCCGGTGCTAACCGCCTTTGCGGTGGGCTTTGCGGTCAGCTCTGCTTTATATCTGCCGACTATTTTTGCCAGTAATGGACGGGTGATGACCCTGACCACAGAAGCGGTAACGCTGGCCGCCGGGGCTGGACGCCAGAATCTGGGCATTGCCAGCCTGATGCAGATGGTTCTGCCATTGCTGGTTTTCCTGATTTGTGACCGGCTGGCACGTGCCCGCCTTGCGCGGTTCAGCTTTTTTAAGCTCTGATTTTTTTAACAAGTTTGGCTCTTTTTTACCTCAGAGCCGGCTTGCAGAATTTCCCTCCCTGCGGGCATACTCTATTTGCAACAGGCACAAGCCGGTTTTTTGATGAGGGATTTTATGTCAGAGCAAACAGCCACAGATTTTACGCATAAAAAAGTGATTATCACAGGCGGCTCCAGCGGTGTGGGCGCAGATATGGCACGCGCCTTTGCCAGCCGCGGGGCAGAGGTATGGATCAGCGGCCGGCGCGAAGATGCTTTACAAGAAATCGCCAGCCGGCAGGCCGGTATAGACTATGTCCTGGCCGATATGGCGGATGAGGCGGGGGTGAAAAATCTGTTTGATAAAGCGTGTGAAAATGGCCGGCCGGCCGATATTGTGATCGCCAATGCCGGCATTGCCGATAGTGCACCTCTGGATAAAACCCCGACCCGGATGTGGGACGATATTCTGGCGATTAATTTAACAGGTGTATTTTTCTGTCTGCGTGAAGGGCTGGCCAGAATGAAGGCTGCCTCTCTTGGCTCCGGGCGGCTGATCGCTATTGCCTCTATGACCGGCAAGCGCAGCTATCCCTATATCTCTGCCTATGCCGCCAGCAAACATGGGGTGCTGGGTCTGGTGAAATCCGCGGCGCTGGAAACTGCCCGATCCGGGATTACAGTAAATGCGATTTGTCCAGGCTATCTGGATACCGAAATGACCCATCGTTCCATTGAAATGATCCAGCAAAAAACCGGATTGAGCGCCGAAGAGGCAGAAGAAAAGCTGAAAATATTTTCCCCGCAACATCGCCTGTTTGCCGCAGAAGAAGTAAGTGCTGCTGCGCTCTATCTGGCCAGCGACGCAGCGCGGGGCGTTAACGGGCAAGCCTTGTCGGTTTGCGGAGGCGAGACCTGGTAGGAAAAAAGAGGCTTCACAGAAAAAAAGAGATAGGAACAAAATCCCCTACCTCTTTTTATCCTGTGTAATTGCTGCTACCAAAATTTTTTCTGGCAGAATTTCTCCCGGTAAAATTTTTCCGGCCAGAGCGTTAGGGGCTTACCAGCTGCCGGTATTTTCCATAGACAGCCAGGGTTCAGCTGGGGCAAGGGCTTCGCCTTCTTGCAGCAATTCCAGTGAAATCCCGTCTGGCGAGCGCACAAAAGCCATGCGGCCATCGCGCGGCGGCCGGTTAATGACAACCCCCTCATCCATCAGTTTTTGACAGGTTTCGTAAATATTTTTTACCGTATAGGCGAGGTGGCCAAAATTGCGCCCGCCGCCATAGGCCGCATCATTATCCCAGTTATAGGTCAATTCCAGTTCCGGGGCGCGTTCTGCCTTTGACTGATCCAGATCCTGATCAGCGACCAGAAAAATCAGCGTATAGCGGCCTTTTTCATCTTCTCTTCGCCGGGTTTCGATCATGCCCAGCTTGCCGACAAAAAAATCCAGTGCGGCATCCACATCATTCACGCGGATCATGGTATGCAGATATTTCATTTCTCTTGTTCCTCTTGCCAAAAATTTTATGAAAAAATTTATTCTCTGACACCCAGCATAATCTGTTTCACCTGCAATTGAAAACCGTCAATTTTGCAATAGCAGGGGGAAATAATTTTCCGGAAATCATATCTTGTCCGCAACAGCAATTGACCATCGTTGGCAAGGCGATTATCGTTGCCTCACATAAATCTATTATCAGAGCAAATTACGCGGATAAATTCGGGCGTTAAACCGGCTTCTGATATTCCTATCTCAAAGAGGTTTCAAGACATGACAGATACAGTTCTTCATTATATTGGCGGCAAGGCAACCAAAGGCGCATCCAGCCGCGTTATGGATGTCTATAATCCGGCTCTTGGCCAGAAAAAAAGTGAAGTCGTTATGGGAACGGCAAAGGATGTGGAAGCAGCGGTCGAAGCGGCCAGAAAAATCTTCCCCAGCTGGGCCTCCACCCCGCCGGTACGCCGTGCGCGCGTCATGTTCAAATTTCTGGAACTGGTGCGCCGCGATAAGGAAAAACTGGCCGAGGTCATTACCTCTGAACATGGCAAGGTCTTTACCGATGCGTGCGGCGAGGTAGAGCGCGGTATCGAGGTGGTAGAATTTGCCTGTGGCATTCCTGCCTTGCTAAAGGGGGAATATTCTGCACAAGCCTCTACCGGGATTGATAATTTCACCTTTCGCCAGCCGCTGGGTATTGTCGCGGGCATCACCCCTTTTAACTTTCCTGTTATGGTGCCGATGTGGATGTTCCCATTGGCCATTGCAACAGGCAATTGCTTTATCCTGAAACCCAGCCCAACCGACCCGACTGTCTCGCTGATGATGGCAGATTTGCTGGCCGAAGCCGGCCTGCCTGAAGGGGTGTTTAGCGTTATTCAGGGGGACAAGGAATCGGTCGATGCGATTTTGGAAAATCAGGCGATTTCGGCTGTTTCTTTTGTCGGCTCTACCCCTATTGCCCATTACATCTATACCAAGGGCGCGGAAAACGGCAAACGGGTACAGGCACTGGGCGGGGCAAAGAACCATATGATGGTGATGCCGGATGCCGATTTGGATAAAACCGTGGATGCGCTTATCGGTTCTGCCTATGGCTCGGCTGGCGAGCGGTGCATGGCGATCTCGGTTGCGCTGCTGGTCGGCGATGTAGGCGACAGGATTATGCCGCAACTGGCCGAACGGGCAAAAGCCCTGAAGGTCAAAAATGGTATGGAACTTGATTCGGAAATGGGGCCGATTGTCAGTGCGGCCGCCCATGAGCGCATTAGCTCGATGATCGAAAATGGCGTAAAAGAAGGCGCTGAGCTGGTTGTCGATGGGCGCGGCGTATCTGTGCCCGGCCATAATCAGGGCTATTTTATGGGGGGCAGCCTGTTTGATCATGTCACCCCGGAAATGTCTATTTATCAGGAAGAAATTTTTGGCCCTGTCCTGTCTTGTGTGCGGGTGGCCAATTCTGCCGAAGGCATAGAGCTGATCAATAATCACCGCTATGGCAACGGGGTTTCTGTCTTTACCTCTGACGGGAATACCGCACGTGAATTTTCAAGCCAGATTCAGGTCGGTATGGTCGGGGTTAATGTGCCGATACCTGTGCCCATGGCCTGGCATGGTTTTGGCGGGTGGAAACAAAGCCTGTTTGGCGATCTGCACGCCTTTGGCAATGAGGCAGTGCAATTTTACACCAAGCAGAAATCTGTCATGCAGCGCTGGCCGGATTCAATCGCCAAAGGGGCGGAATTTGTTATCCCGCACACCAAATAGCCTTTTTCTGCCACGGGGTATTTTAGATTGCGGTGCGATATTGATCTAACCTGTCTTGCCCCTGCCATGCGGCAAGCCGGGGCAGAAATTTTGCGGATAAAGACAGGCGGGGTAGAGGCAGATTACAAGGCAGATGCCTCGCCTGTCACGCAAGCTGATCATGCCAGCGAGGCAATATTAAAGGCCGCGCTGGCACAGTTTTTTCCCGATATTCCGGTTATTTCAGAAGAAAATACAGAAAGCCATTTGCTGTCCCCCGCGGCCCGCTATTTTCTGGTAGATCCGCTTGATGGGACGCGCGAATTTATCCGCCGCGACAGCAATGGTCATTTCACCGTCAATATCGGGTTTATCCAACAGGGCATGGCGTGCGGCGGGATAATTTATGTCCCGGCTATGGACTGGCTCTGCTGGACAGATAAAAATGGCCGGGCAAATCAGGAAAGAGATGGCCAGCACAGCCTGTTGCAGATTCGCCAGGTACCGAAAAAAGGGCCTGCTGCGCTGGCCAGCCGCTCGCATCGCGATCCAAAAACAAATGCGTTTCTAAACGCAGAAGCAATTACCGATATTGTCTCGGCTGGATCCTCTTTGAAATTTTTGCTTCTGGCCGCGGGCATGGCTGATATTTACCCGCGTTTTGGCCCGACAATGGAATGGGATACCGCCGCTGGGGAAGCGATTTTGCGCGGGGCAGGCGGTCATATCCATACCCCCGATGGCCAGCCCCACCACTATGGCAAGCCGGGCTGGAAAAATGGGGCCTTTATCGCATATGCCGGATACCGGCCGGCTTTTCCCCTCGCCCGGTACTAGCCAAGACAGCTTTTTATCTTCATGATTTATCTTGTCAGAGAGGATGATTTTATGATGCAAATAAAAAGCATCATAAAATGCACCAGACAATCGGCAAGACCAAAAGGAGGAAAGAAGATGAAAACCAGAGCCGCGGTTGCGTTTGAAGCTGGCCAGCCGCTGGAAATAGTTGAGCTGGATCTCGAAGGCCCGAAACAGGGCGAAGTGCTGGTTGAAATTATGGCCACAGGCATTTGCCATACAGATGAATTTACCCTGTCCGGGGCAGACCCCGAAGGATTATTTCCGGCGATTTTAGGCCATGAAGGGGCAGGGATCGTGCGCGAAATTGGCGCTGGTGTCACCTCGCTGGCGGTGGGCGATCATGTCATACCGCTCTATACACCTGAATGCCGCGAATGCGAATATTGCCTGCATCCCAAAACCAATCTTTGTCAGGCCATCCGCACCACACAAGGCCAGGGGCTGATGCCAGATGGCACATCGCGCTTTTCCTATAAAGGCCAGCCAGTGCATCATTATATGGGCACATCAACTTTTTCCAATTTTACCGTACTGCCTGAAATTGCGCTGGCAAAGGTGAATAAAGCCGCCCCGTTTGACAAGATTTGCTATATTGGCTGCGGGGTGACAACCGGCATCGGGGCGGTTATCAATACCGCCAGGGCAGAGCCCGGATGCCGGGCGGTGGTATTCGGGCTTGGCGGGATTGGCCTGAATGTCATACAGGGCTTGCGGATGATAGGGGCAAGCCAGATTGTTGGCGTGGATTTAAATGATGATAAGCAAAGCTGGGGAACCCGCTTTGGCATGACCGACTTTGTCAATCCAGCGAAAATATCGGGCGATCTGACCGCCCATTTGGTTGAGCTGACCGGCGGCGGGGCAGATTACAGCTTTGAATGTATCGGCAATACAGATGTGATGCGTGTCGCACTGGAATGCGCCCATAAAGGCTGGGGCGAATCCATTATTATCGGTGTGGCGGGGGCTGGCAAAGAGATCAGCACCCGCCCCTTTCAGCTGGTGACCGGTCGTTCCTGGCGCGGCACGGCCTTTGGCGGGGCAAGAGGGCGCACGGATGTCCCTAAAATTGTAGACTGGTATATGGATGGCAAGATTGAGATTGACCCGATGATCACCCATACCCTGCCTCTGGAAGAGATCAATAAGGGATTTGATCTGATGCATGAGGGCAGCTCTATCCGCTCGGTTGTGGTGTTTTAATCAAAAAAAGGAAATAGGCAGAAGTAAGATGGATCAGCAAATAGACGGGCTAAAAGATGTTTCTGCCTGCCTTGCCGCAATAGATAAAACCGAGCCGCAGCTAAGGGCCTGGGTAGAGCTGGACAGAGACGCCCGGCCCCATATTACCCATGGGCCATTAGCCGGTATCGCGGTGGGGATAAAAGACATTATTGATGTTGCCGGCATGGCCTGCCGCTATGGTTCAGCCATTTATGCCGATCGCATAGCAGATACAGATGCAGAGCTGGTCACTGCCTTGCGGGCTGCGGGGGCGGTTTTGCTGGGCAAGACAGTAACAACCGAATTTGCCTATATGCAAAAAAGCATTACCCGTAATCCCCATAATAGTGCCTTTTCGCCTGGCGGTTCTTCCAGCGGGTCTGCGGCGGCCGTGGCGGCCGGGCATATTGATATGGCCGTTGGCACACAAACAGGGGGGTCGGTTATTCGCCCGGCATCCTATTGCCAGGTACATGGCTTTAAACCAACCCGTGGCACTATCAGCCGCAAGGGGGTGTTGCAGACATCTCAAACCCTTGATCAGGTAGGTCTCTTTGCCAGCTCTCCAGGCAGGCTTGGCCAATTGGCAGCGGTGCTGACAGGGCAGGCTGAACTGGCAACCGCATCGAAAAATATCAGCGACAGACCTGTGAAATTACTCTATCTGGAAGGAATTTATGGCGAGCGGGTAGAAAATTATGTGCATGATGGCCTGGCGAAAATAGCCCGCGCCCTGCCAGAACATATAGATATTCGCCCTGCCCCGAAGGCGGAAATCACCAAATTTCTGGATTGCCATAAAACCATCTATGATTTCGAGATTTGCCAGAATATTGGCCCGCTTATGCACGCACATAAGCAATTGATGAGTAGCGAAATTCTGGAAGCGATAAAAAGAGGTAAAGCAATTTCGCCAGCAGACTATCACGCCGCCCTTTTGGTGCGCGATGAAGCGACAGATTTTTTTGATTCCATGCTGGCCGGATATGATGGTTTGCTTAGCGCATCTGCCACAGGTGAAGCCCCGATTTTTGAAGAAGGAACAGGCGATTCCATTTGCAACTGTTTGTGGAGCCTGACAGGCTATCCATCTGTCAGCCTGCCCATTTCAGGGGCGTTTGCAATCACCGGGCCAAATGGGCTGGGGGTCGGGATACAGCTTACCTCTACCACAGGACGGGATGGGGCGCTTTTGGGGCTTGCTGGCTGGCTGGAGTCCAGACTAGCATAAGATTAGTTTGCCAATAATTAAAACAGATTTGGCAGGGTGCAGAAAAGAGGGCAACTAATGTCAAAGACACCGCTTTATATTGATAATCTGCAATATGCAAACTGGTCGCCTGCCCTGTTTGAAGAGATGGCACAAGCCCATCTGGCGGCTGTACACGTCACCATTTGCTATCATGAAAATTTCCGCCAGACTGTGGAAAATATGATTAGCTGGAATCGCTATATCGAAGCCTATCCGGACAGGCTGATGTTTGGCAGGACAGGGGCAGATGTACGCACCGCTCATGCCAGCGGCAAGACAGCTATTTTTTACGGATTTCAAAATTGCGCCCCGATGGAAGATGATATTGGCCTGATTGAAATTCTGCATCAGCTGGGTGGCCGCTTTATGCAGCTGACCTATAATAACCAGTCCTTGCTTGCTACCGGATGTTATGAGGCAGAAGATCCCGGCCTTACCCGCTTTGGCCGGCAAGCGATCAAGGAAATGAACCGGGTCGGGCTGGTCATTGATATGAGCCATTCTGCCGAACGTTCCAGCCTGGAAGCGATAGAGGCCTCTGAGCGCCCGATTGCCATCACCCATGCCAATCCTGACTGGTGGCACCCCGCCCGCCGTAATAAATCAGACAGGCTGATAAGGGCATTGACCGAAACTGGCGGGATGATCGGCTTTTCTTTATATCCCCATCATTTAAAAGATGGCAGTCACTGCAGCTTGCAGAGCTTTTGCCAGATGATAGCACAAGCAGCAGAACGTTACGGGGTTTCTGCGCTGGGGATAGGCTCGGATCTTTGTCAGGATCAGCCGGATTCAGTGGTGGAATGGATGCGCAATGGCCGCTGGTCACGCGAAACAGATTTTGGGGAAGGCAGTGCCGCTAATCCGGGCTTTCCGGATCAGCCAACATGGTTTCAGGGCATAAAGGATTTTCCGAATCTGGCAAAGGGGTTGCGCGATATCGGCTTTTCCGAGACAGAGACAGATGCCATTATGGGCGGAAACTGGTTGCGCTTTTATGATGAAAATTTTATCGGGCAGGCTTAGATGACACCACTTTTGGAACAGCAGACAGACAGATATGTTTGCGGCGCATCGCTGCCACCCTTGCGCCCGGTTGACAGGGTTATGCGGCTATCGCGTATGGGCGCGTTTTTCCCCCATCGCCTGAGCTTTATGCGGGTATTGATACGCCGCCTTGCCAGACAAAAGGCGGTAATGCAGATGCCTGTCTGCGAGCTGGATGAAAACGGCTTTGGCCATATTGTCCTCTCCCTGCCCTTATCTGGCAGGATATATTCGCTTATCGCCTATAGCCGCCATATAGAAGATGGCGCGCGCACCGACCGGGTTATCGCTACCCAGTGGGATGCCAGCTTTTGTCTGTTTGACGGGGTGCCAGAGCCAGCAGATATTGAAAGGCTGGCAGATGAGGTCACCCGCCAGGAAGCCGGACGTTATGATAATCGTGTGCTTACCCTGTCCAGAGCGAATAAATCTGTGCGCCTGTTCCAGCATATTATAGAAGCGCTGGCCTCCGGCTGCCAGCCAGATAAGGAAGCGCTGGTGGCGACCGGCTATCTCATGCGTACTACGGCTGTTTATGGCAATGGCAAATTCGGGATTGCAGACAGGGATCAGCTGGTTAAATATGACGGGCTGGAAGGTGCGTTTCAGGCAGAAATGCTGACGGTTTTTCTGATCCGTGAATTCACGCTGTTTCTGGCAGAATATTGTGCAATCCAGAAAGGCGGAAAAATAGCTGTTCCCCTTTCAAGGGAAAATCGCCGCTATCTGGGGGTGGGAAATTCTACCGGGCTGGGTATGGCCCCTTTTCTGGTGACCCATCCATGTCTGCTCAATAGCTGGATAATGGCACGCGAAGTCGCTTTTGCCCGTGTTATTCAGTGCCAGAAAGCCCGCCCCGATCAGATAAAGCGAGCAGAAGATTTGCTTGCCCGCGCGCACCTTCATTGCCTGGACTGGCAAGTAGAGGACGCGATACAAATGCAACGTATTCATATTTTGCGCGCTGAGCTGGAAAGGCTGATTGCCGATATTTCTGCCCGTCCATTGCCAGAAACCGCCCCTTTTGCCGATCTCTATCAACGGGCGGAAAATGCCTCGGAAGAATTGCAGGAATTGCTGGTCTCTGTCCTGATAGAGCTGATGCCAGAAGAGGTGGATATGCTGGCAGATTGCATGGCCACCGATGCCCTGCCCCGCCTTGTTCCGCAAATGAAGATATCAGAGCTTAAATCGCTAATGGCTGAACATTATCACTGGGTAGAGGATATTGATTTTGACCAGCCGGCAGCCGATGCCCAATTCTGGTATGTTTCGGCTGCCAAGCTGGAGCCGCGTCTGGGCTTGCGCCATTCAGAGCCAGGGGCAGAGCTGGAAATGCCGTTTAATATAGCCGGCTATATTCGGGCATTAAAAACAGCGCTGGCAGAGGCAGAGGATGATGAAAGCGTGGCAAGCTTTTTACTGCGCGCCCCCCGACACCGAAATATCATCCGGCGCATACAGACCATTGCGAAATTTCCCTATGGCGAAATCCATGACAATCTGGTGGGTCAGGAATGCCGGCCTATTGATTTGCTAAGGTGTAAATTATCCTTTTTCGGGGCAAGTAAATTTGACCCAAAATCTGATAAATGGACACGCATTACCCTTTATCAGGGCGCGCCGACCGCAGATGAATTAGCCGCAAACCCGCCAGAAATTTCAGATGACTGGCTGTTTCCCCTGCATCCTGATAGCTCCAGCCCGCAATCATAAAAGAACCGCTCCGGCCATGCAACTTTCCGCAAACGAGATCTATCAGACAGCCAGAAAAGCCTGTCTGGCATCGGGCTATCCCCATGACCGGGCAGAAGATATCGCCTTTGCGGTTAGCTGGTTGCAATCTGCGGGCTTTGACGGATGTAATGCCCTTCTCGATATGCTGGCAGAGGCAAAAAAAGATTATCTTTCAGCTGGCCTCCGCCCGGAAAGGGTCGGGAAAAATATTGTTCTCGATATAGGGCATCTTCACCCTGCTTTTGAGGGGATAGCCGCGATTGACTGGTTGCTGGCAGGCGATAAAGGGGCAGAAATTAAAATAGGCAGGCTATCACACCCCTTGATATTTGCCGGGCTGTTATGGTGGGCAGGACATATCTATCAACAGGCCTTTATCCTGACCAGCAAAGACACACAAGAAACCATCCATTTGCCATCTTCGGATATTGGCGCGGTTTCTGCGCTATCTCGTCTTGCTGGACAGATATCTATCCAGCCTGGCAATTGGCCAACCTCGATTTTTTCTGTGCCAGCAGGCCATAGCGCGGTAGCCGGCAAGGTTTGGGGTCGTCTGCTGGAGCTGGCTGCCCACACTTACGTCCCTGAAAGTGAAGCCTCGCGCCTGTCCGGGGCAGGGGCAGGGCTGGTAGATAATGATTGATCTCGATAAGAGGGCAAAATTAGACAGCTCGAATGGGACAGGCTAGTCTGTTAAGGGCAAAAAATCACTAGCCAGAAACAGCTATCATAAAAACAGGAGGCAAATATCATGAGCGAGATCGAAACACGGGAATTAAGCCTTGCAGACATTGAAAATCTGGCCTTGCGCGTTTTTACCAAACATGGCTGTTCTGCCGATAATGCAGCAGCTCTGGCCAGAACCGTGACCCGTGCTGAACGTGATGGCTCTGCCTCGCACGGGCTGTTTCGTGTGCCTGGATATATTGCCTCTCTTGCCTCGGGCAAGGTAAAGGGCGATGCTGTGCCAAAAATTGAACAGAGCCTGGCTTCTGTCATCTGCGTGGATGGCGATTATGGGTATGCCCCGCTGGCACTGGAAACAGGCCTGCCGGTACTGGCCAAAGCAGCGTCTGAAACAGGCATTGCTGTCATGCGTATTATTAATTCCTTTCATTTTGCCGCGATGTGGCCGGAAACAGAATATCTGGCCGAGCAGGGGCTGGCAGGTCTTGCCTGTACCGCCTTTAAGCCATCTGTTGCACCGGCAGGGGCAAAACAGGCCTTTTTCGGCACGAACCCGATTTCCTTTGCCTGGCCGCGCCCCGGCCATACCCCGATTGTCTTTGATATGGCTACCTCGCGTCTGGCAAAGGGGGATGTTCAAATCGCGGCACGTGATGGCCATGCTGTGCCGCCGGATACCGGGTTGGGGCCAGATGGCCAGCCGACCAATGATCCGGCTGAAATCTTAAAAGGGGTACTATTGCCCTTTGGCGGCTATAAGGGGTCGGCCATTGCGATGATGGTGGAATTTCTGGCCGCTGGCATGACAGGCGATTATTTTTCCTATGAAGCGGCTGTCCATGACAATAATGATGGCGGGCCGGCAAAGGGGGGCGAATTTATCCTGGCGATGAGCCCGCAATTAATCGCTGGCGATGGCTGGCAGAAACATAATGAAGATTTTATTCAGGCACTTTCGGCGCTAGACGGTATTCGCCTGCCAGGTCAGAGACGTCATAAAAACAGGCTGGATACAGGGCCGCGCCATATTAATGCTGCATTACTGGATAAAATAAACAGCCTGCTCTAGGGAGTTTTTGCGCTTTTTTTAAGGTGATTTTGTATAACAGGGGCAGAAAAATGCCTGCCTCTGTCTTTTTTCACCTTTCTGCCGCTTTTTTTTCATTTCTATGGTTATCTTTTAGAAAAAACAGTGTAGACTAGCCGCCTTGAAAGTTTTGTTTCAAAGTCACAGGTCTTCATTAGATGAAACTCAGAAGATGGCAACAGGAAATCATTGACGGTTTCCCGGATATCCAGAAAGCGCATAGACGTTTTATTATCAAAGCCCCGACAGGGGCAGGGAAAACAGTTCTGGCCAGCGAAATCATCCGCCAGTTTTATGCCGGTGAAAAGGTGATTGTCCTCTGCCATCGCCTGGTTCTGCTGGAACAGCTGGAGCGGGCACTGGCACGCGAGCATAAGGTGTGCAAGCTGAACCTTAACCATTCGGAAAAAGCCTTTGCCGATTATGATGTCCTGCTATCGACGAGTACCAGAGCGCGCGATATTCTGGATGATGCGGTAGAACAGGCAAAATTGATCATCATTGATGAAGCCCACCGCGTATCGCCAAACGGGACAGGCTATAAGCGCATTTTGGAATGTTTCACTGAAAAAGGGCGCGATGATGCCCATCTGCTGGGCCTGACCGCTTCGCCTGAGCGGCGCACCGCAGATCAGCGCGATCAGCTTAGCCTTGCCTTTGATGCCATTATTGATGGCGCGGATATGGAAAAGCTGTTTGAAGAGGGGATATTGGTGCGTCCGCGCTATCGCCCGCATTTTATCCATGATCTGGAACTGGCCTCTATCGATATCAGCTCGGGCGATTTTCCGGTTACCAAGCTGGCCCCGGCGATTATCAAATCCTCAATGATCAGCCATGCCTGTTCTATCTATCTGGAAGAACGGGAAAAAGTAACCCGGCAACCTATATCGGCCTGGTTCTGTCCGGATGTGACAGTAGCAGAAACCACTGTCGAGGCGATTGAAGAGCTGGGCATTTCTGTCAATCTGATCACCGCAAGCACCCCGATTAAAGAGCGGATGCAAATGCTGGCCGATCATGCCAATGGCGAGGTAGAGGCAGTGGTATCGGTCGGGGTGCTGGCCGAAGGCTGGGACAATCCGCATTGTAATATTATTGTTCATATGCGCCCGACCCTGTCCAAGGTTTTGTGGGGGCAATCGGTTGGACGGGGCTTGCGTGCGGCAGAAGGCAAGGATAGCTGTGTGGTCATTGATGTCAGCTCGAACTGGTCAACCTTTGGGCCGGTGGAACATCTGCAATGGAGCCTGTGGTCACATCGCGGTACCTATCTGCGTTATAAAAACCGATTTCAATGGATTGCCCAGCAGCCGGTAGATGAACAGCAAAGCTATTTCTTATGCGATAACAAGCTGGAAAGCGGTTTGCGCTGTTCGCATATCTATCTAAAGGACAAATTTTCGGATTCAGGCTGTCCGGTTTGCGGCTCTTACAGCGCGATTGATATTCATAAAGAACAGCGGATGGAAGATTCGGTTAATGATATCGGTCTGCATCGCCTGTTCTTTGAGCGTATTCCGGCTATTTATGAAGAAATGAACAAGGATATTTGGCGCACGCTTGGCCGCACGGCCTGGACAGGGGCAGAGCGGGACGAGCTTATTTTCCTGGCTTTCTGCAAGGCCTTTAGCCTGGTAAGCGGTGCGCCTTCTGCATCTGATTCAGAGTTCTGGCATTATGCCCTGCAAGGCGAGGCGGCCATCCGTCATTTCCTTGTGGAAAACAGAATTCAGATAGTAAAGGGCGAGGAGTTTGAGCATGGTATTCTGGTGGATGGGCTAATGCATGGCAGGCGTATCCGCGCCTTGCAAGCCAATCACGGTATTCTGCTTTGCGGCGAGCTGTTTGCAGAATCTACGGAAGAAGAGCTGGAGCGCAAATATCAGCGTGCCTTGCAAATTGTTGAGCGTTTATCTGTCATGGGTTGCTCATCGCAAGATAATTTGCCTTACTTCAAGGCAAAAGATGTTGTCTAGCCAGATGGCATGATAGGAAGCAGCTGCTGGCATAAAGGCTATCGCAAACTATAGGAGAAGAGCCATATGGCCGCATCCAAGCCTGTTATTATCGCCCCGTCTGTGCTGGCAAGTAATTTTGCCGCACTTGGTCAGGAAATAGCCGATGTTCACCGCGCCGGGGCAGACTGGATACATCTGGATGCAATGGATGGCCAGTTTGTGCCGAATTTAACCTTTGGTGCACCTATTATTCAGGCGGTACGCAGCAGCTGTGATGCCTATTTTGATGCCCATTTGATGATAGAAACCCCAGATGCCTTGCTAGCCGATTTTGCAAAGGCAGGGGTGCAGGGGATTACAGTTCATGTTGAGGCCTGTCCGCATCTGGACAGAACCCTGGGCTATATTCGCGAGCTGGGCTGCAAGGCCGGGGTCGCGCTGAACCCGGCAACCCCGCTTGACACCATTCAGCATTGTTTGGACAGGCTGGATTTAGTACTGGTAATGACGGTCAATCCGGGCTTTGGCGGCCAGCGTTTTATCGATGCGATGCTGCCAAAAATCCGGCAGGCAGCCGCGATGATAGAGGGGCGTGATATCCAGCTTCAGGTCGATGGCGGTATTACAGCTAAGACCGCACCAAAGGTGATTGCAGCCGGGGCAAATAATCTGGTAGCCGGCTCGGCTATCTTTGGGGCAAGTCAGGGCTATGCACAGGCGATAAAAGCTATCCGGGGCTAGCTTTTTTCTGTTTTATCCATTTCCTGATTTGGCTTTTTTGACGCCATTTTTTTCCGATTTTGATTTTTTTGGGCTGACCCCGATATGGGTGGTACCGCGCTGTTTTGCCAGCTCTATCTGGCGGGCACGTTCTGCAAAGCGGGCGCGCTGGCTGGCAGATGTTTTATCGATGCAATGCGGACAGCTTATTCCCGCGACATAGGCTTGTGTTTCCATCTCGTCGGCATTGAGCGGCATTTTACAGGCATGGCAAAGCGCATACTGGCCGCGCTGCAGATTATGATCGACCGCCACCCGGCTATCAAAAACAAAACATTCACCTTCCCATAAAGATTGCTCTTGCGGGATATCTTCCAGATATTGCAGGATGCCGCCTTTTAAATGATAGACATCTTCAAAGCCCAGATTTTTCATCAGCGCGGTTGATTTCTCGCACCGGATACCGCCTGTGCAATACATGGCCAGCTTTTTTGGCCTTTCTTCTTCTGGCATGGCGGCTAGGGCTTCTGCCCATTGGGGGAATTCGCGAAAGGTTTTGGTTAGCGGATTTACCGCCCCCTGAAACTGGCCTATCGCTACTTCATAATCATTTCTGGTATCGACCACCATCACACCGGGTTCAGATATCAGCGCGTTCCAGTCTTTCGGACTGACATAAGTGCCAGCTTGCCTGGTGGGGCTTATACCTTTAGCGCCCATCGTTACAATTTCACGCTTTAGCCGTACTTTCATGCGGTGAAAGGGCAGGGTTTCATGTACCGCAAATTTTAATTCCGGTGCGCTGAAAATGGTTTTTCCCAGCAGCCAGTCAATAAAGCGATGCATATCATCATAGCGCCCGGAAATAGTGCCGTTCAGCCCTTCATCGGCGATCAGCAAGGTGCCCATCAGATGACAGGATGCGCAGATATCTCTCAGCTTTTTCTGCCAGAGTTCAATATCGTCAACAGATATAAACTGATATAAGGCAGCGACAACAAATTGGTTGGTTTTTGGTATGTTATGCATGAGGCCATATCGCGTTTCAAGCTGGCCGGAAAATTTCCAGCCGGCGCCTCTTTGCTTACACGAGGCAGATTTTTTTATCAAGCATCTGCTGCCAGAACAAACGGGTAAGGGGTTTTTCTAAGACGCTGTTTTTTGTGCTAATGCCGCATCGATAGATTTTTTCATCTTTTGGCTGTCCGGCGAAGTCATAGAGGAAAACCAGTCGGCCATCTGGCCATCCCGCCCGATAAGGAATTTATGAAAATTCCATTTTGGCTTGCCCATCATGCCAACCTGCTGACCCGCCCATTGATAAAATGCATGAGCATTTTCTCCCTTGACCTTTGTGATAGCCGTCATTGGAAAATCTATATCAAAATTCACTTCACAAAATTCCTTGACCTGCTGCTCGCTATCCAGTTCCTGACCGCCAAAATCATCAGACGGGACACCTATTACCACCAGCCCTTTATCGCGATATTCAGACCAGATGGCCTGAAGGGCGGTATATTGCGGGGTAAAACCGCATTGCGAGGCGGTATTTATGACCAGTAACACCTTGCCCTGATAATCAGAAAGGCGCAGCTGTCCGCCTTCAATAGAGGGGAAATGAAAATCAAAAGCTGTTGTGCTCATATCTTGTTGCCTTGCTGACAGAGATGCGGGCAGAAGAAAGCTTGCCAGACAAAGACAGACAGCTATCAGATATGCACGCATCTAACCTCTCCAATAAAAAATTCAGGATTTATATCGGTTTCTATACGTTGTGCGGGTCTGGTCAGATGTCTGGCGGTTTCAGATATTGCCCTGCCAGATATCTTCCAGCCAGTTTTCCAGCAGCTGTGCCCCTGCCAGCCCAAGCAAGCTGTCGCGAAGCTGGCCAGGCAAACCGGACAGGCGCATCACCCTGCCTGTCACCCCTGCCTTGCCAGAGACAGGCTTTAGCTGGCCAGCGCGGTCAATGGCCATGGAACGCAAACCGGCAGATAAATCCTTTGTTGCCAATTGCGCGCCAAGACAGGCGATATCTTCAAAACCCTGCCCTGCCCCTTGCGCCAAATGGGGCGGCATCATATGGGCAGCATCGCCTGTCAGCGTGACCCCCATCCGCCGCCAGCTGGCGATAGGGTCATCGCGATAGAGGGGCAATTTTGCCCATTGCGGTTTTGCGGCATACAGATATTTTAGCAATGGATGTTCGGCCAGCATATCGGCCTCCCATTCAGGATGCAAAGCCTCTGCACTGGCGCAAAAAACACAATTGATCTGTTTTTGTGCGGCAATGGGATAGCTGACAAAATGACAGCCATCTCCCAGTATCAGCCGGGTTTGCGGCCGAGAAAACAGGCGCGGCAGAAGATCGGCAGATATCTGCGCGCGCATTGCATAATAGGGAGCTTCCTTGCGGCCAAGCCGGGCACCGGCAACAAAGGAACGGCACAGGCCATTTGCCCCATCTGCCCCGATAATTTCATCTGCATGAACAGAACGGCCATCTTCGAGCAGTATTTCCATCTTCTCCCCGGAGCTGGCCAGATGGATGGCCGGGCTGGTAAGGGTGCGGATATTTTTTTGCTGCGATAGATGCCCGGCAAGCAGCTGATATAAATCTGCCCGCCCCACCCCAAGATAGACTCGTTTGTCGTTATGCGAGATATCTGCCAGGCTTCGCCCGTCACCCATCGCGGTGATGCGGATGCTCTCCAGCCTGACCGCTTTTTTCCTCACCGCCTCGTAATGTCCCAGCGTTTGAAGGGCGGCCAGCCCGTTGGGGGCAAGTTGCAACCCGCCTGAAAATTCAGGCCTGCGGCCTATCAGATCAACCTGATAGCCTGCCCTGGCAAGCATTATTGCCGCCGTGATGCCGGTCAGCCCATGTCCAATAATTGCAACGCTCTGTGTCATCTAAAAAATGGCTCTATTTGTAAAATGCTCGAGAATGGCTAGTGAAAATTTCCAAAGGAAGCGGATAAATATATGATTTCTGTCTGGTAAAATGGCTGTCATCTGGGTATTACATAGGCACAAGCAGATAGATGCAAGGCAAGAAAATTTTTTATGCCGTGCCGGCATCTTTTATCACGCGTTAAAAAGGATGAGCAAGACAATGAATCTGGACAAAATCTCTGTAGGTAAAAATCCGCCTGAAGAAATCAATGTGGCAATCGAAATCCCTGCCCAGTCTGCACCGGTAAAATATGAGCTGGACAAGGAATCCGGCGCGTTACTGGTAGACCGATTTTTACATACGCCTATGCATTATCCGGTGAATTATGGCTTTGTGCCACATACCTTGTCTGATGATGGCGATCCGATTGATGCGTGCGTGCTGACCCCGATGCCGATTGTTCATGGCTGTATCATCGCTGCCCGCCCGATTGGTGTTTTGATGATGGAAGATGAAAGCGGGGTGGATGAAAAGCTGTTATGTGTGCCGGTAGATAAATTGCACCCGCTCTATAAGGATGTGAAATCAACCGCTGATTTGCCAGCTATTATTCTGGAACAAATCGGTCATTTCTTTGAACATTACAAGGATCTGGAAAAGACCAAATGGGTAAAGGTTCAGGGCTGGGAAGGGCCGGAAAAAGCTGCCGAGATGATCCGTGCTGCGATTGAGCGGGCTAAAGGATAAAAACAGCAAATGACAGAACTTACCATCCGCTGTCCCGATGACTGGCATCTGCATTTGCGTGACGGGGCGGTTATGCAGGCGGTTTTGCCGCATAGTGCCAGCTGGTGTGGACGGGCAATTATTATGCCCAATCTGGTGCCGCCAGTCACCACTTCAGCGATGGCAGAGGCCTATCGTGCGCGCATTTTAGCGGCGGTGCCGGCAGGGGATATATTTACCCCCCTGATGGTATTGTATCTGACCGAAACCACCTGTCCGGCTGGTCTTCAAAAAGGGGCGGAAGCCGGCATTATTTCTGCGGTAAAGCTGTATCCTGCCGGGGCGACCACCAATTCAGATAGCGGCGTGCGCGATATTAAAAAAGTAATGCCTGTTCTGGAAAAAATGGCAGAGACAGGCTTGCCGCTGCTGGTACATGGCGAGGTTACTGATAGCGATATCGATATTTTTGACCGCGAGGCGGTATTTATCGAGAGGGTTCTTGCGCCCTTGCGCGAAAAGCTGCCGGAATTGCGGATTGTGTTTGAGCATATCACCACCGCTCAGGCAGCAGATTTTGTCCTGTCAGGGGATGAGAATCTGGCCGCCACCATTACCCCGCATCATCTGATCATAAATCGCAATGCGATATTGGCAGGGGGGATTAAGCCGCATTATTACTGTCTGCCAGTCGCCAAAAGAGAAAGCCATCGCCAGGCTTTGCTGGCAGCGGTTCTGGCCGATACAGGCAAGGTTTTTCTGGGCACAGATAGCGCCCCGCATATTGATGCAGCAAAGCTCCAGCCTTGCGGGTGTGCCGGCATATTTAATGCCCCAAATACGCTGGCCTGTCTTGCCCAGCTTTTTGAAAATCATCAGGCGCTGGATAAGCTGGAAAATTTCACCTCTGTCTATGGGCCGGAATTTTATCGCCTGCCGGTTAATGAAGATGCGATTACCCTGCAGCGCCATGAAACGGCTCAGCCGGTTCTGGCACCTGTAGAAACTGCAGAAGGGCCGGTAACGGTTTTTGACCCGCAAATGGAAATATTCTGGTCTTTGGCAGAAAAACGCTAGACAGACCAGTTGATATTCAAGGAGTATGCCCGATGATTTCCTTCAGCCTGACAGATAAAAAGATGATAGCCAAAGCCACCGCTTCGATGCTGCTGGAAATCGAGGCGGTGCACGTAAATGCAGAAAAACCCTTTATCCTGACTTCGGGGGCGGCCAGCCCTGTTTATATTGATTGCCGCAAGCTGATCTCCTTCCCGCGTATTCGTGCAGCACTGATGGATTTTGGCATATCGGTTCTGGCTGAGGAAGCCGGATTTGAAGCCTTTGACAGTGTGGCAGGGGGCGAGACAGCCGGTATTCCCTTTGCTGCCTTTATGGCAGAAAGATTGGCGCTGCCCATGCAATATGTGCGTAAAAAACCAAAGGGTTTTGGGCGCAATGCACAAATTGAAGGCTATCTGCCGGAAAATAGCCGGGTTCTGCTGGTGGAGGATTTAGCCACAGACGGGGGCAGCAAATTCATGTTTGCCGATGCGTTGCGCAAGGCAGGGGCAGAATGCAATCATGTATTTGTGGTGTTTTACTATGATATTTTTGCCCATGCCAGAGAAGAGCTGGAACAGGCTGGCTTGCAATTGCATTATCTGGCAAGCTGGTGGGATGTACTGGAACAGCTGAAGCAAAGTGATAAATTTGATGATAAAACCTGTGAAACTGTCGAGGCGTTTTTGCGCGATCCAAAGGGCTGGTCTGCGGCCAATGGGGGCAGCACCAAATAAAAAAGGGTCATTATGGCGATAGATAAAATCATTATTGATACCGACCCTGGCATCGATGATGCGATGGCCATTCATCTGGCTTTTGCCGACCCCCGCCTTGAGCTGTTAGGGCTAACCACTATCTTTGGGAATGTCTTTACCCATCAGGCAACGCGAAATGCGCTCTATCTGGCTGAACAGGCTGGCAGTACTATTCCGGTTGCACAAGGGGCTTTGCGCCCGCGCGTTCAGGATGCGAACAAGCCCTCTCATTATGTACATGGCGATGAAGGGTTCGGCACATTGCCTGCCCCAAGCCCCGGGCGCCAGCCTGACCCGCGCGAGGCGGCGGTGTTTTTATCGGAAACCTGCCGGCAATATCCGGGCGAGGTGATTTTATGCCCGGTCGGCCCGCTTACCAATATCGCAGCCTTGCTGGATTACGATCCCGAAATTACAAAATATGTAAAAAAGCTGGTGATAATGGGCGGGGCGGTATGGTGTCCGGGTAATGTCACCGGCTTTGCCGAGGCAAATATCTGGAATGATCCTCATGCCGCTGACACGGTTTTTGCCGCAGATTGGGAGATAGATCTGATCGGGCTGGATGTTACCCAGACCATTACCTGTGTACAGGATGATTTTGACAGCTTGCGAGGCAGCGCGCCCGATATTGGCGGCTTTTTAGCAGATATCACCAAATTCTATATCGATTTTTATCATTCTGTCGGGGGAATATATCATTGTATGATGCATGACCCGTCAGCGGTTATCGCCATTACCGACTGGGATGCGTTCAGCTTTCGCCAGACCCCGTTAAAGGTGGTTTGCGAGGGCGAGGAAATCGGCCGCACCATCGCGGATACAGGCGCCGGACGCCGGGCGGTGAATGTTGCCGTAACAGCAGATATCGCGCGGGTGCGTAAAATTTTTCTGGATATCTGCGCGCAAGCTGACACAATAAGAGATAGCAGAATTTTCAGCACCCAGAGCTAAAATCTGTATCTGGCTGCTGACCTTAAAAAAGGATTGGCTGTTATGCAGATTCAAACCGTGGATTATCGTTCTGAAAATGCGCCTCGATCATTGGCGCAATCCCTGCGCGAAACCGGCTTTGCGGTGTTAACCAACCATCCGATTACCGCCGCACGGATTGAGGCGATTTATGCCAGCTGGGGTGCGTTTTTTGCCTCGGAGGAAAAGCATAATTACCTGCGCGATCCGGTGCGCCAGGATGGCTTTTTCCCGTTTAAGTCCGAGCACGCCAAAGATGCAAAGGAAAAGGATTTAAAAGAGTTTTTCCATGTCTATCCATGGGGACAGCTTCCAGATGAGCTGGCACAGGAAACCAGACAATTTTATAGCGATCTGGTCGGGCTGGGCATAGAGCTGCTTGGCTGGCTGGATAGCCAGTTGCCAGAAGATATCGCACAAAAATTAAGCCAGCCCTTGCAGGATATGATGGCACAGAGCGCGCAAAGCCTGCTCAGGATTTTGCATTACCCGCCTGTCGCTACCGATGAGGCATCTGCTGCGATTCGCGCCGCCGCACATGAAGATATTAACCTTATTACCTTGCTGGTGGCCGGCTCCCAGCCCGGCTTGCAGGCAAAAGATACGCATGGTCACTGGCATGATGTTCCGTGCGATCCTGGTATGATTACAATCAATAACGGGGATATGCTGGCGCTGGCCAGCGATAATTATTTCCCCTCGACAACGCATCGGGTGGTGAATCCAGGTGAAAATCCAAATCAGTCACGCTATTCTATGCCTATGTTTTTGCATCCGCGTCCGGATGTGGAATTAAAGCCTGCTTTTACAGCAGACCAGTTTTTACAAGAGCGACTCAAACAGATTGGGTTGAAATAAAACAGGGAGAAAGATGATGAAATTCGTCAAAACACTCGCCTTGGCAGCAATATCTGCTGTTGGGTTTGTTTCTTTGGTTCATGCAGCAGATATCAAACCGGCTGTGATTTATGATATGGGCGGCAAGTTTGATAAATCCTTTAATGAAGGGGTTTATAACGGGGTAAAGAAATTTACCGATGAAACAGGTATCGAAGTGATGGAATTTGAAGTCACGAACGAGACCCAGCGCGAACAGGCCATGCGCCGGATGGCAGAACGCGGGGCAACCGTCATTTTAGGGGTTGGTTTTGCCCAGGCAGATGCGATTGCCAAAGTGGCCGCAGAATATCCGGACAAGCAATTCTCTATCATCGATGTCAGCTGGCTGGATGCGCCAAATCTGCGCCAATATTCTTTCAAGGAACATGAAGGCAGCTATTTGGTCGGGGTAGCGGCTGCGCTGGCAAGTAAAACAGGCAAGGTTGGCTTTGTTGGCGGTATGGATATTCCGCTTATTCGCAAATTTGCCTGCGGATATGTTGGCGGGGTAAAGGCCGCAAATGGCTCGGCCGACATCTATCAGAATATGACCGGTACAACCCCTTCTGCCTGGAATGATCCGGCCAAGGGTGCAGAGCTGGCAAAAAGCCAAATCGATCGCGGGGCAGATGTTGTCTATCACGCAGCAGGTGGCACAGGCCTTGGGGTCATTCAGGCCGCTGCGGATGCCGGCAAGCTGGCTATCGGAGTAGATTCAAACCAGAATGGCCTGGCACCGGGTTCGGTTCTGACCTCGATGCTAAAGCGCGTGGATGTCGCTGCTTATGAAACCTTTAAAGATGCGATGGATGGCAAATTCACCTCTGGTGTACATACATTGGGTGTCGCTGAAGGCGGTGTTGACTGGGCATTGGATGATAATAATGCCTCTCTTGTCACAGCCGATATCAAAGCCGCTGTCGAACAGGCTCGTAAAGATATCCTGAGCGGCAAGGTGAAGGTGCATAATTACGAAAGCAATTCCAATTGCCCGTATTAATAGCCGTTTTTTTAGCTGTTAAAAAAGATGGCTAACCGCATAAATGCAAATACAGGTGGCACAGAAAATGTGCCACCTGCTATTCTTTTAAACCATATCTATAAAAGCTTTGGGGCAGTACAGGCCAACCGCGATATCCATCTGGATGTAGCAGCTGGTACCATTCACGGCATTGTTGGCGAAAATGGGGCAGGCAAATCAACGCTGGTATCTATTTTATATGGGTTTTATGCCGCCGATCAGGGCGAGATTGAAATATTTGGCCAGCCGGTAACATTACGCTCTACTGCAGATGCGATTGCCACCGGCATTGGCATGGTGCATCAGCATTTTATGCTGGTGCCCAATTTCACTGTGCTGGAAAATATTATCCTCGGCCATGAAGGGTCTGGCAGCCTGTCGGCGGGTCTGGATAAGGCGACCTCCCGGCTGCAGGAGATTGCAGATAAATATGGCTTGCAGGTAGATTTACACGCCACGGTTCAGGATTTGCCGGTGGGATTACAGCAACGGGTGGAAATCCTCAAAGCCCTTTATCGCGGGGCAAAAATTCTGATCCTGGATGAGCCGACCGGGGTGCTGACCCCGCAGGAAACCGAACAATTATTCGAAATTCTAAAAGCCTTGCGCGCGCAAGGGGTCACGATTTTGCTGATCACCCATAAATTAAAGGAAATTATGGCCGTGACAGATAATGTTTCGGTGATGCGCGCAGGGGAAATGGTCGCCCATCTGAAAACCTCTGATACCTCAGCGGAAAAACTGGCCGAATTGATGGTGGGCCGGCCGGTATTATTGGCTGTGGGCTATGAGGGCGCGCAAGCTGGCGAAATATGTTTACAGGTTAATGGCCTTGGTTTGCGCGATGAAAGCGGTAAAACCTGTTTGCAGGATATCTGTTTTGAAGTGCGGCGCGGCGAAATTTTCGGCATTGCCGGCGTATCTGGCAATGGCCAGTCCGAATTGCTGGAAGTGCTGGCCGGAATTACCACCCCGCAAGAGGGAAGTATTCAAATAGGCATAGCAGAGATAAGTGCCAAAACACCCCTTAGCCCGGCAGGCATAAAAGAATTAGGGGTCGCCCATATCCCCGAAGACCGGCACGCAATGGGGCTTGTTCTGCCTTTTAGCGCAGCTGAATCCGCGATGCTGGGTTATGAAGAGCGCGGCACGGCATCCGGCAGTTCTGTCTTTCTATCGCCTGAGACAATCACCCGCCATTGCCAGAAATTAATGACAGATTTTGATATTCGCCCGGCGGATCCGCAGCTGAAAAGCAATTTATTTTCAGGCGGCAACCAGCAAAAAATCGTGGTCGCGCGCGAGATATCTGCCCAGCCGGATATATTGCTGGTCGGCCAGCCAACCAGAGGGGTGGATATTGGCGCCATAGAATTTATTCATAAGCAATTGCTGGGCTTGCGGGACAGGGGCTGTGCGGTGATTCTGGTCTCGGTAGAGCTGGATGAAATCCTCACTCTTTCAGATCGGATCATGGTGATGAATGCGGGTCAGAATATGGGGATTTTGAAACGTGAAGAGGCCGATATTCAAAAAATCGGACGGATGATGGCTGGCATTGAACATCACGCCTCCGCACAGGTGCCGGCATGAACAAGGATATTTTGCCACGCTGGATAGATATTGGCCTGTTGCCCTTGTTGAATGTAATGGCAGCGCTTGTTGTCTCCGGGATTATTATCGCGATTATTGGCGAGAACCCCTTTGTGGCGATGGGGGTGATGGTTAAGGGGGCATTTGTTTATAAGGGCGCACTTGGCTATACGCTGTTTTATGCCACCAATTTTATTTTTACCGGCCTGGCGGTCGCGGTCGCCTTTCATGCGATGCTGTTTAATATTGGCGGGGAAGGCCAGGCGATGATGGGCGGTCTGGGTGTTGGGCTTGTCTGTTTGGCACTGGATAATTTTTTGCCGCCTGTGATGGTGGTGGTGCTGGCGATAATGGCAGCGGCGCTGTTCGGGGCGGTTTGGGGGGCTATTCCGGGCTGGCTGCAGGCCAGGCGCGGCAGCCATATTGTGATCACCACCATTATGTTTAATTTTATTGCCGCCTCGATAATGGTTTGGCTGTTGGCGGGGATGTTGATGAACCCTGGCCAGATGTCGCCGGAAACGCGCAGCTTTGCCCAGGGGGTCGGCTTGCCACAAATCTATGAAGTGCTAAACGCAATGGGATTTTCGGTCGCCCGCTCGCCTTTGAATTTTTCCTTTATCGTCGCGCTGTTGGCCAGCTTCGGGGTCTGGGTGCTGATCTGGCGCACGCGTCTGGGTTATATCATTCGGGCAACCGGCCATAGCGAGCCAGCGGCCATTTATGCCGGACATAATCCTGCCCATATTATTATGATCGCGATGGCAATTTCAGGCGGTCTGGCCGGTTTAATGTCCTTGAACGAAATTTTAGGGGTACAGGAGCGGGTGATTTTGAACTTCACCTCCGGCTATGGCTTTACCGGCATTGCGGTTGCGTTGATGGGGCGAAACCATCCTGTCGGGATTTTATGTGCCAGCCTGTTATTTGGCGCGCTTTATCAGGGCGGGGCAGAGCTGGATTTTGAATTTCAAACCATTACCCGTGAAATGGTTTTGATGATCCAGGGGCTGATTATTCTGTTTTCCGGCGCGCTGGCCTATTTATTTGCCCCGCTTGTTACGCGCATTTATTTGCGCGTGAAACCCTCTGCCGGGGGCGCGTATGGCTGACCTCTGGATACAGTTTTTATTAACAATTGATGCCACCTTGCGTGTCGCCACGCCGTTGATTTTATGTGCGATGGCCGGCCTGTTTTCCGAGCGATCCGGCATTATCGATATCTCGCTGGAAGGCAAGATGCTGATGGCAGCTTTTGCCGCTGGTACGCTGGCGGCGCTGACAGGTTCTGCCCTGACAGGGCTGGCAGGGGCCATTGCCGTTTCAGTATTGTTCAGCCTTGTTCACGGCTTTGCCTGTATCACCCATAAGGGCAATCAGGTTATTTCCGGGCTGGCGATAAATATTCTGGCCTCCGGCCTGACAGTGACGCTGGGCATTGCGATCTTTGCCAAAGGCGGGCAGACACCCATGCTTGGCCGTGATGAGCGGTTTGGCGCGATTGACCTGCCTTTTGCCGAAGCGGCCAATGCCCTGCCCTTTATCGGGCCGATTTATAAAGAGATCATATCCGGGCATAATATTCTGGTCTGGGTCGCGCTGGCGGCTGTCTGGATAACCAGCCGGGTTGTTTTCAGAACCGCTTTTGGTCTGCGCCTGCGTGCGGTTGGTGAAAAGCCCGAAGCAGTAGATACGGCCGGTATCAGCGTTTCTGGCTTGCGCTATCGTGCGGTGATTATTGCCGGTATTTTATGCGGTATTGCCGGGGCTTATCTGTCTATTGCACATGGGGCTGGTTTTGTGCGCGAGATGACAGCCGGTAAGGGCTATATTGCGCTTGCCGCTCTTATCTTTGGGAATTGGCGGCCTGTCCCCGCTTTGGCGGCCTGTTTGATGTTCGGTTTTCTGGATGCGGTGGCGGCGCGTTTGCAAGGGGTGGAAGTGCCTGTCATTGGCCAGATTCCGACCGATTTGATTTTGGTACTGCCTTATGTACTGACCGTTATTCTGCTGGCAGGCTTTATCGGCAAGGCAACGCCGCCGCGTGTCATCGGCACCCCTTATATAAAGGAGCGATAATATGTCAGATGCGCTGATAGCGGCCGCGATAAACGCCATGCCGCTGGCCTATGCCCCCTATAGCCAGTTTCAGGTAGGCGCGGCCATTGAAGATGAAAATGGGCATATCCATACAGGGGTGAATGTGGAAAATGCAGCCTATCCTGTGGGCAGCTGTGCCGAAGCAGGGGCTATTGCAGCGATGATAGGGGCGGGGGGCAGAAAAATCACCCGTATCGCCGTAGCTGGCCGCGGCGATCTTTTATGCACCCCTTGCGGTGGATGCCGCCAGCGGATACGCGAATTTGCCGCTGCAGATATGGATATTTTCATCTGTGATGAACAGGGCTTGCGCCAGCGCTTCACCCTTGCTGAATTACTGCCCCACAGCTTTGGCCCCGATAATCTTGGCTAAATCCTTATCGCTGGCTCAGGTGTTATAGATTCTGTCCCCCGCATCGCCCAGACCCGGCAATATATAGCATTGGTCATTTAATTCGCGGTCGAGGGCAGCGGTAATAATCGGAATATCCGGATGGGCAGCACTAAAGGCAGCTACCCCTTCAGGGGCGGCGACCAGACAGCAAAAAACAATATCTGTCACCCCTTTTGCTTTTAGCCTGTCTGCGGTCACAATAGCAGAGCCGCCTGTGGCCAGCATCGGATCGGTCATAATCACCTGTCTGGCAGAAATGTCAGCAGGCAGTTTTTCATAATAAAATTCGGCTTCATGGGTCTCGGGGTGGCGCTGCAAGCCAATATGGCCAATTGCTGCTTCTGGCAAAATGACGCTCAACGCATCTGCCATTCCGTTTCCTGCCCGCAAGATAGATACAATACAGGGTACCGGCTCTGGCAAGGCAGCTGCCTTTGTGGTTTCCAGAGGGGTTTCAACCTCGATAATGTCTGTTTTGATATGCTGAAAAACAGCCGCGCTCATCAGCCCTGTTAATTCAAACAGCGTGCGGCGAAAATCCTGTGACGCGGTGTCTTTGTGACGTAATTTTGCCAGTTTAACCTCGATAACCGGGTTATTCAGCACTTCCAGCATTTTGAAATCTGTTGAGCGGGTCATTATCGGTTATCCTCTGGCCACTTATCTTCCTGATAGCCGAGTTTAACGTGCTTTTCAGGCGGGTTCAATGCAGTCAATATCTGCCCGGAATATGTGTTTTTAACTGGACATTTTCACAAGGCTGATTTAGCCAGTGGGCAGTCAGGTTTAATTCACCTGTTTAGAGGCAGATATATGAAAAGCCTCACCCATATAACTCTGGCAAATATAAGACGATTGATTAGTGGCAAAGCTGTATTTTTCTTACTCGGCGATGAATGCTGGCAAGACGACAATATTGTTGCAAGCCTCGCATAATTATCAGGAGCGCGGTATGCAAACATTGTTGCTGACCGCTGCGCTGGATGACAGAGCCGGACAGGGGATTATTGCCTCGCGCATTGGCCTTTCTGCCCCCGCCCATAGTTTTGATAGCCAGACAGATTTGCTGGCAGAATTATTGCCCATCCATCAAAAAAGCGGGCTGGCCTGTTTGCTGGTAGATGAAGCCCAGTTTTTGACCCCGCAACAGGTCTGGCAGCTTTCTGTTCTGGCAGATGATTACAATTTGCCAGTAATGTGTTATGGCTTGCGAACCGATTTTCAGGGCAAGCTTTTTCCGGGATCAGCAGAATTGCTGGCCATCGCGGATGTGGTGCGCGAGATCCGCACCATCTGTCATTGCGGAAACAAGGCGACTATGGTTATCCGTCAAACAGCCACAGGCGATATTGTAACAGACGGCGCCCAGATTGAAATTGGCGGCAATGATAAATATGTCTCTTTATGCCGCAAACACTGGAAGGAGGCGGTGCAATATGATGCCAAAAAATGATGCGCTCTTGCGTGCCGCTTCAACCGCATTGCTGGTGATAGATGTACAAAATGATTTTTGCCCGGGCGGCCAGCTGGCGGTAGAGGCAGGCGATGCGGTTATTGCCCCTATTAATGCGATGATAGATATCGCAGAAAATGTCGTGGCCACGCAGGATTGGCATCCCGCAGGGCATTCCAGCTTTGCGTCCAGCCATGCCGCTGCCAGCCCGTTTGATACCATGGAAATGGCCTATGGGGCGCAAACATTATGGCCGGATCATTGTGTGCAGAACAGCGCGGGCGCTGCGTTTCATTCCGGGCTGAGAACAGAGGCTTTTCAAATGATAGTGCGTAAAGGCTTTCGCCCCTCTGTTGATAGCTATTCGGCCTTTTTTGAAAATGATCGTAAAACCATTACAGGTCTGGATGGCTATTTGCGCAGCCGCCAGATTGACCGGCTGGTTCTGGCCGGGCTGGCCACTGATTATTGTGTGGCTTTTTCTGCCCTGGATGCGGCCGCGCTGGGCTATCAGGTGTCGGTGGTTTTGCCTGCCTGCCGGGCCATAGATTTACAAGGGTCACTGGCTGCCCGGATAACAGCCATGCAGGATGCCGGTATTATTTTGCTCGAAGATGTGCCGACCTTGTAGCTGTATCAATCCATAGAATATCAAGCTGTTTTTATAGAAAGTTAACATAAGATGCGTGAAGAGCTTCGCAATATTGCCATTATTGCTCATGTGGATCATGGCAAAACAACCCTGATCGATTCGATCATGAAACAAAGCGGTATGTTCCGGGAAAATCAGAAAATTGATGAACGGATCATGGATTCAGGCGATCTGGAAAAAGAGCGCGGCATTACCATTCTTGCCAAGCCCACTTCCGTGCGCTGGCGCGATATCCGTATCAATATTATTGATACGCCCGGCCATGCCGATTTTGGCGGCGAGGTAGAGCGTGTCCTGCATATGGCCGACGGGGTTATCCTGTTAACCGATGCTGCAGAAGGGCCAATGCCGCAGACAAAATTTGTACTTGGCAAAGCGCTGGCACTCGGGCTGCGGCCGATGGTGATTATCAATAAGGTGGATAAGCCTGATAGCCGGCCAGAAGAAGTGGTTGACGAGGTGTTTGATCTGTTTGTGGCGCTTGATGCCAATGATGATCAGCTTGATTTTCCCATTCTCTATGCCTCTGGCCGTGATGGCTGGTGCGTCAAGGAGCTGGGCGATGAACGCAGCTCTCTTGACCCGTTGCTGGAGACGATAATCGCGCACGTCCCTGCCCCGCAAGCCGATATAAATGCGCCCTTTGCGATGCTGGCAACCTTGCTGGATTCAGATCAGTTTCTGGGGCGTTGCCTGACCGGGCGGGTGATGCAGGGTCAGATTTCTGTGAATGATTCTGTGCGCGCGCTCAGCCTGGATGGCAAGGTGGTGGAAAGCGGCAGATTGACAAAATTATTGCGGTTTGAAGGTACAGAAAGAGTGCCGGCAGAGGCAGTAGCTGCAGGCGATATCGTGTGTATCGCAGGGCTGTCCAAAGCCTCTGTTTCCGATACGATTGCCAGTCCGCAGGTAACACAGCCGCTTGCCTCTACCCCGATTGACCCGCCTACCATGTCGGTGACCATCTCGGTAAATGACAGCCCCTTTGCCGGAACAGAAGGCAAAAAAGTTACCTCTACCATGATCCGCGAGCGGTTATTGGCTGAAGCAGAGGTAAATGTGGCCATCACTTTTGCAGAAAGTGAAAATCGCGACAGTTTTGAAATTGGCGGACGCGGCGAGCTGCAGCTGGGTGTATTGATCGAAACCATGCGCCGGGAAGGCTTTGAGATGACCGTTTCGCGGCCAAAAGTCCTCTATCGCATGATAGAGGGTCAGCGCCATGAACCGCTGGAAGAAATTATCATTGATGTGGATGCAGATTATGCCAGCCCGGTGATAGATACCCTTAATCAGCGCAAGGCTGAAATGGTGGATATGCGCAATGCCGGCTCTGGCAAGACGCGGCTGGTTTTCCTGGCGCCATCACGCGGCCTTATCGGCTATCAGGGCAGATTTCTGACCGAAACACGCGGCACTGGGGTATTGAACCGCGTTTTCCACAGCTATGCCCCCTATAAAGGCGATATTAGCGGCCGTCGTAATGGCGCGCTGGTCTCTACCGAAACCGGGCAGGCGGTTGCCTATGCACTGTTTAATTTACAGGATAGAGGGGTGATGTTTGTCTCGCCCCAGGACAAGGTTTATGAAGGGATGGTTGTGGGCGAGCATAACCGCGACAATGATCTGGGCGTGAATGTGCTAAAGGGCAAGAAACTGACCAATGTTCGTGCCTCTGGCTCGGATGACGCCATTTTGCTGACCCCTCCGCGCCGCCTGACGCTCGAAGATATGATGGCCTATATCAATGCAGACGAGCTGGTAGAGGTAACCCCGCTTAGCCTGCGTTTGCGTAAACGCTATCTTGACCCGCATGAGCGCAAAAGAGCTGCCAGAACCGGCACGGAATAACTAGCATAAAAGACTGCATTTCCTGCCTGGTTGCGCCATCCGGGCAGGGACAAATGTCGGTTTTGTCATAGATTGCCTTTATAAATTCAGCCCATCATAGGTTATGGTGTTGTGTTTACGTTCCCTGATTATCGGAGGCAGAATATGCAAACCCTGATATGCAAGAAATGCGGTACACAATTTAAATGCGGCTCAACAAAAGATCGTTCCTGCTGGTGTATGAGCTTGCCTAATATGACAGGCAATTTTGATCTGGCAGATAGCTGTTTATGCCCGGATTGCCTGACAGCAGGACAGGCAAAAGCGATCACGCGCCAGAAAAAAAAGCAAAAAGCACAACGTCAGGCCGAACGTGATTTGCGAAGCACGCCTCAGGCAAAAGGCCAAAATTACAATATATAGACAAAAATTGTTTGCACTATACCTTATATAGTTGTATTTAGGATTATAGGCCTGTTTATCTGCCATATAGCATGGAGCAGATGCATTGGTTTTTGGATGTGTGGTGCATCTGTTTATCTGGCAGGCTTGTTCGTAACCGGCTTTGCTTGAATTGTGTTTGATCGCAACTTCATCGTTCCTCCAAGCTTGTCGCCCTCATCTGTGCTGGTGGCGGCAAGTCTCAGCCAAGCCCCCCTTTTATCCCGACAGTTTCCTGCCCGTTTGCTAATCGCCTGATTTTCTTGCCAGGCCGGGATAGCCCTAATATATTTATCTGGTTTTGGAATATCATTTTTTACAGGCTGTATCCTTATGATAGAAGATCCCCCCTTATTAAAGGTAAAGAAAACCAGACGCCGCCCAACGCCAGAGCAGATTGCCGCTTTTGAAAATGTGCCGACGGGTCAGATTGTCGATGCAAGGGGCGGGCGCGGGGCGGTGCATTTATCGATTTCCCGGCAGACAAAATTGCCTGCCAGCGGCCAGTCTGTTGCTGGCCCTGCTTTGACAGCCGAAAATGCTTGTGCCGATGTGCTGGCGTCCTTTGCGGCTATCCATTACGCCAAAAAGGGCGATATTCTGATAGCCGGATTTGCCGGCAATCAAAGCTGTGCAGGGGCAGGGGACAGGCTATGCGGTATGCTGATAAATGCAGGGGTCATAGCAATGGTGATGGATTGTCCGGTGCGCGATATTCACGGCATTAATGAAATTGATTTTCCGGTCTGGGCAACCGGCATCACCCCGGCAACGCCTTTTATGACCGGGCCTGGCCGGGTAGGGTTTGGTCTTGATTTTGGCGGCCAGCATATTTGCGACGGGGATATGGTAATTGCGGATATTGACGGGGTTGTTATTGTGCCTTTTGCGGAAATAGATAGCGTTATCACTGCCTTGCAAAAGGTTCAAAAGCTGGAAACTGCCCTGGATGCGCGTGTGGCAGACGGGCTGATCACCCATGATAAAATTGCCAGTCTGATAGAAAAGGGGCAGATTGAGATAACAGATGACTAGCCTGGCTTTTTTATGCGTATAAAATAGAGAAAAAAAGAAGCGTAAAACAGCACGGTCTGGCCTGGATTGTCTCGCCAGGATTGTCTGTTCGGGATTATCTGGCCGGAATTTTTTGTCTGGCAAAATAATCGCTCTTTATTGGAAATAATGTTTAACAATTTGAAATTCGGGTTTTTGAAATGACGATTAAATCTTTACTGGATATTGGCGAAGACAAGGATATAGCGCTTACCGCCCCTGCTCGCCCTTCTATGTCTTATGCACAGCTTCGTGCCCATATCGAAGCCATTGGCGGCCAGCTGGCTGGCAAGGGGCTGGCAGCAGGGGACAGGGTGGCGATTGTTCTGCCAAATGGCCCGGAAATGGCCTCTGCCTTTCTGGCGGTGGCCAGCTATATGTCGGCTGCCCCTTTGAACCCTGCCTATAAACAGGCAGAATATGAATTTTATCTTGAGGATTTGCGCCCGAAGCTGGTGATTGTTGGCGAGGGCAGCACCAATCCGGTGATAGCTGCTGCGGCCAAACTGGGCATTGAGGTGGTAGAGGCACGGGTTGCAAAAGACGCCCCTGCCGGCAGCTTTACCCTGTTTGATGAACAGGCCGCAGCCCGGCCTGCCGGTACAGAAGATGAAGCGCTGGTCTTACATACATCCGGAACAACCTCACGTCCAAAAGTTGTACCTCTGCTGCAAAAAAATATTCTGGCTTCTGCGCGTAATATCGCCGCTAGCCTGGAGCTGGACAAAGCTGATCATTGTTTGAATATCATGCCGCTTTTTCATATTCACGGTCTGATAGCGGTATTGGCCGCCTCTATGGGCAAGGGGGCATCTGTCTGCTGTTCAGCCGGATTTAACGCCTTGCAATTTTTTGATCTGGCCGCACAGGAAAAGATCAGCTGGTATTCGGGTGTGCCAACCATGCATCAGGCGATTTTACTGCGCGCCCAGCGCAATCTCGATGCGGCTAAATCTCTGGGACTGCGCTTTATCCGCTCTTCTTCTGCCTCGCTGCCGCCAGCAGTGTTTGACGCGCTTAATGCTGCGTTTGGCTGTCCGGTTATCGAGGCCTATGGCATGACAGAGGCCGCCCATCAGATGACGTCCAATCCGCTTGGCAAGGGCAGGCAAAAAGCCGGTTTTGTTGGCATCGTTACCAACCCCGAGGTTTGTATTCTGGATACCGAAGGCAGTGTCCAGCCACAGGGAAGCGAGGGCGAGGTCTCTATTCGCGGGGAAAATGTTACGCCGGGCTATGAAAATAATGATGCCGCCAATGCCAGCAGCTTTACCAATGGCTGGTTCAGAACCGGCGATCAGGGTTATTTCGATGCAGATGGCTATCTGAAAATCACTGGCCGCCTGAAAGAGATAATCAATCGGGGAGGAGAGAAAATCTCGCCGCTGGAGGTGGATAATGTCCTGATGGAACATCCCGCTATCCAGCAGGTGGTGACCTTTGCTGTTGAGGATAAAATGCTGGGCGAGGATGTAGCGGCGGCGGTGGTGCTGGCCGAAGGGGCAAGCCTGAGCGAGGCCGAGCTAAAAGAATATGCCAATGCCCATCTGGCAAAATTCAAAGTGCCAAAACATATCCGCTTTCTGGATGAAATTCCAAAAGGGGCAACAGGCAAGCTGCAACGCATCGGTCTGGCAGAAAAGCTGGGATTGTAAAGCCAGGAAAAAAGACAGCGCATAGCCGATTAAAAGAGAAATATTATGACAAAAATCTGTATCTATGGGGCGGGGGCAATTGGCGGGTATATGGCCGCTTGCCTGGACCGTGCCGGGGCAGAGGTAAGCCTGATTGCCAGAGGCCCGCATCTGGCCGCTATTCGTGAAAAGGGCTTGCGGCTGATAAAGGACGGGCAGCAATCCGAGCATCGGCTGCGCGCCACAGATAATCCGGCAGAATTGGGGGAGCAGGATTATATTATTCTGGCACTAAAGGCACATGGCATCCCCCATATTATTGATCAGATGAAGCCGCTATTGGGGGAAGATACCGCCATTGTGTCGGCGGTAAATGGTTTGCCCTGGTGGTATTTCTATCACGCCAATACAGGGACTGTTCTGGATAACCAGCCTTTGCAATCGGTTGATCCGGGCGGGCGTATCTATGGAGAGATTGGGGCAGAACGCGCGATTGGCTGTGTGGTCTATCCGGCTTGTGAAATTGCCGAGCCTGGCGTTATCCAGCATATGGATGGCGAGCGTTTTAGCCTTGGCGAGCCCTCTGGCGAGGCAAGCGAGCGGGTCAAAACCCTCAGCCAGTTGCTGATAGCCGGCGGCCTGAAAGCCCCGCAAAAAAAACGTATCCGTGACGAGATCTGGGTAAAATTATGGGGAAATTGTTCTTTTAATCCTGTATCCGCGCTGACCGGGGCGTCCCTGGATGAAATTGGCAATGACCCTGCTTGCCGGCATCTGGTGCATAGCATTATGGCAGAATGCCAGCAAATTGGTGAAGCAATAGGTGTGCGCTTTAATGTCAGCATAGAAGACAGAATTGACGGGGCGGCGCGGATTATCGGGCATAAGCCCTCTACCCGTCAGGATATCGAGGCTGGCCGACCGCTGGAAATTGATCCGCTGGTAACCGCGGTTCTGGAATTGGCTGACCGGCTGGGGATAAAAGCGCCAACCTTGGCACATATCACCGCTTTATTAAAATTACAAGCGCGGACACTTGGCTTGTATGGCCGGTAGGCACAGCGTTTTTTTAGGGGGGGATAAAAGTGGCAGAAAATTTATTTGATGTCCGGGGCAAAACTGCCCTTGTTACCGGGGCATCGCGCGGTATTGGCTTTGCGCTGGCACGCGGTCTGGGCATGGCAGGGGCCCGCATCATCCTTAATGGCCGCAATCAGACTGCTTTGGACAGGGCGGTAGCAGAGCTGCAAAAAGAAGGGATAGAGGCACAAAGCTGTGCCTTTGATGTCAGCGATCACGATGAAAGCAAAAAAGCGATTGACGGGCTGGAGGCAAGCGGCCGGGCTATCGATATCCTGGTCAATAATGCCGGTATGCAGCATCGCGCCCCGCTAGAGGATTTCGAGATAGAAAAATTTGATCAGCTGCTTGCCACTAATTTGCGATCTGTCTTTATTGTCAGCCAGGCGGCGGCACAATATATGCTGGCACGCAGGGCCGGGAAAATTATCAATATCGCCTCGGTGATGAGCCTGCTGGCCCGCCCGTCTGTTGCGCCCTATACCGCATCAAAAGGGGCGGTAAGCAGCCTGACCAGGGGCATGGCAGCCGACTGGGCAGCCAAGGGGCTGAATTGCAATGCGATTGCCCCTGGCTATTTCAGAACCGAATTAAATGAAGCGCTAACGGCCAATCCGGAATTTAATGAATGGCTGATTGCCCGCACACCGGCAGGGCGCTGGGGCGAGACGCATGAGCTGGTCGGGGTATGCCTGTTCCTGGCCTCATCGGCTTCTGATTTTGTTAATGGCCAGACCATTTTTGTGGATGGCGGCATGACCGCAACTGTCTAGCGTGATGCAGGCAGATTACGTCATTATCGGGGCAGGGTCAGCGGGATGTGTGCTGGCGGCCAGATTAAGCGAAGACCCAAAAACAAGTGTTATTCTGGTTGAGGCAGGCGGGCATGATGCGCGGCCATCGGTGCAAGTGCCGGGCGGGTTTGTCCATACAATGGTCAATCCAAAAGTGAACTGGATGTATCAGACAGAGCCGGAAGCCGAATTGCATGGCAGGCGCATGGCGATGCCGCGCGGGCGAATTTTGGGCGGTACATCTTCTATCAATGGTATGTTATATGTGCGTGGCCAGAAACAGGATTTCGATGACTGGCAGGCAGCCGGCAATCCGGGCTGGTCTTATGATGCGGTGCGCCCCTATTTTATCAAATCTGAAAATAGTCAGGAATTATTGCAGGCCGCCGCAGAAAATGGCCAAAAAATAGACGCCCAGTATCATGGCCAGCTGGGGCCTTTATCGGTATCAGCGCTCCGGCTGGGGCCAAATATTCTGGATGATGTGTGCAAGGCGGCCCGGCAACAGGGCTATCCTGGAAATGATGATTATAATGGTCAAAGCCAGGCCGGTTTTGGCTATTTTCAGGTGACCCAGAAAAATGGTCAGCGTCATTCGGCCTACCGGGCGTTTTTACATCCTGTCCGGCATCGCAAAAATCTGCATATTATTAAAAATGCCCAGGCGATGCGGCTATTATTCAGCCCTTCAGATAGCCAAAAAGTTACAGGGGCTCAGATATTTCATCGCGGCAAGGAGCGGCAAGTAACCGCGACAAGAGAGGTGATTTTGGCTGCAGGGGCGTTTGGCTCACCACAATTATTGGAGCTTTCCGGCATTGGCCGTCCCAATATTCTGAAACCGGCAGGAATAGAGATTCGTCATGCTTTGGACGGGGTGGGCGAGCATTTAAGCGATCATTTCCTTACCCGCCTGACATGGCGTCTTGCCCCGAACAGCTCTTTGAATGAAGCCAGCCGCGGGATAGCATTGCTGAAAGAAATAGCCCGTTATGCGCTATTTCGAAAAGGCAGCCTGTCTCTTACCGCCGGCTTGCTGGCGGGGTTTGTTTCCAGTGACCCAAATGAAACCCGGCCAGATATTCAATATCATATTGCCCATGCCAGCTTTGCCAATCCGGCCAGGCGTATTTTTGACCGCTTTCCCGGCCTGACAATCGGCCCCTGTCCCTTGCGTCCACACAGCCGGGGATATGTGCATATCTGCTCATCTGATCCCTTTGCGCCGCCCTCTATCCGGTTTAATTACCTCAGCGCGGATAAAGATAAAGAAGTACTGGTTAGGGGGATGGAAATTGCCCGCGATATTATGCGCGCACCGGCGATGAAGGGGCTGGTAGTGGCAGAAGAACGGCCGGGCAGTATTATGGAATCAAAAGAAGAGCTGCTGGCATTTGCCCGCCAGACCGGCAATACGGTTTATCATCCGGCCTGTAGTTGCCGTATGGGCCCTGATCCGAAAACAGGCGATGTGGTTGATAGCCGTCTGCGGGTGCATGGGCTGAGGGGTGTGCGTATTGCAGATGCCTCCATTATGCCGATTATCACCTCTGGCAACACCCATGCCCCGACAGTAATGATAGCAGAAAAAGCTGCAGATATGATTAAGACAGGCCAAGCTGGCTGATGAGGTGAGGTGATGGGCTAGTTACCCGTTTTTTTAGTGATTTCGGCCAGGACAGCTTCTGTCCGCAAACCTTTCGATAGATCGCGCCGAACACTTATCCAGCGCAAATGGATTGAATTACGCACAATCAGCTCGTCATTTTTCTTGAAATCATCGATTACAGGCGCCCAATCCAGCAAGGCTTGTGCGCTGGTCTGAAAAGCAAAATCACCCTCGGCCGCCTCTTGAAAATCTATTTTCTGGCAACGTTTTTCACTATTTTTGATCGCAGCATCGAAAACGCCTTGTTCCACATCTTCCTGGTCTACTTTGTCTAGAATTGCGGCGATCAGCTGCCGGGCTATTCTTGCGCAATATTTTTGATCTGCCTGCCCTGCCTTGTGAAACTGGGCGGCAGCAAAAATAGAAAGATCGGCGACACAGGCCGCAAAAATATGCCATCGAGCGATCTTTAATGAGGCCAAATACTCGTTATTCTCAAACAGTTTCGGCCATTGTGTCCCGGCTCTGGTTTTGATGTAGGTATATAGGGTAACCTGGCTAACAAACGAGGATTGTTTTTCAATAAAATCAGATAGTTGTTCATATTCTACAATGGTCGGGGTCGTATCATAGCGAAGTATATTTGAAATGTTTTTAAGGAAATTGCGCAATTTTCTGACCCTGATTTTCCGAACTGTTTTGACTAATTTGCCTCATTAGCTTATCATAAGGCAACTAGTTCCGGGGGGGATTATTCATAACAAAAAGCAGAGCGCTGAAAAACCAGCGTATTTGATTAAAGTTATGAGTGCTTTCTCCTTCTGGTCTAGGCCGATAGACTATTGGGGAGAAAACTTTATGTCTTCGAAAAAAGAACAACACTGGGCAAAGACAAGGTCGCTTACCTTTACCGTTTTGGTGATATGGGCGATCGTTTCTTTTGCCATTCACTGGGTTGGTGAGGGTTTGAATAGCCCATCATTCCCTGGTGCCTACTTCATGGCTGGCATGGGTGCGCAAGTTGCCTTCGCCATCCTAGTTTTCTGGTTCGCCTCTCGTCAAAATGCCATTGATGAAGAGTTCGGACTTGAAGAAAAATAAGGGAGCCGAATTATGATGAAATTAGAAGGTGGATTTATAGCCAATTTGGGTAAAGTTTATGGACTTTACACACTTGGCTTCCTCGGTTTTGTAATCTTAATGGGCATACTAGAAGCTGCTGGGGTAGAAAATACCATCATCGGCTGGTTATTTGTTGCCTTTACAGTAGCCATTTATGCTTTAATTGGCGTTTTGTCTCGGACAATGGAATCCGACCAATATTATGTGGCTGGGCGCCAAGTCCCTGCAGTTTACAATGGTATGGCGACGGCTGCAGACTGGATGTCTGGTGCGTCCTTTATTGCGATGGCAGGTGGTATTTACCTCAAAGGCTATCCATATATGGCGTTCCTGGTTGGTTGGACCGGCGGTTATGTGCTTGTGGCTTCGCTAATTGCCCCATATTTGCGTAAATTTGGTGCCTATACCGTGCCAGATTTTATTGGGACTCGTTATGGCGGTAATTTATCACGTTTCTGTGCTGTTTTAATTCTGGTTGTTGCCTCTTTTACATATGTGACAGCTCAAATTAACGGTACAGGTACAGTGGCCGCCCGCGCCCTTCAAATACCTTTCGAAGTGGGTGTCTGGATTGGTCTAGCAGGCATCTTGTTCTGCTCAATGCTGGGCGGTATGCGTGCGGTGACTTGGACACAGGTTGCTCAATATATCGTGCTTATCATAGCTTACTTGATTCCTGTTTTCTGGATGTCAAATAAGCTTGGATATGGCCTCATTCCGCATTTCGCGCAATTTGAGGCTGTAGGTCGTGTTCAAGAGCTGGAATCAATCCTAGGTGTTGGGACATTGATGCCAACAGCTGAGGCGCAGGCAGCAGCTGGAAAATTAGCAGCACTCAAAGTTGGTATTAATGATGCTAGCGACAGCTTCATGGAAAGGTGGAAGTTCTTCACATTAGTATTGTGTATGATGGCTGGTACAGCTTCTCTACCACACGTTCTGATGCGTTACTTCACAACTGATTCTGTACGCAATGCCCGTAAATCAGTTGGCTGGTCATTGCTGTTCATTTGCGGTCTCTATCTGACTGCACCTGCTTTGGCGACCTTTACCAAGCTGTCTCTGCTTGACCCGAATGTAGCAACCAGCATTATTGGCAAATCCGTTTCTGAGGTTACAAACCTTGAATGGATTCAGCAATGGAGTAACGTTGGCTTCCTAAAAGTGGTAGATGGCAATGGCGATGGAATCGTGCAAATCAATGAATTTTTCATGCGCGGTGATATTGTTGTGCTGGCAACCCCTGAAATGG
>JAYOMZ010000016.1:0-10876 GCA_038121125.1 Alphaproteobacteria bacterium
TTGGAGCGGCGTGCGGGAATCGAACCCGCGTCTCCAGCTTGGAAGGCTGGGGTCTTACCACTACACAAACGCCGCGATAAGAATAATAGAACATTTACGTTCTGAGGCGGGTTATAGCAAAGATATCTTGTAAATAAAAGCACTTAGTTTTCTTTGCAAATTGGCAATGAGCAAGATTTTTTCTCTCGCTGATGAACAGCTTGTTATTGCTATCGCTGGCCACTCCGGCTTTTATATATAATTATCCCCCGGCAGCCAGGGGCAAAAAAAGGGTATCTAGAGATGGAACAGGTAAAAATTGGTCTGGTGGGCGCAGGGAATATTGGCCAGCGCCATATAATGGCAATTGATCAGCTGGCAGAGGCAGAGCTAGTAGCCTTTGCTGACCCGTCCGAGGCTGCGCAAGCAAAGGCCGCCAGCCGCGCTATTGCCTGTTACGGGGATGCAGCAGAAATGCTGGAGGCGTGCGCGCCCGATGCGGTGATAATCGCCACCCCGACTGAACGCCATCACCGTGATGTCATTGCCTGTATCGAGGGGGGATGCAAAAATCTGCTGGTTGAAAAGCCCATCGCTGCCAGTGATGACGAAGCAGCAGAGATTGTCCGTGCGGCCGAAAAAGAAGGCTGTAATGTGATGGTCGCCCATCAGCGGCGCTATTACCCCTGTGCAGCAAAGGCAAAGGAATTGATAGATAACGGGGCGATAGGCACGCTTATCGGTGTTACAGGGCAATGGAGCTTGCGAAAAGATGATGCCTATTATGCCCCGCAATGGCGGCGCAAGACCGAAGCCGGGCCTATCCTGACCAATTTGATACATGAGCTGGATTTGCTGCGTTTTATTTGCGGAGAGATTGAAGCTGTTTCTGCCTGTATCAGCCATATAGACCAGCAGTTTGAAAAAGAGGATGCGGTAGCTATTAGCCTGCAATTCAAAAATCAGGCAGTGGGCAGCTTTTTTCTAAGCGATCGAACCCCGTCGCCCTGGGGCTGGGAATTTGCGCTGGGGGAAAATCTGGCCTTGCCGAAAACAGGGCAAAATGCCATCCGCTTTATGGGCAGCAAGGGGGCGCTGGAATTTCCCAATCTGGTATTATGGCAGCATGACAGCCCGGACGGGCATTGGCAGCAGCCTATCTCTGGCCAGCCGATAGAAACAGAATTTATCGATGCCTATATTGCCCAGGCGGCCCAGCTATGCGCGGTTGTGCAAAAAAAAGCAGAACCCTTTATCCCGGCCCAGGATGCCAGCTTATCGCTAAAAGTCACATTGGCAGTGGCGCAGGCGGCAAAAACAGGCTGGAAAATCACCCTTTAACCGAAAATAGATAAAAAATTGAGACTTACACTATCCTTTTGAACAGGCGACAGCCCCTGTCATTTTTTGTATTCTGGCTGGAAGATAACGTTTTAAGTATTGCGCCTGTATCAGGTCTGTCATCTGGTGCGGTGCCCGTGCAAGTGTCAGGTAAGAAGATGCGTGTTAAGCCGGGGTTTCGAGTTTGGGTTAAAGATTGTGCAAGGGGCTTGGCTGAACCATGCCATTTCAGGATATTTCACTTGTTCTTTTGCTTATCAGCAGCGTCTCGCTGGTGGTGATTGTCGGGCTGGTTGTTTTCATCGGGGTGGTGGTTATCCGCCTTTTGGGTCTGTTTACAGAAGTAAACACCGCCTCTCAGGCGATGCGCCGCGATATTAACAAGTTGTTGCATAAAGCCTCTTCTCTGACAGAAGCAGAAAGGCGCGCCCTTACACGCTATGATGCGGGCGACGAGTTCTAAATTCGGATAAAATTATCTGTCTAGCGCGGGGTAATGCCCATTTGGGCTACCAGTGCCTCGCTTTTTTCCAGTGCCTGTCTGTCCAGCCCGGTATGCCAGCCTTTTTCGGTCAGCTTGTCATGCAATAATTTGGTGCTGACATTTCCCTTCGCACCGGGAGAAAATGGACATCCCCCCAAACCGCTGACACTTGCATCAAATTTCCGCACCCCATATTCAAGGCAAATCATCACATTTTCCACCGCCCGGTTGCGGGTATCATGAAAATGTCCCACCAATATTTTTGGTGGCAGTTTTTTGGCAACCAGATCCAGCAAGGCAGAGACAGTTTCAGGCGTGGCATGGCCGGTCGTATCGCCTAGCGAAATTTCATAGCACCCCATATCCAGCATGGCTTCGGCCATATCCAGCACCGCTTGGGCTGAGACCGCCCCGTCATAGGGGCAATGGGTTACAACCGAAATATAGCCGCGCGCTGCGATATTATCGCGTAAAGCAGCCTTTACCACCGGCCGAAACCGTTCCAGGCTTTCTTCCATGCTGCAATTGATATTTTTCTGGCTAAACCCTTCGGTTGCCGCCCCGAAAACAGCGATTTCATCTGCTCCTGCGTTTCTGGCATCTTCATAGCCGCGCATATTCGGGGTAAGCACGGCATAGCGCACCCCTTTTTTGCGCTCTATTCCGGCCATCAGCGCGCTTGCATCGCCCAATTGCGGTACCCATTTGGGAGAAACAAAGCTGGTCGCCTCAATCAGCGAAAACCCCACCTCATTCAGGCTATTCACCAGGGCAATTTTATCTGCGGTTGCAATTTTCTTTGGTTCATTTTGCAACCCGTCTCGCGGGCCAACCTCATATAGCTCTACCTGCTTGTCCTGCATCTTTCAGGGCGTCCTGTTCCAGTGATTGCCAGAATTATCCATGCCGGAAGCGGCATTTGTTTCAGGGTAACGGCTGGCAAGGCCTGATGCAAAGACTATTCGCAAAATCTGCAACACAGAAGCGAGGGGAGGGTTATTCCACCCATCCGGCCAGATTTTCCTCTGTAATTTGGCGGATAACGCTCATGCCAGGGGCACTGGCATTCAGACAGGGGACATACTCAAATTGCCCGCCGCCATGTTCATGAAAACTTTCCTGCCCTTCCATCGCCAGCTCTTCGAGTGTTTCCAGACAATCAGCTGAAAAACCCGGTGCCATCAGCGCAAGCGAAGCGACCTTTTCTGCCCCCAATTTTTCCAGTGTCTCATCTGTATAGGGCTGCAGCCATGGCTCCGAGCCAAAACGTGACTGAAAACAGACATGAAATTTATCCTTGTCCCAATCCAGCTTTTCACGCACCAGGCGGGCAGTTTTCATGCAATGACAATGATAGGGATCGCCTTGCACAAAATAGCGATAGGGAATCCCGTGAAAAGACAGCATTAAATGTTCCGGCATCGCGCGGCCATTGAAATGATCGGACAGATATTGTGCTAATGCCTCAATATAGACCGGATGGTCATGCCAGGGCGGTGCGGTGCGGATAGCCGGTTGCCAGCGCTGTTTCAATGCCCAGGCAAACACCTCGTCATTGACAGTTGCAGTGGTAGAGGCGGCATATTGCGGATAAAGCGGGATAATCACAAACCGGTTGCAGCCCATCTTTTGCAAGGCATCCAGCCTGTCCGGAATAGAGGGCTGGCCATAGCGCATCGCCCAATCGATAACCAAATCCTCGCGCTGGCCATAATGGGCTTGCAGCATCTCTGCTTGCAGGCGCGTATATTTGCGCAAGGGCGATCCATCCGGGTCATCTTTCAGCCAGATTTTGTCATAGGCTGCCCCGGAACGTTTCGGGCGCACATTCAAAATAATCAGATTCAGAATCAGCCACCATAACAGGCGCGGGACTTCAATAACCCGCCTGTCAGACAAAAACTGCTTTAAATAGCGCCGCATGGATTTTTTATCGGTCGCATCGGGCGTGCCCAAATTAACAAGTAACAGGCCGGTTTTGGCATGGGATGGCCAGTTTGGATGATCCCCCGGAAGTGGCTTTACGCTCATTCTTAACCCTATAGGTGACAGATTTATTTTAGATGTTCGACTCTGTCGACAGAGCCGCTCTCACTTGTATATCGATATAGGTGAATAGGCCGACCCGTCTAGCCTGTCAGCTGATTTAATGGCAGAAAATCTGCTTTATAGGAAGGCGGGTTAACCTTGCGAAAGACTGTGTCCAGGCAATCAACCAGATGGTCTATCATTTCTTTTGTATGCAACGGGCCTGGCGTGATACGCAGCCGCTCTGTGCCGCGCGGAACAGTTGGATAATTAATCGGCTGAATATACAGATTATGATCCTGCAACAATGTCCAGCTAATCTCGGAAGTCTTCATCGCATCGCCTACCATAACCGGCACGATATGGGTTGTGCTGGCCATCGCTGGCAGGCCTCTTTGCCGCAATTTTTCCTTAAGGTAGCTTGCCTGTTCCTGTTGCTTGCGACGCTCATCTGTTGAGCCGCGCAAATAGCGAATAGAAGCAAGGGCAGCTTCGGCAAGGGCAGGGGGCATGGCTGTAGTAAAAATAAAGCCGGAACCATAGCCGCGCACCGCATCGCATAACGCATCGCTGCCGGCAATATATCCGCCCATCGCCCCAAAGGCCTTGCCAAGCGTTCCCTGAAGGACATCTATTTCATTTTCTATGCCATCACGCTGGGCAATGCCGCCGCCTTCTGCGCCATACATTCCAACCGCATGAACCTCATCCAGATAGGTCATGGCGTTATATTTTTTTGCCAGCGCGACAATCTCTGCGATAGGCGACACATCCCCGTCCATCGAATAGACAGATTCAAAAATAATGATCTTGTGCCGATTAACAGGCAGGCTTTTCAGCAATTCTTCCAGATGGGCAGTATCATTATGGCGGAAAATCAGCTTTTCTGCCCTGCCATAGCGAATACCGGAAATGATAGAGGCGTGATTCATCGAATCAGACAGGATGACAGGATTATCCAGCAGGCTAATCAGCGCACTGATAGAAGCCTCATTCGCCACATAGCCGGAGGTAAAGACAAGGGCGCGTTCCTTGCTGTGCAGGCTGGCCAGTTCCTGTTCCAGGGCGACGATAGAGGCGCTGGTGCCAGAAATATTGCGCGTACCGCCAGCCCCGGTGCCATGTGCGCTAACCGCATCACGCATCGCGCTAATGGCATGGTCGCTTTGTCCCATGCCCAGATAATCATTTGAACACCAGATAATCACTTCGCGCGCACCTGACGGGTGATTCCACAAAGCATAGGGATGCCGGCCGGTTAACCGCTCCAGCTCGACAAAATGCCGATAGCGATTCTCGTCTTTCAGCTGTCCGACTTTTTCTTGTAACAGAGACTGATAATCCAACAAATTTCCCCGTTTGCAGCTATTTTGCTCCCGCCCAGCACTATCTATCGATAGCCCTGATCGTGCCAGCGCCCAATGTCCCATATAATAATATTAGTCTTTTTGCCCCGGCGCATCAATTAAAGATGGCAGGGTGCGACAATAAGGTAACTTATGCTCTTTGATACAAAACAGACCCGCCGCGCCTATCATTTTTGTGATCCATGCCTGTCAGGCTTTGTCTGGCTTTGATATCGGGCGTTTTAAACGTGCTGCGGCAAATTTCAGTTCCGGTATCTTTCCATAGGGGTCAAGGGCCGGATTGGTCAGCATATTTGCCGGCGCTTCGGTAAAGCAAAAGGGTACAAAAATCATCCCCTTTGGCAGATTCGGGTCAATTCGGCTGAACAGCTCAATTTGCCCGCGCCGGGTCTCGACAATAATATTCTGGCCGGGCAATATCGCCAGCTCGGACATATCTTCGGGGCTGATATGCACTTCTGCGGCTGGCTCAAGCGCGTCCAGAACGCTGGCTCGCCTGGTCATAGAGCCGGTATGCCAATGTTCCAGCAATCGACCTGTGGACATCACCAGCGGATAGGCTTCATCGGGCACTTCATCGGTGGGCAGGATAGAGGCAGGGGTCATGCGCCCGCGTCCGCTGGGGGTTGGAAAGCTGTCACCAAAGATGACATCTGCCCCGGCGCTTTTTTCATCCGCACATGGATAGGTCACCGCATCTTCTGCCTCCAGCCTTTGCCAGCTAATCCCGTTAAGAGAGGGCATCACAACGCGCATTTCTTCGAAAATATCAGCCGGATGGGTGTAATCCCAGCTTTGCCCCATGCGCCTGGCCAGTGCCTGAATAATCCACCAGTCCTGGCGTGCATCTCCCGGCATGGGAACAGCGATACGCCCCATCTGAACCCGCCTGTCAGTATTGGTGACCGTGCCGGTTTTTTCCGGAAAGGCAGAGGCGGGGAGAATCACATCGGCAAAGGCGGCGGTTTCGGTCATGAAAATATCCTGAACCACCAGATGTTCCAGCCGGGCAAAACCCTCTCTGGCATGGGTCTGGTCAGGGTCGGACATTACCGGATTCTCGCCCATTACATAAATGCCCTTAATTTTTCGCTCATAGGCGGCATCGGCAATTTCAACGACGGTCAAGCCTTTTTCCCTATCCAGCTCAACGCCCCATAAATCTTCATATTGCCGGCGTGTAGCAACGTCCTCTACCGAACGGTAATCCGGGAAAAACATCGGGATCAGCCCGGCATCTGATGCACCTTGCACATTATTTTGACCGCGCAAGGGATGCAGACCTGCACCTGGCTTGCCCACATTGCCTGTCAGCAAGGCCAGCGAAATCAGGCAGCGCGCATTATCTGTGCCATGGGTATGCTGGGATACCCCCATCCCCCAAAAGATAATACCGGTCTTTGCAGCGGCGAATTGACGGGCAACCGAACGGATGGTTTCTGCCTCAATCCCGCAAATCAGCTCCATTTTTTCAGGGGGGGTCGCCTTTGTTTGTTCGACAAGGGCATCAAAGCCTTCTGTATGGGCTTCCACATAGCCCTTATCATAGAGTTTTTCATCAATGATGGTGTGCAAGATACCATTTAACAGCGCAACATCACTGCCGGGGGTGAAGTTTAGCGAGGCAGTGGCATAGCGATCCAGTGCCTGGCCGCGCGGATCCATGACAAATAATTTTGCCCCTGCCCTGGCGGCATTTTTAATATAGGTCGCGGCAACCGGATGGTTCACCGTCGGGTTTGCCCCGATCACAATAATGGCATCAGAATTCAGGCATTGGGAAAAAGAGGCTGTCACCGCCCCGGAGCCAATATTTTCCAATAAGGCCGCCACAGAAGAGGCATGGCAAAGCCGGGTGCAATGATCAACATTATTTGTGCCAAAACAGCTTCGTATCAGCTTTTGTACCAGATAGGCTTCTTCATTCGTGCCTTTGGCAGAACCAAAACCGGCCAGTGCAGATGCCCCGTTGGCCTGTTTTATCTCCATAAAGCCCCTGGCGGCATAGTCGAGGGCTTCTTCCCATGTGGCGGGGCGAAAATGGGTAAGCGGGTTAGAAGGGTCAAAGGGCAGGGAGGCAGATTTTGGTACATCCGCGCGCCGGATAAGCGGCTGGGTCAGCCGCTCGGGATTATGGATATAATCAAAGCCATATCGGCCTTTTACACATAGCCGGCTGTTATTGGCAGGCCCACTTCGCCCGTTTACCGAAACAATTTTGTTATCCTTTACATTAAAGGTCAGCTGGCAGCCTACCCCGCAATAGGGACAGACAGAATTAACCTGACTATCGGGGGTGATGGCCAGTTTCTGATTATCTGCCAGCAAGGTTTTGGGCATCAATGCCCCTGTTGGACAGGCCTGTACACATTCCCCGCACCCCACACAGGTGGACGCGCCCATATCATCGTCAAAATCAAAGATAATTCGGGCATCTGCCCCGCGCCCGGCCAGACCGATAACATCATTAACCTGAACTTCGCGGCAGGCACGTACACATAAATTGCACTGGATACAGGCATCCATATTCACCGCAATGGCCGGATGGCTGCTATCGGCTTGCGGCGGCTCTTTCGGGGCAAACCGGCTGGAGGCAATATCCTGTTTATCGGCTATCTGCCATAAATGAGAGTTGGGATCATGGCTATCGGTGCGGGCAGGCTGGTCGGCAAGCAATAATTCCATTACCATTTTGCGCGATGTCTTTGCCCGCGCGCTATTGGTAGTAATTTTCATGCCCGGGCTGGCTTTGCGCTGACAGGAGGCAGCTAATACGCGCTCGCCCTCAATTTCCACCATACAGGCACGGCAATTGCCGTCAGCACGATAATTTTTGTCATCCTTGTAGCATAGATGGGGAATATCAATTTCCTGTTCCTGGGCGATTTGCCAGATGGTTTTATCGGCGCTGGCGGAAATTTCCTTGCCATCCAGCTCTATGGTAAAGCGGTCGATTTCTGTTTGTTTTGTCATCTCTGCTACCTGATTATTTCTGCTGGCCAGAAGAGGGCGGAATATCTTCTGGAAAATGCTTCATAACGCTTATCAAGGGATTGGAGGCGGCCTGTCCCAAACCGCAAATACTGGCATCGGCCATGGTTTGCGATAATTCTTTTAACAATGCTGTATCGGGTTTTGCAGATGTCATTAGCTGAACCGCTTTTTCAGTTCCGGAACGGCAAGGGGTGCATTGACCACAGGATTCATGTTTGAAAAACTGCATCAGATTAAGTGCGGCCTGCCACATATTATCCTTATCCGATAATATCACAACCGCATGAGAGCCAACAAAACAGCCTTCTTCGGCCAGCTTGCCGCCAAAATCCAGCGGAATATCAGCCTTTGCGGCAGGTAAAATACCGCCCGATGCCCCGCCGGGCAGATAGGCTTTGAAGTGATGCCCGTCTGCCATGCCGCCACAGGCTGCGATAAGCTCTGCTGCGGTACTGCCAGCCGGGGCGCGTATGACGCCTGGCCGGGCGACGCGACCGGAAACAGAATAGCTGCGAAAGCCCGGATGATCGGGCTTGCCTTGCTGATTATACCAGCCAGCCCCCTGTTCCAGAATATCGCGCACCCAATATAGCGTTTCTACATTATTGACCAACGTTGGCCGGCCAAACAGGCCATTTTCCGCGACATAGGGGGGGCGGTGGCGCGGCAGGCCGCGCTTGCCTTCAATGCTTTCTATCATGGCGGATTCTTCGCCGCATATATAAGCGCCCGCCCCGCGCCGGATTTCCAGACCCATATAGCTGGCCAGCCCGGCTTTTTCCACCTTTGCCAGCTCGCCGCGCAAGGCAGCAATGATTTCGGGATATTCATCACGAATATAAAGATAGGCTTTATCAATACCAACCAGATGGCCAGCGATAAGCACGCCCTCTATCATGCGGTGCGGGTCAGAACTTAAATACAGCCTGTCCTTAAAAGTGCCCGGCTCGCCTTCATCGCCATTGACCGCCATCAGGCGCGGGCCTGCATAGCTGGCAACGATTTGCCATTTGCGTCCGGTGGGAAATCCTGCCCCGCCCAGCCCGCGCAGTTCTGCCTTGCCCAGCTCGGCCATCAGCCCCTCTTTATCGGCTCTGCCAGCTTGCAAGGCTTCAACCAGCTGATAGCCGCCTGCTGCCCGATAGGCATCAAAATCAATAAAGCTGTCCAGACAGGTTTTCATTGCCGGTTTGGCTATGCTCTGCTTAATCCCTGCCAAATCATGTTGCCCGATAAGCGCATGGCCATCTGCAATAGCCGGAGCGGTATCGCACGCACCAAGGCAAGGGGCAGCAATGAATTGAACCTCGGGATTTTCCAGCTTTTTAGCCTCTGCCAGCAACTGGTTCGCGCCCGCCATCATACAGGAAAGCGAGGTACAGATGCGGATGGTGCGCGCAGGTGGCGGCATCTCGCCTTCCTTTACCAGCGGGAAATGGTCATAAAAACTGGCCACTTCCCACACCTCGGCCATTGGCAGGCGCATCAGATGGGCAAGGGCGGCCAGATGCTGCGCGCCTAGATGATGATAGCGGTCATTAATGATGTGCAAGGCTTCGATAAGCTGGTCACGGGGCGGAATATTATCGGCGAACAGGGCGCTTATCTCTGCCAGGCTTTCGCTATCTATTTGCCGGCCCTTCGGCTTGAACCGTCCTTTCATCTTGCCCGATTTTTTCATCGCTTGTGCCTGTGACATTCTATTGCTTCCCCAAAAATACGCTTTGCACCTTGCAAGCCCCGGCTTGATAATTTTATTGGCCTGATACCTATTAATCTGGCGTTAACGCGCCGCCGCCTATAACCGCTTAGGGGCAGAATCTGTCCCATCTGCGACAGGTGACAGGCTAATCTTGTCTCCCAGAATAATGGTTTTGCCCATATGCTCAAAATTAACGGTGATGCGGTGGCCAATAATGGATTGTATCTGGCCAGCCCCCCAATCCGGCCTGTCGGGATGATGGACAAAATCACCAACACAAAATTCATATATCATCACATTATGCCTTTTATCTGGTTTATTCAGGGGTGCGTTTCAAACCCTGAATATAAGAATACAGATAATTGCCGGGACAGGCAAAGCCCGTAACATAGCTCGGTGCGGATAAAACAGGGTGTTTTTTTGAAAAAAAACAGCCAGAAGACAGGGATATTTACCGGCCTTCTGGCTGCAGAGGGATAAAAGAGGCTAAATTTACACCGCTATTGCTTCTGCTTCATTTTTCTCATCTTCGTAGCGCAAGACATAGCCCTGTCCCCAAACCGTATCAATTCGGGCATTTTTCAGGCCGCTTTTTTCCAGCTTGCGCCGCAATTTGCAGACAAACACATCAATGATTTTGCTATCCGGCTCGTCAATGCCGCCATAGATATGCGAGATAAAGGATTCCTTGCTCAGAACCGCACCTTTTCGCATACATAGCAAATTCACAATCTGATATTCCTTTTGTGTAAGCGGTACAAATTTACCGTCTATTGAAATCAGATTGCGGCTGAGATCCATCATCAGATTCCCGGCCTTGATAAGGGTAGAGGCATGGCCATTTGCCCGCCGGATGATCGCCTCCGGATAGGCCGGCAATTCATATCTGTCAAAGGGTTTGGTCAGATAGCCATCTGCCCCTGCGCCCAGGGCGGTGATGCGGTCATCCACCCGGCTATTGCCGGAAATGACCAAAATCGG
>JAYOMZ010000016.1:10976-17953 GCA_038121125.1 Alphaproteobacteria bacterium
AACAATTCGGTTTTGGACGGGGCAGGCAAGATTTTTAAAGGGATGTACTTAAAAATGAGTGCGATAGCATCTAAAATTATTGATACACCAATTACCAGTTTGCCAGAGGGTTACAAGCCTTCAGCAAATGAAGAATTCATGAATGATTATCAGCGGGAATATTTTCGCCAGAAATTAATGCGCTGGCGCGCAGAATTGCTGGATGAAGCCAATCAGACCATCGCCAATCTTTCTACCGAAAGCCTGCATAAACCTGACCAGATGGACAGGGCGCAAATTGAAAGCAATGCCGCGCTTGACTTGCGCACCCGCGACCGCGAGCGCAAATTGCTACAAAAAATTGAAGATGCGCTTCGGCGTATCGATGATGGCAGCTTTGGCTATTGCATCGAAACAGACGAGCCGATTAGCCTGGCCAGGCTGGAAGCCCGCCCAATTGCAGCACTCAGCCTGCAAGCCCAGGAACAGCACGAAAAAATGGAACGGGTACATCGCGACGATTAGGGCACTATCGGCGATAAGGCTGCCCTTGCAAAAGGGAAGGATCTTTTTCTTGAAATGCGGGTGTGAAAACGCCCGCATTTTTTCATGGGAGAAATCCTTTTACGCAAACTTGCTAAAATCATCTATTCCAAGTCATTGAATTTTTGATAATAAAATAAAAAATAGAACAAAAGCAGAATAAATTCTTGCAAACGGAACAAAAATAGAACATTCTAGCCATCTGATAGTTTTTAGGGAAAAAAATTTCACACGAACCAGCCGGTTATGGACAGGCGGTTCAGACTATGCAAGATGGAGGCTTCTTGAGATGTCAGCAGAACTCGTGGATTTTAAAATGAACGAAAATGATAAAAGCAAGGCACTGGATGCGGCGATTGGCCAGATAGAAAAAGCCTTTGGCAAAGGCTCTGTCATGAAGCTGGGTCAGCGCGATAGTGTGGTCGATATCCAGGCGGTTTCCACCGGCTCTCTCGGGCTGGATATCGCTCTTGGTATTGGCGGCTTTCCGAAAGGGCGGATTATCGAAATTTACGGGCCGGAATCTTCTGGTAAAACAACGCTGGCGCTCCATGCCGTAGCCGAAGCGCAGGCAAAGGGCGGAAATTGTGCCTTTGTGGATGCCGAACACGCCCTCGACCCGACCTATGCACGTAAATTGGGCGTTAATCTGGATGAGCTTTTGATTTCCCAGCCGGATGCCGGTGAACAGGCATTGGAAATTGCCGATACGCTGGTGCGTTCCGGGGCGATTGATGTGCTGGTGGTTGATTCGGTTGCCGCCCTGGTACCGCGTGCCGAGTTGGAAGGCGAGATGGGCGACCATCATGTAGGCCTGCATGCCCGTTTGATGAGCCAGGCATTACGCAAGCTGACTTCCTCAATTGCGCGCTCTAACTGTCTGGTGATTTTCATCAACCAGATCCGGCTGAAAATCGGGGTAATGTTTGGTAATCCGGAAACCACAACAGGCGGTAATGCGCTGAAATTCTATGCCTCTGTGCGGCTGGATATTCGGCGTATTGGTGCGATTAAGGATAAAGAGGATGTGGTCGGTAACCAGACCCGCGTCAAGGTGGTGAAAAACAAGGTTGCCGCCCCGTTCCGTACAGTTGAATTTGATATCATGTACGGGGAGGGGATTTCCAAGCTGGGCGAGTTGCTGGATTTGGGGGCAGCGGCCGGGCTGGTGGAAAAATCAGGCTCATGGTTCTCCTATGGCGATCAGCGTATCGGACAGGGGCGGGAAAATGCCAAAAACTTCCTGCGTGAACATCCTGAAATGGCAGCTGAACTGGAAGCGGCTATTCGCCAGAATGCCGGACTGGTTCAGGAAAAAATGATGGATGAAAGCCTGTCAGATGAAGAAGACTCTCCCTCTGAATAGGAATAGCTGATCTGCCTTATTGGACTGTAATGTCAGGGGTGTGGCTTCTTCCCCTTCCGGCCAGGCAGAAGATTGATGACTTTTTTAAAAGCGGCGCGGATGATTTTGCCCTTATCCGCGCCTTTTTTTATCTGCTTTTATCCTGTCCGAAGCCGGCCGCCCGCAGCTCTGGCAGTTTCTGAGGGTGATATAGGCATGACAGCCTTGTTCCGCGCCGCAATTTAGGCTATTTCTGGAAACGCTTTTAACCTGTTTTTAGCGTCCTTTGACGCTGTTACCTCAATTTAAGGGTTTATCCATGTCAAGTGTGAGCGATATTCGCAGTCAATTCCTGAATTTTTTTGCCAGCCGTGATCATGAAATTGTCGCCTCCAGCCCGCTTGTGCCGCAAAATGATCCCACGCTGATGTTTGCCAATTCCGGCATGGTGCAATTTAAAAATGTGTTTACCGGGCTGGAAAACCGCCCCTATAGCCGGGCATCCACCTCGCAAAAATGTGTGCGCGCCGGCGGCAAGCATAATGATCTGGAAAATGTTGGCTATACTGCACGCCACCATACCTTTTTTGAAATGCTGGGCAATTTCAGCTTTGGCGACTATTTCAAGGAAGTGGCAATAGAACAGGCCTGGCAGCTCATCACCTCTGATTTTGGCCTGGCCAGGGATAAACTTTTGGTAACGGTTTATTCAGAGGATGAAGAGGCCGCTGGCCTGTGGCGCAAAATTGCCGGCCTGAGCGATGACAGGATTATTCGCATCTCTACCTCCGATAATTTCTGGTCAATGGGCAATACCGGGCCATGCGGGCCCTGTTCTGAAATTTTCTATGATCATGGCGATCATATCCCCGGCGGGCCTCCCGGCTCACCGGATGAAGACGGGGATCGTTTTATCGAGATCTGGAACCTGGTCTTTATGCAATATGAGCAGACTGAAACAGAAAGGCTGGATTTACCGCGCCCGTCTATTGATACCGGCATGGGGCTGGAGCGTATTGCCGCGGTTTTGCAAGGCAAGCATGATAATTATGATATTGATTTGATGCGTGCGCTTATCGAAGCCTCGGCTGATGTGTCCAGTACCGAAGCCGATGGGGCGCATAATGTCTCGCATCGGGTGGTGGCCGACCATCTACGGTCTGCCGGCTTTTTAATTGCCGATGGCGTGTTGCCATCCAATGAAGGGCGGGGATATGTGTTGCGCCGGATTATGCGCCGGGCGATGCGCCATCTTCACCAGATTGGTTGTGCCGAGCCGGTCATGTATCGCCTGGTACCTGCACTGGTGCGCGAGATGGGCGGCCATTATCCGGAACTGGTGCGCGCCGATGCGCTGATAACCGAAACCCTGAAGCTGGAAGAAACGCGCTTTAAGGATGCGCTGGCACGGGGGCTGAAAATCCTGCATGCCGAAATCGACGGCAAGGCATCTGCTGGCACACTGGATGGCCAGACAGCCTTCAAGCTGTATGATACCTATGGCTTTCCGCTTGATTTAACGGAAGATTTCATGCGCGGCTATGGCTGGTCTGTGGATGTTAAGGGCTTTGAGGCGGCAATGGATGCCCAGAAACAGGCCGCACGGCAAGCCTGGACAGGCTCTGGCAGTAAGGCAGATAACAAGCTGTATCTGGAACTGGCTGACCAGCATGGGCCAACCGAATTTTTAGGCTATACCCGCCTGAGCGCAGAAGCTGTAGTGACCACCCTTATTCGGGAGGATAAAATTTGTGAGAGCGCGAGCGCGGGCGATCATGTCCAGCTTACCACCAACCAAACGCCCTTTTACGGGGAATCAGGCGGCCAGGTCGGGGATACAGGTCTGGTTTTATGGACAGACGGGCAGGGGCGCATCACCAACACCACCAAAACAGCCGGCCTGTTTATCCATCATGTTGAAATAGAAAAAGGCCAGCTTGCCCCGCAGCAATCTGTAACTTTGCAAGTGGATGCTGCCAGACGCGAGAGCTTGCGTGCCCATCATAGCGCGACCCACCTTTTGCATGAGGCATTGCGCGAGGTACTGGGCGCCCATGTCGCACAAAAAGGCTCTCTTGTTTCGCCTGAACGGCTGCGGTTTGACTTTTCCCACCCCCAGGCCATGAATGAAAATGAGCTGCAGCAGGTGGAAGCGATTGTAAATAGCCGTATCCGCGCAAATAGCGAGGTTGCGACCCGTATCATGACACCGGATGAAGCCACAGCCGAAGGCGCGCTGGCGCTGTTTGGCGAGAAATATGGTGATGAGGTGCGTGTGGTTTCTATGGGCGGTGCAGCAGCAAAAGGACAGGAAAAAGCTGCCTGGTCGGTTGAATTATGCGGCGGCACCCATGTGCAGCAGACAGGCGATATTGCGCTGTTGAAAATTGTATCGGAAAGTGCGGTGGCAGGCGGGGTGCGCCGGATTGAGGCCACTGCCCATGAAAGCGGGTTAAACTGGCTTGCCGGGCGCAATAATATGCTTGCCGATATCGCTGATCAGCTAAAAACATCTTCCGAGCAGGTTGGCGATCGCGTCAGCCAGCTGCTGGAAGATCGCAAGCGCATGGAAAAGGAAATCACCAGCCTTCGCCAAAAGCTGGCCACCGGGGGCGGGGCAGAAAGTAAGGCCGAAACCATTGGTAATATTTCATTTATTGGCAAGGTTCTGGGCGATACACCGCCGCGCGATCTAAAGCCAATGGCCGATAATTTCCGGCAAGGTGCATCCAGTAGCGTTATTTGCCTGGTTTCGGATTTTGAGGGCAAAGCCTCTATCGTGGTATCGGTGAGTGATGATTTGACAGGAAATTATGATGCGGTGGCACTGGTAAAGGCGGCCGCTCAGGCGGTTGGCGGCAGCGGCGGCGGCGGGCGTGCAGATATGGCACAGGCTGGCGGGCCTGACGGGGACAAGGCAGAGGCCGCGATCTCAGCGGTGCGCGGCGCGCTGAAATCCTGAAGAAAAAACCTTTAGATGATCGTCAAATAAAAAGGCCAGCCATATATGTTATGGCCGGCCTTTTTTATGAAATGCTTTTTAAAAAGCGGTTACAAGTGCGTTATTTGCCCATCGCCTGTTGCAGATTAACATCAATCGCATCCAGGAAACCATCGGTTGTCAGAAAGAGCTGGTCGCCACTTACCAGCAACGCCAAATCCTTGGTCATCTGGCCTTTTTCAACGGTTTCAATACAGACCCGTTCCAATGTTTCGGCAAATTCGGCCACTTCGGGAGTGTTGTCAAATTTTGCCCGGTAGCTTAGCCCGCGTGTCCAGGCAAAAATTGAGGCAATCGGGTTGGTGGAGGTTTCCTTGCCTTGCTGATGCTGGCGATAATGGCGGGTCACTGTGCCATGTGCGGCTTCTGCTTCCACTGTCTTGCCATCAGGTGTCATCAGAACAGATGTCATCAGACCAAGAGAGCCAAAACCCTGTGCCACTGTATCGGACTGAACATCCCCGTCATAGTTTTTACAAGCCCACACAAAGCCGCCTTCCCATTTCATGGCACAGGCGACCATGTCATCGATTAACCGGTGTTCATAGGTAATGCCGGCAGCTTCAAACTTGTCTTTGAATTCTGCTTCAAATACTTCTTCGAACAGATCCTTAAACCGGCCATCATAGACTTTCATAATGGTGTTTTTGGTAGAAAGATATACCGGCCAGCCCAAATCCAGACCGTAATTCATACAAGCGCGGGCAAAGCCGCGAATAGACTCATCCAGATTATACATCGCCATTGCCACACCGCCATCCGGGAAGTCAAAAACAGTATGGGTGGTCGCTTCGCTACCATCTGCCGGCTGGAAGGTCAGGGTCAATGTTCCTGCACCGCTTACTTTCATATCGGTGGCGCGATACTGATCCCCAAAGGCGTGACGGCCAATTACGATAGGCTTAGTCCAGCCCGGCACCAGGCGCGGCACATTATTACAGATAATAGGCTGGCGAAATACCGTACCGCCCAGAATGTTCCGGATAGTCCCGTTGGGCGATTTATACATACGGTTCAGGTTAAATTCCTCTACCCGTGCCTCATCAGGTGTGATGGTCGCACATTTAACCGCAACGCCATATTTTTTGGTCGCATTTGCTGCATCAATGGTGATTTGGTCATCGGTTTTGTCTCTGGCTTCGATGCCCAGATCGTAATATTTCAAATCGATATCCAGATATGGGAAAATCAGCTTGTCTTTGATTTTCTGCCAGATGATCCGGGTCATCTCATCGCCGTCCATCTCAACAATCGGTGTTTTTACTTTGATCTTCGCCATAACGCTTCCCCTTCGATTACTGGCTGCATAATATTCGGATGATGGTGGCTATAGTGCCATGCCACATGGCGCGAGCAAGGCTTTGCCACACCCGCCCTCTGTGTACTGGTTTTGTGATGTCTGTGCAAGGCCAAGAGCAGGTTTTAGCCCGAGTTTTTCCCCAGATGCTGATCAATAAGGTCAACAAGATGATCCGGGTCGCTGCCAACATGAAAATCGATAATGCCGCGATTATGAATAAATCCCTGTTTTTCGGCATGATCCATCATGCCCAGCAAGGGTTGCCAATAGCCGGCGATATCCAGGGCAAAGACAGGCGCTTGCAACAGCCCAAGCTGTTTCCAGGTCATCACCTCCATCATCTCATCCAGCGTGCCAAGCCCGCCCGGCAATACAACAAATCCGGCAGAATCCTTGTACATGGTGGCTTTGCGCTCATGCATGGATTCGACAATTAACAGCTTTTGAATATCGCCATTTCCTACCTCGAGGGATTCCAGAAAATGAGGGATAATGCCGGTAACATGGCCGCCGGCATTCAGCGCGCCTCTGGCAAATGCCCCCATCAGCCCGGTGCGCCCGCCACCATAAATCACGCTGAAATTACGGGCAGCCAGCATACCGCCCAGCCGTTCGGATTCGCGCTCATAATGGTCATGAATACCTTTGGCGGCACCTGCAAAAACACAAAGCTGTCTCATCTTTTAAAACCTTTATTAAAAATTTGGGCTATTTATCAGCAAAAACAGCGCCCAATTATCCATTATCTTATGCCCGTTTCAGGGGGCAGTCTATGGCTGTATCAGGTTAATATTCTGAATTACGAGATT
>JAYOMZ010000016.1:18053-44059 GCA_038121125.1 Alphaproteobacteria bacterium
AAAGGATTGTAATAGTTTATTTTCGCTAGTAGCATAGTACATAACGCCATTTTACGGGCTGGGCGAGCAAGGCAAGGGGGGCTTCAAGATGCGGCTGATTTTCGGATTGTTGTTGCTGGGCGGCGGTGCACTGGCCGCTTTGGCGGTTGCATGGACGTTTTATTCCACCAGCGAGCCAAATGTCAGCACAGCCCAGACAGATGTCAGTCAAAACTCTGCTGCCCCCGAAAATACAAACCCGCCCGAAACTAAACAGATACAGCCAGGCGCAGAAAATAATCTGTCATCTTCAACATCTTCGGATATCAGCACAGTTCAGCCCCTGAGTATCGATGTGGCGCGTATCGGCCCGGATGGCTCGGCTGTTATTGCTGGCACTGCACCGCCGGAAACTGAAATCCGCCTGCTGGACACCGACCAGCCTTTGGCGAAAACCCTGTCCAATAGCAATGGCGAATGGGTAGCGATACCCGACCAGCCCCTTAGCCCGGGCAATCATCTGATTATTGCGGAAATGACAGGCAAGGATGGGCAAATTATCCGCTCGGAACGCGGCGTGCTAATAGAGCTGGCTGAAAATGGCAATGAAAAACCGCTGGTGGCATTAGTGCCAATGACCGGTGATGCGGCAACCGAAATCCTGTCTGCACCGCGCGAGCTGGCCAGTACCAATATCCCGCAATCCGGGGCTTCCGGCGACAGCGCAGCCGATAGCGCCAGTATTCTTGCCCAAAAAGAGGTGGAAACCATTTTAGTGGCGCTGCCTGAAATTTCTATTGGCACTCTTAGCTGGCATTCGGCAAATATTCTGGAGATTAAAGGTCAATCTGTAGGCGGGGCAGCCATATCCGGGTCATTTGGCGGGCAAAAATTTGGCGATGTCGTGCTGGCAGAAGATGGCAGCTGGTCAACCAAAATCAGCGTGCCGGCCAGCCAGACAGGCCGGGCAGTGATACAGGCAAATCTGCTGGATTTGGATGATAGCATCTCGCTGACAACCCAGATAGAGATAGATATCGCACAGCTGGATGTCGGTCTGGATGGCAGTGAAATGGTGGTTATCCGCAAGGGCGATGTGTTGTGGCGTATCGCCTATCGTACCTATGGCAGGGGCATACGCTATCTGGATATTTTGAAACGGAATGCCAGCCGCATTGATAACCCGGATTTGATTTATCCCTCACAGATTTTTGCCCTGCCGGAAACCGCCACTTCGGGTCAATAGGCGTAAAAGAGAATAATAAATTTTGCCATAAGGTGAATGAACAGGATGATAAAGGAGCAGTTTGAGAAATATTTTCATGTGCCGCGCCAGCAATCCGGCTGGCCTATTCTGGCGGTTGCCGGTGGGCTGACAGCGATAGCGAGCGCGCTTTACTTGCCGCTAGGCCTGATAGGGCTGGCAGGCTTTATCTATCTGAAAATTATTTTGCGGATGCCAAAACGTGCGCAACCCGATATTAAAGCTGGCCAGATTGCCGCCCCGACAGATGGTCAAATCCTGATGACACATCATGACAGGGAAAATGCCAGATATCTGGTGCGCCTGCGCCCGGACTGGTTTAACAGCCATATCGCCTTTGCCCCGATAGAGGGGCTGATTGACCAGCAAATATGGTATGACGGGGATTTTACCGCATTTGGGTATACAGAAATGCCCGGCCCTTCTTCTGCACGCCAGGAGATTATCTTTCTGCCTTTTGCCGGTGCGTCTGTTAGTGACAGGGTAGCTATGACCCATTATGGCGAGCCTCTTGCCCGTATATTGCAAAGCTGTTTGCCAGAGGGACGACAGGTAAGCCCCTCTATGGCGGTGGCACTGGGGCTGGTGCGCCCGAAAATCGATATCAGCTTTCCAGACAGTTATCGTGTGATGGTAAAACCCGGCCAGCGATGTCTGGCTGGCGAGACAATCCTGGCCGATAAAGGCTAGGGCTGCAAACCGGCTGGCTGGCGGGTATTAGCAGAGCATGGAGCCTGGATAAATATGTTTGATGCTTCTTTACGTCCCTATATAAACCCGCCTCTGAACTGGCTGGCAGGCGGGTGTATCGCTCTGGGGCTTAGTGCCAATGGCCTGACCATTATCGGGTTTGTTTTCGGGGTTTTTTGTGCGGTTTTTGTGGCGAACGGGTTTTTTATCGCTGCGCTGATATGCCTGATGTTCAATCGGCTATGTGACGGGCTGGACGGGGCGGTGGCACGGCGAACAGGCAGCAGTGATTTTGGCGGCTATCTGGATATTGTCTGCGATTTTATTTTTTATGCGATGCTGCCTTTTGCCTTTATGGTGTTTGCGCCGGAAAATGCCCTTGCAGCCGGTTTTTTGATGCTCAGCTTTGTGGGTACAGGCAGCAGTTTTCTCGCCTATGCCATATTGGAAGCCAAAACCCCTGAAATTTTGAAAGAGAAGATAAATGCCCCGGCCGCACAGAAAAAAAGTTTCTTTTATCTGGGCGGCTTGACCGAAGGGGCAGAAACCATCGCTGTTTTTGTGCTGATGCTGTTACTTCCCGGCTGGTTTGCCGTTTTTGCCTGGATTTTTGGCAGCTTGTGTATTCTGACAACGGGCTGGCGTATCCATGCCGCATTTTCTGATTTCAATAAGGTATAAAATACCCCATGATGAGAGTTGAAACACAAGTCGAGCCATGTAACTAGTTTATCATAGGCTGTATGCGTTCCTGCCCCTGATATGACAGGACGGGCAGGGTATAAAAGGGAAGGAAGATGAGATGAAATTTGGAATTGGTCAAACCGTCAAACGCCTGGAAGATAGAAACCTTTTGACAGGGAAAGGGGCGTTTACCGATGACCAGATGCCGGGAAAGGGAAGGGCGGTTGCTTTTTTACGCGCACCTTTTGCTCATGCCCGCATCACCCATCTTGACCTTGCGGCTGCGCGCGGCTGCGACGGGGTGGTTCTGGCCGCCTGTCAGGCAGATTTGGATGCCGATAATGTCGGGGAAATTCACTGCCTGTTTTATCCTGAAAACCGGGATGGCAGCAAGGTAGCGCACACCACAAAACCGCCAATGGCACGCGATATTGTCCGCCATGCAGGCGATCTGGTCGCTATGGTGGTAGCCGAAACCCGCCAGCAGGCGATGGATGCGCTGGATATGATAGAGGTGGATTATGACCCGCTGGATGCGGTAACAGATGTTTATGATGCGATGGCTGCCGATGCCCCGCAAATCCATAGCGAATATAAAAACAATATTGTTTTTGACTGGGAAGCCGGCGCAATTGACAAGGCAAGAACAGCGATTGATGACGCAGTGGCCAAGGGCGCAGAGCTGGTCGAAATTGATGTGATTAATAGCCGGGTTATGCCTAATGCCATGGAAACTCGCCCGGTGGTGGCCATGCCGTGTGAGGAGATAGGCGGATTGCGTCTATGGTTGCCCAGCCAGGGGCCGGTCGGGCTGGCAGAACAGATTGCCGATGCGCTGGGATATCAAAAAGACCAGCTGCAAGTGCTGACAGGCGATGTCGGGGGCGGATTTGGCTATAAAATCTTCCTGCATCCGGAACAGCTTTGCATTGCCTGGGTAGCGAAAACCACAAATAGCCTGGTGCGCTGGCAACAGGACAGGTCAGATTCCTTTTTATCCGACTTGCATGGACGCGATAATCGCTCGGTTGCCCGCGCAGCGGTAGATAAAAATGGCAAGGTACTTGCACTGGATGTCCGGGTACACGCCAATATGGGTTCCTGGCTGTCCAATTTTTCCTGTTATATTCCTACCCTTTCCGGCTGTCGTACCCTGACCGGGCCCTATGATATTCAAATTGCAGGGATGCAGGTGCTGGGGATTGTTACCAATACCCCGGCGGTAGATGCGTTTCGCGGGGCAGGCCGGCCAGAGGCAAATTACTTGCTGGAACGATTAATGGATCATATCGCTGTGCAAATGAAGCTGGATCGCATAGCTGTCCGGCAAGCCAATCTTATTCAGCCAGAACAGATCCCCTATGCGATGGTGGAAGGGGGTACAGTTGATTCAGGCGATATGCCCGGATTGCTGGCCGATGCGATGGAAAAGGCTGATTGGCAAGGCTTTGAAGCGCGCAGGAAACAGGCACGCGCAAATGGAAAATATCTGGGCATTGGCCTGGCAATGTATCTGGAACAATGCGGCGGCGGCGGCGATGCCGGGGTAGATGTTGAATTTCAGGCAGATGGCACAGCTGTCATTTATGCGTCCCAACAGGATAATGGCCAGGCACACCGTACAACGCTGACCCAGATTTTCTCACATCAGCTAGGCTATGATGTGGATAAAATAAAAATTGTCCAGGGCGATAGTTTGCGTACACCTGCCGGTACCACAGGCGGGGCGCGTATGTCTGCGGTGATGGGCTCAACCCTGTCACAGGCAGCTGATTTAATTGCAGAAAAAGCCAGACCCTTTGCCGCAGAGCATCTGGAAGCCAATAGCGAGGATATCCAGTTTGCCGAAGGGATTTTCAGTGCGGCCGGTACAAACCGTTCTATCGAGATAGAAGAGCTGGTCGGCCTTTTGGCAACCGATAATCCGGCTGAACACCCCCTTAATCAGGTGCATGAATATACCACCAAAGGGGCAAGCTATCCCTATGGCTGTCATATTGTCGAGCTGGAGGTGGATATGGCGACCTTGCAGCCTAAAATCCTGCGCTATACGGTGGTCGATGATATTGGCAATATTATCAACCCCCTAACCTTTGCTGGCCAGATACATGGCGGCATAGCCCAAGGGGTAGGCCAGGCATTATATGAACATGTCGCCTTTGATGAAGATGGCCAGCTGCTGGCAGGCTCATTGATGGATTATACCCTGCCACGTGCTGATCACCTGCCGTCATTTTCTATTAATACCCGCAATACGGTCTGTCAGAATAATGTGCTGGGCGTCAAGGGTGTGGGCGAGGCAGGGGCAATTGGTGCACCGCCTGCGGTTATTTCTGCTTTATGTGACGCGCTGGATATTGTGCATATTGAAATGCCGGCCACCTTGCAGGCTATCTGGCAGGTGATGAAGCCAAAAAAGGAAGCGGGATGAGCGCAAAAATCGTCAAAACAGATGCCGAATGGCGCGCCCAGCTTAGTGACGAGCAATATCGGGTAACACGCAAGCATGGCACAGAACGCGCCTTTACCGGCCGCTATCATGACAATCATCAAATCGGCTCTTATGGCTGTATCTGTTGCGGGGCAGAATTATTTCATAGCGACCAGAAATTTGATTCCGGTACGGGCTGGCCGTCTTTTACCGCCCCATCGGTTGCTGAAAATATTGGCGAGACATCCGACAGAAGCTTTTTCATGGTACGCACAGAGGTGCATTGCGCGCAATGTGACGCCCATTTAGGCCATGTTTTTGAAGATGGGCCGGTAGATGCAGGCGGGCTTCGCTATTGTATCAACTCTGCTTCTCTTGACTTTCAAAAAGAAGAATAGCGGCTAAAAAAAACAGGGTTTTTCAGGCGGATTATCGTTAAGCGGCGCGGTAAAAAAGCTATCTGGCAATAGTTGCGTTATCTGCGTTTATGAGGGGAGGGAGAACAACACAAACGGGCGCGCAAATCCTATTGCCAGAAACTGAAAAAAAGGGCTGGCTGACAGGCAAATGCCTGTCCAGGCCTGGCCTATGAGCGATGATTTTCCTGATGCTCGCTTCTTTCATGCTGTCTTTCATGGCGATGTTTTTTCATCTCGTCTCTGGTAATCAGCCCGTCCTGATTGGCGTCCACTGCCTCAAACATACTTAAATGGCGATTGGAAAATTCCTCCAGGCTGATCTGGCCATTACCATCATCATCCAGACTGGCAAATCGGCTTTTCAGCATATTATTCACCTCTTCCAGCGAGATTTGTCTGTCCTGATTACTGTCTATGGCATGGAACAGGGATTTAAATCCGCGCCGGTGTTTTTGATCCTCTTCTCCTTTTTCATGTTTGAAAGAGGCGCCGTGATCCCCGCCCTTGCCCCGATGGGGTGATTTATCGAAATTTGCCATAGCCAGCCCGCTGACCAGCACCACACTTGCTGCCCCGCCAAGACCCATTAACCAGTAATATTTTGACTTCATGCGAACTCTCCTTTAATGCTCTGTCCTTATTTTAAAAATGGATTGTGAGGTAAATTTTCAGGCAGTTGGTTGCCAGCGGAATTTTTAACTTCACAATTAGCAGTTAGACAGGCAAATTGGGCAGGTTCAGGGCTGTAAAAAGGCAGGAACAAGGCCAATCGCCAAAAGATCGAAAAAAGGGTTCGGAAACAGGAAAATATGAGCGGGTCAGAATTATCTAAAATAACCGGTACAACAGATGTTTTTGCCTGTATCGCCTATCCGGCCAGCCATGTCCGCGCGCCGATGATTTTTAACAGGATTTTTTTAGAAAAAGATCTGGATCATGTGATGGTCGCACTGGCTATTCCCCCTGAAGGGCTGGCAGCGGCAATGGAAGGCTTGCGCGCACTGGGTAATTTCAAGGGGGCAGCGGTGACCATTCCGCATAAAATGCCGCTTGCTGCTTTATGTGATGAATTGGGCCCCGGTGCACAGGCGGCCGAAGCGGTCAATGCCATCGCCTTTACCAAAGACAGACGCCTGATAGGCGATAATTTTGACGGGGAAGGCTTTGTAGCCGGCTTGCGCGGTGAAAATCCGTGCGGCGATGCCGAGGGGAAAGTCTTTACAGATAAAGAAATATTGCTGATCGGGGCAGGCGGGGCTGGCCGGGCAATCGCCCTTGCACTGGCCGGGTGTGATGTGGGGCAGATAGATATCACCAACCGCACCCCTGAAAACGCAGAAAAAGCGGTCAGGCTAGCGAAAAAAATCGTACCCGATGCACGGATGCAGACCATTGCCGGCGAGGCTGTCAAATTTGACAGCTATGATATGGTGATTAACGCAACACCGCTTGGCTTGCATGGCGATGATCCGATGCCCTTTGATGTGCATCTTTTATCGGAAAGCTGTCTGGTATGTGATATTATCATGGTACCTGAGCGCACCGCTCTGATCGATGCTGCCGAGGAGCGTGGCCTGAAGGTACATATGGGGCGCCATATGCTGGATTATCAAATGCAGCTTATCGGTAAATTTATTGGCGCGATTTAGCCGGTTTTATAAAAAATTACTGATAATCAGTTATTGAAACTTATTACAGAGCAGATTAAGTAAATAGAGCGCATAAAAAGCTGGATTGGACAGTTACATGGCTGAGGAAACAAGCTGGACAGAAGAACGCCTTGAGATGCTGAAGGCATTGTGGGAAGAAGGGCTTTCTATCTCGCAAATTGGCGAAAGGTTGGGCGTTACCCGAAATGCGGTTGCCGGCAAGGCCCATCGGCTGAATTTGCGTAAACGCCAGTCCCCTATCGCTAAAAAGCCGAAAAAGGCTGTTGAGCCGGAAACGCCAAAAGATTTGCCCTTGCGGCTGGCCTTGCGCGGCATTCAATGGTCGCGTTCCAAATGCGTCTGGCCTAGCGGCGATCCAAAAACCGTGGAATTCAGCTTTTGCGGTGAGGCGATTGTACCAGGCAAGCCCTATTGTTCAGAACATTGTGAACTCGCCTATACCACGTCACGCGATGGAAGCTAGACAGACCCCGGCGGTTATCCGCCGCCAGGATTACACCCCTTTTGGCTGGATCATTGACCAGACAGAGCTGGACGTACAGCTATTTGCCGACAAGGCCATTATCGCTGTTACTCTGGATATCCGCCCTAATCGCGATGCTGGCAACGCCGATAAATTGCTTTTGAATGGCGAGCATCAGGAACTTGTTTCTGTGCAGGTGGATGGCGTGCTGCTCGAACCATCACGCTATCAGCTGGAAGATGGAATGCTGGTTATTTCCGGGCTGTCTGACGGGCATAGGGTCACGGTTACCTCTACCCATAACCCTTATGAAAACACCGCCCTGGAAGGGCTGTATGCCTCGGGGGGGATGCTATGCACCCAATGCGAGCCCGAAGGCTTTCGACGGATTTGCTTTTATCCTGACAGGCCGGATGTGATGAGCATCTTTAGCGTGCGTATCGAAGCAGATATCGCCTGGCCGAATTTGCTGAGCAACGGCAATCTGGTGGAAAAAGGAACAGCTGGCAAGGGGCGTCATTTTGCCCTCTGGCATGACCCGCATAAAAAACCGGCCTATTTATTTGCGCTGGTTGCCGGGGATTTGGAATGTGTGGCAGATAGCTTTACCACCGCCTCTGGCCGCCATGTGGATTTGCATATCTATGTGGAAAAGGGCAATGCGAACCTGACCCGCCATGCCATGGATAGTCTGAAACGCTCTATGAAGTGGGATGAGGATGTATATGGCCTGGAATATGATCTGGATTTATTCCAGATTGTCGCGGTTAGCCATTTCAATATGGGCGCAATGGAAAATAAAGGGCTGAACATCTTTAACAGCAAATTTGTTCTAGCCGATGCCCTTACCGCCACTGATGATGATCTGATGCGCGTGGAAGCGATTATCGCCCATGAATATTTCCATAACTGGACAGGGAACCGCGTTACCTGCCGCGACTGGTTTCAGTTAACACTAAAAGAGGGGCTAACGGTCTTTCGCGACCAGTGCTTTACGGCTGATATGCATGATGCAGCGGTAAAGCGTGCAGAAGATGTAGCTACCTTGCGCGCTATTCAGTTTACCGAAGATGCCAGCCCCACCGCCCATCCTATCCGCCCGGAAAGCTATAGCGAGATTAATAATTTCTATACCCCCACTGTCTATGAAAAGGGGGCGGAAGTTATCCGTATGATGTATGCCAGGCTGGGGGTGACAGGCTTTCGCGCCGGAATGGATTTGTATTTTGCCCGCCATGACGGACAGGCTGTTACTTGCGATGATTTTATTGCTGCGATGGCCGATGCAAACAAGGTGGATTTATCGTCCTTTAGCCTGTGGTATTGCCAGGCAGGCACGCCGCGATTATCGGCAAAACGGCTACAGTGCGATGGCCAGCATCTGACATTGGAACTATCCCAAAAACTTGCGCCAACAGCCGCTGGTACGCCTACAGATGCCATGCCTATTCCTGTTCGGCTGGGCTTTGTGGCAGGTGATGGCCGCCCTCTTGCCCATTCAATAGATAGCAGTGCACCGGCAGAAGAACATATTGTCCTGCTGGAAGGCGATAAACAGCTTGTTGAAATCCGCTTTGCAGACGGCCAGAGCGCAGCTGAGGCTGTACCCTCCCTTTTGCGGGGCTTTTCTGCGCCGGTACGTCTTTATGATGACCTCTGCGCCGAAGAGCTGGGGGTGCTGGCCGCCTATGATGCGGACAGCTTTAACCGCTATGAAGCGTGCCAGAGGCTGGGTCATAATGTGTTGCGCGCGCGCCTTGACGGCAAGGAAGACAGCCAGAGTGAGGCAGCCCTTATCCATGCCTTGCGCCTGGTGCTGGCCGATAAAACCCGGCGCGATGATTTCAAGGCTCTTTGCCTTTCTATCCCCGGCCAGGCAGATACCGAACAACGCGCAGAACAGGCAGACCCGCCAAAAATCTTTGCCCAAAGAATGGATTTACAGGCGCGGTTGGGCCAGGCCTTGCAAGAAGATATCCGCCCTATTATCCAGGATATGGCGCATCTGAAAAATGCAGCCGGGCGCAGCTTGCAAAACCGCTTGCTGGCGATGGCCTGTGCCAGCGGTGATGAAACAGCCTTTGATATTGCCCTGCAGCAATCTGAAAATCTGAATATGAGCCTGTCTATGGGCGGCTTGCAGGCGCTAAATCATAGCGACCATGCCTATCGCCAGCAGGCGCTGGACGGGTTTTACCACCGCTGGCAGGATCAGCCTCTGGTGATGGAAAAATGGCTGATGCTGTCTTCTACCTCTTCTGTGCATAGCACGACCGAAAAACTGCGCGCATTGATGCAAGACCCGGTATTTGATCCCAGTAATCCAAATAAATTGCGTTCTGTTCTGGGCGCTTTTGCCGCTGCCAACCCGACCTTTTTCCATAAAGAAGACGGGTCAGGCTATCGGTTTATTGCTGAAGAGCTGGTCGCATTGGACAAGCGCAATCCACAAATTGCCGCGCGGATGGGTATTTCCCTTACCCGCTTTGCCAATTACGGGAAGTTGCGCCAAAAACAGATGCGTGAGGCCTTAACCTTCCTTGCCAGCCATAGCCTGTCGCGCGATCTGCAAGAGGTGGTCTCAAAGGCGCTGAAAAGCGCATAAAATCGCATTCCAGCCTGTATCATAGATAATTTGGGGTGTAGGAGCGTGTCCTAGCGCAAAAAGGCCGGGATATGGTCGCTATCGCGAAAACTGTTACCCTTCCATTCCGGCGGGCGTTTTTCATCCGGATATTTAGCATCGCGCGCAGCCACAGGCTTTTCATTCCCTGTCCGGGCGTTTTCATTGACCGCCTGTTTTTTGCCTGATTTTTTGTTTCTGCTGCGCGATTTGCCTGCAGAGGCATTGTCTGATTCTTTGTCTGTTTGGCTATCTGCCTTTACATCAGCTTTCACATCCACAGGGGCGGTGCTGCCGGATTTTTCTGCCTCATCCAGTTCAATGGATTTGCCGATAAGCGTTTCAATGGCATGAAGATATTTTTTATCATCCTCGCTGGCGGCAAGGGTAAAGGCAGAGCCGGTGCGCCCCGCCCGTCCTGTCCGGCCGATGCGATGGACATAATCCTCGGCATTGGATGGCACATCAAAATTAAAGACATGGCTGACAGAGGGAATATCCAGGCCGCGCGCTGCCACATCCGAAGCGATCAGCAAGGTTACCCGGCCTTCTTTAAAGTCCGACAAGGCGGCCAGACGCGCAGACTGGGTCATATCGCCATGCAGGGCAGCGGCATTGAATTCATGGCGCTTTAGCGACGAGAGCAGGGTGGAAATATCGCGCTTGCGATTACAGAAAATAACCGCATTTTGCAAGGTTTCGCGCCGTAACAGCTTGCGCAGCACTTCGCGCTTGTCCCGCGGCTTTGTCCAGATAAGGCGCTGGCTGACAGTATCTGCTGTGCTGGCAGGTTTGGCGACCTCGATAATTTTCGGATTCATCACAAATTTTTTGCCGATTTTATGAATTTCTTCTGACAGGGTGGCCGAAAAGAACAGGGTTTGGCGCATCACAGGCAGATAGCCGACAATCCGCTCGACATCCGGGATAAAGCCCATATCCAGCATTCTGTCTGCTTCATCAATAACCAGAATTTTTACATCCTGAAGCAATACTTTGCCGCGTTCAAAATGATCCAGCAATCGCCCTGGCGTGGCGATAAGCACATCCACCCCCTTATCAAGGGCAGCTTCCTGATCAGAAAAACTGACCCCGCCTATCAGCAAGGCCATGCTGAGGCGGTGATTAACAGAGAATTTCTCAAAGGATTCGGCCACCTGGGCGGCTAATTCGCGCGTAGGGGCCAGAATAAGCGAGCGCGGCATACGTGCCTTTGCCCGTCCGGCATCCAGTATATCTATCATGGGCAGGGTAAAAGAGGCGGTTTTGCCTGTACCTGTCTGGGCAGACCCCAGAATATCGCGCCCCATCAATACAGATGGAATAGCCGCTTCCTGGATAGGGGTGGGCTTTTCATATCCTAAAGCATCGACCGCATTTGCAAGGCCGTCGCTCAGACCTAAATCTAAAAATGGAGAAGTAATGGCAGACCCCTTAAATGCACGCCACATCATAAGCGTGTGATCTCTTGAATATTTAATTCACGCTGTTACCCCCAGAGCTTGTCTGACGAGGACGCCCCTTCATACAGGAATTATCCGTTCGGGTCAAACTTATGTATAAGCGGGGCAAGGGGTTTTCATCGCCGCTAATCTGGCGTAATTTTTCCCCATCTGTTTTCCTGTCTGAAGTCAAAAGCAAAGTGTAAAAAAATGACCCGATTAATTCTTGTCCCCGGCCTGTTATGTACCGATATTTTATTTACCCCCCAAATAGCCGCCCTGAAGGATGAGGCAGAGCTGGTCATTGCCGATACATTCGGCATGGATAGCATCACTGGCATGGCCGAAAAATTACTGCAGGAAAATGACGGCGATCTGGTCGTGGCCGGTCTTTCCATGGGCGGATATATCGCTCTGGAGGCCGCGAGGCTGGCACCGGACAGGGTGCGCGGGCTGGGGCTGTTATCTACTGCAGCAGATAAGGATACCGAGAAAAAAAATAAGATCAGACAAGAACTTATAAGGCTTTCTTCAATTGGAAAGTTTAAAGGTGTAACCCCGCGCCTCTTGCCGCAATTCCTGTCTCCTGCCGCATTGGAAGATGAGGCATTAACCCATCAGGTAATGGTGATGGCCGAGACTGTTGGTCAGGAGAATTTTGCCTTGCAGCAAGCCGCCATCATGGGGCGGCGCGACCAGACAGAAGGGCTGAAAAACTATCCCCATCCCGCGCTGGTATTATGCGGTATGCTGGATGTATTAACTCCGCCGGAAAAATCACAAAAAATGGCCAGCCTGTTACCGGATGCCGAGCTGGTATTATTGCCAGAGATAGGGCATTTATCCACACTGGAAGCCCCGCAAGACTGTATAGAGGCTATCCGGCGTCTGATAAAAAGGGTTGAGAAGCAGAATTATGCTGCCGGTTAAAATGGCAGCCGGCCATCTGTTAAATAGCTGTCAAAAGCCGGTTATCAGACGTCCAAATCCTCGATAACCTCATAGGCATGGTCGCGGATATAGCCAAATCGCAATTCCGGCTTTTTGCCCATCAGGGTTGTGACTAGCCTGTCGACTTCGCGGCGGGCATCTGCCCCGCTCATATCCCGCATCGGCAGATCCACCTGTAACAGCCGTCTGGTATCCCTGTTCATTGTGGTTTCCTTTAGCTGGGCAGGCGGCATTTCCCCCAGCCCCTTAAAGCGGCTAATCTCTACCTTGCTGCTGCTGTTAAACTGGGTATCCAGCAGAGCCTGTTTATGCTCGTCATCCAGCGCATAGGCGGTTTTGCTGCCTTGCGTCATCCGGTAAAGCGGTGGTTGTGCCAGATACAGGCGTCCCTGTTCTATCAATTGCGGCATTTCCCGATAGAAATAGGTCATCAAAAGGGCAGCGATATGCGCCCCGTCCACATCGGCATCTGTCATGATGATAATCTTGCCATAGCGCAAATCATCCACACTGAAATCCTTGCCGCGCTTTACGCCCAATGCCAGACCCAAATCCGATAATTCCTGATTTTGGCTCAGCTTGTCTGCGGTGGCACTGGCCACATTCAGTATTTTGCCGCGCAAGGGCAGAACCGCCTGTGTTTTGCGGTCGCGTGCCGATTTGGCTGAACCGCCCGCACTATCGCCTTCCACCAGAAATAATTCTGTCTGATCGGTATCGGCCTCGGAACAATCGGCCAGCTTGCCTGGCAGGCGTAATTTACGGGTGGCGGTTTTGCGGGCAACCTCTTTTTCCTTGCGCCGTCTTTTACGCTCTTCCATGCGTTCTATGGCGCGCTCCAGCAGGTCATTTGCCCGTTCCGGTTCCGAGGTCAGCCATAGCTCGAAACGGTCTCTTACCGCAGCTTCTGTCTGGCGGGTAGCTTCGGCTGTGACCAGTTTTTCCTTTGTTTGTCCCTGAAATTGGGGGTCACGAATAAAAACAGACAACATACCAGCGGTACTGGCCAGCACATCATCTGCTGTCAGCTCTGCACTGCGTTTGCTGCCTGTCAGCTCGCCATAGGCGCGAATGCCGCGTACAATCGCCTGGCGAAACCCGTTTTCATGTGTCCCGCCCAGAGGGGTGGGAACCGTATTGCAATAGGAATGGAAAAATCCGTCCTCGCTCTCGGCAAGCCAGGTCAGCGCCCATTCAAATTTCTGGCCTTCCAGCTCTATTTGTGCGGCAAAGGGGCTGGCCAGCATCAGGGGCTTGTCGGCGGTGCTATGTGCCAGATAATCGGCCAGACCGCCTGGAAAACATAATACCGCTTCTTCGGGGGTTTGGCTGTCTTTTATCAGCTCTGCCGGGCAATGCCAGCGAATTTCCACGCCGGCAAACAAATAGGCCTTGGATTGCGCCATTAAAAATAGCTGGGCTGGTTTAAACCGGCATCCGGCGCCAAAAATTTCTTCATCGGGCTGAAAGCGGATAAGCGTGCCGCGCCGATTGGCGGTCGGGCCGACAACCGTCAGGCCGCCTTCTGCCTTGCCACGTGAAAATACCTGGCGATACAAGGTTTTGTCGCGGGCAACCTCTACCTCCAGCACAGAGGAAAGCGCATTCACCACAGACGCGCCTACCCCGTGTAACCCTCCTGAGGTCTGATAGGCCTTACCCGAAAATTTTCCGCCTGCGTGAAGGGTGGTTAAAATCACTTCCAATGCAGATTTATCTGGAAATTTAGGGTGCGGATCAACCGGAATACCCCGCCCGTTATCACGAATGGATAAACAATTTTCAGTTTCAAGGCGAATGTCAATCCAGTTGGCATGACCGGCTACCGCCTCATCCATTGAATTATCCAGAATCTCTGCTGCCAGATGGTGCAGGGCACGCTCATCTGTCCCGCCAATATACATACCCGGGCGATGGCGCACCGGCTCCAGCCCCTCCAGAACTTCAATCTGGCTTGCATCATAATCTGTTTTCTGGGCGTTATTGCCAAATAGATCGACCATAATAGATACCTGTTCATATCCTGGGAGGAAAAACGGGCAAAAATGCCACAAAACTCTGCCCTAACCTACAATATATGGGGGGCAAATTAAAGAGAATATACGAAATAAAGGAAAATTCCGGGATTAACTAATTATTTAGATTTATCTGATATAATCAATCTTCACGGCAATAAAACGCCGCAGATTAAAAATCGGGAAGGGAGAGGGATGTTCAAAACAGGAGCGTTATCTTTATGCCCTCACAGCTTTCTGCCTATCAACAGCTTTTCAAAAATTTTCTGCAGCTTCTGGCGGTCCTTATTGCGGTGACATTGATCCCGCCCTTTATGATACTGCCATAGCACCTTGTCTGAGGAGCTGTGCCAGAAACAAATTTACCGTCCTTAATCACGGCAACCCCCCCAGAACAAGGATCTGAGGGGGATGTTTTTATTTTTTATCTGTCAGTTATAAACCTGGCAGATTATAGCCCGCAATTTATTAGTAAGAGTAATACATTTGGAATTCGATTGGATGCGGTGCGTGTTCCAACGCGATGACTTCTTCCATCTTCAGCTCAATAAAGGCATCTATTTGGTCATCGGTGAACACATTGCCTTCCGTCAAATAGGCGCGGTCTGCATCCAGGCTTTCCAGCGCTTCTCGAAGTGACGAGCAAACGGTCGGGATTTTAGCCAGTTCTTCAGCTGGCAAATCATACAAATCCTTATCCATCGCATCGCCCGGGTGGATCTTGTTACGGATACCGTCCAGACCAGCCATCAGCATAGCTGAAAAGGCCAGATACGGGTTGGCTGTTGCATCGGGGAAGCGAACTTCAACGCGCTTGCCCTTTGGATTGGAAACAAAAGGTATCCGGCAGGAAGCAGAACGGTTGCGGGCGGAATAGGCCAGCAGAACCGGGGCTTCATAACCTGGGACCAGACGCTTGTAGCTGTTGGTAGACGGGTTGGTGAAAGCGTTTAATGACTTGGCGTGCTTGATGATACCGCCAATGTAATAAAGGGCGTTTTCAGACAAATCGGCATAGCCATTGCCGGCAAACAGCGGCTTGCCATTTGACCATAGTGACTGGTGCACATGCATTCCAGAGCCATTATCGCCAGCGATAGGCTTTGGCAGGAAGGTCGCAGATACGCCATACGCATGGGCAACCTGATGTACAGCATATTTATAGAGCTGCATATTATCGGCTGTTTCTAGCAATGTGCCGAACTTCATGCCCAGCTCATGCTGAGACGGGGCAACTTCATGGTGATGCTTTTCAACAGGCACGCCCATATCAGCCATAACGGCCAGCATTTCAGAACGAATATCTTGGCCTGAGTCAATTGGTGGCACAGGAAAATAGCCACCTTTAACTCCTGGGCGATGCCCCATGTTACCCTCTTCAAAATCGCGGCCAGAATTGTAAGGACCCTCAACAGAATCAACTTTAAACATCGCCCCATTCATAGACACATCAAACTTCACGTCGTCAAAAATGAAAAATTCGGCTTCCGGACCGAAGAATGCGGTGTCTGCAATACCGGCAGACTGCATATAATTCAAGGCTGCTTTTGCTGTGCCACGCGGGTCACGCTCATAGGCTTCGTTAGTAATCGGGTCCAATACATCGCAAAACAAGGCTAAAGTTGGCTGAGCAAAAAATGGGTCAATGTAGGCTCGCTCCAGGTCCGGCATTAGGGTCATATCTGACTCGTTAATTGCTTTCCAGCCTGAGATGGATGAACCGTCAAACATAAAACCTGCATTTAGCGAATCTTCGTCTATCGTTTCGATATGTTGTGTCACATGCTGCATTTTCCCGCGCGGGTCGGTGAACCGCAGGTCAACAAAGGAAATATCATTTTCCTTGATCATATCCATGATTTTCTTTGCACCAGACATATTATGTTCCTTTCTGTATGTCTAAAATCTCTCTATTCGGGATGATTTCACCCAAAAACGACCAGCCTTATCGCCTGTCTAAACAGGCTAAAGTATCTGTCAATCACTAAATCGCTTCGCCACCTGTTTCGCCGGTACGAATTCGGATGGCCTGGTCGATGGTCGAGATGAAAATTTTGCCATCCCCGATACGGCCTGTTTTTGCCGCATTTTGAATAGCTTCGACGACCTGATCGGCCATCTTGTCTTCTACCACCACCTCGATTTTTACCTTTGGCAGGAAATCGACCACATATTCTGCTCCGCGATAAAGTTCGGTATGGCCTTTTTGCCGCCCGAACCCTTTTGCTTCCAGAACGGTAATGCCCTGAATGCCAACATCATGCAGAGCTTCTTTCACTTCATCGAGCTTGAAAGGTTTGATAATGGCTTCAATTTTTTTCATAAGGATTGTCGCTTTCTTTCATCTTCAGGTTATGACAAGCGTTGGGACAGGCAAGCATTCATGACGAGTACCCCGCCCCAATCCGTTGCCTGTTCTCTAGACAATTTAACCTGTTTTGCGCAAGCGCGACTCTTGGCCGGTACCCATTCGTGCCAAATTTGCCTATAATTTAGGCAGTCTTTCTAGCTGGATTGGGCAATCATCTTTGCCAGACGGTTTATCGCTTCGGTGATCGCTTCATCTGAATTGGCACAGGACAAGCGCACATAGCCCTCGCCAAAGCCGCCAAAGGACGTGCCGGAAATACAAGCCACCCCATATTCTTCCAGAGCGATATCCTGAAACTGATGCGAGCTGAAAGGCGTGTCGCTGATATTGGCAAAGACATAAAATGCCCCGCCCGGTGCCTGGCATCTGACCCCGTCCAGCCCGTTCAGCAGGCCGGTTATCAGCGCGCCGCGCCGGCGAAAGGCGGTCAGCATCTCTTCTACACAGGATTGATCGCCCTTCAAGGCGGCTTCTGCGGCATGCTGGGTCGGGGCATTGACACAGGAATGGAAATTTACCGCCAGGCGATCGGCAAAATCGATCAGCTTTTCCGGCCAGATGCCATAGCCGATACGCCAGCCCGTCATCGCATAGGTTTTTGACCAGCCATTCAGGATAATCAGCCTGTCCTGAATCTCGGGATAGGTCAAAAGCGATAGCGGCTCTATATCAAAGACCAGCCGGTCATAAATCTCGTCTGACAGGATGGTAACATGAGGGAAATCTGCCATCCCCTTGATAAATTTATCCATTTCTGCGCGCGGGGTGATGCCGCCTGTCGGGTTGGCAGGAGAATTGACAATCACCAGGCTGGTTTTGTCGGTAATTTTGGACAGGACATCTTCTGCATCAAAGGCAAAGCCCTTTTCCTCGACCAGACCATAGGAGACAGATTTTGCCCCGCTATAATTAATCGCAGACTGATAGATAGGAAAGCCGGGATCCGGGGTTAAAATCTCATGCCCTGGCCCGCCCAGCAACATCATCGCGGTAAACATGACCGGCTTGCCGCCCGGTAAAATCTGAATGCGCTTGACATCCGGGCGCACCCCGTAACGCTGAAAAGCGTCTTCTGCCACGGTCTCGCGCAGGCTCATCAGCCCCATTGAGGGCGTGTAGCCATGAGCCCCGTCCTGCAAGGCCTTAATACCGGCTTCAACAATATGACCCGGCGTTCTGAAATCAGGCTGTCCAATGCCCAGATTGATAATATCCTTGCCAGCTGCGCCAAGGGCGGCGGCACGGGCAAGGACACCAAAGGCTGATTCTGTTCCCAGATTATGTGCAGATGCGTTTATCATTTTTGATATTATCCTTACTTGCTGATACTTAAAACCCGTTGAAAACCGTGCAACCACACATTCTCAGGCCATCTGATGACGCTCAGTCTAGAGCCGAAAAACAAACAGGGGAATAGCCAAAACAATTTTAAAAAAAACAAGCTAAAGGCATTGACCCGATTTTCAGTTTTGCATATTAAAACCATGAAGATCGTTTTGACGAGCTTTTTTTGGCGGGTGTAGCTCAGTTGGTTAGAGCGCCAGTTTGTGGTACTGGATGTCGCCGGTTCAAATCCGGTCACTCGCCCCACTTTTTTTCCGGCCATACTTTTTCAAACAATTCAGGTTTTTTGCCGCTTTTTCGTGCTGAAAATCACCTCAATTACCGCTAAAAATCAACGCCGGGTGTGTTTATGGTTGACGCTAGGGCATATTTTCGAGTACCGATGCCGAGCTATATGACAAATATTTTGCGGGCGTGGCGAAATTGGTAGACGCGCCAGATTTAGGTTCTGGTATCTAGCGATGTGGGGGTTCAAGTCCCTCCGCCCGCACCATTTGGCATAAAAAGTGAATAGGATTTAACCGCACGCTTGAAAAAAATGCTATTACAGCAACAGGCGTAAACCCATAGACAGCAGGCAATTTTGCTATCAGGACATTCTAAAAATCATGGATATCAAAGAATCAAGCAAAGACGGTTTGGCGCGCGAATATGAGCTGACATTAAGCGCGAAAGACCTGGACAGCAAAATCACAACCCGCCTTGGTGAAGTGGCAAAAACAGCCAATATGCCGGGCTTTCGCCCGGGCAAAGTGCCGATGACTGTGGTCAAGGCGCGTTTTGGTGATCAGGTAAAGGGCGAGGTTATCCGCACCGAGCTGGATAATGGGGCCCGCGACGCGGTAGAAAAGAACGCGCTGAAACTTGCCAGCCAGCCACGTCTGGATATCGTATCCTATGAAGATGGCCAGGATTTGGTTGCCAAGCTGATGGTGGAAATAATGCCGGAAATCACCATTCCGGATTTGTCGGCTATCGCTGTTGAACGGCCAACCCTGCCAGCCAATGAAGATGAGATTAACGAGACAATGAACCGTCTGGCCGAAGAAAACCGACCAACCCAGAAAGTGGAAAAAGCCCGCAAGGCCAAAATGGGCGATGTGGTGCTTATCGACTTTACCGGGCGCATTGACGGTGTTGCCTTTGAAGGCGGTGCAGCAACAGATCATATGCTGGAACTTGGCTCAAACTCCTTTATTCCGGGCTTTGAAGATGGCCTAGTGGGCGCCAGCGCAGGGGAAACTGTAGATGTAAAGGTAACCTTCCCGGCAGAATATCAGGCAGAACATCTGGCCGGCAAGGAAGCTGTTTTTGAATGTCCGGTAAAAGAAATTCATGAAAAGGGCAAGGAAAGCGTGGATGATGCGCTGGCCACCAAGCTGGGTTTTGAAAATCTGGAAAAACTGCGCGAAGCCGTCGCAGGTCAGCTTTCCTCGCAACACGCAATGGCTCTGCGCCAGGCGGTGAAGACAAATGTTTTTGACGAGCTGGCTCAGCATATCGATTTTGACGTGCCGCCCAGCCTGTTACAGGCAGAATATGACGGCATTGCCCGTTCCATGTCCGGTGAGGAAGGGCATGATCATGACCACGATCATGACCACGATCATGACCACGACCATGATCACGGCCATAGCCATGCAGCTGATGAAAAGCTGGATAAGGACGAAAAGGCAGAGGCCCATAATATGGCCCTTCGCCGGGTACGTCTGGGTCTGTTGCTGACGGAAATTGGTAATCAGAATAACATTACTGTGACCGAAGAAGACACCAAACAGGCGGTGATGCAGCAAGCCTATCGCTTTCCGGGTCAGGAACAGCAGGTAATCGAATATTACAACAGCAATCCGGATGCCTTGCGCGAGCTGGCAGGCCCGATGTTTGAAGAGCGGGTCATGGATTACATTCTGGAAATGGCCAAAGTGACCGATAAGGAAGTTACGGTAGAAGCCCTTTATGCAGAAGCAGAAGAACGTGCCAAGCCTTTAAAAGAGGCAAAGGAGAAAAAAGCGGCTAAAAAGAAATCGGCTGCCAAATCTTCGGCTAAAAAAGCCCCGGCAGAGAAAAAGGCTCCGGCAAAAAAGGCCGCGGCTAAAAAGCCGGCGAAAAAAGCAGCCTCAAAAGCGAAAAAAAGCTAGGCCAGGGTCAAATAAAACCCAAAAGGGCAAAATAAAACCCAAATTTATGATAACTGCCAGCCTTTCGGGGTTGGCAGTTTTTGATTCAGTTCCTACATTAGGATTTGCGGCCAAAGACTAATTTGGCCAAAGTGGTTGAAGACCTTTTTGGTCAGGCATCATCACTGCTATTAATTTTTGTTATGCCGGTTTGGTATCAGCAAGCCCTCAGACGGAGAAAATAATGAACCATACAATGAATGGAACCCCGCCAATGGATATGAATCTTGTGCCTATGGTGATTGAGCAGACAGGCAGGGGTGAGCGGTCATTTGATATTTTTTCGCGTCTGTTAAAAGAGCGGATTATTTTCCTGAATGGCCCTGTTGAGGATGTCATGGCGTCACTGGTCTGCGCCCAGTTGCTGTTTCTGGAATCAGAAAATCCGAACAAGGATATTTTTATGTATATTAACTCGCCCGGCGGTATTGTGACCTCTGGTCTGGCGATTTATGACACGATGCAATATATTCGCCCGGATGTCGCAACCGTTTGTATTGGTCAGGCAGCATCCATGGGATCGCTATTGCTGACAGCCGGGGCAGCTGGCAAGCGTTATTCCCTGCCACATTCGCGTATTATGACCCATCAGCCCTCTGGCGGTTTTCAGGGTCAGGCAACCGATATCGAGATTCATGCCAAGGAAATTCTTTCCCTGCGCGGCCGGCTAAACAAGATTTATGAACATCATTCTGGCAAAAGCCTGAAGCAAATCGAAAAGATTATGGAACGCGATACCTTTATGTCCCCGGATGAGGCAAAGGAAATGGGGCTGATTGACGAGGTAGTCACAAAACGCCCGAGCGAAGGCGATGCGACCAGTAAATAATCGCGATAAAGGCGGTGCGGGGCGAATATGCTTCGTTATGCCGCGTTTAAAGCCATAAGATTTTTGTTGAGATAAAAGATAACACCCGTCTAGTATAGACATTAGAACAGATTAAAATGACAAGTCGCCGGATAAAAAGGCGGTCAGGAGCAGAGAAAAAAGATGGCAAAATCAGAAGATGAGTCCAAATCAACCCTCTTTTGTTCCTTTTGCGGTAAAAGCCAGCATGAGGTGCGCAAGCTGATCGCCGGGCCAACCGTATTTATTTGTGATGAATGCGTTGAATTATGCATGGACATCATCCGTGAAGAACATAAAGGCGCGATTACCAAATCCAGCGATGGCATTCCAACCCCGCACGATATTAACAAGGTTCTGGATGATTATGTTATCGGCCAGGCCAAGGCAAAGCGTATCCTGGCGGTGGCAGTGCATAACCATTACAAGCGTCTGGCCAATGAAGGCAAAACAGGCGAGCTGGAAATCCAGAAATCCAATATCATGCTGGTCGGCCCGACAGGCTGCGGTAAAACCTTGCTGGCACAATCGCTGGCACGGATGCTGGATGTGCCCTTTACCATGGCCGATGCAACGACCCTAACCGAAGCAGGCTATGTCGGGGAAGATGTTGAAAATATTATTCTGAAATTGTTGCAAGCCTCTGATTATAATGTAGAAAAAGCCCAGCGCGGCATTGTCTATATTGACGAGGTGGATAAAATTTCGCGCAAATCCGATAACCCGTCTATCACCCGTGATGTCTCGGGCGAGGGGGTTCAGCAAGCCTTGCTAAAGATTATGGAGGGGACAGTTGCCTCTGTGCCGCCACAAGGCGGGCGCAAACATCCCCAGCAGGAATTTTTGCAAGTGGATACCACCAATATCCTGTTTATCTGTGGCGGGGCGTTTGCCGGACTGGACAAGATTATCGCTGGCCGCAATAGCGGGGCAGGCATAGGGTTCGGGGCAAATGTCCGTGACCCTGATGAGCGCAATATTTCCGAATTGCTGGTCGATTTGGAGCCTGAAGATCTGATTAAATTTGGACTGATTCCTGAATTTATCGGGCGTCTGCCGGTCATTGCAACGCTGGAAGATCTGGATGAAGAGGCACTTATCCGTATCCTGACCGAGCCAAAAAATGCGCTGACCAAGCAATATAAGGCGCTGTTTGATATGGATGGCGTTAATCTGGAATTCCGTGAGGATGCGTTGCGGGCAATTGCCAAAAAGGCGATTGAGCGCAAGACAGGGGCGCGCGGCTTGCGCTCTATTCTGGAAGGTATTTTGATGGATCCGATGTTCGATATCCCTACCGCAACCGATATCGAGGAAGTTATCATCAATGAAGATGTAGTGACAGGGACAGCCCAGCCGCTGGTCGTGCACACCAATAAGGGTAAAGAAGCCAAGCCAAGCGCCAAATCATCTTGAAAAATTTTTAGATAAAAGATGATTTCAGTCGAAAGGCCAGCAAACTCAACAGCTTGCTGATAATCTGCCTGGGCTGGGGATGATTTAATGCTGGCCGGCTAACAGACAGGCATAGATTTTGCAAATATGTTTGTCTCCATGGCGCTCTTGATTTTTTGGTTTTCATATACACATAAAAGAGAGTTGACCCGGATTTCTATTGCCCCGTTTCACCTCTGCGCGGCCGCAGGTTAAAAAATAGGATTTTAAACATGACTGAACGCTTACCTACAACGCATCTGCCGGTATTGCCCTTGCGTGATATTGTTGTTTTTCCGCATATGATTGTCCCTTTATTTGTCGGGCGGGAAAAATCGGTTCGTGCGCTGGAAGCGGTGATGTCGGAAAACAAGCAAATCCTGTTATTGACCCAGACAGATGCCGCGATAGAAGATCCGGGTGCAGAAGATATGTTCACCATGGGAACAGTGGGCAATATCCTGCAATTGCTGAAACTGCCTGATGGAACAGTAAAGGTTCTGGTCGAAGGGGTAACCCGCGCACAAGTAACCAGCCTGGATGAAACCGGGACATATATGACCGGCCAGGCCGTTGAACTGGAAGATATCAAAAGCGGCGATCCGGAACTGGTCGCACTGGGCAAGGCAACCGTTCAGCAGTTTGAGCATTACATCAAATTAAATAAAAAAATCGCTTCGGAAGTGATGGTGTCTATCAACCAGATTGAAGAAACCAGCAAGATTGCCGATACGATTGCCTCGCATCTGGCCGTGAAAATCGTCGAAAAACAGAAATTGCTGGAAATCGAGGATGTCAAGGAACGTCTGGAATCGATTTATGGCATTATGGAAGGCGAGATAGGCGTGTTGCAGGTGGAAAAACGCATTCGCAACCGCGTCAAACGCCAGATGGAAAAAACCCAGCGCGAATATTATTTGAATGAGCAGATGAAGGCCATTCAAAAAGAATTGGGCGAGGGCGAGGATGGCCGCAATGAGGTCGATGAAATTGCCGAGCAAATCGATGCGGCCAAAATGCCAAAAGAAGCCCGCGACAAGGCAGAAGCCGAGCTGAAAAAGCTGCGCAATATGGGCCCGATGAGTGCAGAAGCCACAGTGGTTCGCAATTATCTGGACTGGATGACCAGTATGCCCTGGAAAAAGGCAAACCGGGTCAATAAGGATATTCTGAAGGCGCGTGAAATTCTGGATGCCGACCATTATGGTCTGGAAAAGGTCAAGGATAGAATCATTGAATTCCTGGCTGTCCAGAAGCGCACCAAAAAGGTAAAAGGCCCTATTTTATGTCTGGTTGGCCCTCCTGGTGTGGGCAAAACCTCGCTTGGCAAGTCAATTGCCAAGGCCTCGGGGCGCGAATATGTGCGTATGGCGCTTGGCGGGGTGCGCGATGAAGCTGAAATTCGCGGTCATCGCCGTACCTATATTGGCTCTATGCCGGGCAAAATCGTGCAAGGGATGAAAAAAGCGGGCAAGAATAATCCGCTCTTTTTGCTGGATGAGATTGACAAAATCGGCTCTGACTGGCGCGGTGACCCCAGCTCTGCCTTGCTCGAAGTGCTGGACCCTGCCCAGAATGCAACCTTCCAGGATCATTATCTGGAAGTGGATTTCGATTTGTCCAATGTGATGTTTATCACCACCGCAAACAGTTTGAATATGCCGCAGCCTCTGCTGGATCGCATGGAAATCATTCGTCTTTCCGGCTATACCGAAGATGAAAAGCGGGAAATTGCGCGTGCCCATCTCATTCCGCGCCAGATGGCCGAACATGGCCTGAAAGATAAAGAGCTGGTTATCGAAGAAGAGGCTCTTATCGGCGTTATCCGCAATTACACCCGCGAGGCGGGGGTGCGTAACCTGGAGCGGGAAATCGCAAAAATTGCCAGAAAGGCTGTGACCCGTATCGTGAGCAATCAGGCCAAAACCCTGAGCGTATCGGTAAAGGATTTGCAAGATTATCTGGGCGTTCAGCGCTTTAAATTCGGGGAAATTGATGCCGAAGATCAGGTAGGGGTGGTAACCGGCCTTGCCTGGACAGAAGTAGGCGGCGAGCTATTGCAAGTCGAGGCGGTAAAAGTACCTGGCAAAGGCAAGATTACCGCAACTGGCAAGCTGGGCGATGTGATGAAAGAATCCATTCAGGCATCCGAATTTTTCATTAAATCCCGTGCAGCTACCTATGGCATCGATTTGGAAAAAGCTGAAAAGCATGATGTACACGTGCATGTCCCGGAAGGGGCAACCCCAAAAGATGGGCCTTCTGCCGGCGTAGCAATGGTCACCTCTATTGTGTCCGCCCATACCGGTAATCCGGTACGCAAGGATGTTGCCATGACAGGCGAGATCACCTTGCGTGGCCGCGTTCTGGCGATTGGGGGGCTAAAGGAAAAGCTGCTGGCAGCCTTGCGCGGGGGCATCAAAACCGTGCTGATTCCGAAGGATAATGAAAAAGACTTAGCCGATGTGCCTGAAAATGTGAAAAAAGAGCTGGAAATCATTCCGATTACGCTCATCGATGAAGCGCTTAATGCTGCGCTGGTCGCAGATTTAACGCCTATGATAGAAGGCGCAAAGCCAGCAAATCCGCCAATTTCCGGAAAAGTCGAGAGCTCAGAGGATATTACCGCGCATTAAGAGGCGCATTTTTAGTAACGATTCCTTAATTTTTCGCAGTTTTCCTGAGTTTTTTAGTTGACCCTGTCAAGGATGGGTGGGTAAGGTAATTGCATTCGCATATAGGCGATTTACTTAACACTCTATCTTTATAAGGGGATAAACCCATGAACAAAAACGATTTGGTTTCTGCTGTAGCTGAACATTCAGGCCTTTCAAAGACAGACGCTGGCCGCGCTGTTGACGCAGTTTTCGGCTCAATTGAAGGGGCATTAAAAGCTGGTGATGAAGTAAGAATTGTAGGTTTTGGGTCATTTTCTGTTGCACATCGTGCGGCGAGCACTGGTCGTAACCCGCGCACAGGCGAAGCAATTCAAATTGCGGCCTCAAAGCAGCCTAAATTCAAGGCAGGTGCACCATTGAAAGCAGCCGTTAACGGTTAATTTCATTTTGACATTAGCGTTGACCCATGGCATATCTGGGTCAACGTTTTTTTATGGCGAGACAGGGTGGTTAGCTCAGCTGGGAGAGCAATTCGTTTACACCGAATAGGTCGGGGGTTCGAACCCCTCACCACCCACCATAAA
>JAYOMZ010000017.1:0-16423 GCA_038121125.1 Alphaproteobacteria bacterium
GACAGCCCACAGGACAGGCACGGCCACCAGCGCGATATAAATGGAACGACCGGATTTTTCATCTTCTTTACCCTCCTTTTGTAACGCTGCAGATGATATTTTGAATTTAACTTGGGAACATTGGTATTTATTGAATCAGGTTACAGAAGATGTAATCGTGCCAATCGGTAAAAGTTTAGTTCCTGTGGTCAAGGATGCTGGCAATTTGGCTCTCGAAAAAAGTAGTGAGGCTGTAGAATTTATAAAAAATTCATTTGATAATATTACAAAATAACCGCCCAGCGGGATGAGACGCTGAGTGGCGGTCTAAATTAAACTAATAAGGAGCATCCCCTACAGCCAATCCTCATCTTCGATGAGTTTATTGTGATGTTCGATGTTTTCATTGATGAGGTCGAGGTCGGGTTCACACATTAGCATTTTTATTTTTGTTAAGTGTGAATAACTAGAAAAACCCCACAAAGTGTAGCTCAAGGGGTAGCTCGATTAAATATAAAGATATTTAATCTAGTCAAAACAATAATTTATGAAGAAAAGATGGCTCCCCGGGACGGATTCGAACCGCCGGCCAAGCGATTAACAGTCGCTTGCTCTACCGCTGAGCTACCGGGGAACAGCGCTCAAGTCACGGACGTTTATACAGTATCATCGCCAAGATGCAAGCGCCTTTTTACATAAAATAGCGGGTTTTTAGCGCGCCTGTCGCTGCACAGGCAGGGACAGGATAGCCCTTGCGCTCTCTGCCACAGATGGCGGGGCGCAATCCGGCTGGCCTATGGTAGCCAAAACAGGGCGGTTGTGGCGAGACACAGAGCTGTCATAGGCCGGGTCATAATGATCTGTCAAAAGAGCGTGTGCCAGTGCCAGCCAGTCACCTTTATCAAACATGGCCTGCCAGCTATCGGTAACCGCGCCGCCATGGCGGTGGCGCATCCCCTTTATCAGCCTTAACATATCTGTTTTTTCGCGCAACAGATGGTCATAGCCCTCTAGCGAATAACGAGCACGCGCAGCGACAGGCGTGTCTATCACAATTATCGGGCTGGCCGTCATTTCGCGCCACAGGGCAGTAGGCAGCTGCAGATTGCCAATGCGCGAGCTTTCTGATTCCACATAGACAGGGCGCGATTTATCCAATTGGCGCACAGCATCAATCAGACAGCTTTCAAAATAGCGCTGGGAGGGCTGCGGGCTATCTGGCCAGCGTCCCAATAAAGAGCCGCGATGACAGGCAAGGGCTTCGAGATCGATTATCTGGCCGCCCTGATTTTTAATTTCTGCCAGAATATCTGTTTTGGCAGAGCCGGTGCGCCCGGCAATAATAACAAGGGGCAGGCCGGAAAAATCGGCCTTTAGCCCGTCCAGAATATCGCGGCGATAGGCCTTGTAGCCGCCTTCCAGCAAGTGACAGCGCCAGCCTATCTCGCTTAATATATGGGCAAAGGCACGCGAACGCTGGCCGCCCCGCCAGCAATGAATAAGGGGGCTGAAATCGGCAGGCAAATCCTGTAATTTCGTGTCGATATGACGGGCGATATTTTGCGATACCAGCACTGCCCCGCGCTTGCGCGCTGCAAAGGGAGAGCTTTGTTTGTAAAGCGTGCCAATTTCGATACGTTCTGCATCGGACAAAACCGGCATATTCACCGCCCCGACAATATGATCCTGGTCAAATTCCACCGGCGCGCGGACATCTATCACCATATCATAGGCTTCTGGATACCAGTTTTTTGTTATGTTAATTGGCGCGCTCATCTAACTATCGGCTTAATCTGTTTTTTTAAGGGTGATACCGGCCTGATCATGGGTTAAATGGCCGATTATCGCTGCCTGTTTATAGCCTGCTTTATGTAATTTTCTACATATTTCCTCTGCCTTTTGACGGGGAAGGGCAGCTAGTACCCCGCCAGAGGTTTGCGGATCAAACAGCAAATCGATAATGGGGCGCCCCCCTTCGCCCAGCATGGAAGCACCATTCAGGGCTATATTTCCGGCATTATGCGGATAAAGACTGGAAGATATCCCCCTGGCAGAAAGCGCGGCTGCGCCACTGATAAGCGGTATCCTGTCCAGAGATAGCATCATGCCGGAAAAACCTGCTCTTTGCATCAAATTCATCGCGTGCCGGGCCAGACCAAAGCCGGTAACATCTGTCATGTGGGCAAAAGGCGCATGGGATAAAATGATATTTGCTGCCCCGGCATTTGAGGTAAGCATTACCTCTATCGCTGCCTCGTAACTGGCGGCCGGGCAAAGCCCGCGCATTTCTGCTGCCAGAATAACGCCAATGCCTATCGGCTTGGTCAGGATAAGAGCGATTTCCTCCCCCTCTGGCAAGGGCGGGCAAGACCCGTCCTCATTGGCAATGGCCGTGACCGAAAAGCCCAGCATCGCCTCGCTCGCAACGGTCGTATGCCCGCCTGTCAGGCTGGTTTCATGGGCGGCCAGCTCTTCTATTGCCCCGCACAGCATCAGTGTCAGGTCTGATTTCTGCATTTTGGGGCGTGTGCGTTGCACGGTAACCAATGCCTGGGCGGCAAGGGGCTTGTCGCCTGCCACAAAGATATCGCTCAAGGCATGAAGAGCTGCTATCCGGCCAAAGAGATAGGCATCTGATATATGTTGCGAGAGAAAATCGACCGATTGGCTGAGGCTGGCTTTTTTCGGCATATTCCGGGGCAGGTGAATGGTGCCATGATCAAGGGTGATACCGGAAGGCGGCAGATAGCGCGGGTCGGCGCCCTTACCGCGTGCCATCTGGCAGGCAGTAGCCAGCGCCTCTGATAATATATCTGCCCCGGCCTTTGCCCCGCAACCGCTGCATTCAAAACCATCTGTTTCAATTGTATCGTCTAGCGTGCGCGCCAAAGCTGGCAAGGGGGCGGCCGGGATTTTCATTTCCGGTATTTGTGTGAATTTTTCAATAAATCTTTTATCTATCCAGTTTTTCAGATGCCACCATAGCGCCCCTTTGGCAACAAACCGTCCCCGAATTGCAAGAGCCTGTTTGCCCCCAAGACCGATTAATGCCAGATAACGCGATTGCGGGCGAAAGGATTTTAAGTGCGAGGCTTGTATAAAGCGGCGCAGATTATCTGCCAGATAAGGCCCGGCACGCACCGCAAATACCCCGGCCTTTTCCCGCTTTTCCCCGCATATACTGGCAATATCCCCAGCTGCAAAAACATTGTCATATTCCATCAGCTGCAAGGTTGGGCGCACCTGAATATAGCCATCCTCGCAATGGGCAATAGCTAACCCCTTTACCCAGTCAGCCGGACGGGCAGCGGTAACCACAAAGATATGGCGGGCAGGGATGGTATCGCCCTTTTCCCCTATCACCCCATCACGGGTAAGGCGCTGAACAGACGCGCCCAAATGCAGGGCAATATCATTATCCAACAGGGCGCGTGCCATAATTTTTGAGGCAGATAAAGGGGCGGTCGGCAATAGCCGCTTTGAACGGCTAAACAGGTGACAGGCAAAGGGTTTATCTGCCAGCTGATAATGACGGGTAAGGGATATGGCCAGCTCGCACCCCGCTGCACCGCCGCCAATCACCGCAATATCGCCGCTTAATTCTGATAAGATCGGCATTTTTTCCAGAAAATGGGATATAGGCTTTACCGTAATGCCATATGCGTCCGTTCCTTGAATGGATTCTGCATCCGGTACCGCCCCGCTATTGAGGGACAAAACATCATAATGCAGATTTAAACCGCCCTCTAAAACAATGTTTTGATTGATAAAATCTATATCGGTAACAGATCTTTTAATCAGACGTGCACCGGCAAATCCGGACAGTTTCAGCAAATCGATATGCATATCTTCCATGCTGTGATGGCCTTCAACATGGCCGGGCAACATACCGGAATAGGGCGCCATCAGCACATCTGTCACCAATGTCAGGCGCACCCTTTCCAGCGGTCTCATCCCAAAGGATTTCAATACCGCGATTTGGGCATGACCACCGCCTATAAGCACCAGATCAATGATATCTGCCGGCATCTGTTTCATCAGATTTTACGCCTTTGCCAAAAGCGAAACCAGTCAGGCGGCACTATATCGGCTATCAAAATAGCCAGAAAGATCATCACACAACCCGATATCGCGGCATAGGAAAGGGTCTGGGATAAAAACAGCCAGCCGGAAATAGCCGCAAATACAGACTCCAGCGAAAGGATAAAGGCAGCGATAGTTGCGCTGGCATAGCCTTGAGCCACCATTTGCAAAGTATAGGCTATACCAACAGAAAATAGCCCGGCATAAATTAATTCAGGCATAACTGGCAGAAAATCGGTAAATGCGGGTGTTTCTATGGTCAGGATTGGCGGCAGGGAAAACACCACACATAACAAAGATTGCAAAAAGGCAAATTGAAAGGGGGTTTTTATCTTTTTCGTCACTAATCCGATTAGCACAATATGCCCTGCCCAGAATAATGCCCCGATGGTTACCAAAAAATCGCCCCATTGGCTGAGCAGGCTGGTCGAGCCCGATAACATCCATGAGCCGCCAACACATAATCCCAGCGCCAGCCAAATCCGGCCGGAAATGGGGGCGCGGTAAATCAGCCATATCAATAAAGGTACTGCTGGCACATATAAGGTGGTTAAAAAAGCCGCATTCGCCACAAGCGTATATTGCAGGGCAGTTTGTTGCAGACTGATGCCGCCAAACATCATCACCCCCAGACCAATGGCCTGTATCATCAAAAGCCTGTCGCGCAATATTGCCTGCCAAAGAGATGTTGTACGTGCCTCATACAGGGCGAAGGGCAGAACCGCCATCGCGCCGATAAGATACCGCGCCCCAGTAAAGCCAAACGGCCCGATGGTTTCCATACCGGTTGTCTGCGCGATAAAGGTTGTCCCCCAAATCAGCGCAGCGATAAGCATTAATAAATGGGCGGTATGGCGCGACATTTTCCTCTTTTTCTATTATGCAGATGGTTTGATTTAACGCTCGCTGCCCCTTTATAGGGGCATTTACGCCTTACATAAAGGGTTTACGCATTTAAGATTTATGTGGACGCCGCCGCAGGCTTTTAATCGTCTTGGCAATAAATAAGGATGTGCGCGGAATATAGATATAGGGGCGCATTGGCACATCCAGCGGGCGAATGCGTGCCCGGTAGGCGGTATATCCCAGCAACAGAATATGCAGAACCGCAAAATAGGTGAACATGGCATTGGGCCCGAAATGTTCAATCAGATAGCTGGCTATCACAGGCGAGATTATAGCCCCGACCCCGAACAGAAAAATCAGGGAGGCGCTTAACATCGTCATATCCTGTTCTTTTGTCTGATTATTTGCATGAATAGCAGAAAGCGAATAAAGCGGCATGGTGGTCAGCCCAAAAATAAACACCAGAATAAAGATGGTTTTAATCCCGAAAATGGTTTCCGCCTCTATCAGGGTAAAGGCCACACAAATAAAAATCGTAGCCATACTAAGCGAGCCGATTAACTGGCGCGGGGTTGCCCGTTCTGCCAGAAACCCTATTGGCATTTGAATAATCATGCCGGCAATCAGGGGCAGGCTGAGGAATATCCCGATTTGGGTCGGGGTAAAGGCCAACTCATAGGCAAAAAGAGGGCCTATCATCCGCAAAGCCGATCCTGTTGCCCCGACCGTTAGCACCCCCAGTGCCGCAAGGGGCGATATCTGAAAGGCAAAAAACACATTTATCTTTTGCGTTTCAGGCATGGCCGGTTGTACCGATTTGGTCAGGCCAAGCGGTAACAGGGATAAACAGACCAGAATAGCCAGCATGGTATAGGATAAAAAATAGACCGGAACCAGGACAGATATCATGGCCTGGGCGACCAGTGCGCCGGTCATATCAATAATGCGGTAAATGCCGAAAAAACGGCTTCGGTTGCTGTTGGTTAGCTTGGCATTTAGCCAGCTTTCCACCGAAGTATAGCTGGTGGCAATCGCAATGCCGGTTATCACCCTGAAAATACACCATGCCCAGAAATAGCTCACTACAGGATGAAGCAAGATAGCCACAATCGAAAGGGCAGCTGTTACGCAATAGGCACGGGCATGACCCACACGTTTTACCAGCAGGGGCGAGCCCAGACAGCCAATAAGAAAGCCCAGAAAATGCGAGCCGCCAATCACGCCTATCTCGGTATTGGAAAACCCCAATTCAATTGCCGAGAGGGTATCAAGAGGACCAAGGGCAGTCGTTCCCATCTGCATCAGCATGATGGTGAATAATAATGCTGAAATGGACAGCAAAGTTTTCATAGAGGCCGGCCAGAGACAGGTAAAAACTAAATCTATATTTTTTTCACCACGCGCCAATTTAGCTAAAAGGTCAACCCGAAAAATACCGCCCTCTGATTGCGCTGACGCAAAAGAGCGGCTAAGAGATAGCCTATGAGTGTGAAACCTTTTTTAAAATGGGTCGGCGGCAAACGCCAGCTTCTGGATAAAATCAGCCCGCTAATTCCAGCCGATTATCAGCGCTATATTGAACCTTTTGCCGGTGGGGGCGCGGTATTTTTCAGCCTTTCCGAACAGCTGCAATCTGCAAATATCCCCGCCTGGCTAAATGATATTAATCCTGAATTAATCAATGCCTATTGCATGGTGCGCGATGCCCCGCAAGAATTGCTGGAAGATTTGAAAACCCATATTTATGAAAAGGAATATTTTCTGGCCATTCGCGGGCTGGATCGCACCCCAGACGGGCTGGCCAGCCTCAGCCCATTGAAAAGAGCCAGCCGCTTTATCTATTTAAACCGCACGGCTTTTAACGGGCTGTATCGGGTGAATGCGCGCGGCCAGTTTAATGTCCCTTTTGGGCGATATAAAAACCCGCTTATTGCCGATACAAAAACCATATTGGCCTGTTCTGCTGCCTTGCAGAATGTCCAGCTTGGCAATGCCAGCTTTACCGACATATTAGGTTTGGCCGGGGCAGGGGATTTTGTCTATCTGGATCCGCCCTATATTCCGCTAAATGATACCTCCTATTTTACCAGCTATAGCCATGACGGGTTTGGCATTGCCGAGCAGCAGAGATTAGCCGGCATGATAGCTGAAATGGCCGCACGGGGCGCGCGCTTTATCGCTTCAAACGCCTATGTCCCGGAGCTGAAAGAACTTTATGACGGATTTAAAATTATCGAAGTTAAAGCCACCCGCGCAATAAATGCCGATAAAAATGGCCGGCAGGCGATTTCAGAAGCCCTGATTACAAATCTGCTATAGAGCGCGGGAAAATATATTCCCCGAAAATACACGCAACAGAAAATACACGCACTAGAAATAGGTCACCAAAATCGCAAAGGCGCCCATTGAGCCGATAAGGGCCAGCCATAATTTTTTGCTGAAAAACATCAAAGCCAGCCCAAGGCCAAGACAAACAAGGCGATAATCCAGCGGCGTGGTCGCTAAAACCCCCATGGGATAAACCAGAATGCGTGTTAAGACCGCTGCCACCATCGCATAGGCCACCGCATTTACCCATTTCATCATCAGGCTGTCCGGGCGGATAAAATCAGATAGAATAAGCCCGGAAAAGCGCCATCCAAAAGTGGCAAGGGCAGCCAGAAAAATCGTCAGATAGGTTTCAAACAGGGTATATTCAGCCATTTGCGCCTCCCTGTCTGATAAAAAACGCTCGCAACTGAAACAGGGCGATAGCGCCGCTGCCGCCAATAAAGCCGGAGAGTAAAATTGCCCAGTCCCCTGCCATGCCATAGATAAACGGACATACCGCCCCGCCCAGAACCGCCGCCAGACGATTACTGCTTTGCTGGGCGTTCATCAATAGTAACAGGATATAAATAGGGGTGATAAAGATAACCAGGCGCAGAATTTCCGGTGCCATTAAATCATTCAGAAAATAGCCAATACTGGTACCGGTCATGCCAAAGGCAAAAATAGTCAGCGAAAAAGCCATGTAATAGATACGTAATTCGGCCGGACTATATTGATTTTGCTTGTAGCTGATCTGCGCCCAGCTGGTTATGGCCAGCAAATGCATCATCAATACCCGCTTCCATAATGGCAGGCCGGACTCGCTGAGGCGCAGAATATCTGACCCGGAAATCACCATCAGCATCATCCGCATATTTGCCAGTGCGGCTGCCACAAACATTAAAAATATAGACGCGCCGGTGGCATATAGGCTGACAAAGGCCACCTGTCCCGGCATCCCCCAAACACCAAGAGAGGTAAAAAATGTCATCCAGAAATCAAAACCGGACTCGCGGGCAATAGCCGCAAAGCCCATCATCGTGCTGCCCAGGGCGAACCCGGGAACATTTGCGGCATCCAATATCCCGGTGATACGGATATTTCTGACAGAGATATCGGACAAATTAACGCTACTTTGAAAACAGAATAATCAGGAAATGGAGGCCCGGACCGGAATTGAACCGATGTACACGGTTTTGCAAACCGCTGCATAACCACTCTGCCACCGGGCCTTAACGAAATGACTAGCCTGATGGATGTACGTCAAAGCTTGCAGAAGGTCAATAAAAGGACATGAAAAAAAATCGGTTTAATGCATGACCGCTGAAAAGGTGCAAGACAAAGAATTTTGATGCTTTGACTTATCCTGCTCTCATGCAGGGCAAATCAGCGTTGAAACTTGCAATGGATAGGCTTATAAGCATGGTAGTTTGTTAAAAAAGCAGGTTCAAGGGGTGAAGGCATGAATGATATGCATTTCGACGCATTGCGCAAAGCCATGGTAGATAGCCAGATACGGCCAAACAAGGTGATTGATGACCGGGTTATCGCTGCGTTTATGTCTGTCCCGCGTGAACGGTTTGTGACCAAAAATCTGCAAAATATCGCCTATATTGATGAAGATATTCATCTAAGTGGCGGGCGCTTTATTCTGGAAGCAATGGTCATGGCCAGAATTTTTCAGGCACTGGAACTTTCCCCATCGCAATCGGTGATGCTGGTCGGGGCAGGGACAGGCTATACAGCCGCCTTGCTATCCTCTCTGGTAGAATCAGTTATCGCCATTGAAACGCGCGCACAAATGGTGGAAAAAGCCCAGCAAATGGTTGCCGGAATGGAAATTGGCAATGTGGCGATTATCAAAGCCAGATTACAGGACGGCTATGCCTCAGAAGCCCCCTATGATGCGATTATCATCGAAGGGGCGGTAGAATCTATGCCGGAAACATTGCTGGATCAGCTGGCAGATGGCGGCCGATTGGCTGCTATCTGGCGGCCAGAGGGCGCACAGGTAGGAGAGGCCTGTATCTGGCGCAAAACAGGCAAGGGGGTTTCCAGAACAGCCCTGTTTACCGCACAGGTACCTGTACTGGATGAATTTAAAGCCAAACCAAAATTCTCTTTTTGAAGTATAGAAGAGTGATTAGCTGGCGCATTGTAACTTGGTAAGCTGTCTTACCTGGTTTATACTCCGGCTTGTACCAATCCATCATCAGGTTTTTGCATCCATGCTGACTGCTCTATCCACCCGTCTAAAAGATATTTGCCTTGTGCGATCCGGCCTTTATATTTTATCTGCCGGCTGGCTGGTAATCGCATCAGCGATTAGCCCGTTATCGGCACAGACCGTCAATCCGGAAGATAGCCTGCGCGCCGGGCTGACCGCGTCAAAAGTTCTGGAAGCGGAAAGACAGGCTTTTATTGTGGCACGCCAGGCGATAGCCACCAGCAACGCAAAAAATGATTTGACCGGCACATTTGCCCTTAGCGGCTCGCATATTCAAACCGACAAGGCGGATACTCCGGGCGGTTTTACCTCCAGCAATAGCCGCTCCGGCTCGATCACGCTGAAAAAACAGATTTATGATTTTGGCGAAGCAGATAGCCGTATGGAATCTGCCCGTTACGGGCTGGATAGTGCGCGTGCCTCTTATCAAAGTTCAGAACAACAGGTTATTTTAACTATTCTGACCGCACATCTGAATGTCATTACCGCGCAAAAAGCCTATGATATTCGTAGCAATAACACCAAAAGGCTGACAGCACAGACCGAAGCAGAGAATATCAAGCTGGAAGCTGGCACTTCTACCCCTACAAGGCTGGCGGAAGCAGAAGCACGATTGGCCCGTGCCAAATCGGATGAGATACAGGCAGCTGCCAATCTGCGGTCTGCTGAAGAGGCCTATCAATCCCTTACCGGCCTGAATAATTATAATTTGCGCCCGCTTACCCGTCAGACTGCCAATTTACCTGCTACCATCGAGGAAGCAGAACAAATAGCCGGCATTGAACATCCGCTTATCCTGTCTGGTCTGGCAGCTGAAAAACAGGCAGGCATCGAGTTTAAAATCTTGAAAACCAGCTTGCTGCCAAAATTGAATTTCAGCCTGTCTGCGGTTCAAAATGACCAGCAAGGCACGTCCATGGACAAGGATGAGGTGACATCAAAGCTGGAATTTTCCACTCCTTTTCTGGTCACAGAAGGGTCACGTGCAGCCGACAGGCGCGCTGCTGCCGGGGTAAGCCGGTCGCGTGCACAATTGGCAGAAACCAGACGCAATGTCCGTCTGACCGCCCGAAAGGCCTTTCGCGATTATGAGGTAGCAAGAGCCCAGCTGGCCTCGGTAGAGGCAGAAATAAATGCCGCCCGTCTGGTTGCACAAGGCACAGCCAGCGAGGTGGAATATGGGCTGAAAACGTTTCTGGATCAGCTGGATGCCGAACAAAGCCTTTCCGATACCGAATTGCGGCTGGTACAAACACAAGAAGCAATAATCCTAAATGGCTATCGCCTGTTACAGGCAATCGGCCGCCTTTCGGTTGAGATGTTCCTGCCAGAAGATATTCTGCCCGCCCTTGATTCAATATCTGACCCTGCCAGTCGTTACCCTTTTATCATCGCGATACCTTCTAGCAGCAGGGCTGAATAATCCCATTTTTTCCCTGCTTTTACCATTATCACACAGAGCAGGGTGAATAAGATGCAAAAGCCAGCCGTGAATAGAATAGACAGCCTGTTAGCCTCTATTGAGGGGTTACACGCACAGGCCAATTACGCCGATGGCGGCCATCAGCCCTCTGTAGCTCCCGATACGGCAAAAAGTGATGTGGTGCATCTGGATACTGTTTTGGCACGCCGCACCGAAGAGAACAGGCAACGCCCTCAGGCCAGCGGGCAAACAACACAGAAAACACCCCGGATAGAAGAAGATGATTTTGATGCCAATCTTGCCAGGCTGATGCAGGATATTACAGCTCAAACGCCCGGTAAAAAGGATGAACCTGTCCTTAAAACCCGTGCCAGTCTGGAAGATTTTAAAAAACAGGTAACAGGGCAGCCTCGCCAAACCCCCTATCTGGATAGCGCTGATGGCGATAGCCCAAACGATATTCGCACTGAAATTGACAGCCTCCTTGCCCCCTATCTGGATAAAAGCTCCTCTAAGGTGTCGGCGCGTTCAGCTCAGCCCCCGAAGACGGCCGATAATCAGACAAAATCATCCCCCCCTCAGAACGTGTTTGCCGATATCAGGGAAAAAACGATTGCCAGCCTGCTTACCGAAGAGGATTTGAAGGAATTAAACAGCTTTATCAAGCAGGAAATCAAACATCAGATTTCACTATGGGTTGCACAAAATATTGAAAAGATCATCGAAGATTCCTTGCTTTCAGCTACATCAAAGGCTAGGAATGCAAGTAGTGATGCCCGCCCATAGGCTTGTCCGTAGCGGGTAATTTTTTTTGACCGCTAGATGATGCTTGTCCGGACCCATGCTAGAGAAAAACTTTGACCCTGAATTAACTGAACGCCACTGGTACGAAAAAAGCGAAAAAAGTGGCGTTTTTGCATGTGATCCGCTTTCCAAAAATACGCCCTATACCATTATGATGCCGCCGCCAAATGTGACCGGCTCCTTGCATATGGGGCACGCGCTGACCTTTACCTTGCAAGATGTGCTTATCCGCTATCACCGGATGCGCGGCTATGATGCCCTCTGGCAGCCGGGCATGGATCATGCCGGTATCGCTACCCAAATGGTGGTAGAGCGCCAGTTAGCAGAAAAAAATATCTCGCGCCGTGATCTGGGTCGCGAGGCCTTTATTGAAAAGGTCTGGGAATGGAAGGCTGAATCAGGCGGGACTATCTTGCATCAGCAAAAACATATCGGGGTCAGCGCAGATTGGCAGCGTAGCCGCTTTACCATGGATGAAGGCCTGTCCGAGGCGGTGCGCAAGGTATTTGTCCGCCTGTATAAGGACGGGCTGATTTACCGCGATAAAAGGCTGGTAAACTGGGATCCTAAATTATTAACCGCCATTTCTGATCTGGAAGTGGAACAGCGCGAAGTTAACGGGCGGATGTGGCAGCTGCATTACCCGATAATAGATAGCGATGAGGTTATTACCGTTGCCACTACCCGGCCGGAAACCATGTTTGGCGATATGGCGGTTGCGGTGCATCCGGAAGATGCCCGCTACACCCATTTGATAGGCAAGCATGTTATGTTGCCGATTGCCGGACGCGCTATCCCTGTCATTGCCGATGAATATTCGGATATGGAAAAAGGCACAGGGGCGGTAAAAATCACGCCAGCCCATGATTTCAATGACTTTGATGTAGGCAAACGCCATCAGCTGGAGCTTTTGAATATTTTTAACCAGTATGCAGCACTCAATGAAAATGTCCCTGCGGCCTATCAGGGGCTGGACAGGTTTGAGGGGCGCAAGAAATTGCTGGCAGAGCTTGAAGCGCTGGGCGCGCTGGGCGAGATAGAAGAAAATATGCATTCTGTACCGCATGGCGACCGATCCGGCGTGCCGATAGAGCCATGGCTGATGGATCAATGGTATGTAAATGCCGCCGAGCTGGCCAAGCCTGCAATAGAGGCTGTTCGGGACGGGCGAACAAAATTTGTCCCGCAACGCTGGGAAAAAACCTATTTTGACTGGATGGAAAATATTCAGCCCTGGTGTATTTCACGCCAGCTTTGGTGGGGTCACCGTGTGCCTGTATGGTATGGGCCGGACGGTACAATTTTTGTCGAGGAGACAGAAGCAGAAGCCCGGCAGGCTGCCAATACCCATTATGGCGAGGCAGTTGAACTGGTTCAGGATGAAGATGTGCTCGATACCTGGTTCTCCTCGGCACTTTGGCCATTTTCAACGCTTGGCTGGCCGGAAAAAACCCCTGAACTAGACCGCTATTACCCCGGCAATGTCCTGGTGACCGGCTTTGATATTATCTTTTTCTGGGTCGCACGAATGATGATGATGGGGATGTATTTTATGGATGGGCACGTCCCGTTCAGGGATGTCTATATTCATGCGCTGGTGCGCGATGAATTTGGCCAGAAAATGTCAAAATCCAAAGGCAATGTGCTAGACCCGTTGGACCTAACCGAAAAATACGGGGCAGATGCCTTGCGCTTTACGCTGGTAGCAATGGCCGCACAGGGACGGGATTTGAAATTATCGGAAACTCGTATTGAATCCTATCGCAATTTCACCACGAAATTATGGAATGCTGCACGTTTTCTGGAAATGAATGAATGTGTTGGGGCGCAAGCCGGTTTGCCTGTTTGTCCAGAAGAGGTGTCCGAGCCGGTCAATCGCTGGATTTTGCACGAGCTGAACGCTGCTATCGCCAAAACCGAACAGGCGGTCGACCAATATCGCTTTAACGAGGCGGCCGATGCCATTTATCATTTTGTCTGGGACAGATATTGTGACTGGTATATTGAATTTATCAAACCAGTCTTGAAGGATTCAGCCGAAACACGCCAGGTAGCCAGCTTTGTGCTTGCCCAGCTTTTAAAGCTGATGAACCCGTTTATGCCCTTTATTACCGAAGAGCTAAACGCAAAATTATTTGCCAGTGACACCCTGCTTGCCAGCGATAGCTGGCCCGCCCTGTCCACACAGGCAGATGACCAGACAGGCTTGCATTATGTAACAGATATTATCAGCGAAATCAGAACGATACGCGCTGAAATGAATATACCGCTAAAGGCAGTACCTGTCTTGCATATAAAAGGGGCAGATAACAGCCAGATAAAAGTTATCGAGGCCATGTATAGTGCCATTTGCCGCCTTGCCAGAGTGTCGGATATTGCGTGTAATAGTGAAGGCGGCTTTGAAAAAGGTACGGCACGAACCAGCCTGCATGGTATGGATATTGGCCTGCCTCTGGCCGGTATACTTGACTTTGGTGCAGAAAAGGCAAGGCTGGAAAAAGAGATAGCCGCCATTGAAGGAGAGGTGAAGAAAATCGCCTCAAAACTGGCAAATGAGGGATTTCTGGCCAAAGCCCCCGAGGCGGTGGTACTGGAAAACCGTCGCAGATTAGAAGAAGAGCAAACACGCCTGAATGGTTTGAACACCGCCCGTCAGCGCATAATTGCTGAAATGTAAGTCCCTAGCAGGAGAGATAAACCGATGAGTGATAAAGCTGTAATTGATAAATCCAGATTGCCAAGCCGGCATGTTTCTGTAGGCGCAAAAAGCGCGCCGCACCGTTCCTATTACTATGCGATGGGGATGACAGAAGAAGAGATTAATCAGCCGCTGGTCGGTGTGGCAACCACCTGGAATGAAGCTGCCCCTTGTAATATCGCCCTTGCCCGTCAGGCACAGGCTGCCAAGCGCGGCGTGCGTGATTATGCCGGGACACCGCGCGAATTTACAACCATTACCGTAACAGACGGCATTGCGATGGGTCATGCGGGCATGAAAGCCTCTCTGGTCAGCCGCGAGGTTATTGCTGATTCTATTGAATTGACCATGCGCGGCCATTGCTATGATGCGCTGGTTGGCCTAGCGGGATGTGATAAATCCCTGCCCGGGGTGATGATGTCCATGGCACGCTTGAATGTGCCTTCTGTGTTTATGTATGGCGGCTCTATCCTGCCAGGTTCTTTCAAGGGCAGGGATGTAACTGTTCAGGACGTATTTGAAGCGGTTGGCGCGCACGCGGCCGGTAATATGTCAGATGAAGATTTGCATGAGCTGGAATGTGTGGCCTGTCCATCTGCCGGTTCCTGTGGTGGCCAGTTTACCGCAAATACAATGGCCTGTGTATCCGAAGCGATTGGATTGGCACTGCCTGGCTCTGCCGGTGCACCAGCCCCCTATGAAAGCCGGGATGAATATGCCTATCATTCCGGGCGTGTGGTAATGGATTTGATCCGGAATAATTTGCGCCCTCGCGATATTCTGACCCGCAAGGCCTTTGAAAATGCGGCAACGGTTGTGGCGGCCTCTGGCGGGTCAACCAATGCCGGTCTGCACCTGCCGGCACTGGCAGCAGAATGCGGCATTGAATTTGATTTGCATGATGTGGCCGAAATTTTCAAACGAACCCCCTATATCGCTGATCTGAAGCCAGGTGGTAAATATGTGGCAAAGGATTTATTTGCTGTTGGCGGTGTGCCGATTTTGATGAAGGCGCTGATGGAAGGCGGCTTCCTGCATGGCGATTGCATCACGGTTACGGGCAAGACCATTGCCGAAAATCTGGAAGATGTGGTGTTTCCTGAAGATCAGGATGTGGTCTACAAGACCAGCACACCATTGTCACCCACAGGCGGCGTGGTTGGCTTGCGCGGCAATCTGGCACCGGAAGGGGCAATTGTGAAAGTCGCTGGCATGAACAAGCTGCAATTTACCGGGCCAGCACGCTGTTTTGATTGTGAAGAAGATGCCTTTAAGGCGGTTGAAACACGCGATTACAAGGAAGGCGAGGTTCTGGTTATTCGCTATGAAGGGCCAAAGGGCGGGCCTGGTATGCGCGAGATGCTGGCCACCACCGCAGCTCTTTACGGGCAGGGGGCAGGGGATACAGTTGCCCTTATCACCGATGGTCGCTTTTCCGGAGCCACACGCGGTTTTTGTATCGGCCATGTCGGGCCCGAAGCAGCCGTTGGCGGGCCTATTGGCTTGCTAAAAGACGGGGATATGATCACCATTGATGCAGAATCAGGGGATATCAGCGTCGATTTGAGCGAGGAAGAATTGGCCGAACGGCGCAAAAACTGGAAGCCGCGGGAGACAGATTACCAGTCCGGGGCTATCTGGAAATATGCCCAGACAGTAGGCTCTGCCGAAAAAGGGGCAATCACCCATCCAGGCGGCAAGGCAGAAACCCATATCTATGCTGATATCTAGAAATCGATTTCATTCTTGAACACATAAAAAAGGCAGGGATAAAACCCTGCTTTTTTATTTTCCTATATAATTTTGACGCTAGCTACTCTTTGTTTTGAGAAGCCATATCTTTTGAAATAATTTCCAATTCACTGGAAAGCTGAATGAGAATCTCTTTATTTGCGGCTATACTGCTTTCAACCTTGCTCACTTCAAGCGCTACCGAATTAATATCTCTGGAAAGGGCTGAAAATTCCTTGTGAAGCAACCACATGGCTGAAACAACTGCAAAGATAACCAATAGCCAATGAAATGTGCTCATTCCATTTTCATGGATAATGTT
>JAYOMZ010000017.1:16523-43884 GCA_038121125.1 Alphaproteobacteria bacterium
AAAAACAACCAACCCGGAGTAGATGACAACAAGGCAATACAACCGCCTTGCTATTATGCCGCAAGCTCTATCCAGACAGGGGTATGGTCAGACGGGCGTTCCAGCCCGCGCGGGGTTTTATCGACCCCGGCATTTATCAATTTATCAGCTGCTTCGGGTGACAGCATTAAATGGTCAATACGGATACCATTATCGCGCTGCCATGCCCCTGCCTGATAATCCCAATAGCTATATTGCGCGCCTTGCGGATGAATAGCCCGTATCGCATCGCTATAGCCCATATGGGCGAGGCGGAAAAAGGCTGCCCGGCTTTGCGGGTGCCATAGTGCATCACCTTGCCAGGCAGCCGGATCATAGCAATCAATTTCCTGCGGCATAACATTATAATCCCCGGCCAGAATAACCGGCTGTTCTGTCGCCAGCAGGTTTTGTGCATGGGCTTCGAGGCGTGCCATCCATTGCAATTTATAGTCAAATTTAGGGCCGGGGCAGGGGTTGCCATTGGGCAGATATATCGCACCCAGCCGAAACCCGTTCACAGATGCCTCGATATAGCGTGATTGTTCATCCTCGCTATCCAGGGCGGTCAGATGCGGCAGGCCGCGCATGACATCTGTAATTTCAAAAGGCGAGAGGATAGCCACGCCATTATAGGTTTTCTGGCCATGACAGACACTGTTCCAGCCGATATCGGCAAAGGCCTGATGGGGGAAATTCTCATCACTTAATTTCAACTCTTGCAGCATCAGGCAATCTGTGTGGCCGGCCTGACAATAATCCAGCACGTGGCCCAGGCGCGCTTTCAGTGAATTAACATTCCAGCTGGCAATGCGCATATCACGCCCAACTCATATAGAAAAAGAGGTGCCGCATCCGCAAGAAGCGGTAGCGTTGGGATTTTCGACCTTGAAATAGGAGCCGACCAGTTCCTCGACATAATCCAATTGTGCATCGCCCAGAAAGCCAAGCGATAAATCATCTACCAGAACCGCAACACCATATTGACGCAATTCCAAATCCTCTGGCTGTTTTTGCGTATCAAAATCGAATTTATACTGAAAACCGGAACAACCGCCCCCATCCACGCGCACGCGGAAATAGGGCTTTTCCTCTGCTTCCAGCAAAACTGAAATACGGCTGGCCGCCGCTTGTGTCAGCGAGAAAGGTGCGGCATTTTCCGTAGAAGAAGATGTGCTTGTCTCTGTCATATCTTTCTATATCCTGATAGAATGAAACCGCATAGGTCTGGCATGGTGCGGTAACCAGCGCCCTACTTGCAAATATGAGGGGTGGAGGCAAACAAATCAAGCCCCGCTTTTGGCAAATGCGCCCTGTGAGCTGTAGGAGGATAAAAAAAGCGTATGGCACAAACGCCCATCACACCAAAATTATCCGCCTATGGCTGTTTTGCCTCGGAAAAGGGTCGATTATTGCCAGAAGAGGGCGCGGTAGTGCCAAAAGAGGCCGACCATTTCACCCGTAGCCCGTTTCAACGCGACCGTGACCGCATTATCCATTCTGTGGCCTTTCGCCGCCTGAAACATAAAACACAGGTTTTTCTCTATCATGAGGGGGATTATTTCCGTACCCGCCTGACCCATTCTCTGGAGGTTGCCCAGATTGCCCGCACGATGGCTCGCGCCCTGGGACTGAATGAGGATATTGCCGAAGCGGTGGCGCTTGCCCATGATTTAGGCCATCCACCCTTTGGCCATGCAGGCGAGGATGCGCTGAATATGGCGATGCAACATTACGGCGGCTTTGACCATAATGAGCAATCTTTGCGCGTGTTGACCCTGCTGGAGCATCGCTATGCCCGTTTTGACGGGTTGAACCTGACTTTTGAGACGATTGACGGGGTGCTAAAACATAATGGCCCCTTGCTAAAACTTGGCCAGGATAAATCCGGTCTTCGCCAAACTATTCAGGATCTGGACAAACAATGGGGACTGGATTTGGAGCTTTACCCGACAGCCGAAGCCCAGATTGCCAATCTATCAGATGATATTGCCTATCTGTCACATGATTTTGATGATGCATTGCGTGCAGAATTGCTCAGCCTTGATCAGCTATCCGGGTTGCCGGTGGTTGGGCGCATCCTGTCAGATTTGGAACAGGAATATGGAAAATTGCCCATGGGGCGGCTAACCCATGAGCTGACCCGCCGCCTGATCAGCCATTTTGTACAGGATTTATATCACCATTCCCGAAAATTACTGGCCGAGGCCAACCCGCAATCGGTAGAAGATATTCGCCGCGCTGGCCAGCCATTAATCCTGCATAGCCCGTCCGGTGCAGCAGATTTGCGCAGCCTGAGAGATTTTCTGATGCAATATAGCTGGCGCCATTACAAGGTGAACCGCATGACCAGCAAATCCAGAAAAGCGCTTACTGCCCTGTTTGAACGGTTCTTTGATGAGGTGAATTTATTGCCAACAGACTGGCAAAAAGAGGCAAATAAAATCGATGAGATGCATAAAGCACGGGTAATTGCTGACTATCTGGCTTCCATGACAGACCGCTATGCGCTATTAGAGTATGAACGCATTTTTGAAACCGGACCAATTCTCAGCTAAAATGAATATTTTCAGTGATTTCGAAGACTATATCCTTGCAAGCTATGATGATCTGATCGCCGCAGGCAGTATCACCGCGCCAGAGGCCAAAGATACCAGCAAAGTGGTGGTAGAATTGCCGCGCGAGGAAAGCCATGGCGATCTGGCCTGTAATGCAGCAATGGTATTATCCAAACAGGCCGGGACGAAACCGCGTGATCTGGCTGAACTTTTTGCTGAAGCGTTGCGAAAACGCGGTGATGTGGCCGAAGTGGAAATAGCCGGGCCAGGATTTATCAATATCCGCCTGACAGAAGGGCGCTGGGCAAAAGATGTGCAAGCCATATTAGACGCCGGCAGGGATTATGGCCGCAATAATACAGGTAGCGGCGCTTCTATCAATATCGAGTTTGTATCTGCCAATCCTACCGGCCCGCTGCACGCCGCCCATGCCAGAGGGGCGATATTTGGCGATGCGCTGGCCAATCTGATGGAATGGTCAGGCTATTCGGTTTGCCGTGAATATTATATTAATGATGCGGGCGCGCAGGTAGATGTGCTGGCACGTTCTGCCTATTTACGCTATCGCGAAGCACTGGGCGAGGCCGACATTAAAATTCCAGATGGACTTTATCCGGGTCTGTATCTAAAAGAAGTTGGCAGCGCACTAAAAGAACAATATGGCGATGATTTGCTGGAAAAGAGCGAGGCAGATATTTTGCCCCTTATCCGCACCTTTGCGATTGATATGATGATGAAATATATCCAGAACGATCTGGCCGGTCTTGGCATAAAGATGGATATTTATAGCTCGGAACGTGCCCTGGTAGAGGCTGGCAAGGTCGCGGCTGCCATAGAAAGCCTTGAAAAGTATAATCTGGTTTATCGCGGCGTACTGGAGCCACCTAAAGGCCAGTTACCCGATGATTGGGAAGAGCGCGAGCAATTGCTGTTCCGCGCAACCGATTTTGGCGATGATATCGACAGGCCTTTGCAAAAATCAGATGGCAGCTGGACATATTTTGCCTCGGATGTAGCCTATCACCATGATAAATTACAGCGCACGGGCGGGGCATTAATCAATGTCTGGGGCGCTGATCATGGCGGCTATGTCAAACGCATGAAAGCTGCTACACAGGCGATTTCCGGCCAGAAAGATATGCTGGATATCAAATTATGCCAGCTTGTATCGCTGCTGGATAAAGGCAAACCGGTTAAAATGTCCAAACGGGCAGGGACGTTCGTTACCCTGAGCGATGTGATGGAAGCGGTAGGTGCAGATGTGATGCGCTTTATCATGCTGACCCGCCGTAATGATCAAACGCTGGAATTTGATTATGCCAAAGTGACAGAAAAAAGCCGTGAAAACCCGGTATTTTACGTACAATATGCCCATGCCAGAGGCTGTTCGGTTTTGCGCCAGGACGGGCTGCCTGATTGGGACAGGGCAGATTTAAGCCTGTTACAGGCCAGCCATGAAGTGCGGCTGATCAAACAGCTGGTAAGCTGGCCACAATTGGTACGGTCGGCGGCCAACAGCCATGAGCCGCATAAAATCGCCTTTTATCTGATTGATCTGGCCGCGCTGTTTCACGGGCTCTGGACAGCCGGACGCGAAGACCCGTCTTTACGCTTTATTCTGGAATCCGATGCAGAAATGACCGCTGCCCGCCTCAGCCTTGTTCAGGCCGCTGTCCATGTTCTGCGTGCAGGGCTGAATTTGCTCAGTGTAAATGCCCCTGAGGAAATGTAAAAAAGATGCTGCAGATGTTTCGATTTAGTCGCTTGTTATTTTGGTTAGGCGGGGCTGGTATCCTTATCCTTGCTGCATTGGCGGTTATTTTCTATGTCATGCCGCCCTTGAGAGATGCAGGCGATATTGTCTATCTGCAGGCAGATGAGACACCTTTCAAAGTGCGCCCGTCCGAAGAGGGGGGGCAGAAAATTGCCCATCAGAATTCGCGTTTTATGTCCTATCTGGATAAGGGCGAGGCAGAAACAGAAGAAAAGGAAATACTGCATCTGGACGAGGATTTGCCAGAACCGCCACCTGTCCCGATTGAGGCGGAAAAGCCGTCTGACACCGCCCCGGCACAAGCGGGCGCACAAGAGCAGGCAGCTGCAGATGCAAAAAACCCAGAAAAGCAAAGCGTGATGGCAACACCTCTGGCACAGGCGCAAACAGATATCCCGCCTGTTACAGATGATAAGCCGGACAGCACAGATAACACATCGGCTGCAAATGAGCAGGCAGAAGATAAAGCCAGCCCTGCCGTGCCGATAAAGAGACCTGTTGAGCTGGCCAATATTCAGAAAAAAGCCAACAATCAGGCAAAACCGGATGCCAGCTGGCGGCAAATTCAAATCGCTGCCTTTCAGGATCAGAATAAGGCCGATACCGCTGCTGCTCTGTTATCGCAAAAACATAAAGCCCGTCTGAACGGCTATGTGTTATCGGCAACCATCATCAAAAAGGCAGATGGCGCCCAGTTTTGGCGGGTGATGAGCGAGGCGATGCCGGCAGCTGAAGCCAATGCGATATGTGACGCGCTGAAAAAAGCCGGGCAGGATTGTTTTCTGCGGAAAATACAAGAGGGACAGTAATGTCTGATGCGCTAACAGATACAGAGTTCCAGCAATCGTCCGAAACAGATAAAGAGGCCGAACAGCTTTCTTTATTTGTAAATCTGGACGGGTTTGAAGGGCCGATTGACCTGTTGCTATCTCTTGCAAGAGAACAAAAGGTAGATTTGGGCAAAATCGCTATCCTGCCATTGGCCGAGCAATATCTGGCCTATATCGCTTCGGCAAAAAAGCTGAATTTGGAGGTGGCAGCCGATTATCTGGTGATGGCTGCCTGGCTGGCTTTTTTAAAGTCTCGGCTATTATTGCCAGACCCGGAACCCGAACAGGCAGAAGATGTCATTGATATGACCGATGCCTTGCGCTTTCAGCTGGTACGTCTGGAAGCGATGCAAACTGCCTCGAAAAGATTGGCCAGCCTGCCTATATTGGGGCGTCAAAGGCTGGTACGCGGACAGCCGGAAGAATTTGAAGGGCGTGTGGCTATCGTCTGGCAAGCCAGATTATTTGACCTTATTCAGGCCTATGGCGATATCCGTTCTGCCGAAGAAGCCCAGATGCTGACCATCGCGGCAACGCGGCTATATTCGGTTCAGGAAGCCGCCGCACGATTAAGCCGGCTGCTGCCCAAAACCCCTGGCTGGACACAGCTTGAACATTTCCTGCCGCCAGAATTAAAAGATCCGCTGGACAGGCGTTCTGCCATGGCCTCGCATTTTGTGGCCAGTCTGGAATTGGCAAAAGATGGCCGAATTACCTTGCGGCAATCTGGAAATTATACCCCGCTTTACCTGCGTATGAAGGAGCAAGCCTAGATGAGCAGTGCAACGCAACAGCCCCCCATCGATGCCGGATTAAGCCTTGCAGAACGGGCGCGGATTATTGAAGCGCTGGTCTTTGCCTCTGCTGAACCAGTGGCCTTTAAAAAGCTGACCCCTTACCTGAACGAAGAAACAGAACTTGCTGAAATTATTGATTTAATAAAATCACGATATGATGAGCGTTCCGGGATCGAATTCAAAGTAATTGACCAGACACTTGCCTTTCGCACAAGAGCGGATGTCGCTGCCCACCTGAGCCTGGAACGCCCGGTGCAAAAACCGCTTTCCAGAGCAGCATTGGAAGTGCTGGCCATCATTGCCTATCACCAGCCCATTACCCGTTCTGAAATTGAGGAAATACGCGGTATCAGCCTGTCGCGCGGTACAATTGATATATTGCTGGAGCTGGAATGGATACGCCCGCGGGGGCGCCGGCGCACCCCTGGCCGGCCGCTTACCTGGGGGACAAGCACAGCCTTTCTGGATCATTTCGGCCTGTCTTCTGTTTCTGAATTGCCGGGTATGGAAGACTTAAAATCAGCCGGATTGCTGCGCAAGGGCGCAGTCATTGGCGGATTGGGCGAAACATCTGTGATGGCAGAAGATGACGCAGATAATTTAAGCGAAGAAGAGCTGGAAGATGAAGTGCTGTCCCATGATGTAGATTTCTTTGATGAAGAAGAGGCATGAGAAAAAAAGGGGGGGGAAATTATCCGCTGGCCTGACAGTTTTTGCCGGATGAGATAAATTTCCCGATAAGATATTTTTCCTGTAAAATGGGTATATCGTGACGATTAGATTTGAACATATCAGCCATCACTATGGCTCTATTGCATCGGTAACCGATATCAGCTTCGAGGTCGGTGAGGGGGAGGTTGTCTCGCTATTGGGCCCTTCAGGCTGTGGCAAGACGACCTTGCTGCGCCTTGCGGCAGGCTTTGAGACCCCTGATAGCGGCCAGATTATGCAAGGGGCAGACATTTTATCTTCTGCGACCAAAATTGTACCGCCGGAGCTGCGTCGAATGGGTCTGGTCTTTCAGTCCTATGCCCTGTTTCCGCATATGACAATTATAAAAAATGTGATGTTTGGTCTGCACCAGCAGACAAAAGCCGATATCGAGCGGGCTCATGCCTTGCTGGCAGAAATGGATTTATCGGATTGCCGGGATAAATATCCCCATGAATTATCCGGCGGCCAGCAACAAAGGGTTGCACTGGCACGTGCCCTTGCGCCCGCCCCGAAGCTGATTTTGCTGGATGAGCCTTATTCCGGCCTGGATAGCCGATTGCGCGAGCGGGTGCGCGACCAGATGCTGCACGCTTTGCGCCTGTCCGGCACCGCTGCCCTGATGGTTACCCATGATGCAGAAGAAGCGATGTTTATGTCCGACCGGATTATCGTTCTGAAAGAGGGAAAAATCGAACAGCAAGGCCGGCCGATTGACCTGTATTGCCGCCCGAAAACCGCTTTTGTGGCAGAATTTTTTGGCGAAGTGAACCGTATTCCGGCTATTGGCCATAAAGGGCAGGTAAAAAGCCTGTTTGGAACATTGGAATCCGGTCTGATTGGCGAGGGGGAGCCAGCTGTTATTGTTATCCGCCATGAGGGCTTGCATGTCTCGATAGATGGCCAGGACAACAAGGGGGACAGGGTAGAGGCCTTTGTCCAGGAAGCCCATTTGCTGGGGCGCAGCTCGTTATTGCATTTATCTGTTCCGGCATCCGACCAGCATGGGGAATTGCATCTTCATGCACGTATTCCGGGACTGAATTCCTTTGCCGAGGGCGCGCGCGTGCATCTAAGCATCGATCCGGCTCAGGCTTTTGTTTTCCCGAACGGAAAAAATACGTAAAACATCACGCTAACTGTTGCCGCATGGCATCGTCATGTCTATATTTGCATAGCTATTAACAGAACCAGCTACCCGGATGCATGAGGTATTTTTAAGGGGCTGGCATGACCGTAAGGGGATTGAAATGGGTTTTACAAGTATTTGGCACTGGATAATTGTTCTGGCTGTCGTACTGATTTTATTTGCACGGCCGGGCAAGATTTCAGGCATTATGGGCGATTTTGGTAAAGGCCTGCGAAGCTTTAAAGAAGGCGTAAAGCCGGAGGAAGCCGAAGAAGAGGCCGAAGAAATTGCCGAAGAAGCTGCCCCGAAAAAGGTAGCGAAAAAACCAGCTAAAAAAGTTGCTGCCAAGAAAAAAACAACAAAGGCAGCTGCCAAGAAAAAAGCCCCTAAAAAGGCCGCCAAGAAAAAGGCTTAAAAGATCCGGACGACCATCCCTTTAATGCGTTAAGAGAGCTGGGATAATAGCTCTCTTTTCGATTTCCCTTTTGGTCGGTGCGGCTCTAGCTCTAGCGGAGGCTCTATGTTTGATTTTGGCTGGCAAGAATTTATGATGGTGGCCTTTGTGCTGGTTCTGGTCGTAGGGCCCAAGGACCTGCCCAAGGTTTTGCGTGGCTTTACCAAATTTACCCGCCAGGCACGCCATATGGCACGCGAATTTACCCAGAGCCTGGAAGAGGTAGGAGCAGATGATAATATCCGCGAGGTGAAAACCATGGTTGCGGATCTGAAATCCGGTAATCTAGAAGATATGGCAAAAGCCATAGATGGAGATGGGGATGGCATCGGCTCGGAACTGGGCAAAATCAAAGAGGATATCGATTTAAACCAGATTGGCCAGGATGTGCGTGAGGTGCAAAAGGCTGGCAGGGATGATGCGCGCAAGCCCGTTGCCGTACCAAAAAGTAACGCGTCAAAATCCGCTGGCAAATCCGTTGCAACATCAGCGAAAAAGAAACAGGCCGGCCCATCAACCCCGGCAAAACAGAAGAAAGCGTAGGGCAGGGCAGTATGTCTGATGCAACAGATCCAAATGAAGGGTCAATGAGCCTGATGGAGCATTTGACCGAGTTGCGAAACCGCATCGGTATTGTTTTCATTATTTTTATTGTAATTTTTCTTGCCTGTTTTATCCGTCCTTTCGGTTCTGGCACTCCGAATTTTGCCGATTTGACCTATTTTTGGCTGCAAGCCCCGCTTGCGGCCAGAGAAGAGGTCAGCCGGATGATTTTTACCGGCTTGCATGAAGGGTTTTTCACGCAAGTCAAAGTAGCGTTTTTTGTCTCTATCTGTGTCAGTTTTCCCATCATTTTATTGCAAATCTGGCGCTTTGTTGCCCCTGGCCTGTATAAGAATGAACAGCGCGCTATCTTTCCGTTTTTACTGGCCACCCCTGTCTTGTTCGCGATGGGTGCATTGATGGTCTATTATCTGGTGATCCCCTTGGCGTGGGATTTTTTCCTGTCTTTCGAGATGCAGGGCGGGCAAGGCGCGCTCGCCATCGAGGTAGAGCCGCGAATTTCTGAATATCTGAGCCTGGTGATGCGCTTGATGTTTGCCTTTGGCGTTTCTTTTGAATTGCCTGTTTTGCTGTTATTGCTGGTCAAGGCAGGGCTGATGACCGCAGAAGGACTTGCTGCCAAACGCAAATATGCAATTTTGCTGGCCTTTATTGCGGCCGCTATTCTAACGCCGCCGGATGTTATCTCGCAAGTGCTGCTGGCTGTGCCGGTTATTCTGTTATATGAGCTGTCTATCCTTGGGGCGCGTCTGATCCAGAAAAAACAGGGTGATACAGAAGATGCCAGCGAGACAGAAGATGAAAGTAATCTTGTTTGAGGGTGCCGGCCTTTTTATCTATCACTCGCCTTTATTTATTTAAGGCCATAAGGAGTTTTATGACTTATGCATGACATAAGAGCTATCCGCGAAAACCCGGAAGAATTTGATAAGGCTGCCAGACGGCGCGGGCTTGACCCAATTGCCGGCATTATTCTGGCACTGGACAAGGACAAGCGCGAGACCCAAACCAGCTTGCAGGCCAAATTATCGCGCCGCAATGAAGCCAGCCGTGAAATTGGCCAGAAAAAAGCCGCTGGCGAGGATGCGGATGCTTTGCTGGCAGAAGTGGCCGCGATAAAAGAAGAAATCCCCGCTCTGGAAGCCAGAGAGGCAGAGCTGGATGAACAAATTCACACCCATCTTATTTCCATTCCCAATATACTGGATGATGGGGTACCAGATGGCGCAGATGAAGCCGATAATGAGCTGGTACGCAGCGTTGGCGAGAAGCCTGTCTTTTCTTTTACCCCGCGTGACCATGTGGATATTGGCGAAGGGCTGGGGCAGATGGATTTTGCCACCGCTGCCAAGCTGTCGGGCGCGCGTTTTGTTGTCTTGCAAGGGCAATTGGCGCGTCTGGAGCGGGCATTGGCCGCCTTTATGCTGGATGTGCATAACGCTGAACATGGCTATCTGGAAACCTTGCCGCCCGCCCTTGTGCGCACCCAGACCATGACCGGGACAGGCCAGTTACCAAAATTTGCCGATGATCTGTTTCATACCACCGATGACCGCTGGCTGATCCCGACAGCAGAAGTACCGTTGACCAATATTGTGGCCGATAGCATTGTCCCGCGTGAGGCATTGCCGATGCGCCTGACCGCTTTTACCCCCTGTTTTCGGGCCGAGGCTGGCTCGGCAGGGCGCGATACGCGCGGGCTTATTCGCCAGCATCAGTTTTCCAAAGTAGAGCTGGTTTCCATTACCACTGCAGAAGAATCAGAAGCCGAACTCGCCCGGATGACAGGCTGTGCAGAAACCATTTTGCAACGCCTTGGGCTGGCTTATCGGGTATTGCGCCTGTGTTCAGGCGATACCGGCTTTTCTGCCCAACAGACACTGGATATAGAGGTGTGGCTGCCTGGCCAGGATGACGGCAAGGGGATGTATCGTGAAATTTCTTCCTGTTCCAATTGCGGGCCTTTCCAGGCACGGCGTATGAAAGCACGCACCCGCAAAGAGGGCGAGAAAGAAACAGAATTTGTACATACATTAAATGGCTCTGCCCTGGCGGTTGGCAGATGCATGATCGCTGTTTTGGAAAATGGCCAGCAAAAGGATGGCTCTGTCCTGTTGCCAGAGGTTTTGCATAGCTATATGGGATGTGACAGGCTAGTACCAGGTGCCTGAATTTGCGTTATATGCGGCCTTGTCCGTTTAATTAGGGGTATGAAAGCGGAAAAGGGAAGTAAAGCATTGCGGATATTGCTGACCAATGATGATGGCATAGATGCAGAAGGGTTGCATCTGTTAGAAGAGCTGGCTCTGGGCATTTCACAGGATGTTACGGTAGTTGCCCCGGCATCTAACCAGTCAGGTACCGGGCGTTCTATCAGCCTGCACCGGGATATTGATTTTCATCAGCGCGATAAAACCCATTATTCGGTTGGCGGCACACCGGCTGATTGTGTGATGCTGGCCTTGCATTTGCTATATCCGGATAATAAACCTGATCTGATTTTATCGGGAATTAATCACGGGATGAATGTTGCAGATGATATTGGCTATTCCGGCACGGTAGGGGCGGCCAAGGAAGCGGCTATCAATGGTATTGCCGGCATTGCGCTTTCCCAGCGTTTTTCCAAAGGCAGGCCGGATTTCACCCCTGTCCGGGAAGCTGGAAAACAGGTATTGGAGGCCGCAATAGATATTGTGATGCCGGAGCGGACTGTTTTAAATATCAATTTCCCGCCTGCGGAATTTGGCCGGGTAAAGGGCATACGCGCTGCCCATCTGGATTGCCATAAATTTTCAGATGAGGTCATCGCTGGGGATGAGCCGGGCAGCTATCGTATCGGGCCTATGGTGATGCTGGAAGAGGTTGCAGAAAATACCGATAGATGGTGGCTGGATAGGGGCTATGTATCCTTCACGCCCTTAAAGATGGATATGACTGCCCAAAATTTGCTATCACAGATGCCAGAAAAAGATTTTTCTTAAAAAAACAAAAAGAGCCTGTCTTTTATGTCCAGCTTTCTGCCGCAAAAAGCAAAATTACTGATGACCTTGCGCGCGCAGGCCATTATGCAGGCTGATATTCTGTCGGCTATTGAAACCATTCCGCGCGAGCTGTTTATCCCGGAAAATTTGCACGCTCATGCCTATGAAAATGCCTCTTTGCCTATTGGTCATAAACAAACCATCAGCCAGCCCTATATTGTGGCGGTGATGACACAAGCCCTGGAGCTGAAAAAAAGCCATAGAGTGCTGGAAATCGGTACAGGAAGCGGCTATCAGGCGGCTATCCTCTCGCGGCTATCCAGGCGGGTTTACACGCTGGAACGACTGCGCCCCCTGATGGTATCAGCTGAAAAACGGCTGAAAACATTGCAAATTTCAAATATCACCTATCGGCATGGGGACGGGGCAAAGGGCTGGCCGGAAGCTGCCCCTTTTGATCGCATCATTATTACCTGCCGCGTAACAGAAATACCCGCATCCTTGCTGGATCAGCTAAAAGAAGGGGGGATATTAATTGCCCCGGTTGGCCCGTCTGGTAAAGAAGAACTTGTTCGTGTAAAAAGAGAGGCAGAAGGCTTTGAGAGAAAAAGTCTGATGCCTGTGCGGTTCGTGCCAATGCTGGAAGGGACAGAGACATAGGCAAAGCAAAAAATTACTATCAGAGATAAGGCAAAGGTTGAAAATGCAAATCCAGATAAAGCGTTTTTTAAAGCCCGTCATTTTTTCCGGTCTTGCCATGTTAATTGGCCTGAGCGGATGTCAGACAAAAATGCCAAAAATGCCGGAAATATCTCTTAGCCGTGAAGCCCCGGCACCGGTAGAAGAAGCCCCCTTGCGCGAGGCACGCCAGCTTTTGCCTGTATCGGGTGAAATTATCGTCGCGCCCGGGGATAGCATTTTTTCGATTGCCACCCGTTATCAGATTACCCCGCAATCCATCATCAATGATAACCAGCTTGTTCCGCCTTTTGACCTCATTGAAGGCGAGCGTCTGAAATTATCGCCTGCGCGCTATCATGTTGTGTCCCTTACAGATAATTTATATGACCTCTCGCAACGCTATGCGGTAAGCCAGGAACAGCTGGCCGCCCTCAATGAATTGCAAAAACCCTATCAGCTAACCGTAGGGCAAAGATTGCTATTGCCCGAACAGCCCGATTTTTCAGTTCTGGATATTGCCGGTATCGAGGTGGAAAATGTGCCGGTGACTATCACCCAAACCGCGCCTAAAACAGCGGCGCGCAGGGCAGCATCTGCGCCCGCAAAATCCTTTGTTGCACCTGCACTTGGCAATGCCGGCTTTACCTGGCCTGTAAAGGGCGAGGTAATCGCTGAATTTGGCCCTATGGCCAAGGGGGTGCATAATGACGGGGTAAATATTCAGGCAAATGAAGGCACAATCGTGGTTACCTCTGCCCCGGGTACAGTGGCCTTTGTAGGTACCGGCCTGAAAAGCTTTGGCAATCTGGTACTGGTTAAACATGAGGGCGGCTATATTACCGCCTATGCCCATTTAAGCGATATTCTGGTCAAGGAGGGCGATGTGTTAACTGTTGGCACAAATATCGGCCAGGTGGGTATGACCGGCCGCGTAGATAGCCCGCAATTGCATTTCGAAGTTCGCCAAAGCCGCACGCCTATTAACCCAAGAGATATTATCTCTTAAAAAGGCGGGCTTTTTATATTTTTATCTCATGTTGCATGGCCAGATTGAGGATATACTGAAAGGCCGTCCGACCAGAGCGATTACCGCGCCCGATAGCCCATGTCAGGCTGTCCTGACGCACCTCTTCATAAGCAACAGGTATCTGGTAATATTCCACATACCATTTGATCATCGCCAGATAGGTATCCTGATCCACATTGTGAAAGCCTATCCATAATCCGAAACGGTCGGAGAGGGAGATTTTTTCCTCTGCTGCCTCGGAACGGTTAATAGCGGTGGATTGCTCATTCTCTATCATCTGGCGCGCCATCAAATGACGACGGTTGGAGGTGGCATAAAATACCAGATTGCGCGGCCGGCCAGATAATCCGCCCTCCAGAACCGCTTTAAGCGATTTATAGCTGATATCTTCCTGCTCAAACGCCAAATCATCGCAAAAAAGGATAAAGGCTCTGTCTATTTTGGATAAACGCGCCATCACCTCTGGCAAATCGCCCAGATCCTCGCGCTGAATCTCGACCAGACCGATATCATATCCCTTTGCCAGCAGATGGCCGTGAACTGCCTTTAACACCGAGGATTTACCTGTGCCGCGCGCGCCCCATAACAGGGCATTATTCGCGCGCATTCCTTTGGCAAAATATTCAGTATTCTCTAAAAGTTGCTGTTTTTGCTGGTCAATCCCTTTAAGACTATCCAGAGGCAATCGCTGAATTTCCTCTACCGCATGAAAGCTGGATTTCTCTGATACCCAGATATAGCCCTGATGGCTTTTCAGATCGATTTCGGCTGTTTTGGGCGGTGCCAGCCTTTCCAGCGCATTGGCAATGCGGGTCAGGACAGCTAATTTTTCTTCTGGTGCACTCATGGATAAAACTCTTTAAAAAAAACCGTTAAACTGGCTACTGTGCGGCTAATATTCGGGCATTATCAGCTATATGCCCTTGCTAATTGCGCCCTCACTATACCCTAGCCATTATGAAACTCAATTAATTCCGGCTAATGGTTTAATGATGATTGGCTTTTCGCCCTGTTTTATGTTACGAAATGAGGGGTTTTCCAGCTGCCTGAAGTGCAGCTTTTTTATTATGGAGATTTTCAAAAAATGCTTATCAGTCCAGCTTTTGCCCAGTCAGCCGGTGGCGGCGGGGATCTAACCTCTCTTTTACCTTTTGTACTGATTTTTGTGGTGTTCTATTTCTTTTTAATTCGCCCGCAGCAAAAACGTGCCAGGGAACATCGTGAAATGGTAAGCCAGCTTCGCCGCGGCGACAAGGTGATTACCTCAGGCGGCCTGGTGGGCACAGTCACCAAATCTGTAGATGATCAGGAAACGGTCGAAGTGGAAATCGCCAAGGATGTAAAGGTTAACATCATGCGTACCATGATCGCCGATAAACGTTCCAAAGATGACAAGAAAAATGCCGCTAAAGCCGAAGAGCCAAAAAAATCCGGTCTGGCTGCCCTGTTTGGCGGTAGCAAGAAATAATCATCTGGCAAAAAGCGGTGTGTGAGCGTTACGCACCGCTTTTTTAACGGTTAATTTTTTAGGTTGCGTCTTATGCTTCAGTTTGAGACATGGAAAAAAGCAGTTGTCCTTTTGCTGATAATCACAGGGATTATCTATGCATTGCCCAATCTTTTCAGCCAGAATGGGGAAAAGGCTGGCACAGCTTTCCTGCCCGGTCAGTCCATTAATCTCGGGCTGGATTTGCAAGGCGGCTCTCACCTCTTGCTTCAGACAGATTTAAACGCTGTCATCGCCGAGCGTATGGTAGGCATCTCTGAAAATCTGCGGCTTTCCCTGCGCGAGGAAAAAATCAGATTTCGCAGCCTGAAAGCAAGCGAGGATGCGGTTACCTTTGCCCTTCGTGATGACACGGCAGATGCCGAAACGCAAAGCCAGCTGGATGGTATTTTACGCGATCTGGGGCCTGATTTTGATAATCAGCGCACTGGCCAGGAAATCACCATCCGCTTTAATGAAGCAGGGCTTCAAAATCTGGCTGACCAGACAGTCGAGCAGGCGATAGAAATTATCCGCCGCAGGCTGGACCCCGACGGCACGAAAGAGCCGGTTATTCAGCGTCAGGGCAAGGATCGAATTCTGGTACAATTACCCGGCGTGGATGATCCCGAACGCATTAAACGCCTGATAGGGCGAACCGCAAGGCTGACCTTCCAGCTGGTTGATATGCGCTCAACAGCACAGGAAGCGCGCAGCTCGGGTCGTGTGCCCCCGGGAAGTGTGTTGCTGGAAAGTGCCGAAGAGGGGGGCGGGGAATATATCGTGGAAAAGCGGGTGATGGTTAGTGGCGAGCTATTGGAAAATGCCTCGGCCGGATTTGACCAGAACAGCCGACCGGCGGTAAATTTCCAGCTGAATGCAGAAGGGGCGCGCCGTTTTGGACGCGCAACAGGCGAGAATATTGGCCGTCCTTTTGCGATTGTCCTGGATAACAAGGTGGTCTCTGCCCCGGTTATCCAGTCACAAATTTTTGGCAGTGGCCAGATTACCGGCAATTTCAATGTGGCAGAAACAAATGAACTGGCGCTTATCTTGCGCGCCGGGGCATTGCCTGCCCCGCTAATAGTTCTCGAAGAGCGATCAGTCGGGCCGGGGCTGGGGGCTGATTCCATTGCCGCCGGCGAGATTGCCGCGCTGGTCGGGCTTGCTCTGGTTATCATCTATATGGTGATGAGCTATGGACTGTTCGGGATATTTGCCGATATTGCCCTGATGGTCAATGTGGTGCTGATACTGGGCGCTTTATCGGCGCTTCAGGCCACGCTAACCTTGCCGGGCATTGCCGGGATAGTCCTGACAATGGGGATGGCGGTGGATGCAAATGTCCTGGTCTTTGAGCGGATAAGAGAAGAATTGCGTGGCGGCAGGCGGGTGGCACAAGCCATCGAGGCAGGATATAGCCGTGCATTATCGACTATTATCGATTCAAATTTGACCACTTTATTTGCGGCATTATTCCTGTTTGTGTTTGGTTCAGGCCCGGTAAAGGGATTTGCCGTAACCCTGTCTTTGGGGATTGTGACTTCGATGTTTACCGCATTGATGGTCACCCGGCTATTTATTGTCCTGTGGGTAAATGCCAAACGCCCAAAACAGCTAGAGCTCTAGAAGAGGGGATATCACGATGTTCAGATTAAAGCTTGTGCCTTCTGCTCCTTCTATTCAATTTTTGAAATATGTACCGATGGCTGGCGGGGTATCTATAGCGGCTGTTCTGGCCTCTATCGCGTTGTTTTTTCTGGTAGGTCTTAATCTGGGGATTGATTTTCGCGGCGGTATTCTGATTGAGGCACAATCCAAAACCGCAGCCGATATAGGCGCGGTTCGAGGGGATCTGGAAAAATTGGGGCTGGGTGATATTGCTATCCAGAGCTTCGGGACAGAAAAAGATGTGCTGATTCGCGTACAAAAACAGGAAGGCGATGAGCGTGCACAAGCTGCCGCCATTGAAAAGATCACCTCAACTTTGGGGGATGGCTATGAAATCAGACGCACCGAATTTGTTGGCCCGACCGTAGGGGCAGAGCTGGCAGAAAAAGGCATTATGGCCGTTGCGTGTGCGCTGTTTGCCATCATGATCTATATCTGGTTCCGGTTTGAATGGCAGTTTTCTATCGCTGCCTTTCTGGCGCTGACCCATGATGTATTCACCACTGTGGGTCTGTTTGCGCTGACCGGATTTGAATTTAATCTGGCCACTTTGGCTGCGATTTTGACCATTGCTGGCTATTCTATCAATGACACGGTGGTGGTATTTGACCGGGTGCGCGAGAATCTGCGCAAATATAAATCATGGGATCAGAGCAAGATTTTGGATAAATCGCTCAATGAGACCTTGTCCCGTACGGTGATGACTTCGCTCACAACAGCAATTGCCCTTATTGCCATTATCCTGTTTGGCGGGGCGGTTTTACGGGATTTTGCCCTGGCCATGCTTTGGGGGGTTACCATTGGCACCTATTCTTCTATCTTTATTGCTGTAGGGCTTATCTCGCGATTTGACCTGAAACGCAGTGATGATGAAGATAACCAGATCCCGACCCCGGAATATGAACGCTCCTAAACCGCCGCCAGCCTGGCTGTTTTATCGGTGATCAGGGGAATATAGCGCCATGACACAAAACACCACTGATAAACATAATCCGCTGGTTTCGGTTCAGGAATTCCCCGATGATGGCAAATTGCAAATCATCCATGGATATGGCAATGGCCAGTTTCGTATCGCAGGGCAGAGCTATCATGGCGCCCAGTTTATATTTCCGCGCCTGACCCTTGGCTGGCAGATAAATAGCCTGGCAGATATCAGAGCCGAACAGATTGCCGCAATGCTGGAACAGGGCAGAGATGCCGGCATTGATAAAACACAGCACAGCCAGAAGACAGAGCTGGTGATATTAGGGGTGGGCGCACGTACAGATAGCCATTTGCCGCATCTGGCAAAAGCCCTGAAAGAACAGGAAATCCGCCTGGAAGTAATGACCACGGCTGCGGCCTGTCGCACCTGGAATGTATTGCTTACCGAAGGGCGGTCGGCTGCGGTTGGCTTGTTGCCGGTAGATTAAAATCAAGATAGCGGATGATGACAGAGCAAAATAGCTGGAAATCCTTGCGCCAAAATGCGCCCTTGTTAAGCTACAGCCTGTTATTCCAGTCCCCCGGCGAGAGAGATATCATGGCCGATATCTTGTCATTGGGGTTGGAGTTTGACTTTATTTTGTCTCAGGCTTCCGAGCCGATGCTTGCCCTTATCCGCCTGAAATGGTGGGAAGAACAAATCGCTGCCGGGCAATCTTCGGGGGTGGAATTGCTGGGACGAATAAACCGCCATATCGCAAAGGGCGCAATTCGGGGCGATGATATCAACCGGCTGATTATATGCTGGCAGGATTACGCAGAAGCAGGCGATAGCCCGGATAAGGCAGGCCAGAAATGCTGGGCAGAAATAATCGCCTTATGTGGCAAAATCGCCCAATTGCCCGAAAGCCCGCTTTTTCATAAGATTGGAAGCGCGCTATATAACAGCCGCAATGGCCGGGATATTGGCACAATCGCAACGGCCAGAGAGATTCAAAACAGCTATAAAAAGCGGGCAGAATTTTTAATCATTCTTGCCTATCTGGCGCGGCGGGGAGGGGATCAGACATTGCTAAACGACCATCTGATCCTGTTCAAAATTCTCTGGCAAGTGGTGGCTAAGCCCTCTGCCTGGCCTCTTCGGCATTTGTAAAAATAGCCTCGATATCTGTTTTGCTATCGCCTGACCAGCTTTGCATCGCAACAAGGGCGCGTCGGGCAAAAGCAGCTTTGCGATCGCGGCCTTTCAGTTTTTTCTTGCCTGTTTTATTGTCGCTTTCTTCCAGTTCAGGGAACAGGCCAAAATTTAGATTCATGGGCTGAAAGCTATCAGCCATTGCCCCGCCGGTAATATGGCCAAGCAATGCGCCATGGGCAGTTGTCTCAGGCGGGGCTGTCCAGCTTTGTCCCAGAATTTCAGCTGCCGCCATGCGCCCTGCCATACCGCCAATAGAGGCAGATTCCACATAGCCCTCTACACCGGTAATCTGGCCGGCAAAGCGCAGACGCGGCATTTTTTGCAAGCGCAGCTGGCTATCGAGCAGGCGCGGGCTATTGATAAAGGTGTTGCGGTGCAAGCCGCCCAGACGGGCAAATTTTGCCTCTTCCAGACCGGGTATCATCTGAAAGACGCGCACCTGTTCGCCATATTTCAGCTTTGTCTGAAAGCCCACCATATTAAACAGCGTACCCAGCCGATTATCCTGGCGCAGCTGAACCACTGCATAGGGACGGCTGCCATCATGGGCATTGGTCAGGCCAACCGGCTTCATTGGCCCAAAACGCAGGGTTTCGCGCCCCCTTGCGGCCATCACCTCTACCGGCATACAGCCATCAAAATAGGGGGTGTTTTCTTCCCATTGATGAAAGGACATTTTATCGCCTGCCAGCATTTCATCTACAAAATGCTCATACTGCTCCTCGGTCATCGGACAATTGATATAATCCCGCCCGTCGCCGATTGCGCTGGTTTTATCATAACGGGACTGAAACCAGGCAATATCCATATTGATGCTATCGGCATGGACAATTGGTGCAATGGCATCAAAAAAGGCTAAATCCTCTTCGCCGGTAATATCGCGCACCGCCGCCGCCAGCGCATCTGACGTCAAGGGGCCGGTAGCAACAATCACCTGTTCCCAGCTTTCATCTGGCAGACCGCTTACTTCCCCGCGCTTTATGGTGATATTGGGATGGGCAGCCAGACGCGCTTCTACCCCTTGCGAGAAGATATCCCTGTCCACGGCCAATGCCCCGCCTGCCGGAACAGCCGCGATATCTGCCTCTGACATGATTATCGAGTTCAGCATACGCATTTCTGCGTGTAATACCCCGACCGCATTGGCACTGGCATCATCCGAGCGAAAGGAATTGGAACAGACCAGCTCGGCCAAATTTTGCGTTTTATGCACATCAGTTGGCCGATTTGGGCGCATTTCATGCAAAATAACCTGCACGCCCTGTTCTGCTGCCTGCCAGGCCGCCTCAGAGCCAGCCAGGCCGCCACCAATGATATGAAGAGGGGTATTTTTCACGATTTCACGATACCTTTTTTCTGTTTGCCGCCGTGCCATCCAGTAGCCGTGCCAAATAATGCCCTGTATGGGAACCAGCGATTGTGGCTACTTTTTCCGGTGTCCCGCTGGCAACAATTTCGCCGCCCCCATCGCCGCCTTCCGGGCCCAAATCAATGATCCAGTCTGCGGTTTTTATGACATCCAGATTATGTTCAATAACAATAACGCTATTGCCCGCATCTACCAGCTCATGCAACACCTCCAGCAATTTTGCAATATCGGCAAAATGCAGGCCGGTGGTCGGCTCATCCAGAATATAGACTGTGCGCCCGGTTGCCCGTTTAGACAGCTCCTTGGAAAGTTTTACCCTCTGGGCTTCGCCGCCGGACAGGGTGGTCGCTTGCTGGCCAATACGCACATAGCCCAGCCCCACCCGTAACATGGTTTGCAATTTATCGCGAATAGAAGGTACAGCTTTGAAAAAGCTCACCCCTTCTTCAACCGTCATATCCAGCACATCGGCAACCGACTTGCCGCGCCATAATATTTCCAGCGTTTCACGATTATATCTGCGCCCCTTGCAGCTATCGCAAGTGACATAGACATCTGGCAGGAAATGCATCTCGATCTTGATGACCCCGTCGCCCTGACAGGCCTCGCACCGCCCGCCCTTGACATTAAAGCTGAAACGGCCAGGCGTATAGCCGCGCGATTTTGCTTCTGGCAGGCCGGCAAACCATTCTCTTATCGGGGTAAAAGCCCCTGTATAGGTGGCCGGATTGGAACGCGGTGTTCGCCCGATAGGGGACTGGTCAATATCCACCACCTTGTCCAGCAGCTCAATGCCCTCAATCTGGCTATGCGGGGCAGGGATTTCGCGGCTTTTATGCAAGCGCCGCGACAACGCCTTCCACAATGTTTCCAAAATCAGCGTGGATTTACCGCCCCCGGATACCCCCGTGACGCAGGTTAACACGCCTAGCGGGATATCGGCATCTACCGATTTCAGATTATTGCCGCTTGCCCCTTTTAGCCTTATCATCCGCTTTTTATCCGGTTTGCGGCGTTTTTGCGGAACAGAGATTTCCTTTACCCCGCTGAGATATTGCCCGGTAAGCGAGGCAGGATTTGCCAGAATATCGCCTAGCCCGCCTTCGGCTACCACCATGCCGCCATGTACACCCGCCCCGGGGCCCATATCCACCACATAATCGGCTGCCCGAATGGCATCTTCATCATGTTCGACAACCAGAACCGTATTGCCCAGGTCGCGCAATCTGGTCAGGGTCGCCAATAGCCGGTCATTATCGCGCTGATGCAGACCGATAGAGGGCTCATCCAGCACATATAACACCCCTGTCAGGCCAGAGCCTATCTGCGAGGCAAGGCGAATACGCTGGGACTCGCCCCCCGAAAGCGTGCCTGAATTGCGTGAAAGGTTCAGATAACGCAAACCTACATTGGCAAGAAAACCCAGCCTTTCATTAATCTCTTTTAAAATGCGAGAGGCAATTTCCTGATCCTGTGCCGAAAGCTGGCTTTCCAGCCCAGAAAACCAGCCCACTGCACCGCCAATCGACAGAGCAGAAATATCGGAAATATCCTTGCCATTTATTTTTACTGCCAGCGCCTCTGATTTAAGGCGTTTGCCCTGACAATCATCACAAGGCTGGATAGCGCGGAATTGTTCCAGCTCCTCGCGCACCCAGTTGGAATCTGTTTCCACAAAACGGCGCGTCAGATTGGGAATAATCCCTTCAAAGGGTTTGGATGTCTTATAAGAACGCAACCCGTCATCATAGGTCATTTGCACAGTTTCAGTTCCGCTGCCATACAGCAATATATGCCGGGCTCTGCTGTCCAAATCACGGAAAGCCACATCCAGAGAAAAACCGAAATGACGTGCCAGGCTCTCCAGCGTTTGCACATAATATTTTGAGGTGGATTTTGCCCATGGGGCAAGCGCCCCGCCGCGCAAGGATAAATCTGAATCCGGGACAATCAGCTGTTCTTCAAAATGCGCGGACACCCCCAGCCCGTCACAAGAGGGGCAGGCGCCAAAAGGGTTGTTAAAGGAAAACAGGCGCGGCTCAACCTCATCAATGGTAAAGCCGGAAACCGGACAGGCAAAACGGGCAGAAAAAACCGTGCGCTGGCCGGATTTTGCATCATCTGCAAAGACCAGACCATCTGCCAGATCAAGGGCGGTTTCCAGCGAATCGGCCAGCCTTGTTGCCAGCGTTTCCTGGTCTTTTTTTATTACCAGCCTATCCACCACAATCTCGATATCATGTTTTTTCTTTTTATCGAGGGCAGGCGGGCTGTCCAGTTCGTAAAATTCGCCATCAATACGCGCCCGGCCAAATCCTTTTTGCAGCCAGCTCGCCATTTCCTTGCGATATTCACCTTTTCGCCCGCGTATTACCGGCGCCAGTAAATAAAGGCGTGTGCCTTCTTCCATCGCCAGGAGGATATCGACCATCTGGCTGACGGTTTGCGAGGTAATTGGCAGACCGGTTGCAGGTGAATAGGGCACCCCGACACGCGCCCATAACAGCCGCATATAATCATAGATTTCAGTTACCGTCCCCACCGTAGAGCGCGGATTGCGCGAGGTCGTCTTTTGTTCAATCGAAATCGCCGGCGACAGGCCTTCTATCAAATCCACATCCGGCTTTTGCATCATTTCCAGAAACTGACGGGCATAGGCAGAAAGTGATTCGACATAGCGGCGCTGGCCTTCGGCATAAATCGTATCAAAGGCAAGGCTGGATTTGCCCGAGCCGGACAGGCCGGTAATGACCACCAGACTATCGCGCGGCAAATCCACATTTACATTGCGCAAATTATGTTCACGCGCACCGCGAACACTGATATAACGTGCGCCTGTTTCAAACCCTGTCTTTTTCGTCATTATATTTGCCTGTATCTTTGGTAAATACGCGTCTGTCTAAAGGGGATATATCCAGCTTTTTGCCTGAATATCACGCTTTTAAAATTCCATAAAAGGATAATTTATCCGTCAATATAACCTGTTTTACCCTGTTATCATCTGCCAGATAGAAAAAAATTCCCGCAAATGCTGTTTTGCTTTTAATGAACTGTGCTAGGCTAGCATCTGGAACATGGCGATAATGATAGCGCTAGACACAAAACCACATACCATAAACGCTAGGGGGCTTGATAGATGGCTGGCAGTGTAAACAAAGTAACGCTTCTTGGAAATCTCGGCCGGGATCCGGAAGTACGCAGCACGCAAGATGGCATGAAAATTGTCAATTTATCGATTGCAACATCTGAACGCTGGAAAGATCGCAATTCAGGCGAGCAGCGCGAGCGCACAGAATGGCATCGTGTGGTGATCTTTAATGAAGCGCTGGCCAGAATCGCTGAACAATATCTGCGCAAGGGCAGCACGGTCTATATTGAAGGCCAGCTGCAAACCCGCAAATGGACTGACCAGCAAGGGGTGGAAAAATACACCACAGAGGTGGTATTGCAGCGCTATCGCGGCGAATTGACCTTGCTGGGCAGCCGCGCTGAAGGGATGGGCGCGATTGGCAGTGATATGGGCGGTCAATCAGGCGATATGAGCGCTGATCCGATGAGCCCGCCCCCGATGGCAGGCGGCGATAATCTGGATGATGATATCCCGTTCTAGGGCACACGCTCGTGCGGCCGGCACCAGCATCCCGATCATTTGCTTATCTGCAATAAAAATATCCTTAATTGCAACAATATCTGGTGTTTGTAGCCGGTAATATGGTATAGATATTGAGGTTTTTACTTTCTGTTTGGAATGGAATAGCTCTTTGTCTGATACACCTCTGCCACCTGCAGCACCCAGCCCGGTAATCTCCATCTCGGACGAGATGCGCCGCTCCTATCTCGATTACGCGATGAGCGTGATTGTCTCGCGCGCGCTGCCGGATGTAAGAGATGGCCTGAAGCCGGTTCATCGCCGGATTTTATATGCGATGATGGAAGGCAATTACGACTGGTCAAAGCCGCCGCGTAAATCTGCGCGTATCGTCGGGGATGTGATGGGTAATTATCACCCTCATGGCGATAGCTCTATCTATGAGGCGATGGTGCGAATGGCGCAAAGCTTTTCCATGCGCCTGCCTCTGGTCGATGGGCAGGGCAATTTTGGCTCGGTGGACGGGGATCCGGCTGCGGCCATGCGCTATACCGAATCACGCCTGGCCAGAGCGGCTGAATCGCTTTTGCGTGATATTGATAAAGATACAGTAGATTTCATCCCCAATTATGATGAAACACAGGATGAGCCTTCTGTTCTGCCAGCCGAATATCCCAATCTGCTGGTCAATGGGGCAGGGGGTATCGCGGTTGGGATGGCCACCAATATTCCGCCCCATAATCCGGGGGAAGTTATCCGTGCCTGCATGGCCATTATTCAAAATCCCGCGCTGAGTGAAGAAGAGCTGATGGAAATTGTGCCTGGCCCTGATTTCCCGACAGGGGCGCTGATTATGGGGCGTTCTGGCATACGCGATGCGTTTCGCACCGGACGCGGCTCGGTCATGATGCGCGCGCGTGCCGAAGTGCAAACCACCGCCAGGGACAGGGAACAGATTATCATCACTGAAATTCCCTATCAGGTAAATAAAGCCCAGTTGCTGGAGCGGATTGGCGAGCTGGTACGCGAAAAAACCATTGAAGGCATCTCAGATATTCGTGATGAGTCTGATCGCAAGGGAATGCGCGTGGTTATCGAGATTAAGCGCGATGGTTCAGGCGATGTGGTGCTTAATCAGCTTTATCGCCACACAAGGCTGCAAACCAGCTTTGCGGTCAATATGCTGGCCATGCATAATGGCCGGCCTCAGCAAATGGGCTTGCGCGAGGTGCTGGATGCGTTTTGCAGCTTCCGGCGCGAGGTTATTACCCGGCGCACCCGCTATTTGCTGACCAAATCACGGGATCGGGCGCATATTCTGGCCGGCTTGCTGGTGGCTTTGGCCTCTATTGACGAGATTATTGAACTGATCAAGGCTGCCCCAAATGCCGAGCAGGCACGTCAGGGCCTGATGGAAAAAGCCTGGCCGGCACAGGAGGTTGAGGCCTTTATCTCGCTTATTGATGATCCGGGTCACAAGGTGGTAGATGGCCATTATCATCTATCCGAGACACAAGCGCGCGCTATTCTGGAATTGCGCCTGCAACGCCTGACCGGCATGGAACGCGACAAGCTGGCCGAAGAAACAAGAGAGCTGGCCGACCAAATCAAGGATTATCTGGAGATTCTGTCCAGCCAGGCACGTTTGACCGAAGTGGTACTGGAAGAATTGCAAGCCACCCATGACAGGCTGGATGACCCTCGCCGTACCGAAATATCGGATGCGCTGGCCGATCAGGATGATGAAGATCTAATACAGCAAGAAGATATGGTGGTCACTGTCAGCCATCGCGGCTATATCAAACGGGTGGCTTTGTCTGATTACCGCGCCCAGCGTCGCGGCGGAAAAGGCCGTACAGGCATGAAAACGCGCGAGGAAGATTTTGTTACCCGCCTGTTTGTGGCCAACACCCATACACCTATTCTGTTTTTCACCTCAAAAGGGATGGTGTATCAGCTTAAATGCTATAAATTGCCCGAGGCCTCGCCACAATCTATCGGCAAGGCGATGGTGAATTTGCTGCCCATTGCCCCGGAAGAGACGATCCAGACAGTTATGCCAATGCCGCAGGATGAGACAAGCTGGGAAAAGCTGAATATCCTGTTTGCCACGGCCAAGGGTAATATCCGGCGTAACCTTCTTTCTGATTTCACCAATATCATGCGTAATGGCAAGATTGCGATGAAGCTGGATGAGGATGACAGCCTGATAGGGGTATTGCCATGTCAGGATGCCGATCATGTTCTGCTGGCCTCGCGCAATGGCAAGGCGATACGCTTTGCCGCTAATGATGTGCGTGTCTTTAAGGGGCGCGGCTCGGTCGGGGTGCGCGGTATGCGCTTGCTGGATAAGGATTATCTGGTTTCCATGTGTGTTATTCGCGATCCGGAGCGCGAATATGTGCTGTCTATTACCGAAAATGGCTATGGCAAGCGTACATCGGTCGATGATTATCGGCGTACAGGGCGCGGCGGGCAGGGGGTTGCCAATATTGAAACCTCCGAACGCAATGGTCTGGTGGTTGCTTCCTTTACCGTATTTGCCGAAGATCAGCTGATGCTGGTCACTGATGCTGGCAAGGTTATTCGTATCCGCGTAGATGGGGGTGAGGGGGATACTATTCGTATCGCTGGTCGTAAAACGCAAGGTGTGCGCCTGTTTGAAGTGGATGGCGAGGAAAAAGTTGTCTCGGTCGGGGTTATTCGCGATGCCGATACAGAAGAGGATGAAGAGGCAGAAGACGTAATCACCGCAGAAGAGGCCGCCTCTGACACCGCATCAGAAGAGCGCGCTGCTGAACCGGCTACAGGCGAGGATAGCGCAGGTGATGATAGTACAGGGGGCGAGGAAGAGGCATGACCCGTATCGGCCTATATCCCGGCACATTTGATCCTCTCACCTATGGTCATCTGGATATTATGACGCGGGCAAGCCGGATTTGCGATAAACTGGTAATTGGCGTGGCAGAAAATAGCGGTAAATCGCCCATGTTCTCGCTTGCAGACAGGCTGGACATCATTCAGGAACAGATGACATTGGTCAGCCGGAAAAATGGGCTGGAAAATAAAATTCTGGTGCAAAGTTTCACCGGTTTGCTAACCGATTTTTCTGAAAAGGTGGGAGCCAGCTTTATTATTAGGGGCTTGCGTGCGGTATCGGATTTTGAATATGAGTTTCAGATGGCAAGCGCTAACCGGCGGCTAAAGGAAAATCTGGAAACAGTATTTTTAACCGCTTCGGAACATCAGCATTTTGTGGCCTCTTCTCTGGTAAAGGAAATTGCCAAATTTGGCGGCGATATCTCGTCTTTTGTGCCGCCGCAAGTAGAAGCCCGTATCCAGCTTTATTTCCAGTCAAAATAACCTGGCCAGCGCGGCCTCTTTATACCGCCACTCCGTCCTTTAATGGCTTATGTGGCGGTTGAAAAATATATTATTTTGGGGTTTACACTAATCGCCAAGAACACTATAACCTGACGAAGTTTGGCGCTTTTTTCCAAAAAAAGAGGCCGGGCCTTTGCGGGCGGTTAGCTCAGTTGGTAGAGCAAGTGACTTTTAATCACTGGGTCACAGGTTCGAATCCTGTACCGCTCACCATTT
>JAYOMZ010000018.1:0-20637 GCA_038121125.1 Alphaproteobacteria bacterium
GCACCGGTCTCCAAAACCGGGGGCTGGGGGTTCGAGCCCCTCCACTCCTGCCATTTAAACATAAAGCCCCCGGATTTTTTTCCGGGGGTTTTTTTTAATCTCAATTACGCTTTTTTCGAAGCCGTGCTATACAGGCTATAAGCAATGGATAGGGGTTTGATAAAATGTCTGCAAAAAAGGTGGCGCTATTTGGGTTGGGGTCAATGGGTATTGGCATGGCACGTTCTTTATTGCGGGCTGGCCATATTGTCTGGGGCTATGATATCCGCGCCGAGGTAGCTGAAAATTTTGCAAAAGAAAGCGGGAACAGCCAGCCCTTTGCCGAGATTGCAGCCGAAATTGATGTGGCGATAATTGTGGTGCTAAATGCCCGCCAGGCCGCAGATATCCTGTTTGGCGATCAGGGGATTGTTCGGCAGATGACGCCAGGTGCGACGGTGATGAATTGTGTGACCGTGTCCCCTGAAGATGCGCGCCTTGCAGCTGCACGATGTGAAAATAGCGGCATAGACTATCTGGATGCGCCTATTTCCGGCGGCGCGATAAAGGCCGGGGAAGGGGCGCTGAGCATTATGGCCTCTGGCAGCGCGCAAGCCTTTGATAAAAGCCGGGCGTGCCTGGATGCGATGGCCGAGACTGTCTTTGAATTGGGCGATGAGGCCGGTCAGGGATCGCTGATGAAATCTGTTAATCAGCTGCTGGCAGGCGTGCATATCGCCACGATGGCAGAAGCCCTTGCCTTTGGGATGAAACAGGGGCTGGAGGCGAAAACCTTTCTGCAGGTTATCCAGAAATGTGCCGGTACCAGCTGGATGCTGGAAAACCGTGCCCCGCATATTATCGATGGCGATTACAGCCCCCGCTCAGCGGTGAATATCTGGCTAAAAGATTTGGGTATTGTTCTGGATGCTGCAGCAGATATCGATTTTGATGCGCCGATAACCCGCACCGCCCTTGATCAATATAAGGCAACAGCCGATATGGGGCTTGGCGGCGAGGATGATGCAGCGGTTATCAAGCTCTATGCTGAACAAAACGGCATTGAATTGCCCTAGCCGATATTGGCGGGATCAGTCATAGATTATTTGGCCAGTCTGATGGGATGTAATGAAATCCCAGTCATACTGAACGCCCAATCCGGGGGCGTCCGGTACGTCAACCATCCCGTCATTATCAACGCAATCCAGCTGGTCTGAATAGCCGCATTGATAGACAGGGGCAACAGCATTCGGGCAATCAGGGCCTACCAGCGCAACCTCATAGAAATTGGAATTGCGGCTGGCAGCCATTAAATGGCGATGGGCAGGCCCGCAGGCGTGCACCTCTACATCTACCCCGAAACCCTCAGCCAGATGATGGATTTTCTGCCCGCCTGTCAGCCCCATATCATATTCAGGATCAGAACGCAGAAAATCTGTACCGCCCGCGATAAGGAAATCTGCTTTCGGCTCTACCCCACGAATATGTTCGGTTTGCAATAAAGGGGTCTTAATCATAGAACGCAGCTTTTGATGGCCAAAGGCCGATACCCCGCTATCGCGATAAGGATCTTCCAGCCAGAAAAAATTCGCGTCATCACAGGCGCGCCCCACATATAGGGCATCGGCAAAGCTGCGCAGCTGGCAGGCAGGGTCGAGCATTAATGTCATATCATCGCCAACCATCTTGCGTACATACAAGACCAGCTCGGCCTCCTCGCGGATATTGCCTTCATGCCAGCCATGTATTTTAAAGGCCTTATAGCCCATATCAGCACAGGCCAGGGCAAAATCGGCAAAGGCTTCCTTGCTGTCCAGACCGCCATTTCTATCGCCATGATAGGTGCTGGCATAGGCAGGCAGTTTCTTGCGATAGCCGCCCAGCAAGGTAGATACAGAACAGTTTAATGCGCGCCCCTGCCAGTCCCATAGCGCGATATCCAGAGGCCCATGCCCCATATGGTCAAACTGGCGTGCCTCGCGTTTCAGGTCATCATAAATGCCCTGGCGTTCTTCTGCATGGCGGCCGACCAGCATCGGTGCCAGCATTTGCATCTGGCCAAAAACAGAAGGCGATGCGCCCCAATTCAGGACATATTCGCCGAAACAGCCATCTTCTGTTTCAAGGCGGATAGCATATTTGGTGATTTCTGTTCTTGCCCCTTTTTCATAAAATAATCCGCCAATAGAGCTGCCTTTTGCCGAAGCAGCAAGATTTTCTGCTTCAAAGCTAAAGGCTGTCAGGCTAACGCGCGTGATAAGGCTCATCTGTTATTCTCCTCTTCCGGCCTGTCAGATATCTGGCCATATTACCCGTCCAGATCAGCATAGAGTAGCCATTTGCGCAAATGCAATAAGGGGATGCGTATTGATTTTGAGGTGCGCAGCCAGGATGATGCGAATATTGCCCGCCTCTATTATGATTTTGAAGATTTGGCAAATGGGCCCGTCTATGAATATGGCATGGCGCTGGATGTAAAATTCTAGTCCATGGGAGCGCTTAGCACGGCCTCGACCAGCGAGGGCGTATCCAGACGGAAATGGCGATACAGATCGCCAATACTGCCTGTTTGCCCGAAATGTTCGACCCCGTGCGAGAGGGTGCGCATCCCCCTTACCCCGCCAATCCAGGACAGAGTAGCCGGATGCCCGTCTATCACGGTCAGTAACAGGGCATGGCGCGGCACATCTGCCAATAGCTGTTCGATATGGCTGGTGGCTTCCGGATGGCCATCTGTGCGGTCTTGCCGGGCGGCTGTCCAGCCGGCATTCAGCCTGTCTGCCGAGGTAATAGCCAACACGCCAATATCGCGTCTATGGGCAGCCAGCTCGCCTGCAGCAGCAAGGGCTTGTTCGGCTACTACCCCCTGATAGGCGATGACAAGATCGCAATTGGGCCCTGGTTTGCGCCACCAATAGCCGCCGGCGATGATATCCTCGGCCAAAACAGGGCTTATCTCGCGCACGGGCTGTTCCAGAGGGCTGGTGGTCAGGCGCAGATATACCGACCCGCCTGTTTGTTCGCGCTGCCAGCCATTGGCCTCAATAATCGTTTCTGTGCCGCGTTGCAGATAATCAAAAGACCAGCCCATAATCACGGCCAGCTCATCTGCAAAGGCAGGCTCAAAAGAGGCAAGCCCATCCTGGCTCATGCCAATCAGAGGCGTACCAACAGATTGATGCGCGCCGCCTTCCGGTGCTAGCGTCACCCCTGAAGGCGTGCCGACAATCATAAAGCGGGCATCCTGATAACAGGCATAATTCAGCGCATCCAGACCGCGCACCACAAACGGGTCATAGACTGTGCCAATCGGGATTAAACGCTTGCCAAACAGGCTGTGTGACAGGCCAGATGCCGCCAATGCCAGAAACAGATTCATTTCTGCAATGCCCAGCTCCAAATGCTGGCCAGAGGGGTCAAACTCCCATTTCGCGGTAGAGGGAATAGCCTGATTGCGAAACACATCTTCTTTGCCTTCACGGGCAAATAGCTTTTTGCGGTTGATCCAGGGGCCAAGGCTGGTAGTGCCGGACACATCCGGGCTGATGGTGATAATCCGCTCGGATAAAGGGGTGTTATCGCGTGCCAGACTGTCCAAAATCTTGCCAAAGGCAAATTGGGTGGAGATGCGCCTGTCCTGCGGTGCGGTGACCTCCGGGTGTGGGATAAAATCATCCTTCAAACGCCTGTTTTCGGCGCAAAAAAACGGGCGGCTTTCAATGTAGTTTTTTAAAGCCTGTGCATCCGGTACCGCTTCAAATGCTTCCCATTCATGACCCTTGCGTACCCCCATCTGTTCTTGCCAGTTGGCCATTTGTTCCGGGGTCATCAGCCCGCCATGATTGTCCTTGTGACCGGCAATAGGCGTGCCCCACCCCTTGATGGTATAGGCAAGGAAACAGACCGGGCGTTCATGGTCGATAGCGGCAAATTCAGCTGCCATAGTAGAGACGCAATTGCCGCCAAGATTTTCCATCAATTCTGCAAGTTCTGTATCACTGCGCCTGTCCAGCAGGGCAGAGACATCGCCCTGATCGCCCAAATCCTGCATCAGCCTTTCGCGCCATCTTGCCCCGCCCATATAGGTAAGGGCAGAATAATCCTGATTGGGACAGGCATCTATCCAGCCTTGCAATTTATCGCCGCCCGGCTCGGCAAAGGCAGCGCGTTGCAGGCGGCCATATTTTACGCGCACCACCTGCCAGCCAAAGGCTTCGAAGATTTTTTCTGCCCGCTCCCATAATCCTTCATGGATAATGCCATCCAGCGATTGCCGGTTATAATCGATTATCCACCAGACATTTTGCAGATTATGTTTCCAGCCCTCTTGCAAACATTCATAAATATTGCCTTCATCCAGCTCGGCATCGCCCATCAGCGCCACCATGCGCCCGGGTTGAAGGTCTTTCCCCCATTTTTTATGCGAGATATAATCCTGAATAAGCGAGGCAAAGCTGGTAATGGCTACGCCTAGCCCGACAGAGCCGGTGGAAAAATCCACATCATCCACATCCTTGGTGCGCGAAGGATAGGATTGCACGCCGCCATAGCCGCGAAATTTTTTCATCCTTTCTACATCCAGATTGCCTGCCAAATATTGCATGGCATGAAAAATCGGTGCGGCATGGGGCTTTACCGCCACCCGGTCTTCGGGTTTCAGGGCAGAAAAATACAAAGCCGTCAGCATGGATACCATCGATGCGCTGGATGCCTGATGCCCGCCTGTTTTGATACCATCATCAGAGGCACGAATATGATTGGCATGATGGATCATCCAGTGGGACAGCCATAACAGGCGTTGTTCTGCCTGCTTTAGCAAATCATCTTGCCGGGCGGTCTTGTCTTTTGCTGGCGTTAAGGCGTTCATCTGTCTTCCCCGAAACTTTTCATTCAATAATCAAAGCCTATCACCAAATAGGAGGGGTTAATCATTATTTATCTTTTGGTTTGCCTAAAAAAATGATAAAAAACGCTACTAAATATAAATAATATAGGGAAAAACACTATGGATAGGCATGATGCAGAGATTCTGCACCATCTAACCCGCGATGGCAGAATGTCGGTAAATGATCTGAGCGCGGAGGTACATCTCAGCCAGACCCCGGTAGCCCGGCGCCTGAAAAAGCTGGAAGAAGAGGGGATTATCAAGGGCTATACCGCCCTGATTGACGAAAAAAAGCTGGGTTTTACCTTTTCAGTTTTTGTTTCTGTCCGGCTGGCGCGGCAGATAGATGAGGAATTAGCCCGATTTGAGGCAAAGATAGAAGCCCTACCAGAGGTAGTGGATTGCTGGCTGATGACCGGCAATCATGATTATTTGTTGCGTGTGGTCACCCGCGATATTGAAGAATTTGAAAAATTTCTGGTTGGCCAGCTTACCAAACTTGGCGGGATATCCTCGATTGAATCCTCTATCCCGCTTCGTTGTGTGAAATCTGCCTATGCCCGTTATCGCTAGGGGGCCCGCTATCGCTAGGGGGCCCGCTATCGCTAGAGGCTCGTTACAGTGTCACCCTTTTATTCGTCTCTTGGCGGCAGAGGCACAGGGGTAAAATTATAGGGCCCGCCTTGCAGCCCCAGCCGTGCTGCCCGTCCAAATTCAATATAGTTGGTTGCGGTTTTCTGGAATTTGGCTTGTGCGTCTGCATCCAGCTCGCGCATTAATTTTGCAGGGCTGCCTGCCCAAAGCTGGCCGGAAGGCACAATCTTGCCAGGCGGGACAAGCGCCCCTGCAGCCACCACTGCACCGCTTTCCACCACCGCGCCATCCAGCACAATCGCGCCCATGCCGACAAAGCTGTAATCCTGCAAGGTACAGGCATGAACAATCGCTGAATGGCCAACCGTGACATAATCACCAATAATCGCTGGCAATACCCCTGAATCGATATGCACAATCGAATTATCCTGAATGTTCGACCCCTTGCCGATGGTGATGTAATTGGCATCCCCGCGCAAGGTTACATTATGCCAGATAGAGGCATCTGCCCCGATACGCACCGAGCCCATAATCGCGGCTGTACTGGCAATATAGGCGGTATCATCAATCTCTGGCCAATTATCGCAATAAGGCTCAATGGTAGGGCCAGAGCCGCTTGGCATTTTATTCATCTGTCACTCCTATCGTTTGGGGCAAGGCAGTAAAACTCTATTCTCTGTCATTTTTGTCTTTCAAAATATCATGACCTTTTATGCGCTGGCAAATAGCTTCTCATAGCTTTTGCGTAAAGCAGCCTTTTGAACCTTGCCCATAGTATTGCGCGGCAATTCATCCAGAAAAATCACCGCTTTGGGCTGTTTGAATTTCGCCAGCCTGTCTTGCAAGCTTTGCTGGATATCCTCTTCTGTCAGCTTTTCATTCTGGCGCACGATAACCGCGACCACTGCCTCGCCAAAATCCTTGTGCGGGGCGGCGATGACAGCAGATTCAGTGACCCCCTCAATGGCATCTATCAGACCTTCCACTTCCTTTGGATACACATTCAGCCCGCCGGAAATAATCAGATCCTTGTCCCTTCCAACAATGGTGATATAGCCATTTTCATCCATTCTTGCCATATCGCCGGTAATAAAATAGCCATCCGGACGGAAAGATTCGGCTGTTTTTTCAGGCATTTGCCAATAGCCGGTAAAGACATTATCACCCTTCAGCTCGATAATGCCGATTTCGCCCTGTGATAGCAGATTGCCCTTTTCATCTGCAATCCGCACATCCACGCCTGGCAAAGGCACGCCCACCGTTCCGGCAATTCTGTCCCCATCATAGGGGTTAGAGGTGCTCATATTGGTTTCGGTCATACCATAGCGTTCCAGGATTTTTTTCCCGGTTCTGGCTTCAAATTGTTTATGGGTTTCAGCCAGCAGAGGCGCAGAGCCGGAAATAAATAGCCGCATATGCGCGCTCAGGGTCTTGTCAAACCGGTCATCTGCCAATAGCCGTGTATAGAAGGTTGGCACGCCCATCATGCTGGTCGCTTTGGGCATCCAGGCAATTGCCGCTTCGATATCAAATTTGGGCAAAAAGATCATTGTCCCGCCAACATAGGCCAGCAAATTGCTGGCCACAAACAGCCCGTGCGTATGATAGATTGGCAACATATGCAGCAAGACATCCTCTTTGGTAAATTGCCAGAAATCTTTTAAAATCTGGGTGTTGGAGACCAGGTTGCGATGGCAAAGCTGGGCGCCTTTGGAACGGCCGGTTGTGCCGGATGTATATAAAATCGCGCCTAAATCCTCAGCCCCTCTGGCAATGGCGGTAAATACCGTGCTTTGCTGGTCAGCAAGGCTTGTCAGGCTGCCTGTTTCATCCTGATTAAGGGTCAGCAGGCTAGCCTGCTGGCGGTCGGCAATGTCTTTTACCTTTTCTGCATTGCGGGCATCTACCACAATAATGCTGGCAGCGGCATTCGTGATAAAATATTCCAGCTCATGTGCGGTATAGGCGGTATTAAGCGGCAGATAAACGCCCCCTGCCTTGACAGTGGCGACATATAATGCCAGCTGGGCTTTGGATTTTTGCGCCTGAACGGCCACCCTGTCGCCTGTTTGCAGGCCGGATTTTATCAGCGCATTTGCCAGCTGATTTACCCGCTCCAGAAAAGCCCGATAGCTCATCTCGCCATCGCTATCTATCAGAAAGGCTTTTTCGCTGGTTTCGCGGGCGGCAAATAGGGTGTCATATAAATGGTTGGTCATCATATTTTCCTGTAACTCTCAGTCTTTTTTCCATTTTAAGGTAATGCAAATCGTTGATATAGCTCCTCAGGGGCTTCATGTGCCTGCATTTCTGCACAAATCAGGGTTTGCAGCCGGGTTTCGATAGCATTATCGCGAAAGGGCTGCATTTGTTCAGGGTCAGATCTAAGATCATATAAACAGGTTTGTGTATCGCTAAAGCCGCCCTGGCGCGGGGAACGCTTTGCGCCGGGAAAGGCTGGCAGTTTCATCACCGGGGCATTTTTTGTAAAGGAAAATCCGCGATACAGCGCCGCTGCTTCCAGCTCATACAGCTCAAACAGGCTGCGATTATGCATTGGCATCAGCGTATATTCGAATAAATCATGGCTTTCCATATCTTCGGGATAACAAAAATAGGTGTAGCGCCCGTCAGTGGCATTTATCGCCCCGCCAAAAATGCCATAAAGGGCTATCTGGCGCGCTGTGCAGGGCTGGTCAAACAGATAGGGAAGCAGGGAATGACCTAAAACCTGGGCGCTTTTTTCAGCCTTATGCATATCCAGAATGGTGGGCATCAAATCAATAGTCTGGGTAAGTGCTGATATATGGCTGCCACCAGGCAAGCGCATATGCGGGTGATATATCATCAAGGGGATATGGGCGACCTCATTATAAAAAGGCATCCTGTTTTTAGCCCACCAGTCATGTTCCGATAGCAGAAATCCATGATCAGTGGTCAGAATTATGGCGGTATCTTCCCAGAGATCAAGGCTGTCCAGCTTGTCCAGAATACGCCCCAGCTGTTCATCGCAAAACGCCACAAGGGCAGCATAATTCGCGCGTAATTCTGCGATTTCTGCCTGGGTTTCCTCAACCTTTCTATAGCGTGGCCAATCCAGTATCGGCCCTTTATAGCCGGTCTCTTCCTGGCTCCCCTCTTTTTGGCGAAAACGCGCCGGGGCAGTAAAAGGCTCATGCGGGTCAAAAGTTTCCATTTGTAAAAACCACTGCTCTGAGCGGTGATTATCTTCCAGAAAGGCCAGCGAAGCCTCAACACATTTTACCATAGGGTAATCGGCTTCTTCTTTTACCGCGCTGCGGTTAATCATGCCTTGCAGGCGGTGACCGTCTCTGGTCTCTTCAAACTGTATCGGGTGATATTGGGCACGAAACCGTTCCAGCGGCGGGGTAACCATGGCAATATAGGGGTCTGATTCCTGACCGCGAATAAAATCCCAGCTGGAATAGCGCGTGTGATAGGTTGCCCCGCCATCCTCGAAATAATGATAATGATCAGAAACAAGATGGCTATACAGGCCAGATGATTTTAATTGTGCGGCAAAACTGTCATCAAAGGGCTCTAGCGGGCCCCAGCTGCGATGCAGGAAGTTTAGCCGGCCAGTATGCATATCACGGCGTGCCGGCATACAGGGCAGAGAGCCGGCATAATGATTGTCAAAAATGGCAGAACGGGCGGCCAGCCGGTTGAAATTAGGTGTGGCATTCGTACCGCCATAAATCTGCAAGGCAGAGCGATTCAGGCTATCAAACAATAAAAAGATCGTTTTCATGCTATCCTGTTTTTAAAAAAAAGGAGGCTTGAAAATATGCATGGCAATCCAGCTGTTAGGAAAATCGATTTCATAATGCAAAACAGTAAACAAAATTATTGACAGCCTCAAATTAAGCTCTCTTTAATTGGTATACAATATTTTATTTTTGCCAATCTGTTTCTGCTTTGATTACGAAAAAATGTTTTTTTTCATAAAGTTATAGATTCACGACAAAAATACAGGCCAATGGTTTGGGGGAGATGAGATGGGTTTTGAGCCGGCAAGTGATATCCTGTCAAAATATACGGTACTGGATTTAACACGGGTACGTTCCGGGCCAACTTGTGTGCGCCAGCTGGCAGACTGGGGCGCGAATGTCATTAAAATTGAAGCGCCCTCGGGTACAGATATGGGCGGCAAGCGTGACGGGTCTGATTTCCAGAATCTGCATCGGAACAAGCGTTCTCTGGTACTGGATCTGAAATCTGAAGATGGCGTGAAAATTTTCCTGAAACTGGCAGAAAAGGCCGATGTGATTGTCGAAAATTATCGCCCGGATGTGAAATTCCGCCTTGGCATTGATTATGAGACAGTCAAGGCGCTGAACCCGAAAATTGTATATGCCTCTATTTCCGGCTTTGGTCAGGATGGCCCGCTATCCAGGCGGCCGGGCTTTGATCAGATTGCTCAGGGTATGGGCGGATTAATGTCCATTACAGGCGAGCCAGGCAGAGGGCCGATGCGTGTGGGCATTCCAATTGCCGATTTGACCGCTGGCGGTTTTGCCGCGCAAGGGGTTTTGCTGGGGTTATTGCGACGCGAGCATACCGGCAAGGGGCAATGGATACAGACCTCGCTGTTGCAAGCACAAATTGCGATGCTGGATTTCCAGGCTACCCGCTGGTTAATGGATGGCGATGTGCCGGGGCAGGCAGGCAATGACCATCCGACCTCTATCCCGACAGGGGTATTCGAAACCAGTGACGGTTTTATCAATATAGCGGTGGCAGGACAGCATATCTGGCTCCGCTTTAAGGAAACATTGGCTGATCCGCGCATGGATTCAGACGATTTTGCTGATAGCAAAGGCCGGTCTGACAATCGTAAAGCCCTTAATGCGCTGATTAATGATAATTTCCGTAGCCAGACTTCGGCCTATTGGATCGAAAAGCTGAATGAGGTGGGCGTGCCCTGTGGCGAGATTAACACCATAGACAAGGTTTTTGAAAGTCCGCAGGTGAAACATCTGGGTATTGCCCGTGATATGGTAAGTACCGAGCGAGGGCCTTCGCAAATCGTAGGACAGCCCATTATTATGAGCGATTCTGTCTCGGAGATTCGTAAACCCCCGCCATTGGTGGGCGAGCATAGCCAGGAGATCCTTTTAGAATTTGGATATAGCGAAGAAGAAATCGCCGCCTTTTCAGAAAAGGGCATAATATGAAACTCTCGCACCTGAATGAATATGCTGATGGCAAGATTTTGGCCGGGGTTGTCGAGGCAACAGGTCATATTGTTATAAATAACCCTGAACGCCATAATGCGGTATCAAAAGATATGTATGAGGCGGCAGCCGAGCAGGTACAGAAAATGGCGACAGATGATAATGTGCGCCTGTTAATGCTGCGGGGGGCAGGGGGCAAGGCCTTTGCGTCCGGCGCGGATATCTCGAAATTTGAAAAAGAGCGCAATAGTGAAGAGCAGGTGGCAGCCTATCAGGCGGCAACCGCACGTTTTTATGCCAGTGTATTTAATTTTCCAAAGCCGACCATCGCCTATATTCAGGGCTATTGCATTGGCGGCGGTATGGCACTGGCGGTGGCGTGCGATTTGCGTCTTTGCGAGGATAAGTCGCGTTTTGCTGTGCCGGCTGCCAAGCTGGGGCTGGGCTATGGCTTTGAAGGGGTGGCTCGGCTAAATGCGCTGGTCGGCCCGTCTATGGTAAAGGAAATCTTCTTTACCGCACGCCAATTTACAGCGCAGGAAGCCTATGATATGGGGCTGGTGAACCGGGTGCTGCCCGCCCATATGCTGGCTGCCTATGCCGAAGATTATTGCCGGCGTATTTCCGAAAATGCGCCGATGACGATGGGGTCTATCAAAGCCATTACACAAGATTTGCAAAAGCCGGAATCAGAACGCGATCTGGACAGGCTGGCAGCGATGGTGAAAGCCTGTTTTGATAGTGAGGATTATATTGAAGGCAGGCGCGCCTTTATGGAAAAACGCAAGCCTCAATTTAAAGGCAGGTAGGGGTTAGGCTGTAAAATTTAGCTGGCATATGGGGGGAAATATATGTCTGGTAAAACGCTAAAACAACGCATTGGTATTGATATCGGTCGGCGCATTTCAGTAGAAGAAGGCCTGGAATGGGCGGCCAGGAATGATGTGCATTTTATCGATGTACAAACAGATGTGCATCCTAATGCGCTGGAATCCTTTGATGCTCAAAGGGTAAAAAATGTTCGCGAATTAAAAGAGAAACATAATATCAATCTGGGCTTGCATACCCTCTCTGGCGTGAATGTGGCCGAGATATCGCCCTTTTGCCGCGATGCGGTTGATCAATATCTAAAAGCCTATATCGATTTAGCCCCGCAAGTCGGCGCGGAATGGATTGTGGTACATGGCGGCTATCATTTCACCAATTGCCGCACTATTCGGATGCAGGCTGCCATTGAAAGGCTCAAGCGTATTGCTGGCTATGCCGAAGAAAAAGGCGTGTTGCTATTGCTGGAAAATCTGAATTGGGAACCGGTGCTGGCAGAGGTGAATTATATGCCGGTCACACCAGCCGAGACGATGCATTTCCTGACCGAGATCGACAGCCCGGCGGTGCGCTGGTCCTTTACCGCCAATCACGCGCATTTCCTGCCTGGTGTCGGGATAGCCAATTTCATTGATGCGGTCGATTTTTCCTACTGCCATGAAGTGCGACTGGCCGATAATAATGGCTCTTACGAGATTCATCAGCGGCCAGGTGAAGGGACAATCGATTTCGGTGCAATGTTCAAAAAAATCGAAGGGCTTGGCTATAAAGGCCATTATACCAACGGGTTTACAACCATAGACGATATGCTGGCCGGGCGCGATTATATGGTCGCGCGCGCCGCAGAAGCCGGTGTGAAAATAGATTGATGGAGAATGCGTGAAATCATTTCATAGCATGAAAAGCGGAGAAAATGATTTCAACACAAGGCTTGCCAACTAGGCAAGAAATGGGGTTAAATTTAACCTTATTTGGAATAGTGTATACCAAAATTTATATCTGGGAGGATATGTAACATGAAAAAGATGAAGATGCTTTTATCAGCGGGAACCGCTGTTGCTGCTGTCGCCGGTGTGATGGCAATGACTGCAACACCTGCGCTTTCTGAAGATAAGCCAGCTATTGAAGTGATCACCCATGCCGGTGCAGGCGGTGGTACAGATGTAAATGCGCGGATGATGATGATCCGTACACGCCGCGAGCTAAAACAGGATATGGTTGTTGTTAACAAGCGCGGCGGCGGCGGTGCTGCAGCGATGAATTACTTCAAAACCCGTCCAGCCGATGGTAACTCTATTATCATGTTTACAGTTGGCCATGCCATTTCCATGGCGGCGGGCAAGACAAATTTGACCATTGATGAAATGGCGCCTCTGGGACGTGGTACGAATGATCCGCAAATCCTGATGGTGAACTGTAAGACTTCAAAATACAAGACACCTGAAGATTTTGTTGCGGGCGTAAAAGCAGGCGACAAAATTTCCTATGGTGGCACACAGTCTGGCACGATTGACCATATCACTGTCTATTTGTGGGCAAAAAAGATGGGTCAGCCAATGCCAAACTATGTCCCGTTTGGTGGCGGTGCCGAGCTGGCAACACAGGTGGTGGCAGGCGCTGTTGACGTAGGTGTATTGAACTTGTCAGAAGCTGCCTCTCCTATCGAAGCTGGCGATGTTTGCCCACTGGTTATTCTGGACAGAAACCCGATGGCACCAATTCCTGCTGCCAAGACCTCTATTTCAATGGGTATTGACCTGGAGCTGGCAACGGTTCGCGGTTACGCCACCCATGCCGGTGTAGATAAAGCCCGTCTTGACGAGCTGGAAGCTGGGATGATGAAGGCCATGGGTCATTCGCTTTATCAGGCTTACCTGATGAATTCTGGTCTGGATTCAACTTCACCAATGGGTGCAGAAGAATGGGGCAAGCAGATGAAGTCCATGGTTGGCGAATTTGGCCCAGCCCTGAAAGAAATGGGTCTGGTGAATTAATCTCGCCTTCTTTTGTTTGAAAGTGATGGGGCTTTCACGGTTGGTTGTACTGTGAAAGCCCTTTTTACCCCTTTTTGGATGCGCACCGATTATGTCGATAAAATCACAAATACCGACAATTTTTTTAACCCTCATATCGCTGGTCATTATCTATCTGGCGTTGCAGCTGAAGTTGTCGCCGCCAATGATTGTTGGCGATAGTATGCAGCCGCGATCCTTTCCAATTTTTTTAATGGTTTTAAACCTGATTTTAACCACTATTCTGGCGGTGCAAATCTATCGTAACCCGCCAAAGGAACCTGCTCCCATCCTTCGTATCACCTGGCTGACAATGGTGTTGATGGTGCTGTTTTATGCGCTCACAGTTTCGATTGATATGTTTGTCGGGATTTCTGTTGTGATGTTTTTAATGTCTTTGGTGTGGGGACAGCGCAATATACTGGTTGCGCTGGCAAATGCTATTTTAACCCCGCTATTTGTATTTTTACTTTTCGATATGGTCTTGCGCATACGCTTTCCACGCGGGCTTATCACCAACTGGTATTATGGATAGAAGGGGCCAGAGATGATTGAGGCCATAACAGCGCTCGGTTCAGTATTTTTTGATCCTTATTTGTTGTTTCTGATTTTTGCGACAACCATTATCGGGATAGTTATCGGTGTTCTGCCTGGCCTGGGCGCAACAACCGGGGCAGCCTTGCTGTTGCCCTTTACGCTGACTATGTCGCCTGTTCATGCGATTGCAGTTCTGGCGACTATTTATGTTTCTGCGACCTTTGCCGGGTCGATTACAGCTATCCTGATTAATACGCCGGGGACATCTGCGGCCGCAGCAACAACCTTTGACGGCTTTCCACTGGCACAGAAAGGCCAGGCTGGCCGGGCATTGGGGGTAGCGGTAATGTCCTCTACCTTTGGCGGTGTGGTTTCGGTTATTGTGTTATGTTTTGCTGCCCCTTTACTGGCACGGATTGCCTATGAATTTCGGCCACCGGAATATTTTGCCCTGACTATTTTTGGTCTTTCCATGCTGGCCAGTATCAGTGCAGGCGGAGCGGTGAAAAACCTTATTGGCGGGGTGTTTGGTGTCTGGCTATCGACCATTGGGGCTGAGCGGGTCACGGCCATTGAACGGTTTATGTTTGGCAATTACGAGCTTTATGAAGGGCTGGGATTTGTACCGGTGATGATCGGTCTGTTTGCGATGTCCGAATTGCTGGTACAATCCAAAATCGCGCATCAGGCAGTGGAATTCGTCAAGATGAAGGCTGTGCAGCTGCCAAGCCGTGAAGATTATAAAAAGATTTGGAAAACGGTTCTGCGTTCATCCGGTATAGGCACCTTCATTGGTATTTTGCCTGCCGAAGGGGCAACGGTTGCCTCGATGATCGGCTATTCCGAGGCAAAACGTTGGTCAAAAAATAAAGAAGAGTTTGGCAAGGGCTCAATCGAAGGGATTGCCGGCGCAGAATCTGCCAATAATGCGGCAACAGGCGGGGCGATGGTACCCACTATGGTTCTGGGTATCCCGGGCAGTGGTACAACCGCGATTATACTGGTCGGGCTGATGGTGCATGGTCTGCGTCCCGGCCCCTATCTGTTCACCGAACAGGTTTATTCTGTTTACCAGATTTTTGGGTCTATGCTGGTAGCCAATATCATGTTCCTGCTGATGGGGCTGTACGCGGCCAAGCTGTTTGCCCGTATCTCTCTTATTCCGATCAGCCTGTTATGGCCGATTGTTTTTGCCCTTTCTGTTATTGGGGCATACGCATTAAATTCATCTTTATTAGATATTTGGATAGTTTTGATATTCGGGGTTATCGGATTTTTTGCACGCCGCTTCGGCTTTGCTGTCGCGCCTATCGCGGTTGGTCTTATTCTGGGCAAGATGGTAGAGGTTAACCTTCAAAATTCGCTGAAGATATTTGATGGGGAATGGTGGCAGATTTTCACTCAGCCTCTGGCGGTACTTTTCCTGTTTCTGGCTTTCCTTGGTCTGTGCGGGCCGGCAATTTTTGCCTGGATTGTCAAAGACAGAAAATCCTGAGGCGCAAATAAGGATAACAAGAAAAAAGCTGGCCATTTATGGCCAGCTTTTTTTACACGCTTTTTGCTGAAATTTCTCGGAGCTAGAGTTCAAACATTGCAAGGGCGGCAACATCCAGCTCATAGCCCAGTCCCGGCTTGTCAGGCAGGTGAATAAAGCCCTCTTTAACTTCGGGCAGGCCGTTATAGATTTGCTGGCATACCCCGACAGAGCTGGCATGATATTCCACCAACCCGCCATTACCAAGGCCAGCTTGCAGATGCATATTTGCATAAGGCCATGCGCCGCCATTATCGATAGAGACATTAAAGCTATTGGCCAGAGCGGCAATTTTCTGGCATTGGGTAAAGCCACCCGATATCGCCACATTGGGTTGCAGGATATCTACTGCACGCGCGATCAGTAAATCGCGGAAACGATAGGGCTGGGCTTCATTTTGCCCGCAGGCCAGACGAATAGAGGTACGGGCGCGCAAATCTGCCATCGCGCGCACATCATTCTGGGTAATCGGCTCTTCAAAAAACTCAATACCAAACGGTTCCAGTTTTGTGCATAATTCCTGTGCGTGATACAGATCAAGGCTACAATTTGCATCAATAAACAGCTCGGCCTCTGCACCAATAGCCTCGCGCACCGCTGCCACCCGTCGAACATCCTCTTCGATTAATTCTTTTAACGGGCGCGGCTCATCCCTTCGCTTCAGCCCGCCATTCGCCACTGTCATTTTCAGCCGATGAAAACCTGCCTCACGCCAGGCCCTCGCGGCTTCTGCCAGTTCTGTTCTGTCATAAGCGCCAAAACCAAAGGTCGCATAAATCTGGCATTTGTCTCTTGCGCCGCCCAGCAGCTGGTAAATCGGCATATTCAGGGCTTTGCCCTTAATGTCCCACAGCGCAATATCTATCGCCGAGATTGCGTGCATCCCTGTCCCTGTTTGCCCCTTGGGGGTTAGCTCCCAATAAAGCCTGTCAAACAGCTTTTCATGGGCAAGGGGGTTCTGGCCTATCAGCAGGGGCGCAGCATCGCACAAAACCATTTCCTTTATCGGCCGGGCAAGACCGATAGTGGTCAGCCCATGCCCGGTAATGCCTTCATCCGTGTCTATTTCCACCACGCAAATCTGATGGGACAGCGTTTTGACAGCAGGGGTGATATCCAGCCTTGTGGCCACCTCCAGCGCATAGGCTCTCAGTGCGGTAATTTTCATCGCCCTTGCCTCTCTATCTCTTGTCCAACCGGCTAGTCTGCAGACCAGTTGCTGACCATATTACAGGCAATGGAAAAGGCAGCCTGCATGGCCTTTACATCTGCCTTGCCTGTGCCGGCAATATCAAAGGCTGTGCCATGGGCAGGGGTAGTTACCGGAAAGGGGATACCGCCCTGAACCGTGACACCGCGATCAAATCCCATCAGCTTTAGCGCAATTTGCCCCTGATCATGATACATGGTGATGATGCCATCTACCTCGCCTGCCTTGGCTTTCAAAAAGACGGTATCGGATGGCCAGGGCCCGTCCACATTGACCTGTTCTGCCTGTAATTTGTTTACCGCAGGCTGAATAACATCAATCTCCTCTCTGCCAAAATTGCCATTATCCCCGGCATGCGGGTTCAATGCTGCCACAGACAGGCGCGGTCGTGCCAGCCCGGAACGCCTCAAAACCCCGTCGATCAAATGCACGGCTTTGGTGATACGCTCTTCATTCACATATTCCGGTACTTCTTTTAGCGCGATATGGCTGGATACGCGGCTTGTCCAGATGCCGTCCAGTGTATTCAGCTCGGAGATATATCCCTCTACACCCAGAAATTCTGCCATATAATGCAGCTCATCTTCATGGCCGAGACCAGCTTGTATCAATGCCGCCTTGTTAAAAGGGCCAAAGGTGATGGCATCAATGATGCCTTCTTGTGCCAGACGCAGGGCGGTATTCAGATTGTCCAATGCCGAACGGCCATTGGCCAGGCTGACTTCGGCATGGGTAATCTTGTCGGCCTCAATGGTCTGCTGGTCAAAATGTGCAAAGCCGGATATTTCGGTCCAGGCCTGGTCGTGCGGGTCGCATTTTTCCATCTCGAATTCTGTGCCAGCCTGTTGCTGGCCAAGTTGAAATAGATGGCCATCGCCGATCAGCAGAATATCTGCTTTTTCGCGTATTTCAGGCTGGCTAAGTAATTTTGCGATCAATTCGGGGCCAATACCGCCCGGATCACCTGGAATAATACCGATACGTGGTTTGCTCATCTCAACTATCCTGTCTTTTTCATGTTTATAATTGGTGTTTATGCCTTATTTGGCATCATCATTGTCTTCATCTGTCGTGCTGGCGATATTGGTTATTGCTGTTTCCAAATGGCCGCGCAATTCTATCGCCGCCTGGTCGGCATTACGGCTCAACAGGGCATCGGTAATTCTTTGATGCTGGTTGAGGGTATTTTCGCGCTGTACGTGCATCCGCGAGGACACAAATCGTGCGCGAAACAGGCGGGCATTATAATGGCGGTGGGTTTCAATCAATGGCGCATTGTTACTTGCTTCAACAATGGCGCGGTGAAATTGCATATCCACCTTGAAAAAGGTCAGCGCATCTGCGCTATCGGATTTTTCCTGCATAAAATGATTTAAATCGGCAATCTTTTTCAATATGGCATCAGATGCCTCTTTACAGGCCAGCTCGCCTGCCAGCGCTTCCAATGTGCCCAATACCTGCAAATTCTGGCGAATGGTTTCTAAAGAAGGATTGGCAATAAAGGGTCTGCGGGTGCGGCTATATTCTATCAGCCCCTCGCTTTCCAGCATCCGCATTGCCTCGCGCATCGGTGTGCGGCTGATCCCCATCGCTTCGGCCAGGTCACGTTCCGGGATAGAAGTGCCAGGCGGCAGTTTTTCCAGCAAAATCAGTTCGCGCAAGGCATCTGCTGTATCTTCACGCAAGGACTTTCTGGGTACAACCTGCACATCACTTTCCGCAATAATTTTGCTTAATGAGGGGCCTTTGCGCATTGCTCTAGCGCCCCCATTTTAGCACCAACGGATCATGCGGGCGCATCAGCTCCAGCAAGCCTGCCTTTGTTTGCGGATGCAATGGCTCTATCGGGTGGCGGCAAAAATCAGATTTTATTACACCGCCTTCGACCATGGCTGCCTTTGTTGCGCGAAAACCGCATTGCCGATTTTCATGATTTATCACCGGCAACAGACGGCTATAGCCGGCAATAGCCTGTTCGCGGCGTCCTTCCAAATGGTCAAAAATAACCGGACGAATTAAATCGGGTATCAGGGCAGAGGTCATAGACCCTCTTGCCCCGGCATCCAGATCTGCCAGCAAGGTAATTGCTTCCTCGCCATCAAAGGGGGCTTCAATCGCCTGTCCGCCTTCCGCACAGAGCGCGCGCAATTTTGCCGCTGCCCCGGCGCATTCAATTTTGAACATTTTGACCATTTCGATTTCATGGGCCATACGCACCAGCAAAGGGACAGGTAAATCCACGCCCGATAGCGGGGCATCCTGAATCATGATGGAAATGCCGACTTCGCCCACCGCTTTTATCTGGTCAAAGCTTTGCCGGGGCGTGCCTTTCAGCAGGGCGCCATGATAGGGCGCCATCATCATCACCGCCTCTGCCCCCAGCGATTTTGCCAGCCTGGCGCGTTCCACCGCAATCTTTGTTGCAAAATGGCTGATGGTAACAATGACGGGGACTCTGCCAGCGCTATGTTCCAGGCTTAGCCGTGTCAGTTTTTCGCGTTCATCATCTGAAATTAAAAATTGTTCTGAAAAATTGGCCAGAACACAGATGCCATCCACGCCCTGATCAATCATACAATCGATAACCGCTTTCATGCCCTCATAATCTACCTCGCCATTTTCATGAAACGGGGTGGGGGCTACCGGCCAGATACCCTGATATTGCGCCTGTGTCATCTTTTGAACTTTCTTAAATCTGCTTCTTTATTATGCTATCACCCCGGACAGCTTAACTCCCCTAAATAAAGCGCCCTGAAACACACCAAATCCGGTTGTTAAAACCACTTTGTCTAAAATGGTATACCAAATAACGTTTGCAGTGCAAGCACAGATGCAAGGCAAATAATTGCCTTGCTTATCGCTTTTCTCAAAGACGAAATGATTTAGGGTTATTTCCCTTGCCAATTTGCCGGGCGTTTTTCAAAAAAGGCAGAAATGCCTTCCTTGAAATCAGCGCTGCCAAAGCACATCTGAATCAAATCATGATCCTCTGGCAAGGGGGCGGCATTTTGCAACCGCCGCAGTCCGATCAGCGTGGCTCTGAGGGTAAGGGGGGCAGCCTTGCACATGGATTGTGCCATTTCTATCGCCCGTGCCTCTACCGCCTCTTTATCCTCATGCAGTTCGGTAATGAAGCCGGCCTGCAAGGCGGCATCAGCATCAATCAGGCTGGAGGTCAGCAAGATATGCGCGGTTCTGGAAACCCCTATCAGCTGGACAAAACGGCGCAGATTGGCAATCGCCAGACAATTCCCCAGCGTCTTGGCAATCGGCACACCCACCCGAATAGACCGGCTGCCGATGCGAATGGCACACGAGCCTGCAATCGCCGCCCCGCCGCCGGTCACAAATCCGTTAAGGGCAGCAATGGTAGGCACGTTACAATTTTCTATTTCGTGCAGTACCTCTTCAATCATATTTTCATAATTGATTGCATCTTTTTCCGGCCGGGTAAAAGTTTTGAATTGCGAGATATCTGTTCCGGCCGCAAAGGCAGCATCCCCGCCGCCCATAAAGACCAGCACGCGCAGATTATCAGGATCATCGTGTTTGCCTGCCCGGCTGCAAATTTGCTTGATGCGATCATACATTGCAAAGGTTAGCGCATTTCGCCTGTGCGGGCGGTTCAGGGTAATAATGCCTACGCCATTTTCAGCAGTGAAAATCAGTTCTACTTCTGAATTATGCTCTGTTTGCGACATGATATCTATCCTTCATCATCTTGCCCGGCTTGCGCCAGTTTTTTCCTTATGAACCGGTTTCCTGCAGATAGCTCATAGCGGTTGCCAAACCACCTGACTGATGCGGAATACCGGCCAGCGACAATCCCATTTCCACGCCGCTTAGCGTGCCCAGCAGCATCA